>JAYVTB010000043.1:0-51762 GCA_043774805.1 Cyclobacteriaceae bacterium | reverse complement strand
TAACAAGGGCCGTAAAATAGACTGGCAGTTCACAAATAAGGAAGCCCGAATAAAGCTCAAAAGACTTTATCCGTCAATTCATGATTAACTTAGCACTAGATAGAAGCCTGAATATTAATTTCAGGCTTCTCGTTGCTCAACAACTGGAAGGTCTGAAATCTGGATTTACAAATAGTTCACCTGCTTTTTTGATGCCTCTTCCCATTCAAAAACATATGACTCAATGACATTACATCAGATAATTACGTTGTTGGTTGTTGTGTTATTAATACTGTCCTTATATAAAGAATGGCTTAATCCTTCGCTGTCTTTTTTTGTCAGCGCGATGGTGTTAATGGTGGCGAACGTTATTACACCACAGGAATTACTTAAAGGATTGTCTAATCAGCAGATTATCATCATATTTCTTTTAGTACTCGTTACTGCTGGCATGCGAATGATTTACGGGGTGGATTTTTTTTCAAAATTATTTAAGAATACGCTGACTCCTAAAAATTTTCTACTGCGGCTGATGTTGCTTGTTTCTTCCGTTTCCGCATTCCTTAATAATACTCCTATTGTTGCTTTTATGATTCCGTATGTCAAAGATTGGTCATATAAAACGGGGAATCCATCTTCAAAATTTCTTATCCCACTTTCATTTGCCACTATACTAGGTGGAATGATCACGGTGATCGGCACTTCTACCAATTTGGTATTAAATGGACTGATTGCTGAATACAAACTACCCATGTTGGTCTTTACTGATTTTTTATATCTGGGAATCATTATCACGATTATCGGATGTCTGTACTTGTATTATATTGGGTACAATCTTTTACCCTCCCACAAAGAAAAGATTGACACCGTCAGGCAAAATCTTAAAGAATATATAGTAGAAACGCTTTTATCAAAAGGCTCACCACTCATCGGAAAGAGTGTTCGCGATGCTGGCCTTCGCAAAATGCAGGATACTTTTCTTGTTGAAATTTTAAGAAATGGTGAGGTCATTTCACCGGTTGGGCCAGATGAAGATTTGAGAGAAAATGATTTATTGTTTTTCTCTGGCAACCCGGATTCGATATACAATTTGATTCGTGAGGACAATGGCTTAAGTATTCCAAAACAAGATAACCTTGCGCAATTGGGTCAATTTAATTTTGTTGAAGCCGTAGTGTCCGCGGGTTCCGATCTGATCGGTGTACGCATAAAAGAATCGGATTTCAGAAACAGATTTAATGCCAGCATTGTCGCCATTCATCGCGATGGAAAAAGAGTATCTGGCAAAGTAGGAGAGATGCACCTGGCTGGGGGGGACTTTCTTCTTTTGCTAACTGGGGATCAGGTAACAAATGTATCGGGCTATAAAGATTTGTTTTTCCTTTCAGTACCACAGAAAATAACAACTACAAAACCCAGGTGGCATTCGTGGGTAGGGGTTACCTGCTTTCTTTTTTTATTGCTAGGTATAACAGGCGTAGTTCCCCTTTTTACGATATGTCTTATTTTGCTAACGGCAATGGTGTCGTTAAAATTACTTAACATCGTTGAAATTAAACGGAATCTCGATCTTGGATTACTGGTTGTGCTGGTCTGTTCACTGGCCATTGGTATTGCCCTTGAAAAATCAGGTACGGCAGAGCTTATTGCTGGTGGCCTAATTCATACTGTAAAGTCACTAGGCCCGGTTGCTGTACTGTCATCACTATTTATTGTTACTATTGTTTTAACCTCGTTGATTACCAACGCTGCTGCCGTTTCAATTATGTTTCCCATTGCAATGTCCATGGCCGATCAAATGCAGTTGCCCTATACTCCCTTCTTCGTAGCAATTGCATTTGCTGCTTCAGGCGATTTCATGACCCCTATTGGTTATCAAACCAATCTGATGGTATTTGGGCCTGGTGGATATTCTTTTAAGGACTTTGTGAAAGTGGGGACTCCTCTTACATTAATTTATATAGTCGTTTGCATTACTTTTATATCCATCTATTATAACATCTATTAATTTTCGCACTTGAATAATTTATTTCCATTCGAATCGAAAATAACCAAAGCTGATCGTTTTCGATTACTTAATCAGCACCCCATGGTGATCTGGTTTACAGGCTTATCTGGTTCTGGTAAATCTACACTTGCTACTCATCTTGAGTTTCAATTGTATGCACAGAATTTTAAAACCTATTTGCTCGATGGCGACAATGTACGCGGTGGGTTAAACAAAGACCTTGATTTTTCTGATGATTCGCGAAAGGAAAACATCAGGCGTATCGGTGAGGTATCTAAACTGTTCCTTGATTCCGGACTCATAGTACTATCTGCTTTCATCTCACCGTTTGAAGAAGACCGCAATCAGGTAAGGACCATTGTTGGGTCCGAAAACTTTCTCGAAGTATTTGTGGATTGTCCATTAGCCGTTTGTGAGGAGCGGGATATCAAGGGCTTGTATAAAAAGGCCCGGGCAGGTGAGGTGAAAAACTTCACTGGAATCACCTCACCCTATGAGCGACCTCTCCATCCCGACATTACCATCAGCACACATCTGCAAGATGTGGATGAATCACAATCTACGCTCATTGAATTTATCGTTCCAAGAATCTCCTAAACATGAACCATATAAAAAATTCAAATTGACTCCAATCTGAAAATCTAAAGTTAAAAATTAAAAAATGGACCCACTCTTACTACTCGCCATCCAGGCCTGCGAAGCAGCATGCAAAGAAATTCTTGAAGTATATCACTCAGGTGACTTTCGAACCGAATCCAAAGGCGATAACTCCCCGCTGACGCAGGCTGATAAAAAGGCACACCATGTTATTGCATCAATATTACATTCTTCCAGCCTACCTCTATTAAGCGAAGAGGGCAGAAACATTCCATACGAAGAAAGAAAACAATGGCAAAAATTCTGGATGGTTGACCCACTGGATGGCACCAAAGAATTCTTAAAACGCAATGGTGAGTTTACAGTTAACATTGCCCTGATAGAAAATCAAAAGCCTGTCCTTGGCGTAGTGGCTATTCCCGTTACTGGCGATGTCTTCTATGCCCAACAAGGATCAGGTGCATTTGTGAAGCGTGGAGGAAACGTAAGCGCTTTACCCGCAAGAGTTGCATTTGATTTAAACAAATCCGGGGTGAGGGTGGTTGCCTCACGATCTCATATGAGCGAAGAAACACAAGCCTTCATTCAATCACTCGCTGAACCAACGCTCGTATCACAAGGCAGCAGTTTAAAATTTATGCTCTTGGCAGAAGGTAAAGCGGATGTGTATCCCCGTTTTGCGCCAACGATGGAGTGGGATACTGCGGCAGCACATGCCATCGTTAATGAGACTGGTATTTCAGTCTTACAAAAAGATACCAGCATTCCGTTGCAATACAATAAACCTGATTTATTGAATCCGCATTTTCTTTGTATTTGAATTAACCCCTTCCCATATATGGCATTTGATTGGCCATCACCGTAAGGAATGGAACATTCGTATCGAGCGGAAGGCTTGCCATATACACTACTGTTCGCCCTACATCTTTAACATTCATAGTGGGTTCCACTTTTGCTGAACCATCTGCCTGAAGAATTCCTGCTTCCATTTTTTTTGTCATCTCACTGCTGGCATTTCCAATATCAATTTGTCCGCAGGCGATATTGTAGGCACGACCATCCAATGAAATGGATTTGGTTAAACCGGTGATGGCATGTTTGCTGGCTGTATAAGGTGCCGAATGCGGACGAGGAACATGGGCAGAAATAGAACCGTTGTTGATGATGCGCCCGCCCATCGGTTGTTGATGTTTCATTATTCTGATTGCTTCCTGTGCACACAAAAAAGTTCCGGTCACATTTGTATTGATGACCTGTTGCCATTCTTCCAGTGTCAGGTCCTCGATGGGCTTACCCGGAGCCGCAATGCCCGCGTTATTGAAAAGCAAATCCAGTCGACCAAACTTGTTAAGTGTTTGACTGAAGAGATGTTTAATGCTGGTCACATTGCTTATGTCGGTGGGTACGACCAGGGTTCTCGTGCCATTACATTCGTTGGCTGTTTCTGTTAGCTGCGCTTCCCGCCTTCCTGCCAGCACTACGGTCCATCCATCGGTATGCAGAGCAATTGCCACTGCCCTACCTATTCCTGTGCCCGCTCCGGTTACTATCGCAATCTTATCGTTTTGGCTCATCATTAATTTCAGGTTTATCTTTTCACTTGTATGCCTTCTTCTTCAATGAACAATTTTATGATTTCTGCTGCTGAAGCATCGCTTACAAAACCCAGTTTACTTGCTCTCACCGTTTCAAAATGCGGAGGCCATGTGAGCACAATGCTTTGCAGAAATGCATCCGGTTCATGCGAGATTAGTTTCGTTACTTCAGCACCTCCAATATGCTCCAGGCTCTCAATCATTTGCCTGACCGACACTGTCAGGCCGGGAAGATTAATAATTCTATCCGGGCCGAGTACATCTTCATCAATGTTGGCTGCGTGAATAAAATTTTGAACGACACGTTTTGGAGACAATATCCACATCTCCGTTTCAGGAGGAACCGGGTAGGAAGCCTTTTTTCCATGCAGCGGCTCACGAATAATCGAACTAACAAAAGAAGAGGTAGCTGCGTTTGGTTTTCCCGGTCGAACAGCGATGGTTGGTAAACGTAGACTTCGCCCATCAACAAATCCTCTTCTACTATAATCATTTATCAGGAGTTCAACCATAGCCTTCTGCGTGCCGTACGAACTGCGCGGCTTAGGACTTGTTTCATCAATGATTCCCTTAGAAACATCACCACCAAACACTGCGCACGAACTGGCAAATACGATGCGTGGACGAATGGCCAACTGCCGGCATAATTCCAACAACTGCAGGGATGCATGAAAATTTACTTTCATTCCTAAGTCAAGATTTTTTTCCGCTTCTCCACTTACAATGGCTGCGAGGTGGAATATCACATTGGGGTGATGTGAGAGTACTTTTTTAATCGTTGCTTCATCACTGAAATCCGCTTTCAAACATTCCAGTCTTGAGTCATCAGGCATGTCGTCAGGGAATGCATGATCCATCAGCGTGAGGCGAGTAAGTACACCTTGCTTAAGCCCTCCGTTTTTTAGCAATTCGCTAGCTAATCGTTTACCGATAAAACCACCACCACCCAGAATAAGTACATGCATATGGAATCAAGTTATGTATTTAATAAACTTTGCAATCATAGCATCACACCAGTGGAAACAGCCACGACATTAACCACACCTGGGTCAATCCCACCAATGAAAGTATGGCGAGTAGTAACGTCCAGGTCTTCAAGCCCTCCTTTTCGGTGAAGCCGCTCATGCGCACCACCACCCAAAAACCGCTGTCATTCATCCAGGATATAAAAAGTGATCCAAATCCAACTGAAAGGAAAATATAAATGGGATGATATGGAAGTTCAGCTTTGCCAATTAATGCTGCCATGATCGCGGACGAAGTAATCATAGAAACAGTTCCAGAACCTTGGGCAATCTTCATGACGGCAGCAATCATCCACCCAATTAATATGTAGGACATATTAAACCCTTCTGTTGCATGATTGATGGCCTCACCGATACCGCTATGTTTTATCATTGCACCAAAAGCTCCGCCCGCGCTAGTGATAAGAATAATGATGCCGCCTACCTCCAATGGCTTGGCAACGGCCTCCCAAAGATCTTTTGATTGCAATTTTTGAGTTTTAGCCCAAAGTAAAAGTGAGATAAGAGCGCCAACACTCATCGCAATATTTTTATTTCCTTGAAAAGCTATCCAGCCTGGAAGTTCGCCAGTGACACCCTCAACAATAGAGGCAAGACTTATCATGAAGAGGGGCACTATAACCGGTAGAACAGAGAGTATCAGTGAGGGCGGATTTTGAATGGATGTTACATGCTTGTCGGCAACCCTGACCGGGATATTTAACTTTTTATTCATCCACCTGGCCACAAAAAGAACAACGATGGCCGGGATTATACCGGCTGCAAGTCCGGCTAAGATAACGGTGCCCAATTCGATATTGAATGTCTCTGCCATCATTAAGGGTCCCGGGGTAGGGGGCACAATGGTGTGAGAGATGACGGCTCCACCACCAATAGCGACAACGTACAATACGAAGTCCTTTCCAGTTTTGAGTGCCAGGGTAATACCAAGTGGTATTAATAATAAAAATACGGTATCAAAAAAAACGGGTATCGATAAGATAAATCCACTGATGATCAAGGCTACTGGAGCTTGCTTTTCCCCAAGTGTCTTCAATAACCAGTTTACAATCTGTTCGGCCGCTCCACTTTCCATCATGGCGGTGCCGATTACGGAAGCTACTGCAATGACCCACCCAATTTTACCGACCATAATTCCAAATTCTGCCATCGGCAATTCCACCACCGTCACCAAGGGACTTTGTCCGGGCACCAATGGTATGGCCGGAGATAAAAGACCCACTAAAATGGCGGAAAGCATAAGCGCCACAAAGGGATGAACACGCCACTTCGTGATCTGAATAATCACCAAAGACACGCTCAGCAAGAGCACGGCAAAAGGCCAGTAGTCATTATGAATTAATGCTTGGTAGAAATTGATCATTAGTTGGCCTTTGCAATAAATATAGGCTTAGGAAATTAAATAAATTATTTTATTACCATCCGTCCAAACGAGCTTAGCCGCTTGGTGGTCGATCTGAGACCTGTTTACCGAGGTCGAAGACAACGTCTACAAATAAAAAAACCTCAGATCTCTCTGAGGTTTCATGTGGTGGGAGCTGAGGGGTTCGAACCCCCGACCCTCTGCTTGTAAGGCAGATGCTCTGAACCAGCTGAGCTAAGCTCCCTTTATTTTCTGAACCACCCCGACTTGTCGGGGTAAGCTCCAATTCTTTGTAAACTCCCTAACCATTCAGGATAAGCTCCTTTTTGTTTAAGGACTGCAAAGGTAAAAGAGAATTGGAATTGTGCAAAAACTAATTCTAAAGATTCTTCCGTCAAATAAACCTCCTCACGGTTAAAATAGCTAAACCCTTATTTGGTTTAATAGTTGTAGCGTACTTTTACGAAACCATTTTTTCAACTTGAAGCATTTTAAGAAAGTATTTTTTTATCTACTGCTATCCGTACTTGTCGTTGTTGCGGGGCTAATGATCTCCGTGTTTTTGTTCAAAGATCGTATCATACAACAGTTTGTAACTGAGGCCAATAAAAAACTCAATACACCGGTCAAAATCGGGAAAATTGATATTTCTGTGTTTGCTGACTTCCCTAATCTAGCCATTGTATTCTCTGATGTTTACATTGAAGACAGTCACCCAGGCAATTACCCATTGCTTACCGCAGAACGGATTTCATTCAATCTCAATCCCCTCGAAGTTTGGAGTGGCAACTACTCCGTCCTCGGATTAGCGGTGTCAAATAGCGAAACGAACCTGAAGATTAACCAAGTAGGCATTAACAATTTCAATATTATTAAAGAGTCAAAAGGAGAAGGAGGTGGCACCGTAAAGTTTGATCTGCACCAGGTTCAACTGGTAAACACACTCGTAAATTATGACGATAGTGAGGCCAATCAGCATCACAAATTCAGCAGCGAGAAGCTTACGGCCTCTATTATTGTAACCGGGGATTTGTACCAGATCGAAGCAACAGGTGATGCGATAACCAAACAAATCGGAATCAACAATGCGATTTTTCTTGCCAACAAGAATTTCATCATTGATACAAAACTGGATTACGATGACGAAAAGAAAAAAGTACTATTTAAACCTTCTCTGCTAAAAGTCAGCGGTTCAGAATTTACGGTTCGTGGAGATTATCAATTCAAAACCAAAAACCTGATCAACCTGAAGGTCGAAGGAAAAGACACGGATATCCAAACATTGCTTTCACTGATGCCAGAAGAGACTACTAAAAAGTTAAAGCAATATCGCAGCGATGGCGATGTATTCTTCAATCTTTCGCTGGAAGGCGAAATCAGTGAACGAAAAAGTCCGTTTATCTCAGTGGCCTTTGGTTGCCGAAATACAACACTGTATCATCCGGATTATAAAACGCAAATCAAACATGCCAATCTCAAAGGATCATTTGCCAGCCCTTCAATAACCAACTTTGATAATGCTGAATTATTTCTCAGCGATGTGAATGGAGAACTCAACGACCAGGTATTTAATGGCAATCTTTCAATACGGAGGTTCAACGATCCTTACGTAACTTTTGATTTTAAAGGGGATTTGGATGCCGCATCTGTGTTCAATTTTTATCCCATCTCAGATCTATCGGGAGTGAATGGATCGCTTTCGGCTGACATCTCTTTTGCAGGTCAAACTTCCATGCTCAAAAAGAAAGCCACTGTTCAACGGGTAAAAACAAATGGAGCCGTGGTGATGAGTCGCCTCAATTTCGCCTATGGCAAACAAAAGGTTAAGTTTAAAGATATCAACGGTACACTTCAATTTGATAATCATGATCTTGCACTGAGCAATGTTACCGGAAATTTTGAAAACAGCGATTTTCATCTTAATGGATTCTTCAAGAACATTATCACCTTCCTGCTCTTCGAAAATCAACCGATCGGAATTGAAACTGATTTGAAATCCGAGTTTTTGGACTTGGATCAATTATTCACCATAGCGTTTGGCGAAGAACAATCGAAGAGTTATCGTTTCAGTATCTCACCCGATGTTCAACTGAATTTTAATTGCGATGTGAAGCGAATGAAATATAAGCGTTTCAAGCCTACTAAAATCAAAGGCGACCTGTTGGTGAAAAACCAGGTGGCCGTGTCACGTAACATCACCATGAACGCTATGGGAGGCGCATTGAAGTTTAATGGAATTGTCGATGCAAAAAATTCAAAAGCCATCGATGTCGTGAGTTCATTTGAACTCAATGGAATCTACCTGGACAGTGTATTCTATGTTTTCGAAAACTTCTACCAGGATTTCATTCAGGATAAACATTTGAAAGGGCAGGCCTTTGCTGATGTAGAATTGGAAATGGTGTTGAATGAACAACTCCATTTAATTTCCTCTACACTGATTTCCGACATCAGCGCGTCCATCAAAAACGGAGAACTAAACAACTTCGAGCCGCTAAAGAAGCTGAATAAGTACATCGATGATGAAAGCCTCAACCGGCTGCGCTTTGCCGATCTCAAAAATGAAATTCATATTGAAAATAAAACCATTTATATCCCTCAAATGGATATCAAGAGCAATGCCACCGACATCCGCTTAAGCGGCACACATACATTCGATCAGCGCATTGATTACCGGGTGGTGGTTCCGCTAAGAGGCAAAAAGAAAGTTGACCCAGACGAAGCTTTTGGTGCCATTGAAGATGATGGATCGGGCAAGCCAACCATTTTCTTAAAAATAAGCGGCACAACCGACCGCTATGATGTAAGTCTGGATAAGGATGCTGTAAAGAAAAAAATTGCCGGTGACTTAAAGAAAGAAGTGAAAGAACTGAAAGAGGCGTTCAAACAAAAAGGCATTAAGAAAAAGAAAGAACTCGAACTTTCGGAAGAAGAATTTGATTGGGAGAATTGATTAAGCCATGAGCTGCGAGCTTCTAGTTACGAGCCAATTCTCAAAGCTCACAGCTTGTGGCTAGCAGCTGGAGCAGTGCCTTACAAAGCCTTCGCTTTATTCCAATACTCATCCATTTCCGCCAGTGTCATCTCTCCCATTTTCTTACCATCCTTAGCCGATTCTGTTTCGAGGTATTGAAATCGTTTAATGAATTTCTTATTTGTGCGCTCGAGCGCTTCTTCTGGGTCGATGTTGATGAAGCGGGCATAATTCACCAAAGAGAAAAGTAAATCCCCAAACTCTGCCAATGCTTTCTCTTGATTGATCGCTTCATTGTTTTCTGCATTAAATTCCTGCTTGAACTCCTGCATCTCTTCTTCTACCTTCTGCCACACTTGCTCTTTCTTCTCCCAATCAAATCCAACACCGCGTGCTTTATCCTGAATGCGAATTGCTTTTACTAAGGCAGGCAATGTTTTAGGCACTCCTTCAAGCACTGATTTATTTCCGGTTCTTAATTTAATCTTCTCCCAATTCTCTTTTACGGTTTTTTCATCGTTGGCAACGACATCTCCATATACATGCGGATGACGCTCGATGAGTTTCTCACAAATTGAATTCAGTACATCAGCGATATCAAACGCTTTCGTTTCAGAAGCTATACGTGAATAGAATGTCAAATGCAACATAATGTCGCCTAGCTCCTTTTTTACTTCATTCAAATCGCCCTCCAGAATGGCATCCGAAAGTTCATACGTTTCTTCTATGGTGAGATGCCGGAGTGTTTCAAGTGTTTGTTTTTTATCCCACGGGCAGTTTTCGCGCAGCTCGTCCATGACGGTGAGCAGCCGATCAAATGCTTTTAGCTTTGCTTCGCGGTTTAAATCGGGGGCGGAAAGTGGCATTTTCTACTTATTTAATCCTGAATGTAAACTTAACAATTGAAAGAGGTGTTGTACTTTTGTTGCTCGAAAAAGTCGCAAATAAATCATGGCTGTTTTTCTTCTTACCCTCGGAGTTTTTGCAATGTTCTTCTTGTTGATGTCAGTGCGCTTGATATTCGTGAAGAATGGTGAGTTTCGTGGAACATGCGCAACACAAAGCCCCTTTCTTGCAAAAGAAGGAATTACCTGTGGCTATTGTGGTAAAGTAATCGGTGAGGGTGAAGCCTGTGGCGATCCTGATAAAGTGCTGCAAGAAGAAATGCCTGACATCAAGAAGAAATAAACCACTCGTAACATTTGGTTCCCCATTCACCTCAATCTCATTCTACCCTTTAATTTTCTTAGATTTGAGATCACACTTTTAATTTCCTAACCGTGACCTTAATCAAATCAATTTCTGGTATACGCGGCACCATTGGCGGTGCTCCTGGCGATGCTCTCACTCCCGTTGATGCCGTAAAGTTTGCTGCTGCCTATGGCACCTGGATCAAATCCCGCAAAGGAAAAAAAGTGGTCATTGGTCGTGATGCCCGCCCTTCAGGTGAAATGATAAGTCAACTGGTAGCATCCACGCTTCAAGGTCTTGGTCTACATGTAATTGATCTGGGACTATCAACCACACCTACAGTTGAAATTGCTGTGCCCAAAGAAAAAGCTGCCGGAGGAATTATTCTTACAGCAAGTCATAACCCCGTACAATGGAATGCATTAAAGCTGTTGAATGAAAAAGGTGAATTTCTTTCCGCTGCAGATGGCGCTGAGCTATTAAAAATAGCTGAACATGATAGTTTTGATTTTGCGCCCGTTGAGCAGTTAGGATCTTACACCCGCAACGACAGCTATATTCAAAAGCACATCGATCTGATTTTAAAATATAAACTGGTTGATAAGAAAGCTATTCAAAATGCAAAATTTAAAATTGCCATTGACGCTGTAAATTCTACCGGAGGTATTGCTGTACCTCAATTGCTGAAGGCCCTTGGCGTGAAGAAAGTTGTTATGCTGTATTGCGAACCCAACGGAAAATTTCCCCATAATCCTGAGCCTCTTCCAGAACACCTTATGGTGATCAGCAAGGCGGTTAAAAAAGAAAAATGTCATTTAGGCATTGTCGTTGATCCGGATGTGGATCGCCTTGCACTGATTCAAGAGGATGGGAAACCTTTTGGTGAAGAATATACATTAGTGGCTGTGTCCGATTATATACTGAGCAAGAAGAAAGGCAACACGGTTTCTAACTTATCATCTACACGTGCTTTGCGCGATGTTACAGAAAAGCGCGGAGGCAATTATCAGGCTGCAGCAGTGGGCGAAGTGAATGTGGTTACTAAAATGAAAGAAACCAATGCCGTAATTGGCGGTGAAGGTAATGGTGGTATCATCGTTCCTGATTTTCATTACGGTCGTGATGCGTTGATGGGCATTGCCCTCTTTTTAACTCATCTTGCCAAATCAAAAATGAAAGCATCGGAGTTGCGTAAATCCTTTCCGGCATATTTCATTTCCAAGAACAAAATTGAGCTCACACCAAAAATCAACGTAGATGAAGTACTTGAAAAAGTGAGAGCAAAATACGCGAATGAAAATATCAACACGATTGATGGAGTAAAGATTGATTTTGAAACAGAAAAAGAGTGGGTACATCTGCGCAAGAGTAATACCGAGCCAATCATCCGTATTTATGCCGAATCACAGAATGAACAAAAAGCCGATCAATTGGCACAACGAATAATTAACGACATCAAAGAAATTATCAAATAGCATGTTGACAAATTTCCAAGTTGTAAATCGTCATTAACACCATGAGAATTTATCTCGACAATGCCGCCACCACACCTCTCGATCCGGAAGTATTTGAGGCTATGAAGCCATTTCTGCTCGAAGATTTTGGGAATCCATCCTCCACGCATGCCCATGGAAGAAAGGTGCGCGCTGCACTTGAATCTTCCCGTAAAAAAATTGCAGAACTCCTCAACTGCACACCCGGTGAAATTATTTTCACTTCCGGTGGCACGGAAGCGGATAACTCTATTATTCGTTCAGCCGTAGAAACGCACCAACTGAAGCATGCTATATCCACTCCGATCGAACATCATGCAGTAACTCACACCCTGGAGATGCTGGAAAAACAAGGTGTGATTCAGGTACATCATGTTCACCTGGGGGCAGATGGTGATATTGATTTTACTCATCTCGAAGAATTGCTAAAGCAGTATCCAAAAACGCTGGTGTCTTTGATGCAGGCCAATAATGAAATAGGCAATCTGCTGGATATTGAGACTGTAGGAGTTTTGTGTGAAAAATATCATGCCTATTTCCATTCGGATACGGTGCAGTCAATTGGACACTATCGGCATGATATGAAGAAACTGAAAGTGCATGGCATGGCGGCAGCAGCGCATAAGTTTCATGGGCCAAAGGGTGTTGGCTTCATGTATATTAATAAAGACAAAAAGATTCATTCTTTTATGCAGGGGGGGCCGCAGGAACGAAATCTCCGCGGAGGCACAGAAAATGTTTATGGCATCATTGGCATGGCCAAAGCACTTGAAATCTGTTATCAGCATCTCGATGAGCATAAAGCCTATATTGAAAGCTTAAAATTGCATATGATTGAAAAGCTCAGATCGGCTTTACCGGGAGTTGCTTTTCATGGACAATCTGGTGATCTCGGAAAAAGTCTTTATACGGTACTTAATGTTTCCCTTCCAGAGTCAGAAGAGAATGATATGTTATTGTTCAATCTTGATATGCAGGGAGTTTCCGTATCTGGAGGTAGCGCTTGTGCCAGTGGCGCATCAACAGGCTCTCACGTATTAGCTGCTCTTTACCCTGACTCAAAACGCGGTGCGGTACGTTTTTCATTTAGCAAATTCAATAAGACCGAAGAGATTGAATGGGTGGTGAATAAGCTGGCGGAAATCTACAAAGTACCGACTTAATTGATAGTAAACTGGTAACTTCCAAATCGCCTGACGATTTCTTCCTCAAGTTCTTCCCGATGATCGGGGTGAGCAATATTCTTTAGAGCAATAGCACGCAACAGCATGAATATTTTTGAATTATACTATCTGGCTCCTCGGCCGATATATAGCGCGTGTACGTTTCCCGAAAGGAAAAATGGGTTTTTGCAATAACCGCTGACAATAATCAGTTAATTAATTAATTTTATTCATATGGCTGCACCATTTTTTGTTTCGTTTATCGGATCAGGCAATTTAGCCTGGCACCTTGCTCCTGCCCTGGATAATACCGGATATGCGGTGAGAGAGGTGTATAGTCAAAATCCCAACCATGCGGAAGCACTTACCGAAAGACTTTATCAGGCTGAAGTAAAAGCTACCCTTGATTTTTCTACCAGTGATTCAAAAATATTTATAATCGCAGTTAGCGATGATGTTATCAGCGATATCGCTCGCGAAATCATTCTTCCGGAAGATGCCATTCTCGTTCATACTTCCGGCAGTCAACCCATAACAGAACTTCAATATGCGGCCACGCAGAATCTCGGTGTTTTTTATCCACTTCAAACATTTTCAAAATCCACACAAGTTGACTTTAATGACATTCCTATTTTTATAGAAAGCTATACGAATGAGGCTGAAAATGAATTGATTCTGATGGCAAAAAGTATTTGTAAAGAAGTGAGGAAAATCGGATCGGAGGAAAGGAAAGCATTACATGTTGCTGCTGTTTTCGCTTCAAACTTTTCTAATCACATGCTGACGATTGCTAAAAATATCATGCAGCAAAACAGTCTTGATTATGAGTGGCTCAAGCCCCTTATTACGGAAACCATCAACAAAAGCATGCACATCGGACCTGATAACGCACAGACGGGACCTGCTAAACGAGGTGATTTAAATATATTGGATAGTCATCTTGAGTTTCTGCAGGGAGATGATTCAGTTGCTGAAATTTACAAAGTGGTAAGTCAGCACATCATAGATACTTACTATGAAGGCTAATTTTTTTATTAAATGAAACAATTATAAAAGAAAAAAGTCAGGCTCATCACCTGACTTTGACTTTTTAATGATCTGAAAATTATTTTTGAGTTGCTCCAGCAGCCTGAACTTCTCCCTTAATGGTCAACTGCACAAAACCGCTTTCAATATTGGCCGTGACAGTTACCGTCTTATTGAATGCACCTACTGCTGCCGCATTATAGGTTGCTTTGATAAAACCAGTACCTCCTGGCATTACTTCTTCTTTTGTCCAGCTTGGCGTGGTGCATCCACATGAAGCCTGAACATTAGTAATAATCAGTGGAGTCTTTCCGGTATTCGTAAATTTAAATTCGTGGGTGACGGGCGTTCCCTGCTTAATTTTTCCAAAATCATGAGCAGTAGCATCCCATGTAAAAGCAGCAAATGCCTGCTTTGCAGGAGCCTGTTGAGCATAGGTTGTACCAACAAGGGCAGCCAAAAACGCGATAACGAGCAATTTTTTCATTTTATTAATCAATTTAGGTTTAAACTTAATTCCTTCTTTTGAACGGTACAAACTTCGCAATCAAAAACCACACCACCTGTTAACGAATGCCAAATTAATGTTAAGGACTTGTTAATCAGGTGAATCCTGCTCTAAATACTAGCTACCTTTGACAGGTGAGCAGGTTTACCTTAAGAATTGTAATCATTTTAGCAGCCATTAGTATTGCCGGAATTACGGCCACTCAGATCTATTGGGTAAGAAAAGCTTTTGATCTTAAAGAGAATCAGTTTAATCACGATGTAGTCGCGTCTCTCACCAGCGTGGCCACCAAAATAATTGAAATAGGTAAAACACCTTCGGCTGCCAACAATCCTGTAAAACAACTCTCCACCAACTACTTTGTGGTATTGGTAAACGGACCCATTGATAATAATCTTCTCGAGTTTTTACTACTCACAGAGTTTGAAAAACGTCATGTCACTGCAAATTTTGAATATGGCATTTATGATTGTGCAGAGAAATGCATGGCTGGCGGAAATTCTGTTTCACCACAAAAAATAAGTAACCGAACCAATCTTAAGGAATTACCCACCTGGGACAATGATGGCTATTATTTCGGTGTGATGTTTTCAGGTGTAGAGGCAAATCTGCTTAGTCAGATGGGTATTTGGGGCTTTTCATCTGTCGTTCTTCTCATTGTGATCTTCTTCTTTGTTTATACCCTGTTGGTTATTCTAAGGCAAAGGCGACTTTCTGAGATTCAGAAAGATTTTATCAACAATATGACCCATGAGTTTAAGACTCCCATTTCTACAATTGCGATTTCTACGCAAGTGTTGAAGGACCCTGGCATCATACAATTTCCAGAGCGCCTGCTCAATTATGCAACGATTATTGAAAATGAGAATCACCGTTTGAAACAACAAGTGGAACGTGTTCTCCAAATGGCCCGACTTGAAAAAGAAGACCTCGGACTAAAAAAAGAAATATGTGATTTCCATGATTTGATTCACGAGGCGGTGAAGAATAAATCATTCCAGACAAACGGTAACTGCTTTATATTAAAACTTGAAGCCATCTCATCACTTGTCATGATGGATAAACTTCACCTGGTAAACGTACTTTACAATCTGCTGGATAACGCCATTAAATACAATCAGCGAACCCCGGAGATTCAAATCTTGACCAGCATTCAAAATAAAATGCTTCAAATTGAAATTCAGGATAATGGCATTGGGATTCATAAAGACAATCTGAAAAAAATATTCGATCGATTCTATCGCGTGCCCACAGGCAACCTACACGATGTGAAGGGCTTTGGATTAGGGCTTAGCTATGTAAAAAGGATTGTAGCGGCACACAAAGGGAAGATAACGGTCAATAGCGAACCAGGACGTGGCAGCCGATTCACTATTCAATTACCTTTGGCCTCATGAGCACAAAAATACTTTTGGTCGAAGACGATCCAAGCCTAGGCTTTGTAATTAAAGACAACCTGACCCTGAAAGGATTTGAAGTTACGCTCTGCGAAAATGGCATAGATGGATATCAGACCTTTCAGGATAAGCCATTTGATCTTTGCATTTTAGATGTAATGATGCCTAAGCAAGATGGCTTTAGCCTGGCCAAATCAATTCGCACAATAAATAAACAAGTGCCTATTTTGTTTGTCACCGCCAAATCAATGCTTGAAGATAAAATTGCAGGCTTTGAAAGTGGAGGTGATGATTACATTATCAAACCCTTCAGCATGGAAGAATTGCTTTTGCGGATTAACGTCTTCCTACGCAGGAGTAATCCAACCAATGGGCGTGAAGAAAGTTTTACCATCGGCACATTCACTTTCAACTTTACCAATTTAACCCTTCAACATGCCAATGGGTCCAAAATTCTTACTCACAAAGAAGCAGAAGTGTTGCGCCTGTTGTGTGAAAACAAGAACCGTGTTTTAAAGAGGGAAGAAATCTTAAAGGCGGTGTGGGGAGATGATGATTACTTCTTAGGAAGATCAATGGATGTATTCATATCCAAACTCAGAAAATATCTAAAGGATGATGCCGGTGTTCAGATTGTAAATTACCACGGTGTGGGATTTCGCCTGGAGGTTGGCTAAGGTCTCATGTTAAAAAAGCCGATCAATCAATTTATCGACTGTCATACCCTCTGCTTCTGCTTTGAAGTTTCTCACTATTCTATGTCGCAAAACGGGACTTGCTACAGCTCGTACATCTTCAATATCCGGTGAGTATTTGCCATTAACGATGGCATTGCATTTTGCACCCAACACCAAATATTGAGAAGCACGGGGGCCGGCTCCCCATTCAAGATATTCATTGGCAACGGCTGAGCCTTGTGGCCCCGGCCTGGTAGCCTGGCTTAGTTTTACGGCATACTCTACCACGTTATCTGCAACCGGCACTCTTCGTACCAAATGCTGAAAGTAGGATATCTCCTCCCCGGTTAGAACTTTTGCTACCTCAGGTAATTCATCTGCTGTGGTATTCTTTACGATGCTCACTTCCTGTTGATAGGAAGGATAATCCAATAAGATGTTAAACATAAACCGATCTAACTGCGCTTCAGGTAATGGGTAGGTTCCTTCTTGTTCAATCGGATTCTGAGTAGCCAACACAAAGAACGGACGAGGTAAATCATATCGAACGCCTGCAATCGTCACGTTGTACTCCTGCATGGATTCCAGTAATGCTGCTTGCGTCTTGGGTGGTGTTCGGTTGATTTCATCAGCGAGCACAATGTTGGCGAAGATAGGACCTTTCACAAAATGAAAGTTTCTCTCTTTATCCATTGTTTCTGCGCCAACGATATCGGAGGGCATTAAGTCGGGTGTAAATTGAATGCGCTTAAATTGTAAGTCCAATGACTTCGCGATGGTTTGAACCAATAATGTTTTGGCAAGACCCGGCACGCCTACCAACAGAGAGTGACCTTGACAAAAAATGGCAGTCAATACCAGTTTCACCACCTCTTCCTGCCCTACAACTACTTTGGCAATTTCTCTTCTCAGTTTTTCAAAGGATTGCTTTAATGCATCTGCCGCCTCTACATCATTGGAAAACACGTGCGCCATAAGTAATTATGTTTTTTAAAAGGTAGGAGTTTCTATTTACATGAAAAAAAGAACTACACCAGCGGCAGCTACTGCATAAGTTTACAACCATTGTAGGCAGGATCAATGTTGATAAAGACGTCTTGTCGCGCCTTATTAAACCATTTATTCAGGGCCAAATCCTTTTTTTCAGCTAGGGCAGCTGACTGAATACGATTCCAATCGTCCTTCAAATTTGCCTGGTGCGGGGGTAGTTTCTTTTTGAAATAAAGAATTCGCACTGCATTCTTGCCGTCATCGGTTCGGTATACCAAAGGCTTTGAGATATTACCCACCTTCATGGTGTCTATATTGAGATAAATAACCGGGTCGATGTCACGCATAGAAATTTTGGTAGAGCCATCCTGATCCGTGAAAGATCCGCCACCACCTTTTGTGGCCAGGTCATCTGAATACTCCTTCGCTGCCCTTTCAAATTTGATACTGTCTCTCACAATCATCGTGCGAAGACTATCCAGGTAATTCTCTGAATTCTTAATATCCTCTGCGGAAGGAACAGCCGAAATTAAAATATGGCGCGAATGATATTCGTTACCCCTGCGATCAATCAATTGTAAGATGTGGAATCCAAATGGTGACTCAAATGGTTGTGATATCTCTCCTAGTTTCAATTTAAATGCTACGGCCTCAAACTGTGGCACCATTGCTCCTCTTCCTACATATCCCATATCGCCACCATTGTATTGGGCACTTGGGTCTTCCGAATTCTTTGTGGCGAGTTCATTAAAATTCTCTCCTTTCAAAACCCTCTCCCGAAGTTCATTAAGTTTTCTTTTCGCTTCTTCCTTTTGTGCATTGCTCACTTTGGCTACCCTTACAATCTGAGCCACTTCTACATCGGAGGAATAGAACGGAAGACTATCTGTAGGTATCTTATTGTAAAATCGTCTGATCTCGGCCGGTGTGACCGTGAGATCTTTAGTGATACGTGAAGTCATCTCGCGTGCAAGCAACTGTTCCCTAATCTGGTCTCTCAATTCTAATTTGATCTGCTCCATCGTTTTTCCATACTGACGTTCCAACTGTTCAGGAGAATTACCAGAGCTTTGAAGGATCATTTGCATGCGTTGATCGGTGTTATTATCAACTTCTAAGTCTGTCACAACCACGGAGTCAATTTCCGCTTTTGCCACCATCAATTTATTCATGATTAACCGGTTGAATAGCTCGCACCGTGCATCTTCGGTGGCTGGGTTGCCTTCGGCCAGATAAGATTGATAGGCCATCTCCAATTCTGACTTCAAAACGATATAATTATCGACTTTGCCAATTATCTTATCCACTACCAAACCTGTATCCTGCGCTGATACAACACTTGAGATAAGGCTAAGAGATGAAAGGAAACTAATTGCTAAAAACCTCGAAATCCTTACGTTTTGCGGCATTTTCATACACATCATCTTCCAATTTTCTTGCAAGTTCAACTTTTCTTTTGTTTAAAATAATGTTTTTAATGTCTTGTTTTACGAATTCCAGGGGCGATACGTTATCGGAAATTTTATAGGAATCAATCTTAAGAAAGTACAGAAAATCATTATCCGTAGTTTCATAATAGTTATAACTCCTCAGAAATTGCACCTTATTGGGAATTTCAGATAATGGAGAATTGAAAACGAGCTTATCAAATTCAATCCATGAAGAATCACCTAAATGATAGGCTGCAGAAAAACTAATACAATACGACTTTAGTTCTTCATGGTCTTTGGCCTTTTTGGAATACATCAGGTCTTTCACCTTTTTTGTGCGCGGGGCACTCTTAGGCACTTTTATATATAGGCCCTGAATAATATTTTGCTTCAAAATAAAATTATCAAGGCGCTCCTTGTAATATGCCTCAATCTCCTTATCCGACACGCTGTCATCCAGATTTTGTTTGATGTAATAATTCTGATACTCATAGGCGATAAGGCTGTAGCGATAATCGAGTACCTTTCGCTCGACCTCCAATTCATCAATATCGATGTTTTTCATCGCTTCATTGATTACCAGTTGTTTTCTTATCCAGCTATTCACATAAGCAGTCACGCGGGCAACGCTGTCTTCGCCCGATACATCAGTAGGAGCGAGTCCTATTAGTTCATCCTGATACAAATATGAATTTCCAACGCGCGCCACTGGCTTGCGCACTGGCTCGCCTTCTTCAGGTTCCTTTTTTATCTTAATAAAATCACACGAGATGGTTATCCAGACAATAATGAGAAAACACAGGAAAGATAAACCACTTCTAGTCATGTTCACGGATGATGTATATCTATTCTCTACGTTTCATTTTATCGAATTGTCATCCCGTAGCTACTGGGTTAATTCAGCTAACACTAATTTCTTCCCTTTATTATTAATCTTGACAGGAAATTTTTCCTTTAATGCAGCCAACCATTGTTTTTCCAACTGATCCTGGTAATCAGAAATCACGCTGGACCGTGCTTCGCCAAAACTCTTTATTCCAGGTGCTACCAGCCGCTTTACCTCGACAAGATAAAATTGTCCATCCAGGTCAGCTTCCTGCAAACCCGTTGCCCAATTTATTCTGTCAATAACTTTACTGTCCTTTCGTTCATACAAACGAAAAGGTTGTATCGATTTGAATTTTTTCAAATCAGCATTAGAAAGTGTATCTCCATGACTCACTTTGGCCATTACTTCATGAATAATAGATTTGTCTGCGGCAGAAAAAATTCTCGCCTCCAAACGATCGCCCGCCTGATAGTTAGTTTTATTGGCTTCATAAAACTTGCGTTGACCCAGCGTATCTTCTGATGCTTTATTCCAGACCTCCTTTTCCATAATGTCAAATAATAAAATACCCTCGCGATATTCCGTAAGCAGATTCTTAAATTCAGGATGCTCACGCAAAAGCTTTTCTTCTTCCGACATCATAATTTTTTCCTCGGCAAAACCATCATATAATTGTTTCATATACACCATGGGGGGCATACTTACTGGAGTCTGATTTAACTGGATAAATTTAATAAACTCGGAAGCCAACGTTGGCTTGGTTTGAATGGAAAATAACTTTTGTGTTTTCACTTCCTCACTTCCACGAAAACGCCATTTACCCATGATCAGACTTGAGTCTGCCTGCTCAAAAATTTTATCCTTTACCGCTCGGTCTTCAGAGAATTGATATTCTCTTTTACGCTTATCACTTAACGCTTGCTTTGAAATTTGCAATCGTTCATCACGACTTAGTTTGCGCTTGAGTGGCTGTTCCATTTCAGAAAATGGCATCAATGGTATTTTTTTCTCAAGCCGAATGATATGCCATCCAATATTGGATTGAAATGGATCTGATAGGTCACCGGCCTTCTTCATGGTAAAGGCTGTTGCTTCAAATTCAGGTACAGACACAAGTGCTCCAATACCAAAAGGCCTTAATCTTCCTCCACTATTTTTGGTAGATGCATCCTCTGAATATTCCTTACATACCTCATCCCAATTTCTGCCCGCCTTCAATTGATCGTACAATTCAAAAATTTTTCCTTTCACTTTATTGTCATCGGGTGAATTTGTACGCAACAATATATGTGACACCTCCACCTCGCCCCGTGCAGGCTGCCGGTCATATACTTTGAGAATATGGTAACCAAATTGCGTTCTTACAATGGGCGAAATTTCGCCCGGCTTGGTGTGATAAGCGGCTTCCTCAAAGGGATAAACCATTTGCAAGGCGGTGAAGTATCCGAGGTTGCCATAATTGTATTTGGCAGACGGTTCTTCTGACATCTCAGCCGCTAACTTTTCAAAATTCTCGCCCTTCAATACGCGATCCCGGGCTTGTTTTATTTTTTCATAGGCGACCAGTGTATCAGCTGGCGGAGAGTCGGGCTTTACCATAATCAATATATGAGAAACCTTTACTTCTTCTGTGAGGCGTTGGTACGTGTCTTTGGTTAATTTATCCAGTGCATCTGGTTCGGCACGGTACGGCCTCTTCAATTCTTCGCGATAGGTTTTAAATTCTTTGTTGAATTTCTGGGTAGTGTCAATGCCTCGTGCCTGAGCTTCCGCTATTTTCAATTTAAAATTGATCAGCAGGTCGAGGTATTCCTTCACATTTTGCTCTGTCGATTTCTCTGATTTGTTTAATGAGTTCTTGCGATAGAGGTGTAAGAATTCATCCGTGGAAACGGTCTTACCATTTACTGTGAAGAGAGTTAAGCTTTTATTTTCAGGGCTAATCTGCGCGGAGGCCGTGAAAAAACATAATCCAATAAAAACAGAAATAATTAGTCGCATAATTCAGACTTACAAATACTTAAATGGACTGCAAAAATAGGATTTTTAACGTGTAGAACTAACCCCTTCTAAATGTCCAGAAAGGCGCCTATTGGGTCAGATTTTGACTTCTTTGGTAAGGCGACAAACATTTTTATCGTCTCTGCGCAGGTATTCCACATTATCCATAATGGCTTTTACCAGGCGAATACCAAGGCCTCCCTTCCTTTTCTGATGAATCAGGTTATCAAGCTCGGGCTCATGAAAGTCGTTGATGTCAAATACAGAGCCATCGTCTATTATTTCAAAAATCAACTTGCCTCTGGATGGTGTATCGATATGCAACTCTAACAAGTGATCGGGGTTACAATGGTGCGCGTGAATCATCAAGTTTGAGCACATCTCATCCAAGGCCAAAACGATGGCGCTCATCTCCACTTCGGGAACACCCTCATGCTTGAGCGAATGGCGCACGAACTCACGTATGCCTTTCAGGTTGCTTAAGCTACACCCTATGTTATACTGATAATTCATTGGCCAACAACTTTGCTTCCTGCTTATTCTGTTTTATAAGGAGTAAATCGGCCAGTCCTAAAATGCTAAACGTATTGGCCACTTTCTCCTTCATTCCAAACAACACCATCGGTATATTCTTATCTCTTAATTCTTCAATATATGACATGAAGACACCCAACCCTGCTGAAGAGATGTACTCTAACCCAGTACAATCGATCAGAATCTTTCTGAATCCCTCACCAACACTTTTGGCAATTGCCAGGTCAAGCTCAATCGAAGAACTTGCATCAATTTCCCCAATTACGGCTATGATGTCTGCTCCCTCTTCCTGCATTCGTTTAATATGAACCATAGGTATTTAGGTTAAACGGTTTAATTTTTTTTATGTTCTGATGCCCTTATCTAAACTTTATTGTCATGGATGTATAGTCATCATTGATCTCTTTAGAGCCTGAGAACTCATACAACTTATCAATCAAATGCTTTTCAATTTCACCTGCATTTTTATCCGTCACTTCGCTTAACGCTTCTGCCAAACGGTCATATCCAAATTCATCGCCACGATGATTTTTTGCTTCGGTAATCCCATCGGTATACAAGAGCATAATATCACCTTGTGCATACGGCAGTTCTCGCGTTTCCACCAAGCGGCAATAATCATTAGTGCGCACCATACCCAATGCTGTTCCTTTGTCTTTGAGGTATTCTGTTGTCTTAATTGCTGCCCGGTGATATAAAACCGGGCAATGGCCGGCCCTTGAATAGCGAATTACTTTTTGTTTTGTATTGATTACAAAGTAGGAGGCCGAAATAAATGAGCCCCGCTCCAGACAGAATACCAAAGCGCGGTTGGCACGTTCCATAAACTCCTTGGGGTCCAATTCTTGCTGAGCGAGGCTATGAAAAATTCCCTTCATCTGCGACATATGAAAAGCCGCAGTAGTTCCTTTCCCAGAAACATCAGCAATGATCAGCGCTACTTCATGGTCATTAATGCGCAGTGTGTCATAGTAATCTCCCCCTACTTCATCAGCTGATTCGGCAAACGAAGAAATTTCAAAATCGGGATCATTCTCCAACCTGGCAGGCAGCAGACTTTTCTGTACAGTCTTGGCAATCTTAAGCTCTTCCTTGTAACGTTCATTTTGAAAGGCCTCTTCCATCAATCGGAAGTTTTCAATGGAGATACCAGCCTGGTTGGCAAATGTGGAAACAATGCGGGTCATTTCTTTATTGAAGCCATCTGGCAATTCCTTCAACAGTGCGAGGGTGCCAATCGTTTGGTTTTTTACAATGATGGGAAATGCCAGCAACGAACGAAATCGTGAGCCCTTTAATGAAGCCAGGTGCTTGGAGAGATTACGGGTTCGATCACTGCTCTGCTCAAGTGCGCCTTTTACATTATGACTTTTTAAATGCTCGTGGATATCTTTTGATTCCTTCTCGGTAATTTTAAAGGTGTAGAGTTTTTGTCCATCACTCGCGCTTTGTATCTCCAGCCATGCAGCATCGGCAAATACAGAACTTACCGAACTCTCAAGAAGAATATTATAAACACTTTCCTCGTTTTGTTCAGTTTGAATAGATTGGCTGATGCGCTGAAAATTGATAACCTCTTCCAGCTTTTGCTCAAACACGGAGGAGGTAGGTAGGTTAAATAGGATAACCAAAAAAGAAAAAATACTGTACACCATCACAAAACTTAGCAGTGCCATGTTGAACACATGACTGTTAAAATCAAAAAATGAAGGTGACTGATTGCTGATTAGTTCTGAAAGCCTGATCACCGTATAAATAAAGTAACCGAGATAGAAAAAGGAAAGAAGCAACAGTAACAAACAAGTCCACTTCTGCTTAAAATTCAGGTAAGCTACCCATCGCATATTGGCAGATAAAACCAACACCAGCAATCCAATGATCACAAGCATAATGGTAGTCAAGGATTCTGGCAGGCTTAGCTGTACACTGTCATAAATCAGAATAAAGAACAAGCCAAGTTCAAAAACTCTCCAGGTGCGAATCAACCACTTTGATTTTTGATATAGTATCAATCTCTTCCACGCGGTGTAAGCAGAAAGCAGGAAGCTGAGAAACAAAACCAGGTTGACCTGGTAGATGAAATCTGTAAATAAAATATTGGACACCAGCACCGTGGTTCCCAACAATGATTCTACTAAACGCAACACCAGCGACACAACCGTGGCGATGAGCCCTGTGGCAAATACTTTCCACAGCAGGTCAGGGAAATTGAGCGTTTCGTCTCGTTCAATTTTGTATTTGTAGTAATAGAAAAGACTAATGATGAAAAGGTCAAGCATCAGCCTTGGCAACCATAACGGAACTCCCGAGGGCAACCCTTTCAAATCACTATATAAAATAGTAAGATCAGAAAATAGTAGGATCAGCCAGGCGATAATGGAGCCTAGAAACGTAAGACGTATTATGGTTTTTCCTTTGAGCAAAGACTGAACGTTACATTATTGCGGTTAACTAAATCGCATTGTACAATTATAGCTAATACGTAGCAAACAACAACAAGATGTAAAAGCTGCTTTATTTACGGCTGTAATTAGGAGCTTCACGTGTGATCGTTACATCATGGGGATGGCTCTCATGAACCCCGGCTGCTGTGATTTTAACAAACTTGGCCGATTTTAATTTGTCAAGATTCTTAGCTCCGCAGTAACCCATACCTGCTTTCAACCCACCCACCAACTGATATAATACTTCCGCCACCGATCCCTTAAACGGGACCCTGCCAGAAATTCCCTCGGGTACTAGTTTCTTAATATCATCCTCTGCATCCTGAAAATATCTGTCTTTCGATCCATCGTCCATCGCTTCAAGCGAACCCATGCCTCGATAGGATTTAAATTTCCTTCCCTCATAAATAATCATCTCGCCTGGTGCTTCTTCCGTACCTGCCAAGAGGGAGCCGATCATTACAGTATCTGCACCGGCTGCTAATGCTTTTACTATGTCTCCTGAAAAACGAATTCCTCCATCAGCAATTACCTTAACATCGGAACCCTTGATGGCTTTGGCTGATTCGTAAACCGCTGAGAGCTGAGGCAATCCAATGCCAGCAACAATACGGGTGGTACAAATACTACCAGGGCCTACGCCTACTTTTACAGCATCAGCACCTGCTTTGGCTAATGCTTTCGCAGCATCTCCGGTAGCAATATTTCCAACGATCAATTGAAGATCGGGGTATTTCTTTTTCACTCGTTTAGCAGCTTCAATTACGCCTTTGGAATGCCCGTGGGCAGTGTCAATACTGATGATATCTACACTTGAGTTCTTTAAGGCTTCAATCCTTTCCAGAATATCAGGGGTAACTCCGACTGCGGCTCCAACACGCAGTCTTCCATATTCATCATGACAAGCATTGGGTTTGTTTTTCTTTTTTAAAATGTCTTTGTAGGTAACTAAACCAGTAAGCTTACCCCTCTTGTTAACGATGGGCAGTTTCTCAATTTTATATTTCTGCAGAAGGACTTCTGCTTTCTCAAGTGTGATCCCTTCCGGAGCGGTGATGAGATTTTCTTTTGTCATGATTTGCTCAATCGGCATCGACATGTCTTTTTGAAAGCGTAGATCGCGATTCGTAATGATGCCCAGTAATTTGTCATTTCCGTCTATAATCGGAATGCCCCCAATTTTAAACTCACGCATTATTTTTTCCGCATCGCGCACGGTGGAGTTTATCGGAAGTGTCACCGGGTCGAGGATCATCCCGCTTTGTGAGCGTTTTACCCTGCGCACCTGTTCGGCCTGTTGCAGTATGGTCATATTCTTATGAATAAACCCCAAGCCACCCTCCAGCGCCATGCCAATAGCCATTTCCGCCTCGGTTACTGTATCCATAGCAGCAGAAATCAGCGGAATATTAAGCTTAATTTTTTTTGTCAGGTAACTGAGTGTGCTGGTGTCTCGGGGAAGAACATCACTGTAAGAAGGAACGAGAAGCACATCATCATAGGTGAGGGCTTCAAATAAAAACTTGGAAGGATCGTGAGCCATGGCAAATAAGATTAGGATTCATTATTTGCCGGGCAAAGTTAATCTAATTGTCGTAGTAACCAATGAAGGGTATAGGGATTCGTGTTGCTTTTGGCAGGATTTGAACAAATACTTCATTTTATGCTAAAGCCTTATAAATTTGCTGTATGAATAAATCCTGCACTCTCATTTTTTTAATGCTTTGCCCTGTCCTTGTTTCTTTGGGGCAAACTCAAACGGGTAAGGCTTCTTTCTATGCCGATAAATTTGAAGGCCACCCCACTGCCAGTGGAGAAAAGTATAAACACAACAAGCTGACGGCTGCTCATAAAACATTACCCTTTGGAACCATTGTTCGGGTCACTAACGTGGCAAATGGAAATACCGTTGACGTAGAAATTAACGATCGTGGCCCATACATTGAGGGCAGGGTCATTGACCTTTCCAGATCTGCTGCTGAAAAACTCGGCTTTGTGAATCTTGGTATTGCAGATGTAAAACTAGAAATCGTGGATGCAGGAGACGGTAAATCCAAATCACAACCGGTATCAATCGATAACGTTTCGGTAGACGAAAACGAATATTACGATTTTGAAATCTCAAGCTTCAAGCCAAAAGGGTTTGGTGTCCAGATCGGAACCTACCAGGAGTTGGTAAACTTGCTGCGTTTATCTGAAAACCTGAAAGGTTCCTATAAAAAAAATATTACTGTCCAGGTAAAAATTCTGAATGGTGTTAAATTCTATAGTCTCATCATTGGGCCATTCCCAAATCGATCAAAAGCAGAAAGTTTTCACAATGATGTGAAGAACAAGTACTCAGGATCCTTCATTGTTGATTTCAGTAAGCTATAAGGGAATTCAAAATTCGTTCTGAATTTTAGTCACCTTACGATGAGCCGGCATAGCCATCCATAAAATTAACCAAGCCATTTCAAACACATATCTACAGGTTGAACCACGGTACCTACTGTGGAATCAAATGGCGATGCCGCTATTATTGATCCCCTTCACGAAGCGCAGCCATACCTGAAAAAAGCCAAAAGAGAATGCCAAAATTCAATTTGCAGGTTCAGCCTGAGGCAAGAAGAACTACAGTTGTAGGATATTCTATAAGCTAAAAAATCTTCTTTTAGCCAAAAAGGACAAAAAAAGCAGGGTTTTCTACTTTTTCTATTCCCCTATGAAACATTTTTGTATTACTTACAGTTATAATAGCATTACTATCATTCATAATTATGCCGAATCTTGTTTTTAAACTAAACGAACACCTATACCTCCGCGACCCACAACACACTTTGCTTGGCCAAAGGATCATTCATGCTAGCATTGACATGATCGACCGGCTTGGCTTTGAGCAATTCACATTTAAGAAACTAGCCGAAGAAATCGACTCCACCGAAGCTTCAGTTTACAGATACTTTGAAAACAAGCACCGGTTGCTACTCTATCTCATTGCCTGGTACTGGAACTGGATGGAATATCGAATTGATCTTTTCACTAGCGGTATTTCTGATCCAAAGCAAAAGTTAAAGAGATGCGTTAAGGTGCTGGCCGAAGAAAAAAAATACGATCCCAATTTTGAATTCGTCAATGAAGAAGCTCTCTACCATATTGTAGTTGCCGAACTGGATAAAACATTTCTCACCAAATGGGTAGATGAAGATAATAAAGAAGGCCTCTTCGGTGGATTTAAATCGCTGTGTAAAAAAATAGCGGGGTGGGTAACAGAGGTTAATCCGGATTATCCCTATCCAAACTCATTGATAAGTACGCTGTTGCTAACTGCCAAGCAACAAGTCTTTTTTGCTGCTCACCTGCCATCGCTCACTAACATCCATAAAGAAGAGAGTGGTCAGACTGATCTAGAGCATTTCCTTGAAAACATTTTGTTCAACTCTATCTTACCAAATAGCACCCCTCATGCTTAATAATGATCAAATCGTGCGATGCCTGCGCGAAGTTGCTTTTACCATGAAGCATGAATTCTCAGCGGATGACATTCATCATGTAGAATCGAATCAGCGCATCTATGAAGAAAATGATCTGACCGAGTTCAAACGAGACCTTGTAGAGGCCGGCAATAAGATCAGGATACTATTTATGGAGTATCATCTTGATGAATCAAGATTTCAGGATTTTTTTTCCAATCAACACACTCCGGTATTGGCATTTATTCAGGAGGACGGGATCCGACCGGTACTTCTATTCCCTGAAAAAAGAAAAATTACGATAACCACGCTTAATACTGAAACAACCTCTTCAGATCAAGTTACCACTCTCTCCTCCACCCCATTCCTGAAAAACAATATGGGAGAGATTGAATTCTTTGCGGTGGTTGCCTATGAAAGCCCTGTCAGTTTGGAAGGACATGAGGGGGAGCATCCAAGTCCTTTAACAAGACTGATTAAACTGTTGAGCACCGAACGAAAAGAAATATTTTACATTCTGTTCTATGCTATCGTAATTGGGTTAATTGGACTGGTTGTGCCGCTGGGTATTCAAACCACCGTGGAATTAATTTCTGGTGGCGTATTCTTCAGCTCCGTTTATGTACTGATAGGACTGGTCATCGTGGGCGTACTGCTTAGTGGTATTCTTCAAATTATTCAGATTAGCCTGGTTGAATTCTTACAACGAAGAATCTTTACCAAAGCATCCCTGGAATTTGCATTTCGCATTCCACGAATTCGTATTGAATCCATTCAAAAGAACTATGCCCCTGAATTAGTCAATCGCTTCTTTGACGTAATGACGATACAAAAAGGACTACCCAAGTTGCTTATCGATTTGTCATCGGCCACCATTCAAATATTTTTTGGACTATTGCTGATCTCCCTCTACCATCCCTTCTTTGTTTTCTTCGGTATTTTCCTGGTCGGTGTATTAGTTTTGATCTTCTATACTACTGGTCCGCGAGGATTAAAATCTTCCATCGATGAATCTAAATATAAATACAAGGTTGCTCATTGGTTGGAAGAATTAGCGCGCGCGATTCAATCATTCAAACTGGCCGGCAGCACCGATCTGCCTATCAGAAAAACAGACTATAATGTAAACAACTATCTAAAAAACCGAAAGATTCACTTTCGGGTATTGATCACCCAGTTTTCTTTCATTGTATTATTCAAAGCCTTAATCACAGGTGGTTTGTTGATCATGGGTACTCTTCTAGTTGTAGATCGGCAAATTACCTTAGGTCAATTCGTTGCTTCTGAAATTGTGATCATTCTCATTCTCAATGCGGTTGAGAAAATTATTATGTACATGGATGTGGTGTATGATTTACTCACGGCAGTAGATAAAGTGGCCCATGTTACTGATTTGCCGATCGAACGTGTTGGAGGGTTTGATTTCCCCACGGTGGGCAACCAGGGTTTTAGTGTGAGAACAAAAGATCTCAACTACAAATATGTGGATTCCGGATATTATGCATTGAAAGGAATCGATCTGGACATTAAAGCAGGAGAAATTATTTGTATCACCGGTAAGGGCAATTCAGGAAAGACCACGCTCATGAATATTCTGACAGGAATATTTACTGATTATGAAGGTGTCGTTACCATCAATAACTATTCGCTCCGCGATCTTGATCTTACACACATGCGTGATCGGGTGGCAAAAAATATTTCGCAGGAAGACTTATTTGACGGAACACTTTTGGAAAACATAACACTAGGCAAACCAGGAACCACTGTTCATGATGCTATTCAAGCACTGGAACTGGTAGGCCTAAGTGACATCGTCAATGCATTCCCTAAAGGATTGGAGACTCCTGTGATCAGTGGTGGCAAGGGATTTTCAAAAACAATTATACACAAACTGATTCTCGCCCGATGCCTGGCAAAAAAACCAAAGCTCATTGTGTTGAATGATTTCTTTATCACGCTTTCCAAATCCGACAAAATGGAACTGCTCGCCTGCGTTACCAAATCAGAACGGCCATGCACCGTAATTGTTGTTTCTAAAGATCCAATGATCATGAGTGCCTGTGACCGTGTGATCATGATGGAAGATGGACGGGTTCGCATGGAAGGAACCATGGAAGAACTCACCCGAACACAATTATTCAACGATCTTATCTACTAATGCCATGTTAAAAATCTCTTCCAAATCAGTAGAAAAAATGATGCCTCAAGACAGGCTTTACTCGCTGCGGTCATTGGACACGCCCATGGCTGGAAAAATTTTGGCACGGTGGTTAATTGGGTTAGGCGTCATTTTTATCATCGTGCTCTTTTTACCCTGGCAACAAAACATACGAGGCAAAGGAAAAGTCACTGCGCTATCACCCAGCAACAGGCCTCAGACTATTGAAACCATCATTGCAGGACGCATTCAAAACTGGAAAGTGCAGGAAGGTCAATTTGTAACAAAAGGAGACACCATTGCCATTATTAGTGAGGTAAAAGAAAAATACTTCGACCCACAAATGCTTGAACGACTTCGGGAAGTTATTCAATCAAAAGAAAGTAGTCTTCAATCAAAAGATTTGAAAGGGCAAGCCTTGAAAAGACAAATCAATGCACTTCAGGAAGGAATGCGAAATAAAATGGATCAAACCAAAGCTAAACTGGAAGCAGAGAAATTCCGATTTGCTAATGCAAAAAATCAATATGAACGAAATAAAAAACTCTTCGAGGCCGGAAACATTCCACTGACAAAGTTTCAGGACATCGAATATAAATATCAAGGCGCTGAAGCGGATTTTGTAAATGCTGAAATTGAAATTGATCGTGCTCAGGCAGAATATCTTGATAAAATAAATAAAGCAGAGTCTGATCTTAACAACACATTGGCCGAACAATTTGAAACCATGGCTGAACTTTCTAAAATGCGCAACGAACTTTCCAATATGGAAATTCGAAGTCTACAATATTTTATCCTTGCTCCTCAAAATGGATACGTGGTTAAAGCCACGCAGGCAGGGATTGGAGAAACCATCAAAGAAGGAGATCCTGTGTGCACGATCATGCCTCAATCCGATGATGTGGCGGTAGAAATGCACGTGAAAGCCATGGACGTACCCTTAATCAGTAAAGGAAGAAAAGTTCGTATTGAATTTGACGGGTTCCCAGCCCTGCAATTCAGCGGATGGCCAAGCGCATCGGTGGGTTCTTTTGGTGGTATTGTAGAAGTTATTGATTTTGTTAATTCAAAACCAGGTGAGTTTAGACTTTTAATAATACCTGATAAAAACGATGAAATGTGGCCAAAGCGCATACGCAACGGTTCGGGTACACAAGGTTGGGTAATGCTTGATGACGTTCCAATTTGGTATGAAATCTGGCGACAGCTAAATGGGTTTCCTCCAAGTTTATATGAAGAACCTTTAGATGAATATTCAGAAAATAATAAGGGTTCAAAAATCTCCGAATCAACTAAAAAATAAGCGCGTGAAAAAGCTGATTATTATTCTCGGGGTTACCTTGTTTAGCGGAGCATCCCAAGCGCAAAATACAATTGACTCATTGTTTGTCCTATCTGATACCATCACGGCATTCAGCATTGAAAACCTGTATGCTAGCTTGCTGGAAAATCATCCCATTGTAAAACAGACCAATTTACTTCCCGAAATAGCCAAGCAGGAAGTGCGGCTGGCACGTGGAGCGTTCGATCCAAAGCTCGAAACACGATTGAACATGAAGGAATACGATGACAAAAATTATTATAAAAAATGGTCAGCCTCCTTTACGGTGCCAACCTGGTTTCCAATCGATCCAAAAATAGGTATTGAAAGAAATACCGGTGCTTATCTCGACTCCGAAAGTTCGTTGCCCGCCTCTGATGATTATCGGCAACTTTTTACAGGCGTATCATTGCCCATCGGTCGTGGGCTTTTCACCGATGAGCGAAGAACAGCTATGAAACAAGCAAAGCTTTTTATTAAAATGGCAGAAGCTGAACAAATCAAACTGATCAATAAGATTCTGCTCGAAGCTGCCAAAGACTATTGGCAATGGTACTTCTCCTTCTATAACTATCGCTTACTCGTTCGCAATGCCACCATTGCTGAAGAAATTTTCAGTCGTGTAAAGTTGAATGCCCAGTTTGGTGAAGCCAGCGTGATGGATACCGTTCAGGCAAAAATCATTTTACAACAGCGATTGGTGGAACGGCAGGAAGCGTTTCTTGAATTTATTAATTCCGGAATAAAAATCTCCAACTATTTATGGGATGATGGGGGCAATCCACTTCAACTTTCAAATAGTGTGGCTCCTGTGTTGGTTCAAAATGATGGTGAACTACTTTCCGTTCAGACCTTGGAGGAACTTTCTTATCAGGCAAAACAGAATCACCCCGAACTTTTGAAATTAACTGTAAAGTTAGGTCAACTGGAGGCAGATCGTAAACTGGCTTCGGAATACCTGAAACCCAAACTGGATTTGAACTATAACTTCATTAATCAACCCATCAATCCTCAAGGCGAATTCCAATCATTTACATTTATGAATGATTACAAATTCGGTCTTGACTTTGCCATGCCCATTCTCATCAGAAAGGAGCGGGCTAAACTGGCTCAAACCAAATTCAAAATTCAGGGCACCGAATATGAGCGTACCCAAACCGAGCGTGAAATCATCAACCAGATTAACTCCGTCTATAATCAGTTAGTAAACACAAATCGTATTTTAAATCAACAGACTTCCGTTGCCGATAATTATGACCGGTTGCTGCAGGCCGAAATTCTAAACCTTGAAAATGGAGAAAGTGATTTATTCAAAATCAACATACAGCAGGAAAAACTCATTCAGTCACAATCGAAATTATTGAAACTTATGGCCGAATATGAAAAAATGAAAGCTACGTTGCATTGGGCAGCAGGTGTAAGAAACCTCAACTTCCGCCAAAATTAACCATCTCTCTTGGTTGTCACTGTTATCAGCGTATGAAATTAATTATGATTCTATTATAAATAGTTAATTTGCTTAAAAAGCAAACCATGTTTGTAACGGATCAAACTACTAGTATTATAAAAAAAGTGTGTGTCACCGGTCCGGAGTGTACTGGAAAATCAGACCTTTCAAAATATTTGTCTGAACACTTCAAAACCGTTTGGGTGCAAGAGTATGCACGCGCCTATCTGAACAAACTGAATCATGCCTATCAACAAGCAGACCTCACAAAAATTGCGCATGGCCAATTGCGCATGGAAGATGAGTGGATTAGTGAATCCAACCGCGTGATGATTTGCGACACCAATCTGCTTACCATAAAAATCTGGAGCGAATTCAAGTTTGGCAATTGCGATCCGGAAATCATCACCCGGATGAACTCTCGCACCTACGATCTCTACCTCTTATGCAATATTGATCTGCCATGGGAAGAAGATCCTCAACGCGAACATCCCGATAAGCGTGAACAATTGTGGTCGATCTATAAAAATGAAGTGAGCAAAACAGGTGTTCCTTTCGTGGAGATCAATGGCGATCGATCAGCCAGAACAGCAAAAGCAATTGAAGCAATTAACGCCCTCTTGCAGTAATGCCTGATCTTCAATGGCTGAATTAAAACCTAACCCGTATGCAGCCTTACAGGTCCGCGACTTTCGCTTATTCGTTCTTTCGCGGCTCTTTATAACACTAGCTATCCAGATTCAGGGTGTGGTAGTCGGGTGGCAGATCTATGAGCTTACAAAAGATCCTTTATCACTGGGTTTAATTGGCTTGGCCGAAGCGTTACCTGCAATTAGCGTTTCTCTATATGCCGGGCATCTGGCCGATATCGTGGAGCGAAAAAAAATCATACAGGTTTGCGTCATTCTCCTGGTCGTTTGCTCTGTCTCTCTTACCTACTTCACAACTGATGTTGGCTCGTTCATTTTGAACAATGGCACGTTGCCAATTTATTCCATCATTTTTCTTACCGGCCTGGCACGAGGATTTCTATCCCCGGCAAATTTTTCACTCATGCCCCAGTTAGTAGACCGGTCACTTTATCAGAATGCCATCACCTGGAATAGCACCACGTGGGAAACGGCCTCGGTAGGTGGGCCAATGATTGGTGGATTAATCTATGGATTCTTCGGAATCACCGCGGCTTATGTGGCCGATGTGGTGCTGGTGATGGCCGCTCTCATTTGTTATTCCATTATTCCTAACCGGCCTATTCCTCCCGTTTCCGAAGAGCAAGGCATCTATGAAAAAATTAAAGCAGGAATAAAATTCGTTTTCAACAATCAAATCATTTTAAGTGCGATCACTCTCGACTTATTTGCCGTACTCTTTGGAGGAGCCGTAGCATTACTTCCCATTTTTGCTGACACGATTCTTCATGTAGGGGCGGTGGGCCTGGGATTCCTGCGATCAGCGCCTGCAGTGGGAGCCTTGATCATGGCAGTATACATTACGCACTATCCCATACATAAACACATTGGTAAAATTCTATTATGGTGTGTGGTCGGTTTTGGTTTTTGTATGATTGGCTTTGCCTTGTCGACCAGTTTCATCTTGTCGATGGGGCTGTTGATTTTAAGTGGCATGTTTGATTGCGTCAGCGTCATTGTGCGGAATACCCTTATTCACACCTTAACTCCCGAAAATATGAAGGGTAGAGTGTCGGCCGTGAACAGCATGTTTATTGGATCCTCGAATGAGATTGGCATGCTTGAATCTGGTGTAGCTGCTAAGTTAATGGGGGTTGTGTCCTCGGTAATTTTTGGAGGTTGTATGACCATTGCTGTTGTTGCTACCACGGCATGGAAGGCAACGAAATTGAGATTACTTGATAAAGTGAATTAACTTCATTTGTAGCGAGCCGAAACAGTCATTGGCATTTCTTGAAAAGTAGTTACACTTTTATGGAACTAATATGCCTAAGTCCTCAATAAGAAGATGTAAATCCATTTTTTTTGCAATACCCATTACCAAATCAAAAGAGCCAAATTTCCAATGCTTTATTTATCTTCGCCAAGGATAAAAAAACTTTCACCTTGGCAATTCATAACTTAGCGACATTCAAAGCAAACCCAAAACTTTCGTACGGTAATGTCCAAATCATCGCTTGTGCAGGTTCAGGTAAAACTGAATTTGTATCAGAAAGGATTGCGTATCAAATCAAACAGAGAATTGCAAAACCAAGTGAAATAGTTGCATTGACCTTTAACGATGCAGCAGCGGAGGAGTTAAAATTCAGAGTGAGAGATAAGATTAAAGAAATGTTAGGCAAACAGCCAGACATTGGTGATATGTATATCGGAACCATCCACTCCTTTGCATTCAATATCTTGCGTGACTTTGTTCCTGCATATCGTGGCTTCGACATGTTGGACGAAAATAGCAGAAAAGCTTTTGCCGTTGATTTAAAGTGGGCAGACGGAATTAATCTTCCAGCTTTATACAGAGGACTACAAAGTTTAGGATTTCAGTATAATAAATATTTGGCAAAGGACAATCCCGGTTTTTGGGAGAACTGGACGCTCAATACATTCCTTGCGGACGTTGATTTTTACAGAGAAGAAAGTATAACGGAAAACAAAATTGCTCTTCCCTCCTTTAAAACAGCCCTTGCAATTTATTTGGAAAAATTAAAAGAGAGAAGATTTCTTGACTTCTCAGGAATCTTGCGTTTGGCTGTTGACCATTTGAGAAAGGATAAATACATAGTTCAGCAAATTCAAAAGCAGTACAAGTTTTTCACGATTGACGAGTACCAAGATGTAAATCCTATCCAAGAAAAATTAATACGATTAGTTTCGGGCCAAAAGAATGTATGCGTAGTCGGTGATGATGACCAATCCATTTATCAATGGAGAGGTGCCGATGTGGCAAATATTATTGACTTCCCAACTAACTACAAATTGGTTACAAAATTTAAACTTGAAACCAACAGACGGTCACACGACAAAATAATAAAATGCGCGGCAGATTTTATCTCTGCAAACCCTAAGAGGCTATCAAAATTAATCAAGGCAAACAATGCGGTAACTGAAAAAGGTGACTTATATAAACTCTGTTTCGAAACACAGCAAGAGGAAGTCGATTGGATAGTTTCAAAGATTAATTCAGTATACGGAAAAGAGTATGTTGACAAGGGGCAAGCCAGAAAATTAAAATACTCTGATATAGTTCTGTTGTTTCGTAGGCGAAATGATGCTCATGAATATAAAAATGGATTAGAACAAGCGGGAATAAATGTTATTTATTCAGGAATGGGGGGACTGATGGACTCATCTGAGGTAAATGCAATCTTAAAAACTATTAAATACATCGGAGAAAGTATAAAGGATGATGATAACGACCCGAATGAAAGTATCACAGACATTCACTCTGCAATTAGCGACACTTTTCAAATTACCTTTCCTTCATTTAAAAAACTAGTAGCGGAACTTATTAACTGGTGTCAAGATCAAAAACGTTTAAGCTTGCAAGGTCTTTACTACAAACTGCTTTCAGGTTTAGGGCTAAATGACATTGCATTTCACAACGACACCAAAGACGATGTAGCGCTATATAACTTGGGTCGCTTCAGTCAAACCATTACTGACTTTGAAGGGTCAAGAAGCTACCTATCGAAGAACGATTTAGTTCGTTTCGTGGAGTTCGTTAAAACATTTGTATCAAACGCATACGATGAAGGTTCAACCGATGCAAACTCAGGATTGATTGATGCCGTACAAATTATGACACTTCACGGGACAAAAGGACTTGGGTTTCCCATAGTGTTTATGCCAAGGATGAAAGACAACCGAGGAGGTAATAAAAGTAAAGTGACTTTTCTTGATACAACAAAAATTGATTTCTGCAGATATAGCGGAGGTGAGGCTGATGAAAGGAGATTATATTACGTAGCACTTACAAGAGCAAAGAAGTTTTTGTTTGCGACTTCACATCAAATTTCAACCGGCAACAAAAAAGGAACAGGAATACATAGTTTTTTTACCGCTTTGCCTGACAAGTTTTTTATCACTGCTAACATTCCAGATCCAACAAAAAGAAAATCTTGTTCGATTGAAAGAGCAGACAGCGACATAAGGTTCCCAACAAGTTACAGTGAAATCTCCTACTACTTGTCTTGCAGTTATGACTATCGAATGCGTTTCATTTATGGCTTTAATCCTGAATTAGTGCAAGCATTAGGCTATGGTAAGCAAGTTCACAATCTCATAAACCTAATGCACAAGGAATATGAGCGCTTTAATAAAATCCCAACAGATAGAAGAGTTTACGAATTGGTAGAGGAACACTTTTACTTGCGATACGCAGCAACAAAGCAAGTTGAGAAACTTAAAATGTCTTGTTTGAACAGTTTAAAAAACTATATTAATTTGTGGAAAAGTGACTTTTCTCTTGCCGTTAAAACGGAACAAAACTTTGAAATGGATTTTGAAAATAAGGCACTTATTAAAGGCTCTATTGATCTGCTTGCAAGATCAGAAGGGCAACAAGACGTTTTAGAAATTATTGATTTCAAAACCGGCAAACCTCAAAGCCACTTTGAAGAAAAATACACGCACCAGGTAGTGCTTTACACGATTGCAGCAAAGGAAGCCTTGGGGCGGAACATCAGTAAAGCATATCTGCATTACTTGGATGCTGAAAAGGCAGAAAGGAAAGAAGTTGTAATAACTGACAAGAAAATATCAGAGACAAGATCCAAATTAAAAATTGCAGTTGATGGAATCATAAGCAATCAGTTTCCAAGGAAACCAGGAAACGAAATTTGCTCAAAGTGTGACTGGAGTTCTATTTGTCCAAAAAAGAAATAAACAAATGACTTTTACAGAAATCTATATTAAAAGAAAAAAGCTGCTCGATGCACTTTTAGAAAATCAATCTGCACTCCTTGAATTAGTTCAAGATCAATATTCTGATATCACCCATTTCGTTTTTGAAATTTTACAGAACGCTGAGGATTCGAAAGCAAGTTCAATAAAGTTCATCCTAACAAATCATGAGTTGAAAATTTATCACGATGGCACTAAATTTAGCATTGACGATATTGAAGGAATTACAAATGTTGCAGGAAAACAGAATGAGAAAAAAATAAACAAAGAAAAAATTGGAAAATTTGGCATCGGTTTTAAATCAGTTTTTGCAATAACTAATCTACCTAAAATCCAATCAGGAGCATTTGAGTTTGGCATTGAAAATTACTTATTGCCAGTTAATTTTTCTGATACAAATGATTTTCAAGAAACCATTATAACCCTGCCATTTAATCATAAGGAGCGCAAAGCAAATGAAGTTTCTGAACTCATAGAGAAAAAATTTGAATCATTTGAGCCCTTTAATCTTCTGTTTCTATCACATTTGCAATCTATCACTTTGCAATGGAATGGGAAGAAAAGGCAATTCGCAAAAAAAGAAAATCTTATTAAAGGAAGTACAGCGGCATATGACACAACAATTAGTGTTGACAAAGACAATCACAAATATTTACTATTTAAAGCGGATGTACAACATAAAGCCTTTTCAGAACTAAAGAACAAGCCACAAATAGCCATTGCTTTCAAACAACGTTTCGATGACAAGCAAGAAGAAATTACAAAAGCAGACAGTAGCAATTTATTTGCATTTTTTGAAACTGGACATGAGACATTTTTGAATTTTATCTTGCAAGCACCCTTCATAACAACGCCAGCAAGGGACAACATTAAATCTACTGAAAAGATAAATTTAGATTTACTAGATGAGTTATGTGAATTGATGAAAAATGTTTTAGACCATTTCAGGATAAACAAACTCATTTCTGTAAATTTCCTTAATCAACTCCCAATTAACAGTGGTATTGATGAAAGTAAATTGGTTTATCAAAAGATTTTTAAAGCAGTAAAGGAAGAATTCTGCCTACCATTGTTAAGAATCAATATCAGGCAGCAGAAGATTTAGCAATTGTTCGTGGTCGGGAGTTAACATCTATAGTCACCAATATAGAAGATTTGCAAATGCTATTTGGAAAGAAATACTGGATGGATACAAAAATTACGGTTGATAGAAGTCCGAAACTTTTAGAATATTTGACTACCCAACTTAATATAACAGTATGCACCCCTGAAGACTTTGGGGAAAATGTAACTGAAGAGTTTTTAAAAAATAAGTCTGATGAATGGTTTTTACGATTTTATGAAAAGCTAAATGGAAAACTCGGATCTTTGTGTGAACAGGGCGAAGCACTTAGGGGAAAACCATTTATTCGGTTAGAAAATGGAGAACAAACTGCTCCATTTGATAATGAGGATAATCCTAAAGTCTTTCTTCCACTTACCTCAGGGCCACAAATGGATTATGAAACAATTAGTCCAAATGTCATTAAAAGTAAAGCATCGCTTACCTTTATTAAAAATAAGTTAGGAATTAAGGAGCCGGACTTTTTAGATAAAATAAAGCATCAAATTATTCCGCTTTATAAGGATGAAACTTCTTTCCCAAGCAAAACAGAACACCTTAAACATCTTCGTCAAATTCTGGAATTCTATCAAAAAGCGAAGGAAGTTTTAAAGACAGAGATAGTTGAACTTTTCTCTAACACAGATATAAAATTTATTCATGCCGTAAATACCAAAACCGGTGAAAAATCTTACAAAGATTATCAGAATGTTTACTTACACACACCCGATCTTGAAAGATATTTTCGATTCTCTAAAGACATCTATTTTCTTAACCTTGATATCTATAGTTCTCTGCCGCGGAAGGAAATTATCCAATTTTTAAGTGAATGTGGAGTTCAAGACTATCCCTGGAAGATTGAATTTGATCCAGAGTTCAGTGAGGAAAAGAAAAAATCATTGCGATTGAATTCTCGCTTCATGAGTGATGAAATAACTTCGTCATATCCATCAGGTGTTACAGATTTAAAATTAGAAGGTCTTGATGATTTATTTGCACAAAAGGAACCAGCTAAGGAAGACTCCAAATTCATTTGGAAAGTTCTTTCCACATACATCAAAGAGGATGCAAACTCATTTAAGGGTAGATACAGTTGGTATAGACGGGAATGGAGAGATACCACATTTGAAAGTTATCTGCTAAACCAGTTAAAGGAAAAAGCCTGGCTGTATACAAACATAGATACAGAAGGGCCTCAAATATCAAAGGATATTCTTATAAAAGATTTGGCAGCGGAGTTTGATACTCACTCCGAAGAGGCAAGGGCTTTAGTTGACCAACTGAAATTCAAAACAGAAGCGGAGCAAGGTTATTTTGAACAAATGCCTCTTGATAGAAGAGAAAGGCTTAATCGTGCTGAAGATATACTCAAGTTTTGTGACGAAACCGGAACCGATCTCATTGATGCTCTAGAATTGTTGAAAGCTAGTCGTGAGGTAGAAACTAATGAATTCGAAAATGCACCAGATATAAAAAATGTTAATGCTGTAGAGGATGTCTTTGCACCCGTTGATTATTCAAAAATAGAAGTTGCCGAAATCGGAGCGAATGAGAATTTAAAAGGTGATACAAATAAAGATAAAAATGGCAATCAGGGTGAAAATCAGATGAGTCAGGAAATGAAAAATGAACTTGGTCATCGTGGAGAAATGATTGTTTTCAGTTTTCTAAAAAAGAAGTGGAACAAAAAGGCAACGCTGATAAATGAAACTGAAAACGAAATGATTTATCAAAACAAGGAAAGAAGCATATTCACAATTTCGATCTTGAATAAAGAAGGAAAAAAGGGTATCGGTTGCGACATACTTATTAAGAATGAAGAGGAGATTTACGAATACATTGAAGTTAAAAGCTCCAAACTTGTCAAGAAAGGGTTGTTTCCAGTAACCGGTTACCAGTGGTCTTTAGCATACAAAATTTTCAATCAAGGCGAAGGAAATAAATATTCCTTCTATATCGTAAAGGATGTCTTAGGAGCAACACCAAAAATAACTCAAATAAAAAATCCAATTAAGAAGTGGAAAGACGGAGAATTAAGGGCGCATCCTATAAACCTTGAACTGTAAAGCTAGAGTACAAAACACAATGGTTCTGTTATGAAAATATATTACCTCCACCCATCAAAGGACATTGTCTCCGCCAGCATAAATTCGGTATGAATTCAACCTCCTAAATTCTACCTTCCACTTCATCGCTTATTATTAAACTAACCAACATGACCACTCGCAGATCATTTTTTCAAAAAGCACTGGGTGCTGCCGGCACGCTTTCCCTTGCTCCGTTAGTAAGCCAGGCAGTTTCTGAAGACATTTCCGAAGCTCTTTTATCTCTTAACAGACTTTCACCATTTGCTGCCGCCACGGATGATGATCTTTGGGCACGTATGGCGCAGGCGTATACTGTTTCTCCCTCCATTCTCAATCTTAACAACGGTGGAGTAAGCCCTCAACCTAAAGTCGTTCAGGATGCGGTGGATCGTTACTATCACCTGAGTAATGAAGCGCCCACGTATTACATGTGGCAGATATTAGATCGCGGTCGTGAACCACTCAGAAGAAAACTAGCCGACCTGGCAGGAGTAAGTCATGATGAACTCGCGATCAACCGAAACACCACTGAATCACTCGGTACATTTACCTGGGGAATAGATATGAAGCGCGGTGATGAAATCGTGATGACCAAACAGGATTATCCGAATATGATTAACGCGTGGAAGCAACGGGAACTGCGTGAAGGAGTAAAGATCAATTGGATTAACCTCAATCTCCCAATCGATAATGATGAAATCGTAATTAAAGCTTATGTAGATGCCACCACCTCCAAAACAAAAATCTGGCATATCACCCACTTAATCACCTGGACAGGGCAAATTCTTCCCGCTGCAAAATTATGTGCAGAAGCACGCAAACGAGGCATCATTAGTATTGTGGATGCAGCCCATTCCTTTGCCCACATCGATTATAAGATTTCAGACCTCAACTGCGATTACTTCGGAACGAGTCTTCATAAATGGCTATGTGCCCCTTTCGGTACAGGGTTAATGTACATTCGTAAACCATTAATTGAAAAAACCTGGCCCATCTTTGCTAACGATAAACCTCAAAGCCCTGATATCAGAAAGTTTGAAGCATTGGGTACGCGATCATTCGCCCCTGAGCAAGCAATCGGGCAGGCCATCGATTTTCATACGGCCATTGGCGGAAAAAGAAAACAAGAACGCCTTCATTATTTAAAAAAATATTGGTGTGATGCGCTTACAAAAAATCCAAGGGTGAAACTTCACATCTCCCTGAACCCGGAGTACTCCTGTGCCCTGGGAACCTTCAGCATTGATGGAATGGATGTAGGTGACATCTCCACTAAATTAATGAGCGATTATGGCATTCATACTGTATCCATCAAGTGGGAAAATATCACAACGGTTCGTGTGACGCCTCACGTATATACCACCACCAAAGATCTGGACCGCTTTATTGATGCCGTGCAGAAGATTGCTGCTTCATAAATGCATCATGTTTTATCTTTTACCTGCTCCCTATGCTTAAAAAATTAACGCTACTATTTCTTAGTGCTGCTACATTCATTGGCTCTTTCGCTCAATCCACCGAAATAAGAACTCCTGGCCTTCAACAATCTGTAGAAGTAATTCGCGATGCCTATGGCATCAATCACATTTATGCACAAAATGAACATGACTTATTTTTTGCTCAGGGTTATTGTGCCGCCAAGGACCGCCTGTTTCAGTTTGAACTCTGGCGCAGGCAAGCTACCGGCACTGTGGCTGAAATTTTAGGATCGCGTGAAATCAAGCGCGACATTGGAGCAAGACTTTTTAAATTCAGAGGAAACCTTGAGCAAGAATTCAATCATTATCATCCGCACGGTAGTCAAATTATAAAGGCATTCACCGATGGAATTAACGCCTACGTGAAGGAAACATTGGCCAATCCAAAATTACTTTCTATAGAATTCAGTCTGCTCAATATCAAGCCGGGTTTATGGACTCCTGATCTTGTTATCTCTCGTCACCAGGGGTTGCTCGGAAATCTGACCGAAGAAGTGACTAACGGAAGAGCAGTAGCTGTCTTAGGAGCTGAGAAAGTAAAAGAGCTAAAATCATTAGTGCCTGGCAATGCACGACTTGAAATGGATGCTGCCATAAATCAAACTCTTTTATCAAAAGATATCATTGAACTTTATAATGCATTCCGAAAGCCGTTAACATTTACTCCACAAGACCTTTCAATCTCCGCGAATACGGATTTGAAGCAGTATCAATACCTCGCTCAACTTGATGAAGATGCCTATCGTCATGTAATGAGCCATGAACGTGAAAACATTGGTAGTAATAACTGGATTGTAAGCGGAGCTCTTTCAAAGAGTGGATTTCCATTATTAGCTAATGATCCACATCGGGCGCTGTCAGTGCCATCACTTCGTTACATGGTTCATTTAAATGCACCAGGATGGAATGTAGTAGGTGGAGGGGAACCTACCATTCCAGGCGTATCTATTGGTCATAACGAATACGGTGCATGGGGCCTTACTGTATTCTCTATTGATGGTGAGGACTTATACGTATATGAACTAAATCCTCTATACAAAAATCAATACAAGTATCAAGGGAAGTGGGAAGGTATGCGGGTGATTAAAGATACGGTGAAAGTAAAAGGAGGCCCTGATGTGATGGTGGAACATAAATATACACGACATGGGCCAGTAACCTTCATTGATAGTGATGCAAACATCGCCTATGGGGTTCGTGCAGCCTGGATGGATATTGGTGCTGCACCTTATATGGCCAGCCTTCGAATTGATCAGGCTACGAATTGGGAAGAGTTTCGTGAAGGATGTTCTTACAGTCATATTCCTGGAGAGAACATGATCTGGATGGATAAAAAGGGAGATATCGGCTGGCAAGCTGTGGGGGTTGCACCCATAAGAAAAAACTGGGATGGATTGGTGCCGGTGCCGGGTGATGGTCGCTTTGAATGGAGTGGTTACTTACCGATCAAATCGTTGCCTCATATTTACAATCCTGAAAAAGGATATTGGGCCACCGCCAATGAGAATTTGATCCCGCCTAATTACGCTCATCGCAATGCAGTAGGTTGGGGATGGGCCGACTCGTGGAGAGCCGATCGCATTAACGAAGTTCTTGGATCAGGCAAGAAACATTCGCTGAACGATATGATGCTTTTGCAGTCAGATTATCTTTCCATTCCTGCACGCATTCTCGTCCCCATGTTGAAAAATCTAAATTCATCAGACCCAGAAGTAGAGACCGCAAGAAATCAATTATTGTCGTGGGATTATATTCTAAATGCAAATTCAACAGAGGCCGCTATTTACGAAATGTGGGAACGAAGGATCACTGCAAATATGCTATCACTTTTTGTTCCAGTGAAAGGAAAAGATTCAATTAAATCTATTCCGTTAAGCAAAACAATCGGATGGATTACTTCAGCACGACCTAAATTTGGATCAGATCCTGCTGTTGTTGATCGCGATGCATTCCTTCTATCATGTCTTCAGCAAGCTGTTTTTGAACTAACAAAAAAGCTGGGTTCAGATATGAAAAAATGGCAATATGGACAGACCTCTTATCATCATGTACTGTTTAAACATCCACTAAGTAATGCTGTAAATGAAACGATGAGAAAAAATCTGGAAGTAGGCCCGATACCAAGGGGAGGTAATAGTTCCACCCCCGGCTCTACCGGAAATAGCGACAATCAAACACATGGTGCTACCTTCAGAATGGTTGCGGATGCTTCGGATTGGGATAAGACCATGTTTACCAATGCACCAGGTCAAAGCGGAGATCTATCGAGTCCATATTACAAAAATCTTTTTTCGCTATGGGCTGTTGACAAACATTTTCCTGTTTACTTCAGCAAACCATTGATTGAGCGCGTAGCCAAAGAGCGTATTGTGCTGAAGCCTTAACCAAAGGCAACATTTGGAGGGTTAAAATCTGTAGTATGTTGATGCCACTTTGAGAGAGTGGCATTTTTTACTACCCGTTGAACAGGTTTGGAAATGTCCATACCATCCAGCCATAAAAGGAGAATCGGACAATTCGTGAAATACAGATCAGCAGGAAATTTTTGAAGTTCATATTTACGGAACCCGCCAACATGCAGGTGGCAGAAAATGGCACAGGCGTAACTGCACCCACAAAGACCAGGTATCCACCAAATTTCTTAAGCCTTCCTTCATATTGTTTTAAATACTGCTCCCTGATTTTTGTCTGATAAAAATCCGTTTTTGAAAAATTCTTCCCTATGTAATAACCGAGTATTCCTGCCCCGTACGAGATAACAGTAAGAATGGACAGATTAATTATAAAACCAGAAAGGTCTATGTTATCCAGAATCCAGATCATCATAAATAATTCCGGGGGCAGAATACCAAAGATGATTTCCGATAAGGTATAAACGCCATACAAAATACCTGGATTGGCTCGGATATCATCAATATGAGTCTTGAAGTTTGCCTGTATATATCCCTCCATCAAAATGAAGATGGTAATGATTACTGCAAACCAAAGGAGTCCTTTGATAAGATTACGAAATAAAAAACTTGAGTGGGTTTCTTCCTGCTCCATGGTGCCGATCAATTAATAATGGGCATTCTTTTGAATGGCTTCGACTCATCAAAAAGTTTGCGATAAGTCGCATGTTTTTTTACAACCGGAGCATTAATCTGTTCTACTACGCGTATCATTTTTGGATTGAAATCACCGATCCAGTTCATTTCATAGTCAGTATAGGATATGCCACCACCCTGAGCAAACTTTCTGAAATTTTCAATGATGGCTCCGTCAACTCCTTTGCCCTGGTGCTCCGGTGCAAGACCAAATAATATTCCAAATGCCTTCTTATTGGTCTTCATCAACTTATGCCATACAAATTTCAATTTACCGATTAAATCCAATTTTCCATTTACATATTTGAACACTTGATTTACTTCTGGTAAGGAAAGGAAAAAAGCGATGGGCACTTCATTGTAGTAGCCAAACCAAATTAATTTTTCATCCATGATCGGCTTCATTTGTTTTACGAGATGTCTTGCCTGAGCTTCAGTAAGTTCAGGAATTTCACCCCGTTTTGCCCATGCCTTATTGTAGACCGTTCTGATTTGCTCGGGCAACGTACCCCAATCCGATTTCTTTACATAGCCGAAACGATAATTGGGATCCTTCTCTACTAATAACGACTTTTCTAGAAGACGGGCATCAATTGCACCCTGTATTGGTCTACCAAAGGTAAGTTGGTTGAAATATACCTTGAAACCATAGGCCTCAAAAAAATTTTGATAATAGGGAAAGTTATAATTACACTGATAGTTGGGCTCCCGATCATAGCCCTCTAATAAAAGCCCCCACCAGCGGTCGCGATTACCAAAGTTGATAGGACCGTCCATGGCTTCCATCCCTTTCTGTTCAAGCCAGTTTTTACATTGATCGAACAATATAAATGCTGCCTGTCTGTCTTCAATGCACTCAAAAAAACCCATCCCACCAGTAGGCTGGTCATTCCCTTTACTAACGGTTTTTTGATTAATGAATGCCGCTACCCGGCCAATTACTACGCCCTGATCATTGGCTAGTATCCAGCGGATGCATTCACCATGATGAAATGTTTTATTCTTATCGTGATCAAATACTCCCTCCACATCTTTATCCAGTGGCCGTATCCATTGCGATGTGTTTTTATAGAGGCGAACTGGTAACAGAAGAAACTCCTTCTTGTCAGGTTCAGTTAGTACTTCCCTAATATGCATAGCACCCAAAACTAATGCTATAAAGTGGAATTCTTTTGGTTTGGCAATACTATTTCAAAACTGGTATACTGGCCTTGCTCACTATTCACCGATACCCGGCCACCTAACTTTTCCACTGCATTTTTAACGATATATAATCCAAGGCCTGAGCCCCCCGCCTGTTCAGTTGCCCGGTAGAACATTTCAAATACCCGATTCAAATTTTGCCTTGCTATTCCTATACCGTTATCTCTGAATGAAATCACCGCTTCATTTTCTTCTATCGCAATTGTAATATTGATCTCATGAGAGGAGTTATCCTTTCTTCTGTATTTAATAGCGTTGGAAATCAGGTTTCTGAAAATTTCTTCAATCCTCCATGGATCGCTATAAAAATCACCACCATTTATCTGCACTTCTTTATGGATCTGATTTGCTCCCTCCATATAACTGAGATTGCGAAACACGTTATCCACAATTTCATCAAGTCGGATCAGTCCGTTCTTCAATTCAAGCTTGAGATTTTTTGAGTGGCTGAGAACATCGCTGATAAAATGATCTAATTGATTTACTCTTTCTCCAATAATTCTAAGGTAGGCTTTTGGGTCATCCTCATTTTTTGGATGCTGTGCAAGATTCACCAACCCAAGCACGGACGACAAAGGAGCTCGTAAATCGTGAGACACCTTGTAAACGAAATTATCCAGCTCCGTATTCCTTACTTTGAGTTCCTCTTCAATCATTTTCTGAGCCGTGATGTCGACATAAACTCCAAAAATTCCAATGGTTTTATCCTCAAAGTGAACCGGCACACCGTAAACAATTACTGAAAGTAACACATCATCCCTGCGCAACCGAGTCGTTTCCAGGCGCACTACTCTATCGCTGGAAATAACCGAGTTCAAATCATTTCCTTCTGCTTCGAGCGTAGGCGGCACAATAAATTCATTCAAACTTTTGCCCTTGAGTTCAGAAATCGTGAATCCAAACATTTGCTCGAATCCTCTGTTAACCCGGTCAACACTACCATTGCTATCCAGCAATACGATTGCCATGGGCGAACTGTTGAATAACTCCGCGAAAAGCAGTTCCGTTTTTTTGATTTTCACCTGTGCCTTTGTCTGCTCGGTAATGTCCCGTACAATCAATTGAACGGCTGGTTCACCATTAAATATAAATGGGTGTGCAGAGGTCTCGACAATTATTTCCTTACCACTTAGTGTCATGAATCTCTCCTTTACCCCGGATATGGACTGACCCATCATCACCTTCATCATCCTTGTCTTTACGGCCTGTAATTCTTCAGGATGAACAAACTCCAATACAGATTTCCCTATTAGTTGATCCGCACTATCAGCCTCCAGGAGCGACACCGCATATTCATTGGCAAACACCAATTTTCCTTTTTGGTGAATGCCCATCCCCAGTGGCAATGATTCTACCAGATTCCGATATCGTATGTCTGACTCTTTCTGTTTTTTCTCCAGTTCCTTTCGTTGACCGATGTCACTGATTACGCCACTCCATCCTATTCCTCCTGATTTCAATCGCACCGGCATACCAGTAACTTCTATCCATTTAATTGAATCATGAGATATAAATATCCTGCCTTCCCACTTAAATGATTTCGTCTTTGTTACGGATTCTTCAAACAACTTATTAAAATGTTCCCAATCATCATGATGAATAAAGCTTTGCAATGTACGTTCACCGCTTAGCAATAATTCTTTGCTTACTCCTAAAATAGCCTCGCATCCCGGGCTCAAATAAGTAAAGTCTCTTGATCCATCAGAAAAAATTGTATACTCAAAAATGACAACCGGAAGGTTATCAATGATATGCTGCATGCCAGATGATGTGAGCATTTCTGTGTTCAGCTTCATATTATAAATGAGCCCACAAGTTACTACTTTTTTGTACGCGATCAGGTCAACGTAAGAGTCACGTAAGTTTGATGCTCAAATAAAAAATTAATTGACACGGACGTGTTTAATTGTGGCTAAATCCCAATCTATTACAAGCCCCTGACCGATACCAACGGCTGCCGTCTTACCATACAAGAGTTCCACTAAATATAAAGCAGGGTCATAAGATTTTGCTCCACCCGCTGAGGTAATCATTTTGCGATCATGCACAAAACTGACATCGCTATGCACAGTTAACTGAGGAAATTGAGTCTTGAATTTCTCTATATCGCCAGGAAATGTGGTGCATTGATGCATCTCTAATAACCCCGCTTTGGCCAACACAAAAGCACCATCGCAAAGTGACATCACATAAGAAGCCTGCTTGCCAGAGTTTCTTACAAATTCAATCAGCTTACCATTCTCCAAGTCTGAATCCATGCTATGCCTGGCACTAGGGACTATTAAAATATCGATGGTCGGCAATGAATCACTCTCAAATGAGTAATCGGGAATAATTTTCAATCCCTCAAAAGTGGTAATCGGTTCCTTTGCGCCCGACACCGTGAATACTTTAATACCATGCTCATCATGAAAAACAGTGTGTTGTAATACATCCATCGGTGCGATGAGTTCAGAATTATACACTCCATTCACTACGAGAAAAGCTGCATTCAGTTGACGCGATGGTAAGATCGGAGGCCCTAATTGTGAATTCGATGTATCCTTATCGCATGAGATGACCCAAGAAAACAAAAGACTTGCAATAATATATTTCATTCTTTAATTATTAATGATTCTGATTTCAAGGAGTGGCTATTTGATAAAGATTGGATGTAATAAAACCATTTTTGAACGTCTTACTCGCCAAAAGTATGCAATCATTTTTTACCATCTCCGATTGCCAATCGGCTAACTGCGTTGCTTCAATTTGTGTAATTATTCTAAAAAATCTGTACATGCACCATAATTTAATGGCATGCGTCTTTCGGTTATTTATAAAATCTGTCACAACCCAATGTGCTTCATTGGTTAATGATCTTTTTATTTTTTTGATCACCTCGCTAAGGCTTCTCTGGTTAAACATATCCAAATAGAAATTTGTAATCACGCCATCAAATTGATGATTCGGAATGTCATCTTCTGTTCCGAGAATAAAATGAATATGCTTGCGATCACCTATTTTGTTTTTTGCCGCTTCAATCATCCTGGACGATATGTCAATATAGTGTATTTCAAGTTCTGAGTTGTTTTTGCACAAATATTCCAATAGCCATCCTGAACCTCCGCCTAAAATTAAAAGACAACTGCACCCGCTGAAATGTTTCAAAAAATGAAGTTGTGAGTTAACAATATCACCACCAATGACCAGTCGGGCTAATCCATCATAAATGGGAGCCAGGAAATCAAAGCCGGTGGCGATTTGGTTTCTCAAGACAGGATGTAAATGAGTGGTATTAGAAAAATCGCATCACCCAGCAGCCGGTAATGATCTTTTCTTTCAAAATAACTTTTGTACCAAAAGATGATAAAGAGAACAATCACCATAAGTAAAAAAACCAACGACATGGTATACTCCGTTGAGATGAAAATCAAATAGCAAGAAATTGAAAAGGTGACTATAAATAAACTCATCACGATGAGTCGGATCGTTTTTTCATTCATAATCGTTGCGATAGAATTCTGTCGGTCATTCAAATCGTTTTCCTTCTCATACCATGAAAAAATAATAAGATTAAGAAGTGCAATGAAAAACAGCAAGAATAAAGGCAATTTATCTTGCGTGCTGATTTGATTCACGGGCAAAGCCGGGGTCGCCACACCGGCCGTATACAGCACGGCAATCAAAAATTCCTTTAAGATATGTAGGCGTCTCCTAAGCAGTATATAAAGAGCCACCGTTACAGAAAGGAACATGCCTCGCTTTATGATTATGGCCGGCATAAAATAGATCAGCGTCATGTCAATGGTGATTACTAGCAGGAGCAAGTAGATTAATCGCTTTTGATTTCTCTTGTGAAATCGATGCCTTTCAGAAGCTGCTTTACCCTGGGTATCCCGAACGTCCAGCAAACGATCTGCAGTGTAAATCAACCAAACCGTAAGGCCCAATGAAATCATCGAAATAACCGAGGGAGCCACGTTATAGAATTTTGCTAAAAACAACGAGGCTATTATGGCTCCAGCAGCTACATCCAAACTGAGAATATTAAATAGCCTGTAATACTTTAATACTGCTCTCATGATTCAAAAGTAATTAAGTCATGAATGGGGTCATAAAAAACAAAAAAGCTCCCTGTATTGACAGGAAGCTTCATGTATATCGCATTGAAATGATTACGCGGACTTGAGCGCTTCGGCACCAGCCACTATTTCAAGAATTTCTTTCGTAATGGCCGCCTGGCGAGTGCGGTTATAGGTCAGCTTCAAATCTTTTAGCAATTCACCGGCATTCTCAGTAGCCTTATCCATAGCCGTCATTCGAGCACCATTTTCAGCGGCATTTGAATCAAGTATTG
>JAYVTB010000042.1:0-25713 GCA_043774805.1 Cyclobacteriaceae bacterium | reverse complement strand
TTTCTGAATCAGAGCGGTTCCCGCTTTTTTTTTCAACACTCAAAGTTAAGCTATCGTACTGATTTTCAGTATAATTGTTGTGACAAAGTAGAGTTAAGTTAAATGAACTATTTCATACTACAATTTCAACGGCTATCTATTTTCTGATATAAAGATTACCCTCATGAGAATAATGCGATTGTATGGATGGTATTCTTTTAAATACCCCGGTCATTTTATTCTCCTGATCTAGAATCACTTCCGGTTCATCATGGCTAAAGGCTTTATCAATCAGCGCCACATTCTCGAAATAATCCAGATCAGTAAAGATTGGTCTTACGAGTTTCCAATCATAGAAACCCGAGGCCGGCTTGTTGTTGGTCAGAAGACCCCAATCATTACCCAATATCAACACTCGCCTGTTCTTCATTTCAGTATAAGGCGACTTTGCCGGATAGAGATTACTGTAATTCACACTAGTTACTATTTCATACCTAGTTAAGTACATGAATGAAACGATGGTGATGATAAATGTCCAAATCGTTATCTCAGCTAATATCTTTCTACGGATTACTAATATGTAATGACTTATAAAATAAGCAAGAGGGGGTATGCATGTTATCAATTGATGTGGCTTTAAACTTCCTGAAATAGCTACCTCCGCCACCGCCAGCAAAATCCACAAAAACATAATCTGAGATAATTGCGATTGATACTTCGTTAATCGTGCTTCGCGGTTTAGCGTGAACAAAGAAAGAAGCAGAAAAATGGTGGGAATTAAACAAAGCAGAAAAATGGCTGAAAGGCTTAGCGAAAAATCATCCTGCCCGGTGAAACTAGCCAGATAAAAATTTTCATAGAGTGCTGAAAAATTTCCCATCATGTAATATCGTATGATAACAAAAGCATGAGGAAGCATGAAACCAAATATGACCAGGAAGCTTTTTCGAGGTGTGAGTCGTGTAAAGATGGCCAGGATAATAAGTATACCCGGCAAATACAACGCATAACTAAAAACCAGTAGGGATGCCAGCCCGATATAAACACCAATATTAAGTACGATTTCATCTCGTTGCACACGAAACTCAACTTCCTTAAAAAGATTATTGAGCACAAATAGCAGTACAGTAGACGCCATCAGTTCGCTGGAGAATGATAACATATCGACAGAAAAAAACGCTAGTATTCCAAATATGAGGCCTGGCAAATACGTGTTCTCATTATGTGCCCGGCTGTTGATGAGCATGATGGTGAAGAAAGACAACTGGAAGAAAATAAAGATAAGGCTTATCACCCGTTCTGCTGCCTGAGATCTTCCAAATACCATTTCAAACCAACCTGAAATCAAGGCAAACAATGGTGGCGCGTTTGTCAATACCTCTGTGTACAAGCCTTTGTCTTGATTTAATGTCTCGCCCAACACAAACATTTTCAACTCATCCAGCATAACTTTTACCGGATCCATGAATAAGGGAAGAGCAATCAAAATCAAAATAACCAAAATGCCTAAAAGCCGGTAGGGGTCATTGATTCTGAAAAAGCGCAGCAACACAGTATAAAAGATTTGGCGCAAGTAAAATAAAAAAGTCGATAATCGGGTGTGTAATTGCACCGTCACGCAGCTAATCTTTTAGTACCTTTGTTGCATGAGTGGCACCGTTCGACAACAAAAATATGGCAGACTCATTCAGAAAGAACTGAGTGATATTTTTCTACAAGATAAAAAGGGATTTCTTGGTAAAACGTTCATGACCATTGCAGAAGTGAGATTAAGCCCCGATTTAAGCATCGCAAAAGTGTATCTGTCATTGACCCTCGCCAAGGACAAGAATGCCGTGCTGCAAAACATCCAACATCATAAAAGTGAAATACGCAAAGCCTTAGGCGATCGCATGCGCAACCAGGCGCGGATCATTCCTGATCTGATTTTCTTCATAGACGAAGTAGAAGATAATGCAAAGCGTATGGAAGACCTTATCAAAAACTTAAATATCCCGAAGGAAAACAGCGAAGAATAGTTAGTTTCACTCACTTGAATCTCCCCTTCTTCATAGCGACCCGCTATTTTCTTTCAAAACGAAAGAAGAATTTCATTAACATCATCTCCATGCTTTCCATGGTGGGCATTGCTTTTTCCACTGCGGCACTCATCATTGTCCTTTCTGTTTTTAACGGACTGGAAGGACTGCTTCGATCCCTCTACACTTCGTTCGATCCGGAATTAAAAATCGAATTGGTGAAAGGAAAATCATTTGAGGTGACGGATGAGGTATTATCAAAATTAAAATCGATTCGAGGGGTGGGCATTGTTACTGAGGTAATTGAAGATTATGCCTACGTGCGTTACCACGAGGCGGATATGGTAGTCACCATGAAGGGGATGAGCGATAATTTCATTGATCAACATCGACTCGACAATCATATTGTCGATGGAAAACTCGTTCTAAGAAATAACGGAATTCAATATGCCATTATTGGGCGTGGCGTTCAATATGCGCTTTCCATTGGAATTGAAGATAATATTTTTCCGCTTCAGGTATTTTATATTAAGAATACAAAATCTACTTCGTTGGATCCTTCACAACTTTATGCTCAGAATGCGCTTCAGCCGGGAGGCGTCTTTTCCATTGAAAAAACCTATGACGAAAATTTTATCTTTGTTCCTCTTGACTTCGCCAAAAACTTGCTGAACTACGGTAATAAACGCACCGCCCTCGAAGTCCAAACCATAGCTGGGAGTAAGGTAACGGAAGTTCAAAATGAAATTAAGAAGGCACTGGGAGAGTCGTTTCGCATTCTTACCAATGAAGAACAACATCAAGATCTGTATCGGTTACTTAAAATTGAAAAGCTCTTCACCTTCCTGGCCTTGTCCATGCTGATTGTCGTAGCATCGATCAATATTTTCTTTTCACTCATGATGCTTGCCCTGGATAAGAAAAAAGACATTTCTATTCTTTCAGCACTCGGTGCCCATGAGAGTTTCATTCAAAAGATTTTCCTGAACGAAGGTGCGCTCATTTCATTTCTGGGCGCAGGCATTGGCCTCATTTTAGGAGGTGGCATATGCTGGCTTCAGGATACTTTTGGATTGGTAGGAATGGGCATGGAAAATGCCATCGTAAGCAGCTATCCTGTTAAGATGAAATTGACTGATTTCCTGTTAACCTCACTAGTTATTATCAGCATTACCGCTATTGTTTCCTTCTATCCGGCCCATAAAGCATCAAACACCCCTGCGCCACAGCATCTTTAGGGAGTAATGTTCATGTATGATTTTGGTGAAAAAACGAAAAATTAGCATCTCAATTTTTCCTATTTTGCAATTCTGCTTATTCTGTAAGTCGTAAAATTTCATGATTTGCGCTCCTCTTACCCGGACGCGAGGGATAATCAGACTAAATGAATCAAAAAGGCTATGAAAGTATCGGCATCTCAGCCCTTTCAAATAATTTACTCGGTCTATCAGCACGAGTACCTAGGCTATATTTTTGAGTCATACATCGTTCATCTGGATGAAAAGGGGAAACTCACCTATCAGCATCAGAATATATCTCACAAAAATGCACGTGAATTTTCAAAAGGCCTGGACGATCGCGATTATGAGCTGATTGAAATGATGGACAGCATGAGTCAGGATGCTGTGCTTAAACATTTCTCAAAAAAAATCATGAAGCCCGATGAGTTCTTCAGCAAAGTCTATAAAAAAGACAAGGGTGATGAACTTCTGCAAGAGCAGATTGAAGCGTTTATGGAAAAACGAAGGGCAGCGATTCTTGACAAGTTAAAAGGCAAGATGCTTTTTGAAATGGGCAATGATGGTGAACCTACCTGGCGAAAGCTTGAAGTGCTCGAAAAAAGAGCGAGCATTCAATTTCATTTTCAACGTAGCACAGAAAGTACCAACTACTTTCCTACCATCAACTATGATGGCAAAAAATTGGACATCCCCAACCCAGCTGCCTACCTGGTATGTAAACATCCCGCCTGGATGGTGCTCAATGGAAAGTTATATGGCTTTGACAAAAGTGTTGACGGCAAAAAGCTTCTCCCCTTCTTAAGCAAGAAGCACGTAGTTATTCCAAAAAACCTGGAAGAAACTTACTACAACCGTTTTGTTGCGCCCTTGATCGCATCATTTGATGATATTGAAGCACAAGGTTTTGAAATCAATAAAAACGTATACGATCCGCATCCACACCTGACCATATCCGAATTGCCACCGGCTTCTTCAAAAGAAGTACACACATTATTTGGGAGCATGGATAGCGAAGGCCCCAGTGACGATGAAGCAGGGAAAATTGTCTTTGATCTTTCTTTCAAATACGGCAAGCATCGCTTCCGCGGAGATGCCTTCGGACCCGTAAGCGTTACGGTCGAGAAAAAAGATAATGACTATGTCTTCCATCGGGTGAAGCGAAACACCGAGGCAGAAAAAAAATACGCACAAACACTGGTCAAACTTGGATTGCCCCTACGTGGTTTTCGTACTGCGGTGGAAAAGGCACAGGCATTTTCCTGGCTCAACGAAAATCGTGTCAACCTACTTAACCTGGGCTTTGAAGTAAGTCAGCCTGAAAACAGAGACAAAAAATATTTTGTTGGTAAGGCCGTGATCGAACTGGAAGTAAAGGAAAACATCGACTGGTTTGACATTCATGCTCGTATCAAATTTGGTGAATACGAAATCTCCTTCAAGGAACTTCGAAAATTGATCCTCAAAAAGAAAGTAGAGTTCAAACTTCCAAATGGTGAAATCGCCATTATACCCGAAGCATGGCTAATAAAGTATGGTGATCTCTTCGCCATGAGCGAAACCCATGGGGATCATGAAAAACCGGTGCTGAAAAAGCACCATGTCGGGTTGCTGCGCGATCTGGAAGAAGGAAACCTTGCCAAGGTGCATATGAGCGATCGCTTGCGTAACCTGCAATCATTCACAGGAATTAAAGACTATCCCTTGCCCGCTGGTTTTATAGGCACATTACGCCCCTATCAAAAAGCGGGCTATAACTGGCTGCGTTTTTTAAATGAGTTTCATCTAGGAGGGTGCCTTGCTGATGACATGGGTTTGGGGAAAACCGTACAGACGTTGGCATTGCTGCAATGCGAGAAAGAGAAAGGAAATGCAGGCACCTCATTGATAATTATGCCCACTTCCCTTATTTACAACTGGGAAATGGAAGCCGCAAAATTCGCCCCTCATCTAAAAATTCTTACGTATACCGGCACCCTAAGAAACAAAGACATTGAACGGTTCGGAAAGTTTGATGTGGTACTAACTTCTTATGGCATAACGCGCCTTGATATTGATCTGCTTCAAAAGTTTCTGTTCAACTATATCATCCTGGATGAGTCGCAGGTGATAAAAAACCCGGGATCAAACATTGCCAAGGCGGTGATGGAGTTGAGATCAAAGTATAAACTCACCCTTACTGGTACTCCGCTTGAAAATACGACCATGGATTTATGGTCACAAATGACTTTCATTAATCCCGGCCTTTTAGGCGGACAGACGTTCTTCAAAAATGAATATCAGATACCGATTGAAAAACGGCAAGATGAGGCAAAGACTAAAAAGCTAAATTCCATCATACGACCGTTTATTCTTCGAAGATTAAAATCACAGGTAGCAACAGATCTTCCCGAAAAAGTGGAGAATGTTTACTATACCAATATGACGGTGGAACAAGAGAAGAGATACGAAGAGGCGAAGTCATTCTACCGACACAAAATCCTTGATCAGATCGATAAAGAAGGAATCAATAACACCCGGATGATGATTTTGGAAGGTCTTACTAAATTAAGACAGCTCTCCAATCACCCAAGGATGATTGACCCCCGCTATGAGGGTGACTCCGGCAAACTGGAGGATGTTTCGCACATGCTTGAAAACGCCCTGCTGGAAGGGCATAAAGTATTGGTCTTTAGTCAGTTTGTAAAGCACCTTGACATTGTTAAAGAGATGCTTAAAAATCGCAAAATTCCTTTTGCCTATTTGGATGGATCCAGCAATGACCGTAAAGAACAGGTTGAAAAGTTTAATAAAGATCCTTACCTGAAAGTCTTTTTGATTTCGATTAAAGCAGGTGGCCTTGGTCTTAATCTAACTGAGGCTGATTATGTGTTTATCCTTGACCCGTGGTGGAACCCTGCCGTGGAAGCACAGGCAACCGACCGTGCCCATCGCATCGGGCAAAAGAAAAAGGTATTCAGCTATAAGTTCATAACGCGGAATACCGTAGAGGAGAAGATTCTTACCTTACAAAAGCACAAACTCAAACTCTCAGAAAATCTCATTCAAAATGAGGAGAACGTTATCAAATCACTTTCGCGTGAAGACATTGAAATGCTCTTGAACTAAGCGCTCGTTTCCTCTTTCCTTTTTCTTTTCCAACGATTATGTGACCATAGCCATCCGGATGGGTTTTGGCAAATGACTTTTTCTGTCGCCTTCACATAATCCTCCACGATCTGCTGGCTGTCTTTTGCATATGGAGGCTCTGACACGACAAATCCTTCCGCTTCATAGTAACCTCTTTTTATTTTCTTTACCCCATAAAAGATAGCAGGGTATTGAGTGATATAAGCCAACTGACCAAGCCCAAGGAAGAAGGCGGTGTCCTGATTCATAAAAGTGGTCCAGTATTTCTTGTCATGGCTATGACCCGGAAACTGGTCGGCCATGATCGCCACACCTCGTAATACATTCTTCCTGCGAATAGCTTCACGGGCAACATTGGCGCGTTCTATTGGATACGCATTGAATCGTGTGCGACTTTCGAGAGAAAAATTGTCAAATAGTTTGCTGCTTTGCTTCTGGTATACAAAGTCAACCTTGAACGGCAGGTATAAACACCCTGATGTCAAGAGCCACTCCCAATTAAACTGATGAGAGGTAAGTAAAATGATAGACTGCCCACGATCGGCAAATGGTTGAGCGATATCGGGGTTCTTATACACCAACCGCTTCATTAACTCTTCTTTAGATATCGTAAGTAGCTTCAACGTTTCCACCCCATAGTCACAGAGATCTTTATAGAATTGCCGCTCTATCTTCTTCAAGTCATCTGCATTCTTTTCGGGAAAGGAGTTTGTTAAGTTTTTGCGAACGACTTTAATCCGATAACCAACCAGATGATAGCTAACCACGAAAAGAAAATCGGAGAATGCATAAAGGACAGGAAAAGGAAGGCGGGAAAGCCATTTTAAGATAAACATAGGTTCAAAATTAAAACAATGTTTTGATTACTTTTACCGCACATTCTGTGCATGAAAAACAAAGTAGTGGTTATAACCGGAGGCTCTTCCGGAATTGGTAAGGCCCTGGCTGAAAGGTTTGGTGAAGAGGGATCAAAAATTCTGATCACCGGTCGTAACAAACAGGGGTTGGATATCACTGTTAATGAACTACGCAAAAGAAATATTGATATCCACGGTTTTCAAGGCGATGTGAGTATAGAACAGGACAATAAAGCAATGGCCGAAGAGGCCATTCGTTTATTTGGGACCATTGATATTCTCATTAACAACGCAGGCATTTCCATGCGCGCCCTTTTTTCAGAAGTTGAGATTGATGTCGTAAAGAAAGTGATGGACATCAATTTTTATGGTGCGCTTTACGCAACCCATTATTGCCTGCCCGAAATCACAAAGAATAAAGGTTCCGTTGTAGGCATTTCTTCCATCGCTGGATTTCTTGGACTGCCTGGCAGAACGGGTTATTCATCATCCAAGTTTGCGCTCAATGGATTTTTAGGTGTCTTGCGCACAGAACTATTCAAAACCGGAGTACATGTGCTTACGGCATGTCCTGGTTTCACTGCCTCCAACATACGCAAACATGCGTTAACTAAAGATGGTCACGAACAAGGCGAATCTCCACGTGAGGAGCAAAAGATGATGACGGCCGAAGAGTGTGCACATCATATCTATCACGCAGTAGTAAAACGGAAGAGAACATTAGTGCTTACAGGAGAAGGTAAGCTGGCAGTATGGCTCCACAAATGGTGGCCATCCATGGCCGAAAGACTGGTGTACTATGTGATGGCTAAAGAGAACAATGCTCTGGTTAAATAATGGCCAAAACAAAAACACTTTTCTTCTGCCAAAGTTGTGGTTTTGAATCGCCCAAATGGGTAGGCAAATGTCCGTCATGCGGATCGTGGAATAGCTTCGTGGAAGAAGTAGTTTCAAAAAATGAAACGGACAAAAATGATTGGAGACAAGATTCTTCCAAAAGCAGAGTAAGCAAACCAAAGACACTCAATGAAATTGAATCATCCGGAGAAATCCGGATTGCAACACCTGATCAGGAATTAAACCGGGTTTTGGGCGGAGGCATTGTGCCGGGTTCATTAATTCTGATTGGCGGTGAGCCAGGCATCGGCAAATCAACACTAATGCTTCAACTTGGACTCTCCCTGCAGAAAGCAAAAATTCTTTACGTATCTGGTGAGGAAAGCGAGCAGCAGATAAAAATGAGGGCAGAGCGCTTATCAACCATACCTGCAGGAAGCTTTGAGAATTTCTATATGCTGGCCGAGACGTCAACCAAAAACATATTTCAGGCGGTCGAGTCATTACAACCGAATATGATCATCATCGATTCAATACAAACGCTGCATTCCCATTTGCTGGACTCAGCCGCTGGCAGCATTGGCCAGGTAAGACAATGTGCGGGTGAATTGATGAAGTTTGCCAAAGAAACCAATACACCTGTATTTCTCGTTGGTCATATCACTAAAGATGGAATGCTGGCCGGCCCGAAAGTATTGGAACACATGGTAGACACTGTGCTACAGTTTGAAGGCGATCGGCACTTGGCGTATCGTATTCTTCGCACCACAAAAAACCGTTTCGGATCCACTTCTGAAATTGGAATTTATGAAATGCTTGGAAATGGTTTACGCGAAGTTTCCAATCCATCAGAAATATTAATCTCACAAAAAGACGGACAACTCAGCGGAGCTACGATTGGTGCAACTATTGAAGGCAATCGTCCTTTATTGATTGAGATTCAGTCGTTGGTAAGTCCAGCTTCCTACGGTACACCGCAACGCACACCTACAGGATTTGATCAGAAGCGTTTAAACATGTTGTTGGCGGTGCTTGAAAAGCGATGTGGCTTTCGCATGGGCACACAAGATGTTTTTGTGAACATGGCCGGAGGCATTTATGTGGAGGATCCCGCTATCGATCTTGCTCTTTGCATTTCCATCATTTCATCTATGGAAGAAATTCCCGTGAATGATAAAATTTGTTTTGCTGCTGAGGTTGGATTAGGTGGTGAGTTGCGGGCGGTGAACCGGATTGATCAGCGCATATCAGAAGCCGAGAAGCTGGGGTTTCAGGAAATCTATATTTCAAAATACAGTCAGAAGTCGCTGGATTTGAAGAAGACCAAAATCATTGTGAAGTCTTTTGGTAAGTTAGAGGAAGTCTTTAGCGATTTGTTTGGTTAGAATAAATACAAGCGCCACTGATTCACAGATTAGTTGGTTTTTAATGATGCTTCAATAGACTTCGTTTACAGGGCTAAACAACTGGGTTTAAATTTTTTTTTATGGAATCATTATTCACAGAAACATTGGGAGTTTCAGGAGATGTTTTCAGTTTCCTGATCTTGCCATTACTCATTTTCATCGCGCGCATCTGCGATGTTTCGATCAACACCATTCGTATCATCTACATGTTGGGAGGAAGGAGAGTCACGTCCACGTTGCTGGGATTTTTTGAAGCTTTCATCTGGCTGTTAGTGATTCGTGAGATATTCAAACACCTTGATAACTGGCTTTGCTATATAGCTTATCCAGCTGGCTTTGCTTGTGGAATTTTCGTAGGCATGATCATCGAAGAAAAAATTGCTTATGGAAAAGTGATTGTCCGAATCATCACGCGTAAAGATGTTGCTCCCCTTATTCAATATCTCAACATACAGCAATTTCGGTTTACTAAAGTAGTGGCTGAAGGACCCGATGGAAAAGAGAATCTTGTCTTTACTGTTCTGAAAAGGGAACGATTGGATGAACTCCTCAACAAACTGAAAGACCTCATCCCAACAGCGTTCTATACCATAGAAAAAGTAAAAGCCGCTGCCGAAAGCGGGGCGTTGCCCGAAGAGCGTGGTGGATTAAGAGTCTTTACCTGGCTGCGCGGTGTGATCAGGAATTAAAGCTTGCTCCTCCCTGAAGACCACCAGTATGAATTGTGAGAATAGTTGATCCCGGTTCAAAGAATTTCTTCTTTATCAAATCCATAGCTCCAAACATCATCTTTGCTGTATAAACCGGATCAAGCGGTATGTTGTATTGCTTTTCAAACTGATCCATAAATTCCGTCAACTCCTTGGTGACTTTGGCATATCCTCCAAAAGGATAATCATAAACGAGCTGCCAGTTTTTCTTTAGAGTGTACTTTCTGATTTCGTCTTCTAAAAAGGCTGCTCCTTTTAATGCAGGAAATCCAATGATCTTCTTTTCCTCATCTAACCCTTCAATGATTCCTGCTATCGTTCCCTCCTGTTCCTATCGGCAAGCAGAGATAATCGAAATCAACTTCATCCGTCAACCGCTTACCAAATTCAGCACAACCCTTCACGGCAAGTTCATTGGTGCCTCCTTCCGGGATAAGATAGAAATCTCCAAACTGATCATGAAGTTGTTTAATGAAAGCTTGCTCCGTTTTGTTTCGATATGCTTCACGCGATACATAATGAAGTTTCATGCCTTTTGTTTTCACAAAAGCGAGAGTTGGGTTAAGCGGAAGTGTTTCTTCACCGCGAATAACTCCAATGGAATTCAAACCTAACTCGTGAGCCGCTGCAGCAGTCGCATAGATATGATTTGAATAGGCACCACCAAACGTGAGCAACGTGGTTTGGCCGGTCTTCAACACGTCTTCGAGATTGTATTTAAGCTTCCACCATTTATTGCCTGATACAAAAGGATGGTTTAGGTCTTCTCTTTTGAGCAATAGTTTAACTTCAAATTGCTCAAAAATTTGACTTTTTAACTCTATTATTTCTGTTTTATCGTGTTTTATCAACTGAATTACTAAATTATTTAGTATAATTGCCTTGTGGACGAATCCTATTTCAAAGGCCGTGGTGCTCAGATCAAACCCGAAAACCGGTTTCTAAAATCCCAATATGTCACGGATCATATTGAAGGACTGGATGAGCCTTTGCTGGAGTCGCCCACCACGCAAATCTTCTTCGAAACTCCGAAAAAGATTGTCAATAAAGTAGAAAGCCCCGACTTAAGTATGATGTATTCCCTGAACCCTTACCAGGGCTGCGAACATGGATGCATTTATTGCTATGCCCGAAACACACACGAGTATTATGGTTTCAGTGCAGGGCTGGATTTTGAAAGTAAAATCATCGTAAAGAAAAATGCAGCCACGTTGCTTGAACAACACTTGCTAAACAAAAACTGGAATGCCGTGCCCATCATGCTGAGCGGCAATACCGATTGCTATCAGCCGCAGGAGAAAAAATTTGAAATCACCAGGAAGCTTCTTAAAGTATTTGCCACCTATCGCCACCCCGTAGGAATGATCACCAAGAACAGTCTCATTTTGCGGGATCTGGATTTACTTAAAGATCTGGCCAGTGATCATCTGGTGCATGTCTATATTTCAATAACAACATTGGACGAAGACTTAAGAAGGATTCTGGAACCTCGCACAGCCAGTTCAATCAAGAGATTAAAAACAATAGAAGAACTCTCCAAAGCAGGAGTGCCTGTTGGGATAATGAATGCCCCTATCATACCCGGTTTGAATGATCATGAAATACCAAATGTATTAAAAGCAGCAGCTGATCATGGGGCACTGGCAGCAGGCATGACAGTGGTTAGGCTTAACGGATCCATTGCTAAAATCTTTGAGGACTGGCTTCGCAAGAATTTTCCGGATCGGTTTGATAAAGTATGGAACCAGATCAGTTCCTTTCATGGTGGCAATGTGAATGATTCGCAATTCGGCAGGCGTATGTCAGGTGAAGGAAATATTGCCGATGCTATTCATCAGCTTTACCGGGCTGGCAAAAAGAAATACTTTTCCGACAAGCAACTGACCCCTTATGATCTGACCAAATTCAGAAAGGGCGGAAGTCTTAATCTATTCTAATGTGGAATGATTACAAATAAAGGCATGAAGGAATTAAATGAAGTTTTTCATTGTCTGAAGAGTAATTACCTTTGGTGCATAAATATGCAACGATTCGCAGTTATCGGTCTGTTTCTCATTTACCTGATTTCCTTTACCGAATTCAAGGAGGTGCTAAGGTTGCCGTTGCTAATACAACATTATGGCGAACATAAAGATCGCGTTACCGAAATGTCTTTTTTTGAGTTTTTGGTTATGCATTATAAAACGGATGAAGCGCATGATGACCGCGACAACCAACTTCCGTTTAAAGACTGTAGCCATTCATTCAGTCAGGTTGTTGTCCTTCCCGTTCAAAGAATTTTATTATCAGGGTGCACCGAAGTAATCACAACATCTTATCAGTTCTTCTACCTCCAACATGAGCCCAAACTGATAGCGGCAGAAATTTTCCAGCCTCCTAAAGTTTAGTCTCCCCCACGCGTTCTGAGGCATTCCCTGCCATCGGTCTCTTAATCTTTCATTTCAAAAAATGATTAGTGAAGTGATCTCTTTGATTACTTATACTATAATATACAGCTGTTATGCTAAATAGAATTATAGAATTTTCAGTACGGCAAAAATTAATAATTGGGCTGTTGGTGATAGCCCTCATTGCCTATGGCAGTTTTGAATTTACAAGGCTGCCCATTGATGCCGTTCCGGATATCACGAATAACCAGGTGCAGGTAATCACGATTGTTCCATCATTGGGTGCAGCCGATATCGAACGACTGATTACGTTTCCCATCGAACAAGTAAACAGCAACATTGCCGGTCTTATTGAAATCAGAAGTTTTTCGCGATTCGGATTATCTCTTGTTACGATCGTCTTCGATGATGATACGGATGTGTACTGGGCTCGTCAGCAGGTGACCGAACGCCTGCAAATTGCAAAAGATCAAATTCCAAAAGGACTTGGGGTACCGGTATTGGCTCCGGTAACAACAGGACTTGGTGAAATTTATCAATATGTAGTGAAGCCGAAAAAAGGCTATGAAGATAAATACGACATCACCGAATTGAGAACGATTCAAGATTGGATTGTAAGAAGACAACTCTTACGTGTTTCAGGTGTAGCGGATGTGAGCAGTTTTGGAGGCAAACTGAAACAATATGAGATAGCGATTGATCCAAACAAACTGAAATCGTATGGGCTCACGATGAACGATGTGTTCCTCGCCTTGGAGAACAATAATCAAAATACCGGAGGTGCCTACATTGAGCGGCAAGCCACCGTTCTCTACATCCGTAGCGAAGGATTGATTGGTAATCTTTCCGACATCAAAAGCATTGCGGTAAAGAATACAGTGAACGGAACTCCTTTATTTATAAAAGACGTAGCCGAGGTGCGGTTGGGGAATGCTATCCGCTATGGGGCCATGACCTACAATGGAGAAGGTGAAGTAGCGGGTGCAGTCGTGATGATGCTGAAAGGGGCCAACAGTAGCCAGGTCATTAAAGCGGTCAAAGAGAAAATTGAACAAATCAAAAAGATTTTACCAGAGGGTGTAGAAGTTGAGCCTTTTCTTGACCGTACTAAAATGGTAAGTCATGCGATCGGCACTGTTGAGAGAAATTTAATGGAAGGCGCATTGATAGTCGTATTTGTGCTCGTGTTGTTTTTGGGAAATTTCAGAGCAGGAATTTTAGTTGCGTCTGTTATTCCGCTGGCTATGCTTTTTGCCGTGATCATGATGAATCTTTTTGGCGTGAGTGGAAACTTAATGAGCCTCGGGGCATTAGACTTTGGATTGATTGTAGACGGGGCGGTGATCATCGTGGAGGCCGTGATGCATCAACTTGCTCACGGAAAAAAATTCAGCACAATTAACAGACTGAATCAAAATGAAATGGACAACGAAGTAAAATACTCCGCCAAGAGAATGATGAACAGCGCGGTCTTCGGCCAAATCATCATCCTGATTGTTTACCTGCCCATTTTCAGTTTGCAAGGTATTGAAGGAAAAATGTTCAAGCCGATGGCACAAACAGTTGCATTCGCTTTACTCGGTGCTTTCATCCTTTCTCTCACATACATTCCCATGATGAGTGCTGTTTTTCTAAGCAAAAAAATCAAGCACACTCAAAATATTTCCGACAAGATGATGGGAAAAATTGAACGACTCTATGAAGCCTTATTAAAAAAGGCTCTAAGCTTTCCGAAAACCGTAGTGGTATCCGTGCTTGTGCCGTTTACCAGTGCATTGATAACCATGTCATTTCTCGGTGGTGAATTTATACCCGCCCTGGAAGAAGGTGATTTCGCTGTTGACACACGGGTGCTCACTGGCAGTAATCTTGATGTTTCCATTGCGGCAACCTTGAAAGGAGAGAAAATATTACTTGAAAATTTTCCTGAAGTAATAAAAGTGGTGGGGAAAACGGGAAGCGGTGAGGTGCCGACTGACCCTATGCCCATTGAGGCCAGTGACATGATGATCATCCTGAAAGATAAAGAAGAGTGGACTTCGGCCGCCACCTTCGATGAGTTAGCTGAGAAAATGGGCAAAGCCCTTGAAGCTGTGCCTGGGGTTACTTTTGGCTTCCAATATCCCGTTCAAATGCGTTTTAATGAACTAACGACCGGTGCCAGACAAGATGTAGTCTGCAAAATATTTGGAGAAAATCTGGATACACTTGCCTACTATGCCAATAAACTTGGCAATGTGATAAACACCGTAGATGGAAGCGCCAACCTGTATGTGGAGGCAGTAGGTGGTATGCCTCAAATCGTTATCAAATATAATCGGGCCGCGATCGCGCAATACGGCTTGAATATTTCTGACATAAACAGAATTGTGAATACCGCCTTTGCTGGTCAAAGTACGGGACTTGTTTATGAGGATGAAAAGAGATTCGACATGGTGGTGCGAATGGTTGGTGAGCAACGAAAAAATATAAGTGATGTTCAAAACTTATTGATCCCCTCTCCCCAGGGAAATCAAATTCCCCTGAATCAACTTGCTGACGTTGAAATCAAAGAAGGCCCCAATCAAATTCAGCGTGAAGATGCCAAGCGCAGAATTATTATTGGCTTTAATGTGCGTGGTCGCGATGTTCAAACCATAGTGACAGAACTTCAGCAAAAGGTGGATATACAAATAAAATTTCCAACAGGTTATTATGTCACCTATGGTGGGGCATTTGAAAACCTGAATGCAGCCAAGCAAAGACTTAGCATTGCCGTTCCGGTATCACTGTTGTTGATTTTCATCATGCTTTATTTTGCCTTTAGTTCTGTGAAGCATGGGCTGCTTATCTATTCTGCTATTCCTCTATCTGCCATTGGAGGAATTTTTGCACTCGCTACACGGGGTATGCCATTTAGTATTAGTGCCGGAGTTGGGTTTATTGCCTTATTTGGCGTGGCTGTCCTAAATGGAATTGTGCTCGTTGCCGAATTCAATCGCCTGAAAGCCGATGGACAACAGGACCTCCGTCACATTGTAGTTTCCGGAACAAAAGTAAGGCTGCGTCCTGTGCTCATGACTGCGTTGGTAGCCTCGTTAGGGTTTATGCCAATGGCGTTAAGCACAGGTGCCGGTGCTGAAGTACAGCGGCCTTTGGCAAGCGTTGTTATTGGAGGATTGTTGATTGCCACACTACTTACCCTATTTGTTCTTCCCGTACTATACATACTATTTGAAACGAAATTGGTAAACAAGAAAAAAAGAAAGATGCCAACTGCTGTGTCATTAGCGTTTGTTCTTCTGACTGCCTCCGCTATTACAAATGCCCAAATCCCTATTACCGTACAGGCAGCCATTGATACCGCATTGGCCAATAATCTATTGGTTAAGAATGAACGATTAAAAACGGAATATCAACAACTGCTAATCAAGTCAGGGGCGAATTTACCGCAGACTACTGTAATCGGTGAATATGGACAGATTAATAGTAGCTACTCCGACAATCGCTTTGTCATCAACCAAAATATTAATTTCCCTTCTGTCTATTCAAATCATAAGTCTGTATTAAGAGAAGAGTGGCGAAGTAGTGTTTTGAACGTTGCCGAAAAAGAAATAGAACTGAAGCGTCAGGTGTCTCAGATCTATTATATGCTCACCAATCTTCAGCAAAAGAAAAAGTTACTTCAGCAAAATGATAGTTTATATGGAGAGTTTTTAAAGAAAGCCGATCTAAGATTTACGCTAGGTGAAAGCAACATTCTCGAAAAAACCACGGCCGAAACGCAACGGGCACAAATTGCACTTCAACTCGATTTGCTGAACACCGACCTTGATTTGTTGCAAGCTCAGTTTCAACTCCTGCTAAATACCGTTACCCGGCTGGTGCCAAAAGAGAATGATTTTAAAATGAGCAGAATAGAAACCATTGATACGGCCACCATGTCGCACCATCCTGCCATTCAATGGTTGCAGCAGCAAAAACTAATCTCTCTTAAAAACACGCAATTAGAAAAGTCAAGATTGCTGCCCGACATTACTTTTGCCTACAACAATATGTCGATGCGGGGGACCGGTGCCGACAATATAAAATACGATGGGTCAACTCGTTTTCAGTCTGGTCAGATTGGTCTTGGTATTCCATTATTCTATGGATCACAAAGAGCTAAAATCAATGCTTCTAAAGCTATCCAGAAAATAACCGAGACAAACTATCTCGCAGGATTGCAGCAGTTCAATACGCAGTACCAAAGAGCCATTACACAATACAGGAACTTCTCACGGTCAGTTAATTATTATGAACAAACTGGCCTGGCAAACGCCCGGCTCATCAGTGATGCGGCCAACAAACAATTTGCTAATGGTGGGATTAATTACCTCGAATGGGTCATGCTCACCAATCAGGCCATCTCTCTCCGCAACGAATACCTGACCGCAGTAAACCATCTCAACGAAAGCACAATTCTTCTCAACTACTTCATTTATAAATAATCGACTCTTCATGAAAAATAACATTCAGATATATACGATTTCCCTATCCCAATACATCACAAAGTCTATTCTTCTGATTTGGGTTCTGGCAATCGTTATTTCGTGCGGCTCTAAAAAAAATGAGGCGACAAACAGTGTTGACACTACTTCCATTGAAAATTCCGTTACCCTTTCCAATGCTCAACTCAAAAATGCCGGGATTGTACTTGGTAAAATCCAGGAGAGATCAATTTCGAGCGTGCTTAAAGTTAATGGCCGCATTGATGTGCCTCCACAAAATATGATTTCAGTAAGCGTACCAATGGGTGGCTATCTGAAATACACAAAATTGCTACCCGGCATGCACCTCAGCAAAGGAGAGGTAATCGCCATTATGGAAGACCAGCAATATATCCAGCTGCAGCAAGATTATTTGACCGCCAAAGCGCGATTGACTTTTACGACCAGCGAATATGAAAGACAAAAGGAACTTAATGAAAGTAAAGCCAGCAGTGACAAAGTCTTTCAACAAACCCAAGCAGAATTTACCACCGAAAAGATCAATGTGAAATCTCTTGCCGAACGCCTCGAGCTCATCGGAATTAATCCTGCCAAACTCGATGAAAACACCATTTCAAAAAGCATCAATATTAATTCACCGATTGATGGATACGTTTCAAAAGTGAATGTGAATATCGGCAAATTCACCCAGCCCAGCGAAGTGCTCTTTGAATTGATTAACCCTGCCGACATCCACCTTGCCTTAACGATTTTTGAAAAAGACATTACTAAACTTTCCATTGGCCAAAAGTTGTTTGCCTACACCAATAACCAACCTGACAAAAAATATGAATGTGAAATTATTCTGATCGGAAAAAATTTGTCGAACGAAAGAAGCACCGAGGTTCATTCGCATTTCGAGAATTATGATAAGAGCCTGATACCGGGTATGTACATGAATGCAGACATTGAAATAAAAAACAATTCAGCCTATGCGCTGCCAGAAGAAGCCATTGTACGCTTTCAAAACAATCAATACATTTTCTTTGCTGAAACAGAGAATCGGTTTACGGTTCAGGAAATTAAAACAGGGGAAATGGAAAGTGGCTTTGTTGAAATTGTTTCAGGTGCGGATTTAAGGGATAAACCTATTGTCATTAAAGGCGCTTACAATCTTCTCATGGCCATGAAAAATAAGGTTGAAGAATCACCTCCTCAATAACTATTCAAGTGAATACTATTATTAAAATTCGCGTGAATCTCATTCTCCTGGTGCTATTGTCTTTCAATGCATTTTCACAAGATTTGGATAGCGTTAAGTATAAACATCCCCTATTACGGAAAGTGGCCGTTCCGGTTTCACTCATTACCGTAGGGTTATTGGCATTGGATGAGGATGAGTTCATAAATAGATTTCATATACTCGAGGAGAGAAACGAGCATGCCGCATTTTTTGATTTACATATTGAGGATTACCTTCAGTATGTGCCAGCTGCTGCTGTTTATGGATTAAGTGTTGCCGGGGTAAAAGGAAAAAATCCAGTAGTAGAAGAAACGTTTTTACTTATTAAGTCAGAGCTGTTGATGAGTGCTGTTGTCTATACATTAAAGAATACAACCGATGTACCTCGGCCCGACAATTCCTCCTACAATTCATTTCCATCCGGTCATACTGCACAGGCATTCGTGGCCGCTACTTTTCTTCACAAAGAATATGGTCATAAAAGCATTTGGTATAGCATAGGTGGCTATACGGTGGCTACTTCTGTGGGCGTGCTGCGCGTGCTCAGCAACCGGCACTGGTTATCCGATGTATTTGTCGGGGCTGGAATTGGTATACTCTCCACCGAACTGGTTTACGCCACTCATCAATTTAAGTGGAGCAAGAGAAAAATTAAGTTAACCGGCTTACCTACTTTCAATAAAGGTGCATACGGAATTTATTTAAGCCTTGCACTTTAGTGGTGATGAGGCTTATTGCTATAATTCCTTATGTTGCGCTCCTTCTTTAACAAAAAAATCGTTGGATTATCTGAATAACCTTAGTCTGCAGGATCTGCTCATTTATGGGCTTGGATTTTTTGCACAATCACTGTTTGGTGCCCGCACTGTCATTCAGTGGATAAAATCAGAGCGCGAAGGCCGCGTGGTATCGCCTACATTATTTTGGATCTTTAGTCTCAATGCCTCATTCCTGTTTCTTATTTATGGTGTACTCCGAAATGACATCGTTATACTTTTAGGACAGACCATTTCCTTTTATATCTACATTCGCAACCTGCAGTTGAAAGGTTTTTGGAAACGGATTCCATTATGGTTGCGAATTCTTATTTTCCCGCTCCCTCCTCTTCTTTTTATATGGGTGAGCATGTTCTCACCTGATTCTTTTGATCAGATTTTTGCGAATGCCGATTTCACTGATTCATTTATTATACTTGGCAGCATTGGGCAATTGCTTCTCAATGTCCGCTATCTATATCAATGGTATCACTCTGAGAAAGTAAATGAATCAATTTTACCGCTGGGGTTTTGGGTAATCAGCGCGGTCGCTTCCATCATGGTAGTGGTATATGGCATTTACCGTCATGATCCTGTTTTGCTCGTGGCGCAGGGGCTGGGATTGATTGCTTATCTGCGGAACATCTATTGGTCTCTGGTCAAACTGCCCAGTTCGTCTCTTCCCAAATGAAAAGCGGTTTGGTAGTTGGGGGAAATCTGTCTACGATAAATAAAACAGCTGTCGAGGGTTTTCTCCTGCAACTAAATACCGTGCGAATTTGCAACTTTGCCTAATGCTCACAAGCTATCTTTCGCTCATTACATCACCCGACATTCAGAACTTTCTCATTGAGCATGAACATGATGATGAAAAATTGCTGGTCCTTAAACAAAAAGAAATTCATGGAATACCCGCCTCCATTCTGGCGACTCAGCTAAGCGGAAGAAGAAAAGCAAAATCAAAAATTCCCAGCTGGTATAAAACCAAGGGAATCATCTATCCACCAACCGTAAATCTAGAGCAATGCTCATCGGAAGCAACCGCTATTTTTAAAACACATATTATTAATTCATCTATTCCGACTAAACACATTGCCGCAGATGCCACCGGTGGTTTCGGAGTTGACGCCTATTTCCTTTCCACCTCATTTGATGCGGTTCACTATTCCGAACCAAATACTGAACTCTTTGAAATAGCAAAGCATAATCATCATCAACTAGGCGCGTCAACTATTTTTCATCATAATTTATCGGCTGAAGAATTTATTGATCAAGTAACCGTTGATCTTGATCTGATTTATATTGACCCCTCACGCAGGGACGAGCAATCACGCAAAGTTTATAGGCTGGCGGATTGTATTCCTGATATTGCTGAACTGCAGGCTGCCTTGTTTAAAAGATGTCGTTTCATTTTACTGAAGGCTTCTCCTCTTCTCGATATTCAGCAAGGCTTGCGCGAAATCCAGCATGTAAAAAGGGTATATGTCGTTTCCGTTGGAAATGAATGCAAAGAACTTCTGTTTCTTGCGGAAAAGAATTATGAAGAAGAGCCCTTGATTGAAGCTGTTGATCTCTGGGAGAATGGTAATGTCAAGTCTTCATTCTCATTGACCATTTCTGAGGAAAAAAATACTAACGCGCCAACTGGTGAGCCTGATCGCTATATCTATGAACCCAATGCAGCTATTCTTAAATCCGGAGCGTTTAAACTTTTATCATCAAAATTTGGGGTGACTAAATTGGCAGTAAACACTCATCTGTATACCTCATCAGTCCTGGTGCCCGACTTTCCTGGTAAAATATTTTTGGTTGAATGTCTAGGCCCGGATTCAAAACAATTAAAGGAACTTTTGCCTTCAGGTCAGGTAAACGTGGTGTCAAGAAATTATCCGCTAACAACAGAAGAGATAAAAAAGAAATGGCGCTTACGCGATGGAGGGCAAAAATTCTTAATTGGATTTTCCTCTTCTACAAAGAAATACCTCGCCCTTTGCACCCGTGTTACAGGTATTTAATAATTTCCTCGATAGGTGTTTCGCCAAGAAATGATTTCACAAGCTTACGTTGGTGGGAATAAATATAAATGGACGGTGTCGGAATTGATCCAAAATTTATAAACACGTCCTGAAATTCCGCAGAACCAAACTTGACATTTGGCTTATCTGCCAGGTGATAGGTCCTGGAAAAATTTTCAATCCGGTGAACCGAATCAGCTGCGATAAAAAGTAATTCATAGTTCTTAAATCCCTCTATCTTTTCACTGATGGCTTGTGCTTCACGCTGACAATGATCGCAATCGGTGTTAAACAAAATGATAATGCTGTTTCCGGGCAATGCCCGTGTCGAGCTCGAATCTCCAGCAATTGTTTTATACGATAGATAGGGGAGTTCATTGATCTCCTGCTTCGGTGCCTCTTCTTTCTTTGATTGGCTGCATCCCCACAAAAAAACAATGCTAAGTAATAATAAAATGCTAAAGGAAATTTTACGGTTCATATAATTTTAAACGTATTGAAGTATCCAATATACAACCAAGAATAACAACCCAGAGCTACCATATAACTTTATCACCTTTCTTCTGTTCTGCACATCTTCCCACCACAACATCATCCATGGTTTGATCAGGCCCAGCACCATAAATAAAAATGACGTAAGGCTGATCAGGAGAATAAGTAACCGCACATGATACATGATTGCAAAGTTACATTTAAATCAATTTGTGCTGCTCGTTGCAGGAGCACAAATAAAATTTGATTTGATAACCATAAGTATAAGCCATGAATTATATTTGCGCCTCATTTACGATGTTGGTTTGAAGGCGCATGAATTTATTTCACTCTATCGTGCGGACAGCCTGGTACAGACGCTGGCCGAGGGGATTCGTACATCCCATTCAAAATCAGTTCGTATTAAAGGCCTTCACGGAAGCCTGGATGCCCTAATATTTTCCGCTGTTTTTAAGGGCGTTCGTGCCAACCATGTCGTGGTTTTGTCCGACAAGGAAGAAGCTTCCTATTTTCTAAATGATCTTCAGCAATTACTGGGCGACAAAGAAGTTTTCTTTTTTCCCATGTCTTATAAGCGTCCTTATGAATATGAGGAGATCGAGAATGCCAACATTCTGATGCGGGCCGAAGTGCTGAATCAGCTGAGCAGCCATCCGGAAGGAAATGTGATTGTTACCTATCCGGAGGCGATTTCGGAAAAGGTCATCAATAAGAAAGCGCTTTCGTCCAATACTTTTCTGATTACTAAAGGAGAAGTGCTGGACCGCACCTTCCTGGAAGAGTTCCTTCACTCTTACGATTTTGAAAAAACAGATTTCGTTTACGAAGCCGGGCAGTTTGCTATTCGTGGAGGAATCATTGATGTGTTTTCGTTTGCAAACGAGTACCCTTATCGCATAGAATTATTTGGCGATGAAGTGGACAGCATTCGTTCTTTCGATCCGGGGTCTCAGCTTTCAATAGATAAGGTCGACAAGATAAACCTGATGCCAAACGTACAAACACGACTTGTACAGGAAGAGCGCCAATCTTTTCTTGAATTTATTTCGCCCAATTCACGCATTTGGTTGAAAGACACTGAAATGGCCAGAGATGTAATTGCCCGGTGTTTTGATAAAGCAAGTCATAGTTTTGATAAGGTGCTTCGCGAAAGCGGCCAAACAAAAGTGGTATTAGAGCCTAACCAATTATTTAATACAGGAGATGATTTCATACAAAAACTAAATACCTTATCCCGCATTGAGTTTGGATCAAAATTCTTTTTCGAGAGTATTCATACTTTCGATTTCAGCTCATCTGCACAACCTTCTTTCAATAAAAATTTTGAACTGCTGGCCGCTAACCTGCTGCAACAGCAAATGCAGGGATACAGTAATTTCATTGCTGCCGAACAGCCTCGCCAGGTGGAGCGACTTCACGGAATTTTTGAGGAGATCCATCCTGAAATACGATTTCAATCTCTCGCGTTTTCATTACGCCAGGGATTTGTTGATCATTCATTGAAAGTTGTCTGCTATACCGATCACCAGATCTTTGAGCGGTTTTATCGTTATCGCAACAAAGAAAAGTTCTCTAAGTCAAAGGCGCTCACCTTTCGTGAATTACAGACACTTCAACCCGGTGATTTTGTAACCCACATTGACTACGGCATCGGCAAATTTGCCGGGCTTGAAAAAAAGCAGGTGGATGGTAAAGACCAGGAGGCCATACGACTGGTGTTTCGCGATGATGATCTTTTATATGTAAGCATTCACTCTCTTCATAAAATCTCAAAGTACTCAGGCAAAGATGGCACGGCCCCCGCTATAAGCAAATTAGGCAGTGGCGAATGGGATAGCAGAAAAGCTAAAGCCAAGAAGAAAGTTAAAGATATCGCCAAAGAGCTCATTGAGCTATATGCGAAACGCAAAGGCGCACCGGGTTATGCCTATCAACCGGATGGTTTTTTACAAGCTGAGTTGGAATCATCTTTTATTTATGAAGATACTCCTGATCAAGCCAAAGCCACAGAAGATGTAAAACGCGACATGCAACAACCTCACCCGATGGATCGACTGGTGTGCGGAGATGTTGGCTTTGGAAAAACGGAAGTCGCCATTCGGGCCGCGTTCAAAGCAGCCACGGAAGGAAAACAGGTAGCCGTGTTGGTTCCTACTACCATCCTGGCCATGCAACATTACAGAACCTTCTCCGAGCGTCTTCGCGATATGCCCGTAAAGATTGATTACGTATCCCGTTTCAAGTCCGACAAGGAAATCAAGGATATCCTATCAGAAGTTAAAGAAGGGAACATCAACATTTTGATTGGCACACATCGCGTGGTGAGCAAAGATGTCGAGTTTAAGAACCTCGGCCTTCTGATCATTGATGAAGAGCAAAAGTTTGGCGTGAAAGTAAAGGATCGCCTAAAAGAAATAAAAGTCAATGTGGACGTGCTAACACTCACTGCTACTCCCATTCCCAGAACGCTGCATTTTTCGCTGATGGGTGCCCGCGACCTCAGTATTATCTCAACTCCACCCCCCAACAGACAGCCGGTAACTACGGAATTACATACGTTCGATGAATTGATTATACGTGATGCCGTAAGTGCTGAACTTAGAAGAGCGGGCCAGGTCTTTTTTGTACATAATCGTGTGAGTGATATTGAACAGGTGGCTAACACCATTTTTAAGCTCGTGCCCGATGCACGCATTGGCATTGCTCATGGACAGATGGATGGCGATAAGCTTGAGAAAGTAATGGTGAGGTTTATCGAGGGTGAATACGATGTGCTGGTTTCCACCAACATCATTGAGTCGGGCCTTGATATTCCCAATGCGAATACAATCATCATCAACCAGGCGCACATGTTTGGGCTGAGTGATTTGCACCAAATGCGTGGGCGAGTGGGCCGCTCGAACAAAAAGGCATATTGTTATTTATTAACGCCACCAAGCTCTGTGCTTTCTTCCGATTCGCGCAAGCGTCTGGCCGCATTGGAAGAATTTTCAGACTTGGGTGACGGTTTTAAGGTGGCCATGCGCGATCTCGACATCCGCGGAGCAGGCAATCTTTTGGGTGCCGAGCAAACCGGCTTCATCACCGACCTGGGTTTTGATACCTACCATAAAATCCTGGATGACGCCATTCAGGAGTTGAAGGAAACCGAGTTTAAAGAATTGTTTGCGGAAGAGCTTTCCAAAAAAGCCAAACTGGTAGTACCTGACTGTGTAATTGAAACTGATCTCGAGATTTTAATTCCCGACACGTATATTAATAATACCAGTGAGCGACTTCAGCTCTATGCCACGCTGGATAGTATTAAAGATGAAGCTTCCCTTACCCGGTTCAGGGATTCAATAAAGGACCGCTTCGGGGCGTTGCCTGATCCCGTGGAGCAATTGATCAACTCCGTTCGGTTGCGGTGGATTGGTGAGTCACTGGGTTTTGAAAAGATCAGCCTCAAGAATGAGAAGATGCGCGGTTATTTTGTTATTGGTAACGCTGAGTACTTCAAATCGGAAGTCTTTGGAAAAGTATTGAACTTTGTTCAGGGTCATTCAAAGCGTTGTCGGCTGAAGGAAACCGGAAGCAAGCTGATGTTAACGGTTGAAGCGATCAACAGCGTTGAGAATGCTATTGAAATTCTAGGGCCTCTTTCTCCTTACAATCTTAAGTCCTCCAGCGAAACTGTCTCCACATAAGGTAACAGGCTGCTGTGATCATTAAACGCCTTGATAAGCATCACCCGTTTAAGTGGTGGCGAATAAACCACTTCAATAAAGAATCTGCCTGTGTGGTAGAGGTAAGCTTTTTTCTCCTCATCGGTCCGTGAAGTAACGTAAGTGGTTTGAGTGGATACGAGTTCACACTTCTTTTCAAATGAGGCAATCTTAAAATCGTCAATCGAGATCATAATATGTTTTGATGTGATCTGGATAGGAGAAAAATATGCCATAGTGTGTAAATCTTCGTTTTTGATGAATTTTATGATTATGACTGCCTGATCATTCCCGATTTTATCCCAAAATGAAATCATACTTTTTCCAAATCAGGATCGTTTGTGTGTTGGTTCGGGGTTGTTTCTTCAACTAAAGGATTTATCAAAAAAACAGTACTCTTTGGAAAACATTGATTTATCTATTTATATTAGCGGTTACTTTGATTTATAACCAAATGCAAATGAAGTATTTTAAGTCACTCCTGTTTTTAGTTGG
>JAYVTB010000041.1:0-17765 GCA_043774805.1 Cyclobacteriaceae bacterium | reverse complement strand
TATTTTTAAAAGTAAACTTCTCTATTTCAAAACTTGGAATTTGCGTAGTGTTTTGAATCCACTTTTTCTGATCGTCATATTGATTGTTGATGATGAAGTTCAAGCCATCATTTTCGTATTGAAGTCCGGCATATCGCGTTCGCACTTTCGCCCTGGCATTTCCGGATAGATCCACCACTACTTCTGATTTTCTGATTTGAAGATTTCGCTCGGAGGGATGAAATGGTGTTTTTACAAGTGCACCTCCTTTTTCGGTAATCATCAAGGCATATCGGTCGTCTGTAAACTTACCCATCCAGCCAAATGGATTCGTCTGGCTGGTGCACTCGAGCCAGAGGGTATCTTTGCCATTCGGCACGGCTACAATGACGTGATTCGATTGATCGCTCGGAAAATCCGGATCCACGGCTGATTCACCGGCACCTGCCTTGATGGTGGTATAGTAACCTTTAATCCCGACTTCCTGAAGCAGACTTACCATGTAGTTGGACAATGCCTTGCAGTCGCCATATCCGGTTTCGTCTACCGTCTTTGCTTCAAATGGTTGAAACCCACCGATGCCCAACTGGATGCTTACATATCGCGTTTTGTTTTGCAGATACTCATACAGCAATTTTACTTTCTCTTCATTACCAGGTGCGCCTTGCGCAATTGTTTTCACCAGTTGCTTTGTTGCTTCAGGTAAAACGGTGCGCCCCTCGTTCAGCTTCGCCTGCCATAGGCCATAATCTTTCCACGTATTCATGTTGCCGGCATAGCCTCCGAATTCAAATTCATTGGGAGATACACGGATATTGGGAATACGTTTTTCTGCATCAATGGAACGGGTTTCAAATTTTTGTGGCAGAATGTTTTCAAACTTCCATTTCATCTGATTTTTTCCGTCACCTAGTTTTTCAAGTGTTGGCTCGGCAATTTTAAAAAGCTTAACACGCGGCTTTAAATCCATCGGATAGTGAATGGAATAAATAAGTTGCTGAGTGGACACTTCATCATCCTGGTATAGAAAAAAATGTGGTGCCGAATAGAGATATTTAAATTGTACCTCATATTCATACTCCACCGTATACGGATAGGTGGTCTGACTTAGGTCAGCAGACCTGGAACGATTATCACTCAGCAAAGAAAATCCATCATATTCACTTTCATCTTTGATGTCGCTTTGCTTTAATTTTTTTATCTCGTTTCCAAGAGCATCATAGACGGTCGCCTTCATGGATTTAATCGAGCGAAGTTTATCATATCCGACCCCGATCATCGCGTAGTTTTTTGCTTTTGAATTTAAGATCGTGATCGCCTGCTTAATATAATAAGACGAGCTGTTTATGGATTGTATATCGAGGCGCACTTCCTTGAAGCGAATCACCGCATACATATCTTTTTTCATTTCTTCGGGGATCAGGCTTACCGCATACTGAGGCGCATCGGATCCGCTTAGCGGGAAAGAAATGACAAGAAGAAGAAAAAGAGATCGTATCATTTTTTCTTTAGTACAATTTGTTCGGCTTGCTTAGCCACCAGGAGATTGTAAAATTCGCGAAGGTTGGGATATTCCGATTGGGCGAATATACTTTTATTAATCTGTAAGCTGCTAAAGAAACTGAGTACCGAACCCGTCTGTGTCATGCTATAGGTATATTTTCCTGAATTAGCGGCCAGCATCAATACTTTAGATTGAGGGAGTTCGTCAATGACATAACCATCAGGAATAGTCAATTTGAACATATAAATTCTTTCAAAGGCGCTGCCATAATCAACCGGATAGGCTCTATTTTCCAATTTAAATGGATTTTCTTCGATGCGATGGAATAGAAATGGATTGATGTAAAGAGCAGTTGGTGTAGAAACAACGTGCTCGTTTATTTGTAACTCATATTTTTCCTTTAGGGGTAAGCTGATATCTTTTGCGTTTTGTATTTCGGTTTTAGAAATCTCCCAAGGTCTTTGAGCGACCATATCTTTTACATACTCTGTTTCATTTTTTGAGAGGTAATTTTTTCGATGGACAAGCGCATCAAATCCTCCGCGCTCAATTTGAAGGTCTCCCTTAAGGTCTCCTGATTCACTTAACGTGAGACTTGCATTGATAAAGGTTCGTGATTTTGTGGGGGATTGTAATTTTACCCATTGAAATCCCTCCTTGGCAACCAGAAAACCATTTCCATTAATACACCGTTCGGGAAGCATGCCTGTGGGCAGCAGTCTTTCCGTGGCATCCAATAAGAAGACTTTATCTCCGGCCACTGCATAGCAAATCGCATAATTAAATTGAGATGAGATGGGCGAAGTTTCTCTTACAAATCCATGATCGCGGGTGCTGATTAATACCGGGTTCACTTTGATCTCCGCTTTTTCGAGCATGGAAGCCACTAACAGGTTGATATCGGAGGAGTTTCCTTTTTTTTCTTCCAGTACTTTTTTGAGTGATTTTGAAGTGAACTTCCTGCTGGATCCATCCCACTCCACATTTAGTTTAACGTAATCTAAAATCGCTTTAATTTTATCCTCCGGAGTTGTCTTCCCTGCCGTGATATCTTCCACAATCTTTTTTAAGAAACCATTACCCGTTACTTCCTTCCCGAAATTTTCACTGTCCAGATATTGGGTGTTGACGTCTTCCCAGGTACCCGTGTACCTTTTGATTGGTTGATTCGGATATTGAGTGGAGGCCAATTCAAAATTGATTTTTGACATATAGTCATAAGGGGTAGTAATAAATGGCTCAGCTTTAAATGCGGGAACGTCCTTAATCGCCCAGCGATTGCGATATTCTTTATACTCTACCTTAGTGTTATTGAAAGAGGTTGGGCCGCCACCAGTTGATTCTGATCTTTCTTTTGAAGCAACGTTGATGACTCCGGGTGCTGTAGTCGGCTCGTTGATCGTGATCGGAACATAGCCTTGCATATACTGCTCATAGCGAAAGTACTCCGGAATTCTCGAACGGTATTCACTCCACACGGTAGGTATTTCACTTTGAAACTCCCAATCCTGAAAATTGAAAATAAATTCCGACCGCATTGAATAGCTAATTTCAATGACAGATCCCACTTTTACATTCGGCATGGTTAACTTGGTCAAGTCAACGTTAGCGCCCTGATTCTCCCTGAATATAGCGTCATTTTTGAGTTTTGTCTCAACGACTTTTCCATTCTCAAAATTATAAGTAACGGCTTTGAGAGAAAGTATCTTTTCAGTTTTGCTACCATCATGATAAAGAGGAATACTAAAATTTGCATAGTCTAATCCATCCTTAGTAAGGATTTTAACTCTTCTCAAGCGTTCAAAGCGCAGTATGAAACCATCCTGCTCATCATATTCAATGGAGGACTCTCCCTGATCGGCCAACACAACGGCAGCAGCAGAAGTATCTTTTGAATAGCGTGTCATTTTGATATCCTCAACGGGAATGTCGCCATACTTGAAAGTCGGTTTTTGCGCAGCAACGGTAAAGGAAATAGTCAAGAGAAGAATCAGGATAGATATGTATCTCATAGGGTTTTGGTTGAAGGCTTAATCTTACAAAATAATTTCTACTTTGGGTACGGGAAAAATACGGTATCCATAATTTTGGTAATTCAGTGCATTTTATTTATAGCAAACCGTTGAAGGTGAATTCGAAAAACTATTCAGCCACGGTGCATGAATGAAATTCTTTAATTTAAAGTATGCTCTCGCGTAGTTTGTTGTTGCGAATAGTTGTAACTTTTTAGTCTTATTAACACATGACACAGCAGCAAAATTCCAATCACCCTTTATTGCGAACACTAGCATGGATCGTAATGTTAGTGGGGATGGTGGGCTCGCTTTATTTTATGTATGAGGCGGGTCATAATCAAAAATCTTTTCTTTTGCTTGGACTCTTTACTGGGTGGGTACTCTCTCCATTCGTGCTTCTGTATTTTTCAACCCGGATTACTAATCACTGGTTAGCCATAAAATCAGAGACATTGCTTTATCTCTTAATGATTATGATGTCAATTTTTTCGTTGGTTGCCTATAGTGGAGTGCTTATACCTGTTGGCACGAAGCCAGCCTTTATATTCCTTGTTTTCCCGACAGCATCGTGGGTATTAATCATAACGGTTTTGCTGATCGAAAGAAACTTCTCGCAGAAGAATTAGAAACGGAATGACAGAGGTCATAATTACTACGAACAACAACGTTCATCCCGCTTCATCAATTTTGCGCATAGTCACAGACTGCTGGTATGCACAGGACTAAGTTTATCTTTTGTTTGTCATGTATGGACAAATACATTGAGCCGGAATCGAAATTATTTTTTAAAGTTGTAATTTGAGGTACAAATACGTTTCCCTGTTTTTCGGTGAGTGAAATCATGAAAAAGTTATTACTACTTCTGTTCTCCATCAGTTCACTATCCGCCATGGCCCAGGACGACTGGCTGACCAAAGCAATGGCTGAGACTGGAACCGATCTAAAAGCAAAACTTGATTCCATCGATTTTCAGTTTGCCATGACCGTGAACGACAACACCGGCTTCATCGATATCAAAAACAAAGGCGAAGGATTTTGGACGAATGCCTTCTATGGCATGAAGCCAAAATCACAGCGCACACCACAGGAAGTAGCGCGCGACACCGTAGAGTTTGCCATCAGTTATTATAAGTTGCGCTGGTATAGCATCGCTGAAACATATTTGCAAATCGGCCGCGCCTATATTGAGAAGGCAAGACTTACGAACGAGATCAGTTACATCAAGTGCATCTCCAACCTCGGCCTGGTGGCGCTGATGCAAGGAAAAAATATGGATGCAGAACAATACATTAACTATGCTCTTGCTACCAGTGAGAAAGCACTAGGGAAACAGAGCGCAGCCTTTGCCGCCAACCTGAATAGTCATGCCAAATGGTTGCAGGCCACCGGTAAATTCAATGAAGCAGAAAAAGAGTTTGAAGATGTTCATGCGATCGTATTAAAAGTGTTTGGTGCCAACTCCATGCAAAATGCCATTATCCTGAATAACAAAGCGATGCTCAATCAATCCATGGGACGTTATTCCGAAGCAGAGAAATTAATCCACGAAGCCATAGCCGCGCAGGATGCCTCCATGGGCAAGAAGAAGAATGATAACAAATCGTTCGATAGCAGAAAGTTTCTAACCAACCTTGCATTCACCTATCAGCTTTCAGGCAACCTTGTTGAAGCAGAGAAATCCTTCCTTCAGATCAAGGATATTTTTGAAAAGAAGTATTTGGTAGGCGGGCAAACCAATAACCCCGACTATGCCAACCTGCTCAACCAGATTGCTTTGTTGTATATCCAGATGAATAAGATGGACCAGGTGGAGCCGTTATTGCAAAAGTCGGCCACCATCTATAAAAAGAAATTTACGGAAGAGAATGCCTCCTTCGCAAAAGTGCAGCACGACCTTGGAAACTTTTATCGCCTTCAGGGAAAGTATCCTGAAGCAGAAACGACTTTGCAAAAAGCACTGGGCATTCGTCAGCACGTGTTGGGTGAAAATCATCCGGACTACGTGAAGACGATGGAGTACCTTGGTATTTTATACTGGAAAAAAGGGGACGCATCAAAAGCCTATCAACACCTGAGCAGTGCTTCCAACAAATCGTTGGAGTTTATCCATAACTATTTTCCGCCCATGAGTGAGGCAGAGAAAACAAAATACTGGGATGTACTTCAGCCACGTTTTCAACGCTTCTACAATTTTGCCATCGACACCTATGCGCAGAACCCGGCCGTGCTCAATGATGTATTTAATTTTCAGATCGCCACCAAGGCTTTATTACTCAACTCCACCAACAAAATTAAGAATGCCATCCTCAACAGTGGTGATCAGGCCTTGATCCGCGATTATATGGATTGGGTGAGTAAGAAGGAATCACTAGCTAAATATTACGCTTTATCCAAAGAAGAACTCGCACTACAAAAAATTGATTTGGCTGCCCTGGAGAAAACGGCCAATGCCATGGAGCGTTCTTTATCACAACGCTCCGGTGATTTTGCCAAAGGCTTTGAAAGCGAGAAGATCGACTTTACAAAAATCAGTGCACTCCTTGGAGATACGGAAGCATTGCTGGAGATCATTCGGGTGCGAAACTTCGACAAAGACTTTACAGATGAATCGCGCTACCTGGCGCTGGTGCTGACAAAAGGAAGTACGAAACCTGCTATTGCCTTGCTGGATAACGGCAACCAACTGGAAACTCGCTATGCAAAGTTTTATAAGAATGCGATTCAGCAAAAGATGAACGATGAGTATTCTTACGCCCAATACTGGCAACGTGTAGAACCTTTGCTGACAGGCAAGAAAGTAATTTTTCTTTCTCCGGATGGTGTGTTCAACCAAATCAATGTGAACACGCTGAAGAGAGCAGACGGACAATATGTAGTGAATCTGTTTGATGTGGTGGTGATAGGCAACGCCAAAGATGTGATACCGATCAAGCTGAAGAAACCAACGGTGGCAAAGAAGGAAGCATTTGTGCTGGGTTTCCCCGCCTATGGCGGAACAGCCGTTGCCCTGCCGGGAACAAAAGTAGAGATTGAGGGCATCAATAAAATTCTGACTACTTCAGGGTATAAAGTTTCGATGCGCCAACAGAAGGAAGCCAGTGAGGCCATATTGAAAGGAGTGAAGTCACCTGCGTTGATGCACATTGCCACCCACGGATATTTTTTGGCCGATGCGGATTTAAATAAAGGCGGTGATGCCATGGGCGTGGATGCAGAGAATGCGAAGAACAATCCACTGCTTCGATCCGGTTTGATTTTAGCCGGAGCACCAAAGCAGGAAAACGCCACCCAGGATTTACAAAGCAACGACAACGGAGTGCTCACTGCTTATGAAGCGATGAACTTATCATTGGAGGGAACAGACCTTATCATTCTCAGTGCCTGCGAAACAGGGTTAGGTGATGTGCGTGCCGGTGAAGGTGTGTATGGATTGCAGCGTGCCTTTCTCGTAGCAGGTGCCAACGCACTCATCATGAGTTTGTGGAAAGTGGATGACGAAGCCACCCAACAACTGATGACCAACTTCTACACCAACTGGACAAAGCTCGGCAACAAACAAAAAGCATTCAAGCAGGCACAACTTCAGTTGATGACCAAATACAAAGAGCCGTATTACTGGGGCGCATTTGTGATGATGGGGATGTGAGATCGTGATGGCTGATCCTTGTTAGTTGTTTGTGTGTTGTCAGTCTGAGGTTCTCGAAGACTGAGGTTCTCGAAGACTGACGTTCGTATATCTTGTCAGCCTGAAGTCTTGATCGTAAATGATATAGAGAGTACAAAACAATAAAAGCCCGGCATCACCTCCTTTTGGAGGATTGTTTTTCTACCTCACAGATGTTGAAGGAAATATTTTAGAAATTGCGTGGAACTCTTTTATTACACTGGATAAGAACAATAACGCAATTGACCACAGCCCAATTGATCACCTATAAAATTTCAAGTTTATATCCCTTGCCATGAACGTTGATGAGTTGAACCGCAGGATCGTTCTTTAATTTCTTTCTCAGTTTGGAAATGAACATATCCAGACTGCGCCCGGTAAATACGCCTTCATCCTCCCACACTTTCTTAAGCAGCTCTTCACGCGTGATCAATTGGTTTTGTCGTTCGGCAAATAGGGATAGCAACTTTGCTTCCTTGGCCGACAATTCAATCGTTTCATCGTTGAACCGGAGCAATTGATTTTCAATGGAGAAGACATAGCTGCCTATCGCAACGCCATCGGCAATTTTCACACGACTTGTTTTCTTCTCCTTTTTGAAATAGAATCTCCCCACAAATGCTACCAGCGACATTCCAATCAGCGCCATGAAATAAATAAGATATTGATTGCCGGAATTCAGGGTTGACTGAAAATCAATAAATGAAATTTGGATGGTATAGCAGCCTTTAGGTTGCACCCTGCCCAGGCAAGGAACAATCTCTTTATACGTGGGTCCAATTTCAAATCCATAGATCACCTTCATTGAGGCACAGTCGACCACATTTACGATATAATCAAGCGGCAATTCGCTGGAGGCAATATCGTTGCGCACCAGTTTCACCAGAGTATCGGGCACAAAAGAAAGCTGACTTTGAAATTCAAGTTGAAAGACACCATCGCCCAGTTGTTTTACCGGCAGCACGCGAGAGGTAGAGTCTCCGGAATGAAGTAATAGCTGATGGCCAATCTGCCGAACGACTAGTGCGGCTCGCTTCTCCAGGAATTCCTCCTGCGGCCTTTGTTTGATTAACACAGTCGCTGAAAAGAAGAGCGCAGCACACAATACTAAAACGGTTATTAACAGCCCGGATTTCATTCGGTTATAAATTGAAGACAGAAATTTACACTCATTTTACAATCATTTTACACTATGAAGAAGTGCTTTGCTTCTTTACCTCCTTACGTTTGCTTCCCTGCAAAGGTTTATAATCTTCTAAAATTAACAACTCAATATGAAATTAATCTTCCTGCTTTTATTTGTTTCTTTCAGTTCCATCGCCCAACGCTATGACTGGACTGAAAAATTCAGGTGGCCAGCACAAAGTTCCACCGTGCAAATTGGCGAGTATATCAGGCGCATCTTTCAGGATCGGGATGGGAACATGTGGTTTGGCACCCAGGGTGAAGGCGTGGGCCGTTATGATGGCAAGTGGCTGACTTACTTTACAGAGAAAGACGGATTAGGTGGCAATGTGGTGCGAAGTATGGCGCAGGATAAAGAAGGCAATATCTGGCTTGGAACCTCTGGCGGTGTTACCCGCTACGATGGTAAGACGTTTACAAATTTTAATGAACAGGATGGCCTGCTTCATCATGATGTGTGGAGTATATTGATTGACCGGACCGGAAAAATCTGGGTGGGCACATTCAGTGGAGTTTCGTATCTCACGCCTACTACAGAAGGCGCAAGCTCGTGGTCATTCACTACATTTAGTATTCCACCGGCTGATACTATTAATTCTTCTATTGGTGTGAGAAGCCAGAAGGTAATCTGGAGCATGATGGAAGACAGGGCTGGAAATATTTGGTTCGCCACCAATGGCGGAGGCGCCTACCGCTATGACGGAAAATCGTTGACACACATTACCAGGAAAGACGGCCTCACTGATAATTCGGTGCAGACGATTTTAGAAGATAAGAAGGGAAATATCTGGTTCGCTACGCGCTACAAGGGCGTGAGCCGTTATGATCCTGCTATGGCGATTGGCCCTGGCGCATTTACCAATTTTACCACAAAGGAAGGGTTGCCCACCAATGCTGTTTACGCTCTGTGTGAAGACAACAACGGCAACATCTGGATAGGCACGCTGGGCGAGGGGGCATTGCGCTATGACGGAAAAACGTTCACCAACGTCAAAGAGAAACAAGGCCTGACGAGAAATCACGTTCAAAGTATTTATCAGGATAGGAACGGAACACTTTGGTTTGGTTTTTCCGGAGGGCTCTTTCGCCTTGACGGAAAAGTGTTTATTAATATTACCACGAAGAGCATCCTCATGTGTTGAAGCACCACACGAAGCAATCATTTAATAAGTGATAAAGCCCAATTGACATGAGAGTAATTTATTTAATGCTCAGCCTCTTTCTGATCAACTGCAGCGTTGCAAAAAAAATTTCTAAATATGAATACATTACAACGCCTTCTGGATTGAAATACAAAATTCATCAGCAAGGAAATGGAGTTCCGGCAAAAGCTGGTAACGAAGTATTGATTTTTGAAGCAACCACTTACCGGGATGGGACGGTGCTATATTCCAATATGAACACTAACACGCCTGTGAAGGTTTTGATCGGAGGCCACCAGGTAACAGAGGGTGTAGACGAGGGATTGCGCGGCATGCGAGCAGGAGAAATCAGGGAGCTGGTTGCTCCGCCATACTTGGTTAAGCGTACTTCGTATCCACCCAACGTGTCGCCTGACTCTACTCTGGTGATCAGGATCAGGTTGCATAAAATCTTGTGAGGTTTATTGTGATTGAGGGTATGGTGATGAGCGTCAACCATGAAAGAAAGATAATGACAATGTTTTTTCTGATTTCCTGTTGAACCTACATTGATCTTCCTTTTATTTATAGATGCGTTTGCTGTTATTGATTTTTTTCATGCTGTTATTGACTATCAAGCTGGTATGTGCTCAATCGCAGTATAAGAATTCGGTGATGGCAGAATTAAGTGGCAACGCCTATTGGTATTCGATCAATTATGAACGGCAGAGCGCAAAGGGTTTTACCATGCGGGCAGGGTTTGGTTATTATCAGCATATATTGGTCATACCCCTTATGGTTGGAAAAGTAGTTGGCAGTAAAAGTCACCACTTCGAAATATCCGGTGGGTTTGATCTGGCCAACAATGCCTACACCGATGCGCGGCAGCCCAACAGCAAGAGGTTTGTGGCGCTCACCACGTTTACGGGCTATCGCTATCAGCCATTGACTCGTCCGTTTTACCTCAAAGGCGGTTTCACACCGATCTGGAGTTTTTATGATAGTGAATTGAAATTCAATACTCATGAAAGAGTATTCTTCTGGTTTGGCGTGGGAGGAGGATATCGGTTTTAATAAGGCTAAAAATGTAGGAGTTGTGAGATGATCATTTGCAATGCAGCGCAATGAATTATTACCTTCGGGTAGGATCGCTCCATGAAAACTCTACTCCCTCTCTTATTGCTTCTTTGGTCAGGACTAGCGTTGGGGCAGCCTTTTATCACGACTTGGAAAACCGACAATCCAGGCCTTAGCGCCAACAACCAAATAGTAATACCCACAATCGGCACTGGATATGCCTATAGCATATATTGGGAGCATGTAGGCAACAACGCAATCAATGGAACAATACCTGGCCCCATTACAGGAAACTATACGATAACTTTTCCCGCTTCAGGTATTTACCGCGTATATATCTCAGGGACTTTTCCTCGAATTTATTTTAATGGAAGAGTTGCTCCAAACAGTGACCAGGAAAAAATTCTTACCGTTGATCAGTGGGGCGACATAGGATGGGAAAGTATGAACAGCGCTTTTGCTGGCTGTAAAAATCTTACTATCCCGGCTACTGATGCCCCAGATTTAACCCGTGTTTCTGACATGAGTGAAATGTTTACCGGGGCCTCCAGTTTTAATCAACCGATAAGTCATTGGGATGTTGGTCACGTAACCAATATGTCCTTTCTGTTTAATAAGGCCTCCAATTTTAACCAACCCATAGGCGGATGGAATGTATCGAGTGTGAACAACATGAGCGGAATGGTTTACGATGCTTCGAGTTTTAACCAGCCAATAGGCGCATGGAATGTGAGCAACGTAACTGATATGGCGATTATGTTTGGTGGTGCCTTAAAATTTAACCAACCCATTGGTAGCTGGAATGTTGGTAAAGTCACGAACATGTCTTCCATGTTTGCCAACGCCTTCAATTTTAACATGCCAATAGGAGATTGGGATGTGAAAAATGTTACGGATATGAGCTATATGTTTAGTTCAATTAACAACCAACATAGGTTCAATCAACCCATTGGTAGTTGGAATACAGAAAGCGTTACTAATATGAGCGGCATGTTCAGCAATGCAACAAACTTTAATCAGCCAATAGGTAACTGGAATGTTTCCAACGTAACAAATATGAGTGGCATGTTTAATATAGCTGAAAGTTTTAACCAACCTATCGGTACATGGCATACTAGTAAAGTAAAAGATATGCAAGTTATGTTTGCAGCCGCCAGGTCATTTAATCAGCTTATTGGAGGCTGGGATGTTTCGCAGGTAAAAAGCATGCTTTACATGTTTAATCTTGCCACCAGCTTTAATCAACAACTGGAGAACTGGAATGTTAGTCAAGTAAAAAATATGCTTGGGATGTTTCAACAAGCTATTGCTTTTAACCAATCCCTTCCGAACTGGAATGTCCAAAATGTTGAGCAAATGGCGTTCATGTTTTTTGATGCAAAAGCCTTCAATCAACCATTAAAAACCTGGAATATTATCGATGTAATAGACATGAGTAGAATGCTTGATAACACTTCCTTGAGTGTTGGCAACTATGATGAAACTTTAATCAGTTGGGCAGCACAGAGTATTAAGCCTAACGTGCCCCTTGGTTCCCAAGGTTTAAAATATTGCGTTGGTGCAGACGCGCGTGCTCAACTAATCTCTAAAGGCTGGATCATTACAGGAGATATTAGCCTGGTTCCAGCACAACCAGTTTTAGATATTTTCCAGCCAATTTGCTTTGAAGAAACAGGAACGATAACGGTAACCAACCAAAACCCCAATGAAGCTTATAGCTTTGACGGTGGTGCCACATTTCAAACAAGCGCGGTTAAGGCTTTGCTAAGTCCGGGGGAATACTCTGTAATCATAAAAAGTAATTTGGGTTGTACTTCACAAAGTCAGCAGGCAATAATAAATAGTCCCTTTGAAAAATCGCCTATCCCGATTCTTTCAGGCACCGGTGTGGTTTGCCCTAACGTTTTAGAAGTTGATTATAGTGCGAGCAACACAGAATATACCTATCAATGGTTTGTTAATGGCGGCACGGTGCAATCCCAGCAAAACAATCAGGTAAAAGTAAACTGGGGCCCAAGTAAATTCAATGCATCCATAAAGGCTTTAGGTTTTGATGCGCACAACTGTCCAACAGACACGGCCGTCTTCCAGGTAAAAATACAAATCAAACTAAAGCCAAACGTGCCCGCTGGGTTTGATTCAGTATGTTACAATTTCAGGGCAGGAGTACCCTATCAAACTTCCAATACCAATGGTTCAGTCTATACCTGGTTTACCAATGGTGGCACATTTGCCGAAGGCCAATCCACATCAAAAGTAAAAATTGACTGGACAAGCCTTGAAGACTATCAAGTATGGGTAAAAGAAGAAAACACCACCAGCACTGATTATTGCGAAGGTTTTTCGGATACCCTTAATGTGACTGTTTTCAAAGATCTTGCGGCAATCACCATGAATTTTGTGAGTGTGGACTATGATAATGACAAAAATGTGCAATTGAAATGGGAAATCTCGCTGCTGGAAAGGGTTGCTGATTTGGTCATCATAAGCCGAAGGATTGCCGGAAGCAATGCAGCATGGGAGGTGGTGACCACACTCCAGAAAAACGTACAGTCTTTTCTGGACCAGAATCTTACGACAGAAGCTAATGTTTATGAATACAAAGTTGAAGGCTTCAACAAGTGTGATGAAGGTCTTCAAACCGTCATTCATAATACAATTAAGCTGGTCGGAGACAAGGTGGAAGATGAGGAACTTATAGAATTAGAATGGAATAATTATAATGGCTGGAATGAAGTGGAGCGTTATGAGGTCTGGAGAAAATTAGATGATGAACAGGTGTATAAACTGATTGACGTTACACCCGGAGATTTAACAACATACTCCGGCAAGTACGGTTCAGATGGCTTTGTTCACCTTCTTCGAATCAAAGCCAAAAAGAAAGGAGCCAACGCCATCTCATGGTCAAACGAAGTTGAACTTAAATTTGAAAACCCCATCGATTTTATTCCGAATGTAATCACACCAAACGCAGATGGTAAAAATGATTTTTTTGTCATACCAAAACTTCATCTATACCCAGATAATTTACTACTCATTTATGACCGTTTGGGGCAACTTGTTTTTAGTAAGAAAGCCTATGACAACACATGGAGTGCTGAAGGATTTGATGGCGGAGTTTATTTTTATTCTCTAAAAATCAATGAAGGGCGGAAAAACCTAAAGGGGTGGCTTCATGTGACTAGGTGAGTGAAAAAGGCACGAGCTGTGTATTTCAGCATTGACTGATGGATGAATAAATTATGACACAATAGAATGGAAAGAAAACCTTTGTTGAAAATAGCACGAACGCCCAACAAACGTTGGCGGGCATTGCAAAATGACATTAACAAACCATAGACTACAATAAAAAATAGAACTATATGAGAAAAATAATTTCATTTATGCACATATCACTTGACGGTTTTGTTGCAGGACCAAACGGAGAGATGAACTGGATTAAAGTGGATCAGGAAATTTTTGATTATGTCGGTAAACGGATAAGCGAAGGCGACACAGCATTATATGGACGGGTAACTTATCAGATGATGGAAAATTACTGGCCTACCGCAGCAGACAAGCCGACAGCCTCCCGGCACGACATTGAACATTCAAAGTGGTATAGTAAAGTTCACAAAGTAGTTTTATCAAAAACAATGAAAGACGCGGAACGGACTAACACAAAAATTATTAGCGATAACCTAACGGAAAGAATAAATGAAATAAAACAATCCCCCAATGGCGGGAACCAAGACATCTTGCTTTTTGGTAGCCCGACAGCAACACATTCACTTATTCAATTGAACTTAATTGACGGCTACTGGCTATTTGTCAATCCAGTTATTCTTGGACAAGGCATTCCATTGTTTACAAACATCAAAGAAAAAGTAAACCTAAAACTATTGTCTACCCGACAATTTACTTGCGGAGTAACAGAACTGAATTACAACGTGGATAGACACTAACATCGAATCGCTGGCAACCGCTTAACGCAATTGCGGAGTTCGGTGTTTGCAAAGAAATTGATTTCTATGTCGGGGAATTTTTTCTAATCCATAATTTGAGTTTAATGGATAACGGTTTTATTACGTCAAAAAAAACGCGGAGCCACTCATCAAGTGCTCCGCGTAAAAATCAAGTTATTAAAAACTGTAATTACAACTCTTTCACTTTCTTCTTATAGCGATCCAATGCTTCGTTGAGGCGATCCATAGCCGTATCATCACCGGCATTGTGCGAGGGGTGTATGTAGAGTTTCACACCACGCGCTTCTAAAATTTCAGCTACCGTGGTGATCGTTAACCATACCGTGGTCACAAAAGCCAACGTGGAAACTGGGCCTACTTTATCAACGTGTTTCTTCAGGGGCACTGAGGCATCTTCCAGAGGCGCACAGGAGTCCACGACATAATCGGCTACTTCAAATAATGATTTGCCGGAAGAGTGCCGGGTCTTCTTTGCTTTGGAGGCAGCGGCTGATCCGTACACAATCACTTTCATTCCCCTGCGCTTTGCTTCTATCGCCACATCAATGTTCAGGTTATTGATGCCAGAGTGCGAGAAGATCCACATGCAATCCTTATCATTGAAATCATAACTCTTCATGATCTCCTGACCATAGCCTTCGGTGCGTTCCAGAAACAGAAACTGGTGTATGCCCATGTCGCCCACAATATGTGTGAAGAAGGAGAGGGGCAATTCAATGATGGGATGAAAACCAACAAAGCCACCGATGCGCGGATACATTTCTTCTACCGGAATGGTAGCATGACCGCAGCCAAACGTGTGCACCCATCTTCCTGCTTCGATGGAGTCGGCCATGACCGTAGCCGCCTTTTTAATATTTTCCAATTGCGTGGACTCAATGTTGTCCATCACACTTCTTGCATTCTTGAGCCATTCGAGCGCTAGCATAATCGTTTAAAGTTTAGAGTTATAAATTTTGAAATTCATGGTTTTGGTTTTACTTCTTTGCGCATCAGCGTCAGGAATATCCAGAGTAAAATGATCATGCATACGAGACAGACGATCAATAATAACGGCCACACGCTGACACTTCTCGTCTGAGAGATAACACCCATCGAATAATTGATAAGCATATTGCCGATCAGGGCAATAACGAGCACCACACTAAAAGCAGTGCCAGATAAATTCGAAAACAATTCAGCTACGTAGCCCAGCATCAAAGGAAATCCAGTGGACATGCCAATGCCCAGCAATGCAATTCCCACCAAAATGAAGGAGTAGCTGGTAGCGATAGAAAGAATGAGCGCTGCCATCAGTCCTATAAATAGTCCTGTGAAAAACACCTGCTGCGTTGAAAATACTTTTAGGATTCTTCCCATGAGTAACCGGGAGACGGTGAGTGCGATGGCGAGCAGGGATAATCCAAATAGTGCTTTGCCTGAATCAATGGAACGAACATTCTCCAGATAGGAAGTGATCCAGTTATTGGCGAGACCTTCCATGCCGGAGGTAAAGAATAAGAATAGTCCAGCGAGTAATAGTGCCGGTGATGTGAGTAATTTTACTCCCTCTTTGATGGGAAACCCTTGTGCCAGTTTTGGTTTTGGAAAAGAAACAAAAAGAAACCAGATCACCACCAGTGAAATGAATCCACCCACTGAAGCGATGATTCCTTCAGTCGAAAAGAAATCCTTCATCATATTCAACACCGTGGGCATACCCAGAGCGCCTAATCCATAAAACACACCGAGCAAACTCAGGTTAGCCCCCTTGGTTTCATCGCTGAGGTCGGCTACCAATGCGTTGGTGGCACCATTCAATACTCCGCCTCCAAACCCAATTAGAAACACAGCAATGTTTAATGTTGAAATATTCTCTGCATAGGCAATGCCTTCCATCCCAAGCAATACAATAAGTGCACACGCTATTAGCAAAGTCTTGTATCCATAGCGATCCACTATAGGCCCAAAAAATAATGAACCGGCCAGAATGCCAAAAGGTAATATGGAAGTCAGCGAGCCTGCTTCGATTTGTGCCAGGTTAAATTTTTCAATGACTGATGGCAGAATTGATCCCAATGTCACCATCACCATACCAAACAACAGCATCCCGAGGCAAGCTGAATAAAATGCGAGTGGATTTTTTTTCATGGTAAATGAATCAGAGATTACCGTTTTTCAATGCTAGATATCCGGCACCAATCAATCCGGCATCGCCATTGAGTTGCGTTGGCTCAAACTTCACTTGCTTCATGCTAATGGGTTGTCCCCACAGTAATGCTTCCTCATAAATCTTGTCAATGAATTTTGTAGCCGGACCAAACACACCGCCACCAAAAATAATTTTTTCCGGATTCAATAAACTCACCAGGTTAGCAGAGGCCATTCCTATAAACTGAATGGCATTATCAATCACTTGTATAGCAACAGTATCTTTTTGTTCATAGGCATCAAACACATCTGCAGCCACGAGGTGATCCTTTTTGGCTTGCAGAATACTTTTATGACCATCATTCAGTAATTCTTTTGCACATTCAGCAATTCCATACCCAGAAGCATGTGATTCGAAGCAGCCACGTTGTTGGTAGTGAATTTGATAGGATGGTTTCAATGCCATCCAACCGATTGCCCCGGAGATATCATGAGCACCTCTGATGATATGGCCATCTGAAATAATGCCAGCACCGATCCCCGTGCCAACGGTAAGAAACACTGCATCGCGACAAGCCCGTGCAGCTCCTTTCCATACTTCGGCCATGATATGGCACACGCGGTCGCTGTCAACAAAAACGGAGAGGTTATTTTTAAAATGCAGGTTAACTTCTTGTTGAAGTGGATAATGTTCCCAGCCTTTGATATTGGGAGCCCACACTTCACCAGAACGATGGGCAATGCCGGGCACGCAAATACCAATGCCATTGGGTTTATGGTTGAGTCGGTTTGCTTCTTGAAGTACTTCTTCCAGCAAGGTTATGATCTTGACGCCAACGGCCGTGCCTTGTGCTCCGCTAAGTTCTGTCTTTGTTTTGAATAAGGAGTCGCCACTTTCGTTGAATAACGCAGCTGATATTTTGGTACCTCCTAAGTCCAGACCAACAGATGTCATTGAAAGCTAATTTGCATGGATGCGTGGACCTCTATCCAAAGGCATCATCAACAATAATATCTTAAAGAAAGGCCATAACTATCCGAAAGTCGCGATTATAAAGTAGCGGAAAAAGTTCAAACCTTTGAGGTATCTGAAATCTTAAAAGAATGAGCCTCTTCCGCAGAAAC
>JAYVTB010000040.1:0-55848 GCA_043774805.1 Cyclobacteriaceae bacterium | reverse complement strand
GATCCGCTTGATGGAACAAAAGAATTTTTAAAACGCAATGGCGAGTTTACCGTGAACATTGCACTCATTCATAAAGGCGTACCTATACTTGGAGTAGTGGCTGTGCCCGTTACCGAAGATGTTTTTTTTGCCGATGAAGTGAGCGGTGGATTTGTAAAACGCAATGGAGCAACGTTGCCTCTTGTCAAACGCAACGCCATTGATTTAACTCAAAGCGGACTACGCATTGTCGCATCACGTTCCCACATGAGCGAAGAAACCCAGGATTTTATTAACAAGCTCAAAGAACCAACGCTGGTTTCACAAGGAAGCAGCTTGAAGTTTATGCTGTTAGCAGAAAGTAAGGCTGATGTTTATCCCCGTTTCGCACCGACAATGGAGTGGGATACAGCAGCGGCACATGCCGTGGTGAAAGCCGTTGGCTTGAACGTATTTCAACATGGCACTGAAACCGAAGTGGTGTACAATAAAGTTGATCTTTTAAATCCGTGGTTCCTTGTGAAGTAGAGAGTGCTGGATACCGGTTGCCAGTTACCGGTAACCGGCATCTGGTAACCGGCAACCAATAGGTATAAATTCTTTCGATTGCTTGTTATCCCTCCAAGATACGTATCAGATCATCGTTGAGGTAGTATATTTCTTTGCCTTCCTTTTTAGGACTCAAAATTTTAGCCTCAATAAGTTCATCCATGTATTTTGAAATTGTAGTGCGCGACTTTTTTCCCAGTACAACACGTACTGTCTTTGCACGACTATAGGGTTGACTAAACAGAGCCTCATTCATTTCTTTACTGTACCATTTAATATTTTTTCTGCCATGATCCAGCGTTGCTTCCATCTGGTTCACTGTTTCATTGATCAGGCGATTGGTTAGAATAGATGTTTTCTCCAGGGCATCCAGCATATACAGTATCCAGTTTTTCCAGGACTCTCTTTGCGTTACTGCGCTGAGGTTAAAATAGTAGTCATCTTTGTTGGCTATGATATACTTTGACAGATAGAGTACTGGCTTCGACAACAATCCTTTATTTACCAGATATAACAAATTAAGAATTCGTCCTGTCCTACCGTTGCCATCAGAGAATGGATGAATGGCTTCAAACTGATAGTGGGCTATGCACATTTTCAATAGCGGATCTGCCGGATATTTTATATCATCGTTGAGGTATTCGAGCAAATTGTCCATCAACTTTTCAATTACACCTTCACCCCGTGGTGGAGTATAAACAATCTCACCTGTTCTAAACTCGCTTTGCCCTTGCTTGATCACAATTTGTGCTTGCGCTGAACGTAAGCTTGTCCGTGTAGATTTGATCTGCTGGAATATCTTAATAATCAGATTTAGACTTATTGTCTTTTCAGTTTCTAATTGACGGTTGCCTTCCCATAATGCTTCCCTGTATTTCAGTACTTCTTTTGTAGCGGGGTTGGCCTTTGCTTCATTGGTGCTATCTGAAATGGCTTTGTAAAGTTCGTCCTCAGTCGTAAAAATATTTTCAATCGCGGTTGAAGCCTTTGCTTCCTGAAGAGCAATGGTGTTTACCAGCATATACGGATTAGGCAATCTTAACACGTTACTATCAACAGACGCTAGCGCCCTGGAAGCCGATACCAGTTTTTTCAATATTTCGGGGTCATTATCAAATTCCGAAGAAGGTGATAATGCTGGGAGATCATTGTAAGGTATATTCCTATCGTATTTAGCCATTTGAAGTGTCCATTTTTGAGTAAAAACCGGACATGCAGCAAATTTAGGTAAGAAAAATGGACAAGAATCATAACATGTCCAATTTTTTATTAAAAACTGGACATGTTATTATTTATGATCAATTATTAGTAAAAAACTGAACATGTATCAATACCTGTCCAATTTTAAAGCCTTTTAATCATTGTGTCCAGATTTGAATAAATACATGAAAAATTCTTTTCAGAACTAGATTCAAATTAGCGCACGGATCATCAATATGCCCGTGTTCATGCAACATCCGCACGAGATGGTTTTTTTGAAAAAGTAAGACTAGTCACCAGCCTCCAGCAATAGGCATCTGGTAACCGGCAACCAATAAAGCGTAGAGCAATTTTCCAGCTTTGATATCTGCTTGCTTAAGGTTGAATTGCTGGAGGAGAAAGTCACCTCTTGAAGATGAATAGGTAAAATATTTTCCAATTAAAATCCAGACGATCGTTACCGTGTATCCTGCCGATGATGGTACGTTATGGAGTGCCCATGGAGCCAATACAAAAAATCCAAAGCAGGTATAGGCTAATTGTTATCTGTTAATAGTTAAGTTTCAAGGTTCCGACTTTAAAGTTTCGGATTCTTAATTATTGAAGGGAACTCCCTAACGACAATCTGATCACCGGTAACTGGCCACCGGCAACTACCTTTGGGTAAGTTTCCCCTGATCTTCTATATTTACAAACTGAATCATTTTTTAAACGTACTCCATGCGGATTTTTCTACTTTTTGCCGGGGCTGTTTTATTACTCGGATCGTGTGTATCGAATAAGAAATATGTATATCTCCAAAAGAACGATGTGAATGTAGGTGGACTTCCGAAAGACAGCATTGTGCGAACGTATGCTGTTAATGCATTTGATTATAAAATACAGCCGAATGATATTATATCCGTTCAGTTTTCGAGTATCACAGAAAAAGAGCTTGATATTTTCTCTCAGGGTTCTTCACAGCAAAGTACAAGTGTTAACCTTGCCTCCGGAAGTGCCATGTTAATTGGTGAACTGATTGACGAGCATGGTGAGATTACTTTTCCGGTGGTGGGAAAAGTAAAGATCGGAGGACTGAATGTTTTTGAAGCGCAAGAAAAACTCCAGCTTCTCGCTGCCGAGTACCTTGAATCACCAGTAGTAAAGGTGCGATTGATCAACTACAGGATTACCATTTTAGGTGAAGTAAACCGCGAAGGCTCGGTTACACTTTACAATAACCGGGTAACATTGCTGGAAGCCATTGGACTCGTTGGTGGATTGACCGATCTTTCCGATAAAGGCAATGTGAAACTGATCCGACAAAACGGATCGCAAACGGAAGTAGTTTATGTTAATTTACTCGATGAGAATTTTATTCATTCACCTTATTACTATGTTAATCAAAATGATGTAGTAGTAGTGCCATCTTTACGTCAGCGTCCTTTTCGAAAATATTTTGGTCAGAACCTCGCTTTAGTAGTCTCTTCTCTTTCGCTTTTGCTATTAACGATTAACCTGATTAATACGAATTAACCGTGAACAAGACCCTCTCTGATTTTGACGCTTCAGAAACACAGCAAGGATTCTCGCTGGACTTTAAGCGAGTAGTCTATCGCGCCATCCGTCATTGGTATATTCTGGTGATTTCGTTGGGTGTAGCGTTTACCACAGCTTTTTACAAGAATCGTTATACACAACCTATATACCCGGTTTCTGCGTCAATTCTTATTCGCGAAATGCAAGAGACTGGTGGTGCTGAATTGCTGTATAAAAACTCGTTAATTGATCCATACCGAAACTATCTGAATGAGCCTTATATCATCCGATCCTATCCGCTTATTGAGAAGGTAATCACCAATATTAATTTCCATGTTTCCTTTTACAGGAAGGGATACTTCATGACGACTGAATCATACAGCTATGTTCCGGTGCGGGCAGAATGGTGTGGTCACACAGAAGTAAAGACCGGTAGTTTTGTTTTTACGTTGACTGATCAAAGCCACTACGAATTGAAAGGCATTGCTGATGATGACAATGTAAAAGGACAGCAATTCGCATTGAACGACTCTATTGATTATAAGGGTTTCAAATTGTGCATTACCCGCATCCCGGATCGTGAATTGGAATCGTACATTAATTTACCGTTTCAAATTGTTATTCAAAGTCCGCGATCAGTGGCCAGTGCATACATAGGTCGCCTCAGTGTGAAGTGGCCTGAAGAAGGTGCGGGCATCATCAACTTAAGTTTGAGTGGCAACGATCCTGAAAAAGAAATAGACTTCCTTACCAACCTGATTGAATCCTACATTCAACTCGATCTGAGTAAGAAAAACGAAACCGCTGATCGAACAATCGAATTTATAAAAAATCAACTGAGTGGAATTAAGGACTCACTTCGAACAGTCGAGTATCAACTGGAACGATTTGGTAACAGCAGCAGGGTGAAGGATATGAGCCTGGAAGCGCAGCGACTTTTGGCTAAACTAGAAGGTTTTGAAATCCAAAAATCAGAATTACTCATTCGCCATAACTACTACCAATATTTAGATGAGTATTTGAAAAAGGGCGACAATTTTGACCAGGTAATCCTACCTTCTTCAGTAGGTCTAAACGATGAAGTACTTTCTTCCATGCTCAGTAAAATGGTCGACTTGCAATTGGAGGTAAAACTGGTATTTGAGCAGGAGCGCGGCAAGAATCCATTAGTCAACAATAAGAAAGAACGCATCAATGAAATTAAAGGTGACGTTCGCGAATCACTCAATACACTTCGGTCGGTTGATAAAATCAAGATGGATTTTTTGACGAAGCAGATCCGCGAATCAGAAAAGCAGATGTCGGTGCTGCCTGCTTCAGAGCGACAGCTTATTTCAGTGCAACGCAACTATTCGCTTCTTGAAAACCTTTATGTGTTCCTGATGCAAAAACTTTCAGAGGCGGGAATCTCAAAGGCATCGAATACATCTGATATTATTCCCATCAATCCACCAATGAAGGGTGCAGCTATTTCTCCAAAGCCTACTCAGAATTACACGATGGCCATTGTTTTAGGACTCATGGTTCCCTTCATCATTTTTATCATTCTGGAGTTAGTCAACAATAAGGTTCAGTCGAAAGAAGATATTGAGAAGATGACCACGATTCCTTTTATCGGAGGTGTGGGTCATAATTCTTCCAACAACAATCTTATTGTTAGCGAAAAACCAAAATCAGGAGTGGCAGAATCTTTCCGTGCCATGCGTTCGAATTTGAATTACTTTACTGGTAACAAGTCGAAGCAAGTGTTTATGGTGAGCAGTTCCATTAGCGGAGAAGGTAAAACATTTACTACCATAAACCTCTCAACGGTTTTTGCGCTGTCGGGTCGCAAAACATTAATTGTGGGTGCCGATATGAGAAGACCTAAAATTTTTGAAGATTTTAAGTGCACCAATAGTGTCGGACTCAGTACTTATCTCTCCGGGATTTCTGAATTTGAACAGGTAGTTCAAAAAACAGGTATCGAAAATCTTTACCTTGTTAGTGGTGGCCCTGTACCACCCAATCCTTCGGAGCTTTTATTGACTGATCGATTTGAAGCTTTCATCAAAAAAGCACTTGACGAATTTGACTTCATACTCATTGATACACCGCCTCTGGCACTTGTGACAGACGCGTTTGTAATGTCGAAGTTTGCTGATCATACTGTATTTGTAATGCGTCAGAATTACTCTCCTAAAGAGTTTGTGCGAAGCATTAGCGAATACTACCATTCCGGAAAGCTGAAGAACATGAGCATTCTGCTCAATGATATTTACAAATCTGGTTTGGGTTACGGCTACGGACAAGGCTACGCCTACAATTACGGCTACGGTTATGGATATGGCTATGGATCAAAGAAAAAGAATGGAACCGGTTATTATTCTGACTAACCTCCATGTCTTTAGGTAAGAAGGTTTTCAGCAGTGCGTTTCTTTTGCTGGTCAGAAAGATCTGGAGCAATGTGATCAATCTGGTGGTGATGGCCTTTCTGGCCCGAATACTTTCCAAAGAAGATTTTGGTTTGCTTGCCATTAGCTCTGTTTTTCTAAGCATCATTAACACATTGGCAACATCCGGCATTGCAGAGTATGTTGTGTATTACGATGGAGAAGATAAAGCAGAAAAACTAAATGCTGCTTTTTGGCTAAACTTATTTTTGACGATCGCGGTGGTCGTGGTAGTTGTTACCACCGGATCTTGGTGGGCTGACTTTTATGAGAATAAAAAAGTGTACGACCTGTTATTGCTTTTATGCGTTTCCTTCTTTTTCGAAATGGGTTCAACCATTCCGAAGGCGATATTGCGAAAGGAGTTGGAATACAAATCGCTGGTATATTACAGCACGGTGTCCATGACCATTATTTCAGTAGGTAAGTTGGCTGCTGCATGGGCAGGATTTGGTGTTTATAGCTTAGCGTTACCTCAGGCACTGGTTTCTCCTTTTCTGATGATGGCATTTTTTATAAAGACAAACTGGAAACCTTTTGTAACGATTGGTCATGCTCATTACAAACCCATTGTTAACTACAGCAAGCACATCATTGGAGGAAGAGTACTGACCAAGTTAGTGAATGAAGGAGATAATTTAATCGTAGGAAAATTTATTGGTATGGAGGGATTGGGTATTTATGCATTGGCATTTCAACTGGCCAATCTCGTAACGTCAAATGTTGTGGTATTAGTCAATGATATTTTTCTTCCATTGTTTAGTAAGGTAAAGGGAGATGTAGAACGCTTACGACAACTCTATTGCCGCATGATTCAATTTTTAAGTTTCATTTCTTTCCCCTTGATCACCGCTCTGGCAATAGCGGCTGAACCCATTGTGTATTTTATCTATGGAGAAAAATGGAATGATGCCATCGTTCCCTTTCAGATTTTGTGTGCTTTTGCATTGGGAAGGTCATTGAGCAGTCCCTCCAGTTCGTTATTTGGTGCCCTCGGAAGACCCGATATTGGTTTCAAGTTTACCTTATATTTCACTCCTGTTTTCTTGGCATCCATAGTCGTGGGTAGCCAGTTTGGAGTTGTGGGAGTAGCGTTGGCTACAACAATAGTAAGGGTAGGAGGTTCTATCATTTCACTGTACTTGTCCTTACGCCTAATACAATTACAGTTGACCGATTTATACCGACTCATCAAAAGTAATTTGTTGAGCGCATTTCTGATTATAACATTATTTTCATGGTCGTTCGTTATCTCATTTGAGGAAGAAAAATGGATTTTATTAATGGTTGTTCCGTTCATTCTTTACTTTCACATTCTTTTGCAACGTTTTTTCTTTTATTCGGAGTTAGTTTTGTTTTTTCAGGATCTAAAGAAATACTTAAAGGTTGGACACGGTTTGCTTTATAAAATCTTCTTTTTAAAGGATCAATCTGTATAATGGAACTCACATCAAAAAAATATTGGCAGGACTATTATCAGGCGGCAGCTGAAGATAAACAAACCATTATCAAGGTTTGTGGTGCCTATGATTATTTTTGGGATCTACTATTAAAAAGCTGTGCGCAACCACCACAGTCAATACTGGAAATCGGAGCATTTCCGGGTCGCTATCTGGCATATCTTTCTTCGCGCTACAAAATCCCGGCAACTGGTATTGACTTTAATCCCGATGAAGAAAAATTCAGCCGATCCATGCATGCTATTGGTGTTGAAAATTACAACTACGTCTGTACCGACTTTCTGGAGCATACGCCAGCACCTCAATACGATCTTGTTTTTTCGAATGGATTTATAGAACACTTTACCAATTACGTTGAAGTCTTAGACAAGCACGCTGCTTACCTGAAGCCTGGGGGTGCAATGATGGTAATGATTCCTAACAAGAAATATTTGCGTAAGATTTACGGGTACTTGCTGGACTACAAAAATCTGAAAGCTCATAATCTTGAATGTATGCGCTTGAGTTTATTTGAAGATTTTGCAAAGCGCAACAATTTGAAAATTAAGTATCTGTCTTACTATGGTGGTTTCGGATTTAAAGTTCATCAGCCACTAACATTTTTACAGCGCCTGATCTATCATCCCATTCGATTTTTGTCGATCAAACTAAATGGAGTATTAAGCAGAAATCCTTCCAAGTGGTATAGTGGCACAATCGTAGCGGTGTTTTCCAAAATGCTTTAAAGAATAATCAATGAAGATGACCAGAATATTAATCATCGGCATTGGTAATCCAGTTCCCTCTTTTATTCACCGAAGACTAGTAGCGCTATTGCATGCAGGCGTTAAGCTTACAGTTGTTGCCGAGCATGGACAGACAATCGATTTGCCAAAGGCATGTGTTGTCCGCATTGGAGGCAAACAAAATAAGGCACAGCAATTTTTATCTTTTATCAAAGTCTGGACGAGGCCTCGTCTTTTTTTTCGCTTGCTTTCTGTTCGGCCCGAATTGACTTTAGCACAACGCTGGCGATGGGCTGTAAAATATTTTCCAATCACGCGCACAAAAGCTCCGAGTGTTATTCATATTCAATGGCTTTCTTCCGTACCCTATTTCCAGTGGCTTAATCGTTTTTTCAAATGCCCTTTGGTAGCGAGTGCAAGAGGAAGCCAGCTTACCGTATATCCGCTAACCCGACCGGGTTTTAAAGCCACGATTAAAGACGCCATTCAGAAAGTCGATTACATTCATTGTGTTTCAAACGACATGGCATTGGCGTGCATGCACTTTGGCGCTACGGAGCAAAAAGTATTTGTTAATTATAACGGCATTGATTTGCAGCGATTTCGTCCGCGTGATGCAAAGCAAACTGAAAAACAGTTTAAGATGATTTCGGTGGGAGCGATGATGTGGCGCAAGGGCTTTCAGTATCAGTTGCAACTTTTGAGTATGCTTGTAAAGGAAGGGCGCAATGTACAGCTCCTTCTTCTTGGTGATGGACCCGATCGGGAAGGACTTCACTACTCTGCTCACATTTTAAAAGTAGAACAGCACATTACCTTTGCCGGTAAAATCAAATCGACTGAATTACCGGACTGGTTAAATCGCGCTGATGTATATTTATCTACCAGCGTTGCAGAAGGTTTGGCGAACAGCGTGGTAGAGGCCATAGCCTGCGGATTACCGGTTGTTGCGTTTGCATGCGAAGGCATGGAGGAAGTTTTGGAAGCCGGTGTAAATGGTTTTATTTTGCCAGTTGGTGATCTTGATGGAATGAAGGAAAAGGTCCACTATCTGATGGATCATCCGTATGAAAAGAAGAAGATGGGAGCAAACGCGCGACAGCGTGCTGTAGAGAAGTTTGATGAAGGCGAGTGGGTATCGCTCATGATAAAAAAATACGAATCGATTGAAAAGAAATAATACATCCCGCATCCTCATAGCTGGCCACGAAATTGGGGGACAGATGCAATTATTAGCAGAGACGTTTCGTAAACGATGGTTGCAAGCTTCATCAGCAGCGTACAACGATGACTTTCGTGGATATCAAAATGATATCATGCTTGCAGGCAAAGGGCTTAAGAATAGTGTAGATCGTTTTCTCTTTTTTCTTTGGGCACTGAAGCATTATCAGGTTTTTCATTTCTTCTGGGGCGTAAGCATGTGGAACTGGTGGCGTTTTCATTTGCTCGACCTGCCGCTATTAAAACTATTCGGTAAAAAGATTGTCGTGCACTTTCGTGGGCTTGATGTTGTCGATATAAAGCATTTCGATTACCTCCGTGAAAAGAATCGTGGAGTGAAAGCGGAGAAGCCACCGCTGAGCCGCCCGGATCAACAGAAGAAACTCAGGAAGTGGTTGCGCTATGCCGATGCCGTGTTGGTATCGGAACCTGATCTTTTTGAAGTTGTGCCAACCGCCACACTTTCACCACAGGTTATTGATATGAACTATTGGTCATCTACAAGGAGACCGTTATCAGAGCAGGATGGAATTATTCGCGTAGTTCATGCACCATCTAGCAGACGAAAAAAAGGAACTGATTTTATTGAAGAAGCCATTGCGCGATTAAAAATTAAAGGCCTTCCGGTTGAGTTGGTTATGGCTGAAAGACTTCCACATCATAAAATCAAGGAGTTGTACGAGCTAAGCGATATTGGTGTTGATCAGGTTTTGTATGGCTGGCATGGAAAGGTCTCGGTGGAATTGATGGCACTAGGGAAGCCTGTGATTTGCAACATTGATTCTGAATTGAGGAAGTACAGACCCGATTTACCAATCGTTCATGGCGCACCAGAAAATCTTGAAGCCGTACTGGAAGATTTGATTCTCAATCCAGAAAAACGAAAAGACCTCGGGCAAAAATCAAAAGCATATGCAGCGCAATATCATGATGTAGAAGTTGTGGTAGACGCATTACTAGACCTTTACGGTATAGCACAAAAATCACATATAAAAGAAAAGGTTGACGATGCTCAGATGTGGTAGCCATCTGGAAGAGATGAAGTTATCTACCTGACATTAGAATCGACAGATTATTAAAAAACAAAAATGAGAAAAACACTTTCCCGCATAAAGAAGCAACTGATTACACTAGGTGGAATTCGATCCACATTTCAACTTTCCATATTAGGTCACCAACTAAAGGTTGGTTATACCCTTCGTTCAAAAGTACCTGAACGAGACTATTCACTTATCCTTCAATTAGCAAGCAACAAGAGATGTGTATTTGATGTAGGCGCCAATCATGGTATAATTTCTTTGTTAGTTGCTGGTAAAAATCCGGGGACGAGTGTGCATTCTTTTGAAGCTTCTGAAGAAGCAGTAAATATTATTAATCACAATAGTTTACTCAATGGATTCAATACATCCATTCGCGTAATCAATACGCTAATAGCAGATCGTTCTGGATATACTATTCCATTTTATTGGGAGGGCGCTTCGGGTGGAGCTTCGATCATGAAAGGTCGAATGGGTCATACCATTGAAATTCATAAATCAACACTTTCTTTAGATGACTATGCGAAGGCCAACAATGCATTTCCTGATTTCATTAAAATGGATATTGAAGGTGCAGAGAACATTGCCATTAAAGGCATGAAAGAAATTCTAGCCAAGTCACGGCCGGAAGTATTTATTGAACTCCATGAATTTGGAGCAAAGAAATTATATGAGAATGCACAAGACATTCTTGATTTCGTAACTCCGCTGAATTATCAGATGATTTATTTGCGCACGGGTAAACCTGTGGAGGATACGGAAGTAATGAAAGAGAGAGGTCGCTGCCACGTGGTGTTGCAACCTCGCGAGAAATATTCGGACGGCTATTTTAAATCGCTCGATCTGGGCGGGCTTTAATATATTGTCTAATAAGGTTTACAAAGATCAGAGGTTATGGCGAGAATATGATTTTTTAAATGATCGATACCGAATTGTGAAGATAGGCGCACTCATAAAGTAAGTATGGGGCAGTATTGTTTCATTAAAGAACAACACTACCTGAAAGGAAAGTTGAGTAGGCATTGATAGAATAGTTTACACCCAATCAAAAATGTATTTTTACATCTGACTTAGACCCTATGATTGACTTAGAGAATTTCGAAATACCAGCCTGTGCCTTAACCGGCAAAACAAATTTCGAAGATTACCCTTGGGGTGCTCATCATCTCAATCTTGCGCAACCCATCAGGGTTGCAAAATGCAAAGAAACGGGCATGCTTTATTTATGTCCACGGCCTAGCAAAAAGAATCGCGAAACGATGTTGAAAGGAATTCTTCCAGATGCATTACGTGAATATGGTGAACGTACTTATAATTATGCCGCGGTAGACAAACTGCGCACCTTCGACTTTGAAGAACGAGTGTTAATTTTCAACACATTTTTTTCAAAATCCACAAAACTAATTTTGGATGTGGGTACCTCCAGCGGAAATTTCATGGAGATTGCCATAAAGCATGGATGGCAAGCGAAAGGACTTGAACCTTTCCCAGACGATGTAAAGGTATGCCAGGATAAAGGACTTGATGTTGTCTTAGGTCTTGCGGAATCATTACCTTATGCTGATAATACATTTGATGTTGTTCACACGTCTCATGTGTTTGAGCATTTGGAAGATCCATTGCTGGCAGCACGCGAAGCTTTTCGTGTACTTAAACCAGGCGGACTTCTTTTTATTGAAGTACCGAACCAGTTGGATAATTTTGGTTTCCATCGCGATATGTTTTTACGCAATGTTCAGCAACGCAAAAGAGATATAGCCTCCATACATCACTTGTGGTTTTTTGGTAAGGCAACACTTCGCCAACTATATCAGCGAGCTGTGTTCACCAACATCAATGTTGTTAATAAGCATCACAAAACTTTTAGTGGATGGAGGCTTCCGTTTTCTTTGCTGAGTAAAGCACTGAGTAACCTGTTCTACGGAACCTACATTATTCGCGGCTTTGGATTTAAACCGGAAAAATAAGTGAGCAAACGCGTTGCTTTTATTGTAGGAACATTGCAAACCGGAGGAATAGAACGCTCTGTTACGGATTGGTGTTTGCACCTTAAAGCAAAGACGGATTGGCAACCCGTGGTGATTTGTTTATTAAAACGAAACGGTCCTTTTCTTCAGGTATTGGAATCGAATGGTATCGAAGCAGTAGAATGTAAATTAAGCCAACGCGGATTTGTGTTGAAGTTAAGGGAACTTCTCATCCGACTTAATCCGGATGTGGTGCATTCTCAGGTAGCATTCTCTATGCCGTGGCAAGTGCTGGGTATTCTCTTGTCGGGCTCAAGGCGCATCATCTTTACCCAGCAGAATGAATATCAGAACTGGAATCCACTCGGTGCACGGCTGCGACTGAAGTTTTACTTTTTACTTTTCTTTCCATTTATTGATCACTATACCTGTGTTTCCGAAAGAGTAAGAGATAGTCTGTGCGCTTTATCTGGCAAAGCAAAGAATAATTTTTCAATCATTCCGAATAGCGTTAATGCGGATATGTTTTTTCCGGATGCTTCAGAACGCAAGCAGCAACGCGAGGCGTTAAAACTGAATGACGCAACATTCGTAGCGGGAGTAGTAGCACGATTCTCCCCGCAAAAAGGTCACAAATACCTTATTGATTCTATTCTGATTTTAAAAGAAAAACGCATTGAAGGAAAGATATTGTTAGTGGGTGTTGGCGATTTGGAAAATGAAATCCGTGAATTGGTTCAGCATCATACATTGCAAGATTATGTTATGTTCTATGGGCAGGCACTTGCTGTTCATAAAGTTCTGCAAACATTGGATTGCTTTATTCTTCCATCGTTATGGGAAGGTATGCCACTTGCTCTCTTAGAAGCAATGGCCTCGGGAATTCCGGTGATTGCTACTGATGTTGCCGGTACACGTGAAGTGATACAGCATCGTGTAAATGGTCTATTAATACCCTCAAAAAATCCGGAGGCTATTGCCGATGCATTTATACAAATGAAAGAAAATGTAGTCATGCGCGATGAACTGGCACAGCGTGCTTTGAATTTTGTTCGTGAAAAGTATTCTGTTGTTGCCAATATGAAGGCTTACACAAAATTGTATGAACACTAGAGCACTTAACACCGAGAAGGTATGGACGACAGAGTTTTTTTTTCTGTTTGCTCTTTCTTTGTCCTATTTATACTGCCTGCCTTTGCTACGAACAGGAGTTGTGTTGGGAATTACGGCCAGTGAAATCAGACTTTACGATTTGGTATTTGTAATCATGTTTCTGTTCGTGCTGGCTCCGATGTTAAGCCAGATTTTTAAAGTGTGGAGCAGCTCGTCTTCAGCACATAAATTTTTGCTGTATTGGATATTGCTGGGTATGGTTGGGCTTGTTGTTACGCTGATCAATAGCGAAAACCGATTCATCATTGGCATTATTCGATACTTCCGTTTTTTTTCATTCTCCATTGTTTTTGTTTTGGGTTTTATGTTTATCCAAAATAGAAAACAGTTGTTGATTCTGTTTGATGCCATGATCATTTGCATTGCTATTATTTCTATAGTAGGATCACTTCAGGGATTTAATATCATTCCCAATTTGTGGCCCGATTACTATGCTGTGTATTCCGACTTTGAAGGCGGCTATCTGAGCACGGCCAGCCTGGCGCCCAATCATACACATTACAGTCTGATTATGGCGATCGGTATTATCATGGTCATCACCCGCTTTACCATCTCGTTTCGAATCTCGCTTCTCAATGCAGTATTTGCATTTTCATTGTTACCCATGTTGTATTCGATGATTGCCAGTCGCGGTCGTTCGGGGTGGTTGGTGTTAGGTGTTTTTTTGATTGTGAATCTCATTCTCTCCAGAAACATAAAAGGATTTGTGTTTGCTTTACTATTAATCGGTGGCATTGGTTTGATGCTGGATAGTAACATACAGGCCGGTGATAGTTCTGTGAAAGATATTTTACTTTACAGATCGATCAATGCGAATAAGCAATTTGGCAAAACAGCATTGGATGCATTGGATGATGATGAGAAAAACTGGATCGAACGTGTGGATGATAACCGATGGGGCATATACCAGCAGTCCATTGAAAATCTTTTTAATAACCCCCAGTATTTGTTGATTGGTGCCGGCTTTCAGAATGCATCACTTGGTATTGGTAAAGTTGCATTGGCGGCTCACAACGCTTATATCAATATTGTGGCCGAGCATGGAATTATCGGTCTCTTTGTCTATTTGAGTTTTCTGTACTACCTATACCGGTTTGGCGCACAGGCAAAAAATAATGCGAATAACAAAGCGTCTCATACCATGGCACTCAATTGGATATGCTTATTTGCAGGCCTACTGGTAACCAATTTTTTTGGCGAAGTAATTTATCCTGGTCGCGCACTATTTACCTTTTTAGGAACCTTCTTTATAGTAGCAGTTTTATTCTTGCACCCTGCCTGGCGAACCTCAGTTCCGGAGACTAAGCAATCAACCTCATGAAGATACAGTGGATTAAGAAAGATGAAGTGAAGACGGTGGCGCAATTGCGACAGGCTCTTGAAGCATGTGATGATGGGATAATCGGTATTGCTACACCAGAAGTAATTAAAGAATTATCACCCGACCAGTTACAGCTCTGGATTTCCGAAACAGATGTAGTGCATGCCGGTTTGTGTTTTGGTTCGGGCCTGGCTTTCGAATCGGTTCAACTCTGTACTTTCAATTGGCATTTTTTAAATCCTTTGATGGATCGACCGGCAGTGAGCTGGAAGGCGACTCGTGATTTTATTTTGTTCGACAGAAAACTTCTTCTCACCATAGGGAATATTGACGAAAAGTACGCAGACCCGGATGCTGCATTAATGGATTTGGCATATAGAGCTTTGTTAGCCGGTGCCAAAACGATACATCAACCACTTCCTGCCACTTTGTTGAGTAGTAGTATTCAAGCTATTCCTTTGTCAGACGAGATGCTGTTTGTTTGCAAACATTTCAACCGGAAAGCGCAAAGTTTTTATCGGTTATGTCAGCTCTTTTTGAGTGGTAAGTGGTTAACCATTCCCAAAGTCGTTTCGGATCAAGCTGAGAATACTGTTTCAGAATCGTTCAAGCTTATGTCTACTAAAGCTGAGATCGCTGTCGATTCATATTCTGCACTTATTCCTACTATCGATCGTTACGCTTACATCACTAAAAGTATTGATTCTTTATTGGCACTTCCGTTCCCTCCCAAAGAAATTGTGGTGGTTGATCAAACACCACTAGAGAAACGTAAGCCGGAAATTTATGAGCCTTATGTGCAACGTGGAATTTTAAAATTGATATTCCTCGATCGTGCGGGGCAGAGCACAGCCCGTAACCTTGGATTGAAAGCCATGACGCAACCTTGGGCATTATTGTTTGAGGATGATTCAGAAGCCTGGACAGGCATGGTGGATGAGCATATTGATTTGATAAAAAAATCGGGCTGTGATGTGAGCACAGGAGTCATTGTACCACCTGGTGCTGATGAAAGTTTTATACCCGTAAGGAACAGGCGTTATTTCCTTGCCGACATTTTCACCACAGGAAACGCATTCATGAAAGTTGAAACGGCTTTATCAGTAGGTGGCCTTGATCCTGCATTTGATAGAGGCCCGGGAGCTGATGATGATTTTGGCAAGCGTCTTTACTGTTCGGGAAAGATTATCGTGTATAATTTCAAGTCCATTGAAACGCACCATAAAGCACCAATGGGAGGTATGCGAGTGCATGGGATTTGGTGGCGGAATAAGAGTACGTTATTTGGACCTTTTCCTCCAGTCACGCAAACTTTTGCTATCAAGAAATACTACAAAAAGGAATACTCAAAGTATTTGCTTTTGAATATGGTATTGAAAGCGCGGAAAAAATATTCCTTCACAGCCTACCTTATTTTCTTTTTGCTGCTTCCTTACAAACTCTTTATTTCACTCAGACGAGCTGATAAATTGAATAACGCTTTATGAGGATAATGATCATTGCAAGTGAGTTTCCTCCGGGTCCTGGCGGTATTGGTGCACATGCCTACAACCTGGCGCTTTATCTTGTTGATAAAGCGCATCAGGTTACGGTTTATACAGCAGATCGTCCCGCTTATAGCGCATCAGGTTTTGATCGCGATCAGCCGATGGACATTCATCGTTACCCCACAAACTCCAACAAACTCAAACGGTTTTTTCATTTGATTCAATTTCTTTGGAATCATAAAAATGATTTTGACTGGATTATTTTATCGGGGCAATCCAATCTGGTATTATACCATTTGATTGTGCAGGTTATTCGTTCGCGCATATTTTGTATTGTTCACGGGCATGAGATTATCATGGCAAGGGGAGTAAGTCAGTATTTAGTTCGGAACGCTTTGAGAAAATCAACATCGGTTGTTACGGTATCTGATTTTTCTAAAAGGCTTCTGCAGGAAAATGGCATCTCACGTTCAGTTACTACCATTCCCAACGGAGTCACAGTGATCAAAGGAGTGAAACCTAAAACACATACTAAAAACAAACTCGTTTTAATTACAGTAGGATCGGTAACCAAAAGGAAAGGTCAGCACAATGTAGTGGCAGCTTTGCCAGAAATTATCAAAAGATTTGGTAGAGTCGAATATCATATTGTAGGCATACCAAGAGAGAGAGAAGCGATAGAATCATTAGCTCGTGAACTTGGAGTTGTTGATAGTATATTTTTGCATAGTGCTGCAAGTGATGAACAAAGGAACGAGTACTTATCTCAATCCGATATATTCATGATGTTAAGTGAAAACCAGCCCGATGGAGATGTGGAAGGTTTTGGTATTGCTGTATTGGAAGCGAATGGATTTGGTTTGCCAGCGATTGGTTCAAAAGATACAGGAGTTGAACAGGCAATTCAGCAGGGGATAAGTGGTTATCTTGTGGATGCTCGGAATCCAGATCAGATTTGTAATTCAATTGGCTTAATACTGAACGAGTACGAAAAGTTCAGTCAGGAATCTATTGGATGGGCACATCAACATGATTGGGAAATAATTGGCAAAAAATATCTCGACATTTTAAATGAGGATCACCGATGAGTTTTGTTGTGATTTCTCATACTGCCCATATTCGTAAAGACGGAAAATATTACGGCTGGGGTCCAACCATTGCTGAACTCAATTTCCTATCTACAAAGTTTGATCGTGTTGTACACATTGCACCGGTAGTAGAAAATAATAATGCTGTTGTGCCGGCAAGTTTTTCTGAAGTGAATTCAGCCATTCGAATGGTACCCGTTCTTAACAGGGGCGGAACTTCAGTGACTGCAAAGTTCAGAGTGTTGTTGGACTCGTTTAATTACATCTCCGTTATCCTGAAGGAGTTGAAATCAAGTACTGAATTAATTCACGTTCGGTGTCCCGCGAATATTTCATTGATTGCACTGATCGTACTCTTGTTTTTTCCTAAGAAAAGAAAATGGATTAAATATGCCGGTGACTGGAAGCCGCGAAACGATTTCTTTTCGTACAAGCCTCAGCGGTTTATCATTCGGCATTTATTAAGAAATCATATTGCCACGATCAACGGTTATTATCCGGATGAGAACGAATTCATTCATTATTTTCTCAACCCGTCTTTTACTTTACAGGAAGTAAAGGAAGCTGCACAACTTGCTGAAGTCAAAGAACTTCAACCTGATTTTTTTCGTATCGTTTTCGTTGGTTCACTTGAGAAGAATAAGGGAGCTGATGTTGCCCTTCAAACATTTCGATTGCTAACCCTTCATCATGCAGGCGAGCTGGTTGTTATTGGTGATGGCTCGGAGGCTGGTAATTTGAGTAAATTAGCAGTCGATTTGGAATTGAAAGACACGGTTCGATTTGAGGGATGGAAGAGCCGTGATGAAATCAAAGCCCATTATGCGAAGGCACATTTCATCATTTTGCCAAGTCAGGGTGAAGGATGGCCGAAGGTAATAAGTGAAGCCATGACCTATGGCATAGTACCCATTGTTTCGGATGTCTCAAGCGTACGGTACACACTTTCATTATTTAAAACAGGCTCTGTTGTCAGCGGACAGAACCCAGAGAAATATGAGCGAGCGATAGTGGAATATCTTAAGAATACGAATCGTTGGAAAGTAGAGTCAAAAAATGCAGTTGAAGGTTCGTATAATTTCGCTCTTGAAGTATGGTGGGATAAACTCAATCTTTTAATTAAAAAATAAGTTGGAGAGGACTGAACACGTTAAAGCATTTTTTGAGGATACTGATCTGTATCTTAAAAATAATTATGGAATAGCATTCCGAAGAGATATTATCAACACCTATACAAGCGGTAAGAAATTCTCTAATATTCTTGATGTGGGCTGCGGTGACGGCTCGTTGTCGCACTTTTTTTTAAATGAAAGTAATCGACTTACATTGGTAGACATCTCGCAAAATATGCTCACGAAGGCTGAATCGAAGTTTGGGGGTGAAGAAGTAAAAAGAGTGAAGTTTATTTGTGGTGAGATTGATGCACAGAATTTTCAGGATGAAAAATTTGACCTTATTCTGGCGGTTGGCATTTTAGCGCATGTACCATCAGTAAAAGGGATGATTGAAAAATTATCGTCTCTTCTCAGTAAAGATGGCTTCTTGATAATTCAGCTTACAGACCATTCTAATCTCCTTTCCCGATTTAATTCGGCTATTCGAAAGATGAGTGGTGCGGGTCAGTATCAGGTTAACAAAACGAAGTATGAGGATTTCATTCAACTTTTGAAGGACAATCATTTTTCCATCAAACAAAAAGATCGGTATTCCATATTGCTGCCAGGTTTTGGAATGTTCGGCAGCAAGTTTCTTTACCGATATACCCACTTTACTCACCGTACTTTTTTGAGTGCAATGGGTACAGATGTTTTATTACTGGCTCAGAAAGTATGATTCTATATGTAGGCAATATTCTTTCCGTTAGCGGTGGCAGTGTTGGGTTTATTGAAACGATGACACCCAAACTGGCAAGTCGGTATAAAATAAAGTCAGTTTCTTCTATCCAGTCCAAACCGTTTCGCTTGTTGCATATGCTTTTTTCTGTGTGGCGATATCGGAATACATGCGAAGTAGTTTTGGTTGACACGTTCAGCACACAGGCATTTTGGTTTTCGTATACCGTTGGGAAGTTTTGCAATTTTCTGACGATACCCTATATACCGATTGTTCGTGGTGGTGATTTTGTGAACCGGTTAGGTAAAAGCAAGAAGGAATGTGATTTTCTTTTTACAAAAAGCAGCATCAATATCGTACCCTCAAAGTTTTTGGAATTTCATTTCAACAATGCTGAGTACAAGGTGAAGTACATCCCCAACTTTATTGAGCTAAAGAAATATCCCTTTAAGGTGCGGGAAAATATCAGCGCCAAAATTTTGTGGGTGCGAGCATTTCATAAAATCTACAATCCGGTAATGGCCATTGATGTTGTGAGTAAGCTAAACGATCCAAAGTCAGAGTTGTGCATGGTAGGAGCTGATACCGATGGAACGAAGGAACTTGTCGATAAGCGCATACAGGAATTAAAACTATCAAGTCAGGTAAAGCTGACGGGAAGACTGTTGAAGGATGAATGGATTAAATTGTCGGAGAACTATGATGTTTTCATAAACACGACAACTATAGACAATATGCCCGTTAGTGTTATCGAAGCTATGGCCCTAGGCTTGCCCGTTGTATCAACCAATGTTGGAGGTATCCCGTATTTGATGGAGAATAAGAAGACTGGTATTTTAGTACAATCAAATAATGTAGAAGAAATGACAAAGGCCATCCAGGAATTGTTGGGCAATGCTGAATATACCAAGTCATTAAGTTTAAATGCCAGAAAAATGGTGGAAGATTTTGATTGGGAGAAAGTGAAGTTGAAATGGTTTGACGTACTGGATGGTCTCGTAACGCAACAAAGCTAAAGGATGGGGTTATACCAAAAACTATATTCACATCTCCCTTTGGCATTTCAAAATATTGCTGTGTCGGCTTATGGGTATACCTGGAAGAAAAGAAGATTTGGAGGTGAGTTCGATCAGGAGTTAAAAGGATTTAAAGAACGGGAGAACTTTAGTTCTCAGCAATGGAATGAATATGTCACCTTGCAATTAAGAAAACTTTTGATCCATGCTTTTGAAACAGTTCCTTTTTATAATGAGTCGTTCAAAAGGGCGAATATTAGTGCTACCGACATTCATAAGTTTGAGCTATCTGACATTTCAAAACTTCCCTTTCTTGAAAAGAATGATTTGCGTGCTTTCGGAAAAACAGAATTGCTATCCTCTTCATTAGAAAAAGGCGGAGAATTTTTTGCCAGCAGTGGAAGCACGGGAACACCCACACAAATATTATTCTCACATGCCATGCATCAGAGATGGAGCGCGGGTTTCGAAGCAAGGATAAGACATTGGGCCGGAGTTAATCGAAGTAGCAGTAGAGGTATGATTGGTGGGAGAAGAGTAGTTACGGAAGGCGATGCCAAACCACCCTTTTATCGCTATAACATTTTTGAGAAGCAAGTGTATTTTTCTGCGTATCACATCTCTGCCGGAAATGCGAATGACTATTTGGAGGGTATTAAAAAGCATCACGTTGAATACATGACGGGTTATGCGATGAGTAATTTTTTCTTAGCCCGTTTTTTTCAGGAAATGAAATTGGAAGCTCCCACACTCAAAGCGGTTATTACTTCTAGTGAAAAGCTTACACCGGAAATGCGAAAAATATTTGAGCAGGTTTATCATTGCAAAGCGTATGATAGTTGGAGCGGACTGGAAGCTTGTGGTTTAGTGTCAGAGTGTGAGCATGGCTCTCTTCATATTAGTCCTGACTTGGGTATTGTTGAAATCATAGATGAGAATGGTCAACACGTGAAGCCGGGTGAAGCCGGTGAGGTAGTGTGTACCGGTCTTATTAATTTTGATCAGCCGCTTATTCGCTATCGCATTGGTGATGTGATGCGATTGGGAAAAAAGGATTGTACCTGTGGGAGAAATATGCCAGTGATAGACGAGATCATTGGCAGGGTAGAAGATACTGTAATCGGACAAGACGGTCGTGAGATGGTTCGCTTCCATGGAATTTTTGTTGACTTGCCAAATCTTATTGAAGGGCAAATTATTCAACAAACCTTAACTTCTTTCGAAATAAAGATTGTAACGAATGGCCGATGGACAGCAATTGAAGGTGAAACGATTCGAAAGCGAATGAAAAGTCAGTTGGGTGTTATAGTTTTGGAAATCAACGAAGTGCAGAAGATTGTCAGAAATCAGAATGGGAAGTTTATGGCGGTTATTTCACATGTAGGTAGCCATTACCTGAGCGAAAAAAACACTCCCAAATCGTAGAGACTTATTCCTATCTTTGAGTACCAAGAAAAGATATGACTATAGAACGAACGAATAACAACAAAATAACGATTACGGTTTCTTCATCGATTGACAGCTTTGGATTACAAAGATTAATTGATTATGTAAAATATCTTGAAGCAACTTCAAAAAGTAAGGCAAAACAGTCAGACGTTGACAAACTAGCTGACGAAGTAAATGCATCATGGTGGAAAAAGAACCGTAAACGTTTTATTAAGTGAGAATTGTCCTGGACGCTAATATTGTTTTTAGCGGAATTCTAAACACAAATGGAAAAATTGGTGATTTGCTTATAAATTCAAGAGGACTTTTTGAGTTCATCGCACCTAATTTTTTACGGACTGAAATCCAAAATCATTATTCCAAGTTGATGAAGATTTCAAAAATGACCTTAGAGAATATTAGAGAATCAGAGTTTCAAATCTATACTGACATTACTTTTATATCGGAGGAGCAGATTAAGCAATCTACATGGTTGGCATCTGAAAAATTAGTTTCTGATATTGATATAAAAGACATTCAATACGTTGCTTTTTCAAAACATTTTCGGAGCAAAATTTGGACTGGAGACAAAGAATTAAAGAAAGGACTTGAGAAAAAGGGATTTATAAACTTCATAACAACAGACGAATTATTTAAGTGGAGAGAAGAAAAGCAGAGGAAGTAACGGCCATCAACAAAATATTTATGCAATGGCATGGTGCAGTGTAAGCTTTAAGTTTTATCTCCGTTCAACGTTTGGACACGTAGAACCCATAAGTTACCAAACACCCACCACTACAGAAATACGCACGTTAGAAGCAAGCGCATGCAAACAAAAATTAAGAATAAGTATGTAATTTAGGAAATGAAAACATTAATGGTAAATATCCCTGACACAGTAGACTTTGACGACAAAGAAGCCCTAATGGCTATAGCCTCAAGACTTTATGAGAAAGGTAAGCTTTCCGTGGGGCAAGCGGCTGAACTTGTTGGACTCTCCAAAAGTGCATTTATGGAAATTTTGAGCAATTACGGAGTGTCTGTTTTTAATTACCCATCCTCTGACCTTGACCGAGACGTTGAGAATTCAAAAGGTTATAATATCTGATACAAGTTGCATAATTCTGCTTCACAAAATTGGCGAACTAAGGCTGCTGCATACGCTCTTTGGACAAGTCATTGTCACCCAAGATATTGCTGATGAATTCAAGAAGGATCTGCCAGACTGGTTCACCATTGTAAATCCGATCACAAGACTTATCAAAAAATACTGGAGGCATCATTTGATAAAGGTGAATCCAGTGCAATTGCGTTTGCTATTGAACAAAAAGAATGTTTACTCATAATAGATGATTATAAAGGGAGAAAATACGCGGAACAATTAGGTATAAAAATTACAGGAGCACTTGGAGTAATAATTGCCGCTAAACTAAGCGGACACGTGAATCTGTAAAGCCACTACTAGAAAGAATTAAAATGACTGACTTTAGATTGACTTCTGAATTGGAAAGAAGAACTTTAGAGAAATCAGGTGAGGCCTAACGAATTCGCCAGTCGTTAAGAACGCATATAATCAATGGTGGGGTTTATCTTAAGTTTTAAATATTTATTTTCGTTCAATGCGCAGTTAACAGTTGATATTTTCGACTTCGAAAACCCACCACTGTTTATGTGTTAGCGTCAAAAAAACCATAAAGTGAGAAGTTAACATGAAGCGAATAATTATTCTCACCCAATACTATCCACCTGAAACCGGTGCTCCCCAAAACCGGTTGCACAGTCTTTCAAAATTCATTGTGAAGAATGGAATGGATATTACTGTGGTAACAGCATTGCCCAACTATCCGAAAAATGAAATTTTTCCTTCATACCGTGGGAAGTATTCGGTTCGCGAAACTATTAATGATGTTTCGGTTCATCGCACCTGGATTTTTGTAAGTCCATCGCGTGGTGTTTTCTCCCGTTTGCTGAATTACTTTTCATTTGTGATTACCTCATTCTTCAAAATGCTTCAGCTTTCAAAAGCGGAATTTATTGTGTGCGAATCACCACCTCTTTTCTTAGGAATAACTGCCGTACTCATTGCCAAACTGAAAGGAAGCAAACTGGTTTTTAATGTTTCGGATTTGTGGCCGGAGTCAGCCGAGAAGCTCAACATCATCAACAATCGTTTTTTGATCGGCCTGGCGTATCGTTTGGAATCCTGGATTTACAAGAACGCTTTTTTAATCTCTGGGCAAACAAAAGGTATTGTTCGAAATATTCAGCACCGTTTTCCAAATAAGAAAGTGGTGTGGTTTCCGAATGGAGTGGACATTGATTTTTTTGAGGGCGCACATGAAGCAATGGATTGGAAAACAGAACTTCAATTGCCTGCTGAGAATATGGTGGTTTTGTATGCTGGAATTATTGGTCATGCACAAGGCCTCGAAGTCATTATCCAGACAGCAGAGAGTGTCAAGTCATCTCCCATCAGTTTTGTTATTGTGGGTGATGGACCAGAGAAGAACAAGCTTGTGAGCATGACCAGCGAAAGAAAACTGGAGAATGTTCATTTTCTTCCCAACCTTGAGAAGAGCAAAATTCCGTCACTGATCAAAGCTTGTGATGCTTACATTGTTCCGCTGCTGAAACTGGATTTGTTTAAAGGTGCTATACCTTCCAAACTTTTTGAACCGTTGTCTATGGGCAAACCCATTCTTCTGGGTGTTGACGGAGAGGCAAAAGAACTTTTTATTGATGAGGGCAATGGGGGTTTATTTTTCGAACCTGAAAATTCTGAAGCGTTAACACAAGGCGTGCTTACCTTGCTGCAGGATACACCACTCCGCTTAACGCTGGGTGAGAATGGTAAAAAGTATGTAATGACTAATTTTGACCGGCAGAATATTCATAAACGGTTCCTGAATGATTTAGGAATCAATCTGTGAGAATAGAATGAACATCAGAAAAGCGAAGGTTGAAGATTTAAGAATAATTGCGGAGTGCCATCGAAAGGCATTTCCAAAATCGTTGTCATCAGCCATGGGTGTTACCTATCTCATGAAAATGCTTGAATGGTATTTGGTGGACAACCGGGCTTTTCTTTTTTACATAGACGAGAATAAAAAATGCGTAGGATATTGTGGTGGCTTGAAGCATGATGGTAAAGTGCAGTTTGGTTCCGCCAGCAGTATGATTCAACACAGCTTTAATGCAGCGGTAAAAGCGATGTTAACTCATCCTTGGCTTTTGGTTCACCCTGAATTTATTTCAAAATATAGATTGACTATAAAAAATATCTGGAAGAGAATTGCGCGAAATAAGTCCACGAACCCTGCGATAATTTCGAATCCTGTTGCGCCTCATACCGGGCTTATTGTTATTGGAGTAGATCCGGCATACCAGGGAAAAGGTTATGGTTCAGAACTGTTGCAAGAATTTGAGAAGGTATCCTTGCAGATGGGATTTCATACATTCATGTTGACTGTTAAATCTGAAAATGCGCAGGCAATCAAATCGTATCAGCGTAATGGATGGCATGTCGTAAGCAATGATGGCAAATCGGTAGCGATGAACAAAGACATTTAGGACATCTCTAAAAACCTCCGCTTATCCTTCTCAAACGTAGAAGGGAAGGGATGAGGCCAATAAGAAAAGGATTTTTAGAGATGCCCTTTAGTAAGTTTTCTGTTTATTGCATTTTTTCAACCTGAATACGCCAGATTTTAATATGATAAAAGTATTAACCGTACTGGGCGCTCGGCCTCAATTTATAAAGGCAGCGGCCCTGTCAAGAGTTTTTCAAGCGCACCCAAATTTCGAGGAAATAATCGTTCATACTGGTCAGCATTTCGATTCCAACATGTCCGATATTTTTTTTAATGAATTGAATATCCCCAAGCCAGCCTATAATCTGAATGTAAATGGACTAGGACATGGTGCAATGACAGGACAAATGCTGGCGGGTGTGGAAGAGATTATCCTGAAAGAAAAGCCAGATTATGTATTGGTTTATGGAGATACCAATTCTACAATAGCCGGTGCATTGGCAGCAAAGAAGTTGCAGGTTAAAGTTGTCCACGTTGAAGCTGGGCTACGAAGTTTTAACATGGCCATGCCGGAAGAAATTAACCGAATACTAACCGATCGAATCAGCGATGTGTTATGTTGTCCTACCGATGCCGCTATTCAGAATTTAGCAAATGAAGGCTTTGATCATTTTCCTTCCACCATTGTAAAAACCGGAGATGTAATGCAGGATGCCGCACGTTATTATGCCGCACGTGTCGATGTATCAAGCGAACTTAAAAAGTTAAACCTGCAATCCGGAAAATTTATTTTGTGCACACTTCATCGCGCAGAAACAACGGACAATCTGGAGCGATTACAAAGCGTGATAAGCGCTTTAAAAGAAATAGCCGATAAAGAAATAGAGGTACTCATACCTCTTCATCCCCGCACAAAGGCAAAGCTCCGTGATATGGATATTGGAAAAATCAGAATCATCGAACCGGTAGGATATCTCAGCATGATTGCATTACTAAAATCATGTAAATTAGTAATGACCGACAGTGGGGGATTGCAAAAGGAATCGTACTTCTTTGATAAGTACTGTATTACCCTTCGAACAGAGACCGAATGGATTGAATTAGTGGAGCACGGTTATAACTTTATAGCCGGTTATGACAAGAATACGATACTGGATTTATTTGCAAAGCTGATCAACAAACCCTGGAAATCCGGTGATGACTTATACGGTGGGGGATTGGCATCCAACTCAATATGTAATGTAATTGAAGCCCATCATTATCGTTAGCTATTCTTTTTTTTCGAAGTCAGGTAAGTGCAGATGCAAGGTGCCGGTTGCCAGTTACCAGTCACCGGTAACTGGTAAAGATCAACGTTTCGGAAACCGGTGACACTGATCGGGATAAAGGATTAGTGGTTATCGGTGTAGATTCAGAATATCAAGGGAAAGGTTATGGATCAATGCTTTTTAAGCAATTCAAAAAAATATCGACTGAACGAGGGTTGAAGAAAATGATTCTGTCTGTGAGATAGGATAATAACCAGGCTATTAAATCGTATTCTCGAAATGGATGGAAGATTACAGAAGTCAATGGCAAATCAACATCGATGAAAAACAACACATGACAATCATACTTGATCAGCAAGCAATACAATAACCGACACTAGATATATAGAACGTGTGATAAAGAAAAACTAAATAGTTAAAAAAGAATTTATTTGAATGAATATCAAAATAACATTAATCGCAGGTGCCCGTCCTAACTTTATAAAGATATCACCTATTATTAAAGCTTTAGAGTCTGCAAAAAGTAATGGTGTTGGTATCGAGTACCGCTTAGTTCATACCGGTCAGCATTATGATGATGCGATGAGCCAATCCTTCTTTCGGGATTTAGACATTCCAGAGCCGCATGTTAATCTTAAAGCAGGTTCAGGAACACAAGCAGAACAAACAGCCAGTATTATGATTGGCTTTGAGAAAGAACTTATCCAAAACAAACCCGATTTAGTAATTGTGGTGGGCGATGTAAATTCCACTTTGGCTTGCTCGATTGACGCAAAGAAGTTGAATGTTGATGTAGCGCACATTGAAGCTGGAATCCGATCGGGTGATCGTACAATGCCAGAAGAAATAAACCGATTGGTAACGGATTCAATTGCCGACTATTTCTTTACCACCACACCAGAAGCGGGTGAGAATTTAGTACGGGAAGGTATTGATCGGAAGAAGATATTCTGGGTTGGCAATACCATGATCGATACATTAATTGCGCAAGAGCCTAAGTTTAAAGAGCCTGCAATGTATTCAAGCCTTGGTCTAACGAAAGGAAAATATATTATCCTAACCTTGCATCGTCCTTCCAATGTTGATGATAGCCAAAATTTGGAACGGCTATTGAATTTGATTCATCAATCCGTTAAGGGAATCCCCGTTATTTTTCCGGTTCATCCTCGAACACTAAAGATGTTGGCATCGGTAAATTTACCATCCTCTGTTCATACGTGTGAGCCTTTGGGTTATTTGGAATTTTTGTTTTTAGTTAAACATTCGATGGGAGTGGTAACCGACAGTGGTGGAATCCAGGAGGAGACAACATATTTACACAAGCCCTGTATTACATTAAGAACAACCACCGAGCGTCCCGAAACAGTTACACTTGGAACCAACATTCTTATTGGAGATGATTATGATCAAATACCAATTGCTATAGCTTCTTTAATAAAGAATGAATGGAAAACAGGTGCAATTCCAGAACTGTGGGACGGTATGACTTCTAATCGAATCATAAAAAAGATTATCGAAATTTATTCATAAGGGCATCTCTAAAAACCTCCGCTTATCCTTCTCAACCGGAGAAGGGAAGGGATGAGGCTAATAAGAACATAGTTTTTAGAGATGTTCATAAGTATTTTTTCTCTATTCCGCGAAGCGAAGCGCATTTCACCAAGATAGCGGTCAAGTCTATAGCGCTTACTTTATGGGCATCTCTAAAAGTTCAGTTGCCAGTCGCCAGTTGCCAGTCGTTAGTTACCAGTCGCCAGTACTGGAAAGCAGGCAATTGACAACTCCGGTTAAGAGCAACGCTACCTCGCGTTACGCGCAACGATACTTCGCGTTAAGAGCATCGCTACCTCGCGTTAGGAGCAACGCTACCTCGCGTTACGAGCATCGCTACCTCACGTTAAAAGCATCGCTACCTCGCGTTATAAGTAACGCTACACTTTGCCCTAACTTTGTGTCTAAAATAATAAATAAATGCCCTAACTTTATACAATGTTTAACAGGGATTTACAAAAACATCTTGGAAAGTGGAAAATAGAACCCTCCCGAAAACCCTTGGTGGTCAGGGGAGCAAGGCAGGTGGGTAAAACCACAGTGATTAGTCAGTTCGCTAAAAATTTTGGACAGTATATTTATCTGAACCTTGAGCTGCCTGAAGATCGGCAGCCCTTTGAGAAGTTCACCAATATAGAAACCCTGCTCCAGGCAATATTCTTCCTGAAGAACAAAAGCTTATCGCAAAAGCAACTATCACATAATAAAGATTTGAATGGTTTAAGTGATGTAGATTGTAGCTCCGAAGCATCAGTGTCCCTGAGGCCGGTGACGCTGATGGGGAGTAAAGGTGCAGTTCCATCACCGGCAACTGGAAACCGGCATCCGGCAGAGTTTATTGAAAGAGTTTGAGCGAGTTACATCATAAAAGTTTCAAGCGCATAACACACATGGTGACGCTTATGGTGAGTAATCAACTTCAAAAATCTTAGACTGTTGGCATCCCTCTCCTCCGGAGAGGGACCGAGGGTGAGGCCCTACCCAATCTTCATTGCCTATCACATATTACCCCCATCGGAATAATACATATGGTAGAAAAATCAACCTTTATGGAAAAACAGTTGAGTTGAGTTGAGTTGATTTGATTTGATTTGATTTGATTTCTTCTTAGTGGGTATCAACTGCCATACTTTGCGAAGTCTTTTAGGTGCAGTTTCCATTTACCAGCAACTTGCATCCGACAGAGTAAGCGCAACCCAAAACACCCGTAACTAGCCTTGGTCATTATCGGAGTTCATCCTTCTTTCCAATCCGCACAATATTTTACCCTAACTTTGTATCTAAATAAGTAAATAAATGCCCTAACTTTATACAATGTTTAATAGGGATTTACAAAAACATCTAGAAAAGTGGCAAATGGAACCCTCCCGAAAACCGTTGGTGATTCGGGGAGCAAGGCAGGTGGGTAAAACCACAGTGATAGGCCAGTTCGCTAAAAATTTTGGCCAGTATATTTATCTGAACCTTGAGCTTCCAGAAGATCGGCAGCCCTTTGAGAAATTTACCAATATAGAAACCCTGCTCCAGGCAATATTCTTCCTGAAAAGCAAAAGCTTATCGCAAAAGCAACAAACACTTTTATGTATTGATGAAATACAGGCTGTTCCAGAAGCGCTAAACCTACTCCGATATTTTTATGAGCAGGAACCAAGTATAGCGGTCATTGCTGCAGGCAGTATGCTCGAAACATTATTTGACAAGAACATTAGCTTTCCTGTCGGTCGCGTGGAGTACAAAGTACTTCGGCCCGTCTCGTTCCCCGAATTTTTATCCGCCATGCATGAAACGGCTGCGCTAGATCAATTACAACAAATTCCTGGAGCATCATTTGCGCACCCAAAACTACTGTCGCTGTTCCATGCCTATGCCTTAATAGGTGGCATGCCCGAAGCGGTTCAGCATTACAGTACGCATAAAGACTTAGTATCACTTGCTCCCATTTACGATTCGCTGCTCACCTCTTACATGGATGATGCAGAGAAGTATGCTCGGAATAATACACAGATGCAGTTGATACGGCATGCCATCCGTGCATCATTTTCCCAGGCGGGAAAGCGGATTAAATTTCAAGGATTTGGCAACTCAAATTACGGTTCAAGAGAAATGGGAGAAGCTTTGCGTGCTTTACAGAAAGCATTACTGCTGTACATCGTTTATCCCGAAACAGGCTATACACTACCACTACTTCCAGACATTAAAAAGTCACCTCGCCTTCATGTTTTAGACACAGGGTTGATGAATTATTTTGCGGGCATCCAAAGAAACATTCTAGGTACTGATGATCTAAGCAAGGTGTATCAAGGAAGCATGATTGAACACCTGGTGGGTCAAGAACTCCTTGCCTTTCAGCATCAATCATTAAGCGCTTTGCATTTTTGGGTGCGCGAAAAGAAAACATCGGTGGCTGAAGTAGATTATGTATTTCCCTTTGATGGTAAGCTCATACCGGTTGAGGTAAAATCAGGCAGCGAGGGAAAGCTTCGTTCATTGCACTTGTTCATGGATGCGGCACCACACAACAAGGCGGTTCGTTTTTATGCCGGTGAAGTCTCCATCACCAAAGCAACAACTCCAACAGGCAAGCAGTTTAATTTGCTTAATCTTCCTTATTACGCAGTATCGCAGATTGAAAAGTACCTTGCGTGGATTCATGCACAGAATTAATCTCTTTCTCCCCATCCGAGTCACTTGTCATAAGTATGCTTCAACAAAACCAATTCCATACCATATTATTTTAAAGCAAATGAATTATAAGATCCGTGTCCCAGAAACAGTGGCACTGTTTGAAATAATATGAAAAAATTAAAAAACATTAACCGTGATAAATTCTTAATTGTGAAGCTACCATCTCCATCCAAAGCAGCCTCCCCTCTCTTCCGGAGAGGGGCTGGGGGTGAGGCCATTTATAAAGTAGTTGTGCAACATACACATACGTTGTGCGTCAAGCGGTGGGTCGACAAGAAAGTGAATAGTAATAGTTAGATTTAGGATTATGAAAACAGGGACATACAATATTGACTTAGGAGATGAAAGACAAGTACATCGGTAAAGCTGGGACAAAGAAAAGAGAGGAATACGAATATGAACTTCGTATGGACGTTTTAGGAAAGATGATTAAAGCAGCAAGACAGGAACGAAACTTGACTCAAGAAGAATTAGGAAAACTTGTTGGAGTTCAAAAGGCACAGATTTCCAAACTTGAAAGCAGTACAAACAGGCGACAATTGACACGGTAATAAAAGTTTTTAGAGCGTTAAAAGCCGATATAAATTTTAACGTGAAAATTGAGGACAGCTTCGTAAGACTTGCTTGAGATGAAAAGCCGAACGCACAATCGAGTAGACGGCCTCACCGGATTTTCCACTGATGAGGTTCGCCTCTCACAGGCTGAGTGACGACCAAAGAATCGCGGAAAAGTTGTAAATTTAGGGATGATTCAACGAGTTTACATTGATACCTCAGTAGTTGGAGGAATTTATGACAGTGAGTTTGATATTTTCACGAAAATGTTCTTTGACAAGGCTTTCCGGGGTGAGATAAACCTAATAGTTTCTGACCTACTTGAAGAGGAATTAATTCATGCACCCGCTGATGTTAAGACTTTTTTCAAGACGCTTCCTACCGAACAATTTGAGTTCGTTCAATTGACAAAGGCGTCAATTGAGCTGGCAGAAATTTACATCACTGAGAAAGTTGTTGGAGAGACCAGTCGAGCAGACTGTAGACATATCGCCCTCGCGACAATCAACAACGCTGACGTTCTAGTAAGCTGGAATTTAACATTGTTAATTTAAAAAGAATAAGAGGTTACAATTCTATCAACCTGAGAGAAGGATTACATACTCTTGAGATTCGATCACCAAAAGAACTAATGGAATATGAAAACTGAAATAAATACAGAAAAGAAATTTGACGCTGTTAAGTTCATGAGACAGCAGCGGGACAGAGTTTCCCAGACAATAAAGGGAATGACTCCAGAACAGGAATTGGAATATTTTCGAAAAAAGTCTGAGGAATTTAGAAAGAGTAACTGAGCGACCCAGCCCCTAATCGAGTAGACGGCCTCACCGGATTTTCCACCGATGAGGTTCGCCTCTCACACCACTGTACGTATGGGGCTCGTATACAGCGGTTCATTAAGTTGTGGAGCTACTTTGTGGTAGTAGTTGCGTAGTGATTCATACCCGCCTTTAGCGAGCCCTACTAACAGACTTCACCAACTTGCCTGCACAGGACTTGCACCCGCTGGAATAATTAGGCATCTTTCGATACCTTGCGCTCATGCTAGGCGCACACAATGACTATAAAACATATGCTGTAGTGTAGGTTCTTAAAGTGTGTGCTATTAAATTTCGTCAGCAACGTGGGATATTGATGTAGGTATATTCTCCCCATCCGAGTCACTTGTCTCAAGGACTCGGATGCTTCAACAAAACCAATTCCATACTCCTATTATTTTAAAACGTGTGAATCATAAGATCCGCATCCCGCAAACCAGTGACACGGATTGAAATAGTATGAAAAAATTAAAAAAACATTCATCCGCGAGAAATTCTTAATTGTGAAGTTACCATCTCCATCCCGAGCAGCCTCCCCTCTCTTCCGGAGAGGGGCTGGGGGTGAGGCCTGTTTATATTATTTAAAGCAAATGAATCATAAGATCCGCATCCCGCAAACCAGTGACACTGTTTGAAATAATATGAAAAAATTCATCCGTGATAAATTCTTAATTGTAAAGGTACCATCTCCATCCAAAGCAGCCTCCCCTCTCTTCTGGAGAGGGGCTGGGGGTGAGGCCTGTTTATATTATTTTAAAGCAAATGAATCATAAGATCCGCATCCCGCAAACCAGTGACACGGATTGAAATAATATGAAAAAATTAAAAAAACATTCATCCACGAGAAATTCTTAATTGTAAAGTTACCATCTCCATCCCGAGCAGCCTCCCCTCTCTTCCGGAGAGGGGCTGGGGGTGAGGCCTGTTTTTGTTACCTCGCATTACTAGCATCGCTACCTAGTAGTAATATCATTTCAACCCCTCACCACACCTGCAACCGGCACCCGGCAACCGGTAACTGGCACCCCGCATCCGCCAACCAATACAACTCACTCTATTTTAGTTGCAACAAAATCGGGGACTTTTGATTTGATCGAAGAAATTCAAAGAGTTCCAGAGACCTACCTAAAACATCTTGAGAACACTGACGGCTGTTTGAAATCCGAGTACAACAAGGAAATGACATCTTTCGAATATTCTGTTTTTTTTGACCACCAAGCGTTGCCGGCAAGTGCCCGACCGGTTCTAAGTGACATTTATTTTGACTATCTTAGAGATGAAATTCTGACAATATGAGAAAGGCGGCAGTAATTGAATCAATAAGTAAACTCCCTGACGAATTTTCGATAGAAGAGATTATCGAAAGACTGATAATCATTGAGAAAATTGAAAAAGGACGTCAAGACGTAAAGGACGGAAAGGTAAATACAGAGGAACAAGCCAAATCAAAGTTGAGCAAATGGTTAAATTGATTTGGACTGACCAAGCAATTAATGACCTTAGTGACATTGGCGATTACATTTCAGAGAATTCTGAGAAATACGCTAAGCTTACTGTTAAGCAATTATTTGAGAGGACTGACTTACTAAAGGCCTTTCCACAAGCGGGACGAATCGTTCCTGAAAAAAATGAGGAGAATCTAAGAGAACTTATCGAAGGAAATTATAGAATCATTTACGAAATAGTTTCGGCTGAGCAAATAAACATTTTGACTGTTTATCATAGCGCAAGAGACCTGAAATTATAGGCACCAGCCGTCAACAAAAGCTAAACGCAATTGTGGGGCTTGGTGGTGGCAAAGAAGTTTTTATTAGCTAATAAATCTGGTTTTCACTACCCTTCATTTCATCGCCACCAGGAATCAGAGACTGGATACCGATAACTGGCAACTAAGAACAGCATTCTTTAAAATATTTGTTAACTAATTTTTCTGCTAGGGAACTCCAATGATTTCAAGTAGTCTGCGATTTTATTTTTGTCTTATCAAGATATACCTGTAACTGTTCAAAAGTCAGACCTTTGATGTCGCTGGAAATTTGGTTTTTGATTTCTCTAAAAGTTTTGACTGTGTCAAACTCCCTTACAATTTTATTCTTCGTTTTCATTGTTTACAATTTCTTTTGGTGAATGTATTGGTAACACCCCATGGCCCAATCGTGGATTTATTGAATTATAACCGCGGATTCTATAAACATTTACGATATGCTTGAAGACCCAACAGACCAACATGTCAACTTTGTTTAGAGTCGCTGTTGCAATATGAATACAGTCGCTCAAACTTGTCTCACCTACAACCTTTTCCTCAACATAAGTCTGTGCAAGTTTCAAGGCTTCAGGTGTTACTAAAACTTTTTCCTTGAACTCATTATTTAAATTATGAAAAAAGTCTCTGATTCGCTCAGGTGCTTTGGTTAACTCACTTTCTGTCAAGTTGGAATAAATGCATTTGATTACCCAATTTCACTTTTTCAAAAAGCGAAGAGGTTTCTTCCTCAAATTCAATATCGAAGAGTCCCCCAAAAACGGATGTGTCAAAATAAAATTGTTGCTCCACAATCAAAGTTACCGAATTTCAATGGTTCAGTAGTAATGCCTGGCGCAATGTATCGAGAGCCTATAAAAATTCTTCGCCTAGTCCAGCCCGTTGTATTTGACCTTCTTGCCGGTAGGCAAATGCCCTAACACGCTTCTTGAAATTGTTTAATAGCGATTAATTGTAATGGCACCAAACTCACACAGTCAAGCCTCCCCTCTCTTCCGGAGAGGGGCTGGGGGTGAGGCCTGTTTATATTATTTAAAGCATCTGAATTATAAGATCAGTGTCCCAGAAACAGTGACACGGATTGAAATAATATGAAAAAATTCATCCGTGATAAATTCTTAATTGTGAAGTACCATCTCCATCCCGAGCAGCCTCCCCTCTCTTCCGGAGAGGGGCTGGGGGTGAGGCCTGTTTATATTATTTAAAGCATATGAACTATAAGATCCGCATCCCGCAAACCGGTGACACTGATTGGGATAAAGTGTCGCGAGCGCTATATGTCGGCAGTCAGTCCGATCGACTGATTGAAAAGTACCTTGCGTGGATTCAAACGCAGAATTAGTCTTTACTATCAATTTTAAAATAGTTGTGACGTATGTTAGTTATCGGTCACCAGTCACCGGAAACCTGATCTGGCAACCGGCAACTCAGGATAAGAGCAACGCCACCTCGGAGTAGTAGCACATACAATCGTCACCCCCACCGGTAACTGGCATCCTGCAACATGCAACTACGCTTCAATATCATCTTATTATACATTAATACATCAAATAAGGTTTTATTTTATACCTTATTTGACTAATTTTACTCTCCTATGTCATTAAACCCATTTTCAGAACAGCAAATTATCGAAAGACTCCAGGTGGAAAACCCATGGTGGGCAACCGGCAATTTAGACGGCTATTACCAGTCTTTTAAACCACGACTCTACTTCATATTATTTTATCCATTGGTAAAAGAAACGACTGTTCACAGAGCGAATGTGCTCATGGGGCCAAGAAGGGTTGGTAAAACGGTTATGATTTATCACACCATCCAACAATTGATTTCAGAAGGAGTTTCCCCGCAGAAGATCATGTACGCGTCAATTGAAACACCAATTTATAATAACATACCATTGGATAGCCTTTTTACACTGGCTAAAAAGGCAACAGGAAACATGGATTCAACGGGTTGGTTTATTTTTTTTGATGAAATACAATACTTAAAGGAGTGGGAGGTGCATTTAAAAACACTCGTTGATACGTACCATCACACCCGATTTATCGCAAGTGGTTCAGCGGCCGCAGCCTTAAAGCTTAAAGGCAACGAAAGTGGTGCGGGTCGGTTTACTGATTTTATGCTGCCTCCATTAACATTTTATGAGTTCATTCATCTTAAAAATTTGGATGCACTCATTAAACCAGATGCCATTCACTGGAAAGGTAACATTGCTATGTTTTCGTCCACCACGAATATCTCCGAATTAAACAAACACTTTATCGAGTATCTAAACTTTGGAGGATATCCAGAGGTTATCTTTAATCAGGAGATACAGAGCAACCCGGGAAGATTTATGCGAGCTGATATTATCGACAAAGTTTTGTTGAGGGACTTACCGGGATTGTATGGCATTCATGATGTACAAGAATTAAACTCCCTGTTCACAACCATTGCCTGGAATAGTGGACAAGAATGTAGCCTTGATGAGTTAAGCAAGAGTAGTGGCGTAAAAAAAACAACATTACGACAGTACCTATCTTATTTAGAGGCAGCCTTTTTAGTGCATATTGTAAAACGAGTTGATCAAAAGGCAGGTCGTTTTCAACGAGAGAATTTTTTTAAAATTTACCTAACAAATCCAAGTTTAAGAAGTGCCCTTTTTGCTCCATTAACAGCAGTGGCGGATGGCATGGGCGCATTAGTTGAAACCGCCATTTTTAGTCAGTGGATGCAGCGAACATCTTTTATACCCTATTACGCCAGATGGAAATATGGTGAAGTGGATTTAATAAACATCAGTCGCAAAACGAACAAGCCAGACTGGGCAGTAGAAATTAAATGGAGCAATCGATATTTTGAAGCGCCTCATGAATTGAAGAGCCTACATTCTTTTTGCGAATTAAATAATCTGACACAAGCCCTTTCAACTACGATCGATAAATCGGGTATTAAAGAATGTAACAAACTCCAGATTCAGTATTTACCTGCCGCTGTGTATGCATATAACGTGGGCAAAAACACACTTCAAAGTCAGAAGTGAGGATTCGGGTTTTAAATCTCTGGGAAACTTTTAAAATAAAGTAGAACAAACTTCAAACGGATTTGTCCGTGGTGAAATTTCTATGTTACCAGTTGCCAGTTACCAGTTACCGGCCACTGCCAACCCCATTACGAAGTAAGAGCATCGATACTACGGAGTAGGAGTAGCGCTACCTCGGGGCAGGAGCATCGATACCATGGAGTTGAAGTAAAGATACCTTGGAGTAAGCGTAACCCCAACAAGAACCAATAGCACCGACACCAAATAATGAAATTGCCACCCCCCCGGCAACTGGCAACCGGCAACCGGAATCCGGCAACCAATCCCCCCAACTTCCACAGAATCCCCCCGCCACTAAACGAAAAAAACACACCAGCCTTTCCGAAACTTTCGAATGAAGGATTGCAAACGTGCCAGTATACTTTCCGTTACACTTCCGACAAAAAATATACTTTTTAAAAAGAACAAAAAAAGACAACAAAAGCATGTCGCCATTCCGTTGTATCACTAAACTAAAACAAAACAACATGACACATGTTAAAAACACAGAAGCTTTTGCCAGGCTCATTGGCTTCTGTACCGGGTATGGAGGAACGTACAATCCCGGTCGCCCAACCCTCCAGATCGATGCGTTGATTAACCAGTTGAACGAAACACAATCGGTTATGGAAAACGTGAAAGTGGCTAAAAACCAATTCGACAATCAAGCGAACAGTCGCAAACAGACGTTCGATCAGTTGCCGAACCTGATCGCCAGTGTACTTCGTACACTGGAAGCATCCGGAGCAAAACCAGAAAAGATGGAGGATGCCCGAGCATTCGCGCACCAGATCTTAGGGAAGTCGCCACGGAATCGTCAACCCATTTCTTCTGACAAAGAAGGGAAACCTCCACCAATGCGACCACACCTTCAGTTGGCGTACGTTAGCAAGGCAGATTCGTTTTCAAAGTTGGTAATGACGGTAACCAGTGAACCCTTGTACCAGGCTAAAGAAATGAAGTTAAGCTTGGTGGGCCTCGAAGAGAAGGTGCAGGAACTGAATCAATTGAATCGTTCTGCAGCAGATGCCAGGGGCCTGTGGTCCAAGGCACTTATTGAACGCAATGTGGTAATGTACAACAAGGAAGTGTCCATGACCAAAACCGCTCAGGCTGTAAAGAAGTATGTGCGTGCAGTCTTTGGTCCTAACAGCGGACAATATGGAGTACTAAAATCACTGGTATTCAATCGTTCATCAAATAGGTAATGTTTTCCGCAATTCAGTAAAAACCTCTGCGGACCCAGTCCTGCAGAGGTTTTTTTATAACCCCAAACTTCAAACTTCAAACCTCAAACTACAAACCCATGAAACCCCTCATCCCCATCCTAACCGTAACAGTTTTAACAGCTATCATCATTATTATCGTATGGTATAGCCGTCCTAAGCCGGTTACCTTTAGTCAGCCACTTCGACTCGAACAGATTTTGTCCATCAAAGAATTGCACTTGGTAAAACATGTCTATCAGGACTTAATCTTTTTACACAAGAAAAATAATCAAACGAAAGCTATTCGCGCCATCGTTCAAGTGCCGGTGGAGATTACTGCTTACTTGAATCTCAAAGAAATTCAAGTCATATATCGGCACGATTCAATCAAACAGGTAGTGTTGCCCCATGCTCGCATGAATGAACCTCGCTATAAAATAGATCAGATGGTTGTTCGTCAGACGCATGCACTTCAAGTTCATTTCGGTAAAGATCTTTATCCTGATGTGGCAGCATACCTGAGCATATTATTAAAGGAACGCATGGATACCGTGCGCAATCTGGCCGTGTCCAACCGTATCTTGGTGCAGGCCGAGGTGGAGGGAAAGACCTATATTGAGAGCCTATTGAAAGCGGCAGGCCGTGAAGATGTAATCGTCACGTTTGGCGAGGATGAAACCAATCGCCAGATTATTAAGTACAATGCCAATGAACAGAAATGGGGAAAGGATATTTCGCTTGAATACAAGCAAGCTCGGCTTGAAGAATTATCCTTTGGGTTTATCCCATTACCAGATCTCCGTAAAGTAAATTAGTATTAAGATTTGTTGCCAGTTTCCAGTTGCCAGTTACCGGTCTGGCCACCGGCAACAGGTAATCGGCAACCAGCAACCGGAAACTGTCGACTAACCCATTCTTGTTGAAGTAATCCTCTATGCATACTTTAGCGCAAATTTTAACCATGCAGATTCCTTTTTCACCACCCTACATTGATGACGATGTCAGGCAAGAAGTTTTAGATACGCTCAACAGTGGCTGGATTACCTCAGGCCCCAAAGTATTGGCACTTGAAAAGTTAGTGGCTGAAAGTGTTGGCATAGAACACGTAGCCTGTTGCAATTCTGCCACTTCCGGATTGATGTTGCTCCTACATTGGTATGGCGTAACGCGAGGCGATGAAGTGATTATTCCCGCTTACACCTATGCCGCCACTGCCTTGGTTGTTCTGCATCTTGGTGCAACACCCGTAATGGTAGATTGTGGTGATGATTTTAATATGGACGTTGACCAACTTCGGAAAAAGATAACGGACAAAACGAAAGTGATCATGCCCGTTGATATTGCCGGATGGCCGTGTGATTATCAATCGATATTCAATCTGATTCAGGAGCAAGACATAAAAAATAAGTTCGTTGCACGAACAGACAATCAAAAGAAGTTAGGAAGGATCATGATCCTTTCGGATTCGGCTCATTCGTTTGGTGCTTTTTATCAAAACAAGCCTATCGGCACGTGGGGTGATTTTAGTGTATTCTCTTTTCATGCCGTTAAAAATGTAACAACAGCCGAGGGTGGCGCCATGTGCATTAATGTGCCGTTACATTTTGATCGAGAGGCAACCTACAAGCAACTCAAGCTATGGTCATTGAATGGTCAAACAAAAGATGCGTTGGCCAAAACACAAGGAGCAGGTTGGAAGTATGATATTGTCTATCCGGGCTTTAAAATGAACATGCCGGATATTTGTGCGGCCATTGGGCTGGCTCAAATACGAAAATACAAAGACCTCATCTTGCCTGAACGGAAACGGATTTTTGATTTGTATGTACGCTTGTTTTCTACCCATGCCTGGGCTCAACTTCCACCCGTGAATACCACTGAAAAGAAATCATCGTATCATTTATTTGCTCTCCGTATACGGAATATTTCGGAACAGCAACGCGATCAATTGATTGATAAAATCACTTCGTTTGGTGTATCGGTAAACGTTCACTTTCAACCCTTACCACTGCTCACGGTTTTTAAAGAACGCGGTTATTCCATTCACGATTATCCTATCGCTTACGATTTGTATTCGCGCGAGATTTCTCTACCGATCTATCCACAGCTCGATACAGAAAAAATAGAATACATTGTTTCGTCTGTTGTGAAGGCTTACCAAGCAATACTGCCCCATGCTTAAACGTATTTTTGATTTTGTGTTTTCGTTCATAGGGTTGTGCATCCTCGTTCCTGTTTTTATGATAATCGCTATCGGGGTGATGTCTGATTCAAAAGGCCCAGTATTCTATATACAACAACGGGTAGGGAAGGCGGGAAGAATATTTGGTCTTTTTAAATTCCGGACCATGCAAATAAATGCAGATAAACTCACCGCCATCACGGTTGGGAAGCGTGATCCTCGCATTACGTGGATTGGATATTACCTTCGGAAATATAAGCTGGACGAATTGCCGCAGTTGATCAATGTATTAAAAGGGGAAATGAGTCTGGTGGGGCCGCGCCCGGAGCTTCAAAAATTCGTGGACTTGTATACGCCAGAACAACGTTTGATTATTTCCATCCGACCGGGTATTACCGATCTGGCTTCGATTGAATATCGAAATGAAAATGAATTGCTGGAAGGAAAAACAGACCCCATTGATTATTATGTTCGGGAGATTATGCCGCACAAGCTGGAACTGAATCGTCACTACATCCAACATCAATCCCTGATGATGGATGTTCGGATTCTATTCACCACAGCCATTGCCATCTTTAAAAAAAAGAAAGGCAGATGACATACGCTGCACATTTAAAGCGACCCTTGGATATGGTAGCTTCCCTTGTACTGATCCTGCTAACGTCATGGCTTTTTCTGTTGTTGATTTTAGTGTACCTAATCACGTTCAACACACCAGTTTTTTTTATTCAGCAGCGAATTGGAAAAGGCAATACAATGTTTAGCATGATTAAATTCCGAACGTTAAAAGAATCCATAGAAGGGAATCGGGGATTTTGGTTGGGCACCGTATTGCGTTTTCTTTCTATTGATGAATTACCTCAGCTCATCAACGTACTGAAAGGCGATATGTCCCTCATCGGGCCACGACCTCTGCCGGTGGAATACTTGCCGCTGTTTTCAGAAGAACAAAAAAGACGGCATCACGTTCGCCCCGGCATAACCGGTTGGGCTCAGGTAAATGGACGTAATTCCGTATCTTGGGACGAGAAATTCAAGCTTGATTTGGAGTATGTTCAAAAGGTATCGTTTTGGTTAGATTTGAAAATCGTATTTAAAACAATGCTTCTTTTATTGTCCTTCAGAAAAGATACATCACTTTTAGAAAAAAAATTTACAGGTTAATATGACGTGCGATGTAGCGATTTTTGGTGCCGGTGGATTTGGTCGGGAAACAGCATTGATGATTCGACAGATCAACCAGGTGCATCACGATTGGAACCTCATCGGGTTTTTTGACGATGCCATACAAAGAGGAAGTTCGATAGACGGAATAAAAATTCTGGGAGGCATAGCTGAACTGAATCAAATAGGAGAGAAACTTTCTGTGATGGTTGCTGTGGCGGATCCACAAACAAGAAGAAGTATTGTGGCCAGCATTAAAAATGTGAACATCGATTTTCCAGTAATGAAACATCCGTATAATTTTTTGGGTGATGATGCAACCAATCAATTTGGAAAAGGAAGTATTATTACCGCTGGAAATATCTTCACCACAAATATTCACCTTCACGAATTTGTTATCATAAATCTAGCCTGTACCATCGGCCACGATGTTCGCATCGATAGCTTCTGTACACTGATGCCGGGAAGCAGCATTTCTGGGAATGTACACATCGGTGAGGCAACTCTTATTGGCTCTGGTGTTCGAATTCTTCAGAACATAACCATCGGCAACAACTGTAAAGTAGGAGCAGGAGCCGTAGTCATAAAAAATTCACGCAGTGATGTAACCCTCGTGGGAGTACCAGCAACAGAAATTGTGTGACAAGAAAAAGTTGCCAGTTGCCAGTTACCAGTTACCGGTCTCCGGTCACCGGTAACGGGCAACCGGAGACCTGCAACTGGCAACCGGCAACCTCCTAAATCCATTAAAGTTCAAACCTAAAACAGCCTTAAACTAACCTATTTTGAACCCCCATTTCCCTCTAAAATATTTCACACTTAACCTACTCAATGTTTAGCGATTTCAAATACTCATTCTTATTCCTTGGAAAATTCCTATTGGTTTATTTCTGTGCCAATCTTCTGTATGGAGTGTACATCGATTCCTTTCAAGATACACCAGACCCGATTACTTATTGGGTGACCGATCAAACATCAATGGTTCAAAATATACTGGGCATTGAATCTTCCATTCAGGTAAACGAAGGAAAGAAAAGTATTTCCATGCGCCATCAAGATGATGGGGTAATCAATGTGTTTGAAGGGTGCAACGGCATCAATGTAATGATTGTGTTTGTTGCCTTTCTGGTTGCCTATGGTGGATCGTTAACTCGAATGATTTGGTTTTTACCACTGGGTTTGATGATCATTCATTTGTTTAATCTGCTTCGGATTATGTTGCTCTTTGTTGCTGCGCAGCAAAACACACGCTACTTTTATTACATTCATAAATATTTTTTTACAGCCGCGTTATACCTGGTTGTTATTGTGTTGTGGATTATCTGGGTAACAAGATGGAGTACGAAACAAACCAAATCAGTTGAACACTAAAGTAAGGCTCGCTTCTTTGATTGGTCTAACCGGTTTGATGCTGGTGATGGTTTTTGTTTTTCAGAAGGTTGTCTACTTCCATTGGATACAAGGCTTGTTTGGAATATCAACTTCCGTTTGGCCGTACGCTCCTTTTGTAGTGAACAAGGTACTTCGGTTTCTGATGAATGATGCCATTTGTATTTTCTTTATCTATATTCTGTTTAAGGAAAAAAAATACATGAGGGTTGCCTTCTTTCTTTTTTTGATTGAACTACTCATCATCTTACCTCTTTATTTCTGGATCAAATTATCTTTGGAAGGGGATAGTGAGTTGTCGTCTCCCTTGCTTTCGCAGATACATCGTTTGATTATTAATCCTACCTTGATGATCCTTTTAATAGTATCTTTTTTATATCAAAAGAAACGAACTGAGATTCAATAAAATGAAATTCAAGATCAACCTATCCTATAATCCAATCGATGGAAATAAAATAGCAAGAACCTTTGATGCATATCAGGGCCTTCATCATCAGGAGATCGTTCACGATTTTGAAGAGCAGGTAAAAACCTTCACCGGTTCGAAATATGTTGTGGCCTTAAACACCGGTACAGCGGCAATACATCTGGCGTTAAAAGCAGTGGGGGTAATGCAAGGTGATATCGTATTGGTTTCAACTTTTACCTATGTAGCTTCTGTAAATCCCATTCTATACCAAGGCGCAATTCCCTTTTTTATCGACAGCGAATTGGAAACCTGGAATATGGATCCTGAATTGTTGGAGAACGCAATAAAACAGCTGGCACTTAAAAACTGTAAACCAAAAGCTATTTTGGTAGTCCATGCCTATGGAATGCCTGCGCAAGTCGATGAAATCATATCGATTGCAAACCATTATGGTATACCGGTTATTGAAGATGCGGCTGAGGCAATTGGTTCATATTATAAAGGTAAACATGTGGGTAGTTTGGGTGATATCGGCACGTTGTCGTTCAACACCAATAAGATTATAACCACTTTCGGTGGCGGGGCAATCTTAACGAACAGTTTAGCACATTATAAAAAAATACTTTTTTGGGCCACACAAGCACGTGAAGATGTGCCGTACTACGAACATCGTGAAGTAGGTTTTAACTATCGCATGAGCCCGATCAATGCGGCTGTGGGGTTAAGTGAATGGGATGAAATTCCTGTTAAGCTGATGGAACGAAGGAAGATTTTTGAAAACTATCAAGATGCCTTGCAGCGCTTATCGGGTTTTAGGTTTCAAAAGCAAATCGAATCAAGCATATCCAATCATTGGTTTTCAACGGTTTTAATTGATCGTGAACACACCATAAGCCAGAAAGGAAATAAAGAAATGATGTTGAAATTAGCCGAACACGGCATCGAGTCCAGGTTCATGTGGAACCCCATGCACAGACAACCTGTATTTCTACAATACGAATCGGCTTTGAGTGGCGTTTCAGATTCATTATTTCAATTGGGTTTATGTCTCCCCTCTGATCATGATGCACTTCTCAATCAACCTGAGATTTTAAAAGTATTGCAATGTCGTTAAGGTAAGCTTCGCGAACATCCTCTCTTCCGGAAAGGAATGTGGCCACAAAGAAAGGCTTAACGTAACGACATTGAAAAATATTGATTGAATACTAACATGGATGATATCGGTTACATGTATGATTTGCTTTGAATTAAGTATTTTAGCGAACCTTTGGTGAGTTTATTAATGGCTACTTTTGTAGTATCTAAGTAAAGGTGTTGAACTATGAAGAAAGTCAGTCTATTGTTTGGAGTTTTTTTGTTTTGGGGACATGTAGTTGCCCAAACCATAACATCATCTACATCCGGACCATGGAATGTTGGTGCTACGTGGGTGGGGGGAATAGTTCCTGACGCATCAAATTCAACAGCCATTGCTATCAATCATAATGTGTCGATCCCATCTGGGTATTCAGTCTCGATAGACCAAACTACCATTTCAGCAACCGGATTACTTCAGATTGATGTTGGGGGAACGGTAACATTAGCAAATGGAGCAGGAAATGATTTAATCATTGCCGGATCCAATCTCTCTCTCGATGTTTCCGGAACATTAATCGTAAGCAATGCTGCCGTTATTACGGGATCAACATCTACTACTACTGTTTTTCAAAGTGGCGGTGTATATGAACATCGTTATACCACCACCCAGGGCATAATTCCTTTGGCAACTTGGGACCCTACGCCAGGTGCGGCATCAACATTACGAATAACCGGATATACTACTTTTACAACGCCTACAGCAGCAGGAAATTGGAGTCAGGCTTTCGGAGATGTAGAATGGAATTGCACATTACAAACCACATCCATAAATATGGCTGGTTTATTGACCACCATTCAAAATAGTCTCAATGTCCTTTCAACCGGAACCACAGCCACAACCGGAATATTAAGATTTACAACCACTGGAACAACTACGATTTCTGTCGGTGAGGATATGAATGTCAATGGAAATACCCGCCTTGTATTTTGCACTACCGGAGTGAGTACCGTAAATGTAGGAGGTGATTATATTCAAAATATTACGAATACGGCTACGCGATATGTTCGGATGGCAGAGAGTGCCGGGGGAGTGGGTACGCTTAATATTACAGGGAACTTTAACCTGCAGGCCGGAATATTAACGGAGACTGGAACTGGTACAGCCCAAGGTAATATTAATTTTGTTGGCAGTGCTGGAGCATCTCACACCTTTACAGAGGCGGGAACCCCCACAACATCACTCATCAATAATTTATCATATTCTGTTGCAGACGGTAATGATCTGACGATAGTAGGGGAATCTCAAATGGCGGCAGGAAATACCAGTTTTTTTTCATTAGGAGTAAATTCCATTCTACGGGTGCAATCTTCTGATCCGTTAGGGGCTATTCAAACGGGTACAGGTCAAAGTGCCACATCTGGAAATTTAAGAGTGACAACGGTCAATCGAATATTTAGTGCCGGTTCAGAAATTGTTTATGAAGGAACAAGTCCGCAGTTTATGGGAGTAGGAAGCCCAGCGGTTGCAGGTATCACAACCATTATTAATAATGCTTTCGGTGTAACGCGAGTAGCGGCAACAAGTCTTACACTTCTTGGAAATCTTATATTGCAAACGGGTAACTTAACCGTTTCCAATACGAATCTTGTTGTAAGCGGAACAACCGATTTGCAGACGAGTGATATTTTGTTTACAACAGCGGCCAGCGCACGCACACTTACTCTAACAGGCAATGTGAACCTGGGTGGAAATATTATAGTAACCAGTGGAGCAGCGAATGCTACTTTAACCTTAGGTGGTGATTTGGGTGGGTCTAATGGTATTAGTTTTACTGGTGCCAATTCTAATTTGACTGTAAACGGTTCAAGTCTTACAATAATGGATTTTCCACTTCCGGCTGCTACTACTCTTGAAGGGATCATCGTTACACGGCCAGGAGGAACGCTGGCATTTGATCAAGATGTCACTGCTGTGACGGCTACTGTTAATAGTGGCAGCATGGATATGAATGCCAATCTTATTGTTACCGGTGCTTTAAACCTCGCGACAGGCACAACCCTTTTCTTTGAAAATCAAAGTGTTGAATTACGCAACCGATATAATAATCTTTTAACTGGAGGGTTACTTTCCTCGAATGCAAGCTCAACGCTAAACGTAACAACGTTTGCCGGAGCGCTGGGAACAATTGCCTTTTCTCCATCCGGCAACACGCTCGGTACTTTTATATTGAACAGAACTACTGCTGGTACATTGGTCACTTTAAATAGTGCGTTAACCGTAACCAATGCCTTTACATTATCGGATGGGGATTTTGCGAATACTTCCGGCCTTAATATGGGTAGTGGAGCTATTTTTACCCGCGATTCAAAGGCTGCTATTACGGGTGCAATACCAACGGGAGGGCCCTATAATTTAGTATATAACAGTACTAACCTTACAACTGGGATAGAGTCTCAAGGTTCATTAACCAATGTTACCAGTAACCTTTCTGCCATCTCCGCAGTAACCGTCAACAATGCCATAACCTGCTCTGGTATACTCACTATCAACTCTGGATCATTTACTGCTGGAGTGAATGCAATATCGGCTGGATCGGTAGTAAACTCCGGAACATTGAATGCGCCAAGCACCACGTTTAGCATAGGCGGTAGTTTTACCAATAATGGAACCTTTAATAAAAACAACGGAACGGTTTTGTTTAGCGGAACTTCTTCTGTGTTAGGAACTACCAATCCGACCTTTCAAAACCTTACTATTTCATCGGGAACCTTTACTGCTCCTGCTACCTTAAATTTAAACGGAGCGCTGACTAACAATGGTACTTTCATTGCTGGAACAGGGACTGTTGCTTTTCTCGGCACAGCCGGGGTAACACAGTTGGTGAGTGGAAGTAGCACTACTAATTTCAATAACATTACGGTAACCAATACAACTGCAAACCCAGATGTTCAGATTCAAAGCAATCAAAATTTAATTGGTGTATTAACTCTGGCTGCCAATGCTGTTTTGGATGCGGATGGTTCGGGTGGCACATCGGTCTTTACATTGAAGTCAACCGGAGACAATCCAACTTCTGATGCGAGTATTGCTACTCTTCCTGCTGGAGCTCAAGTAACCGGTAATGTTACAATTGAAAGATATATGGCAATTGAAGGTCCCAATAACACAAGGATCTACCGTTACATATCGTCACCGGTTCAAGGTGCCACAGTAGCGGATATGCAAAATGAAATATCGGTAACGGGTTCATTTACCGGAACAACGGTTTGCCCTACGTGTGGTGTAAACCAAAGTATGTTTCTATACAATGAAACGGTAACCACAGACACCAACCTCGATACCTTTATTAACCTTGGGGATGGATATGAAGACTTTCCTGCCAATGCTAATTCTGAAACTTTCGCATCCGGACGAGGTTACGCCATGTTTGTGCGCGGTAATTTATTGTCAGGCTCTGCACGTTGGAATTTAACAGGCTCAATCAACCAAGGTAATGTAACACCCGTATCATTTCCAGCAACGTTTGCTTCTTCTGGAGTTCCTGCAAATGATGGTTGGAATTTAATGGGCAACCCTTACCCTTCCACCATCGATTGGAATGCAGCTTCAGGTTGGACAAAAACAAATGTTGGCGGATCAATTCAAGTCCGCGATAACGGAATGGGTGTATTCGCAGTATGGGATGGATCAATAAGCCTAAACGGAGGATCGCGCTATATTTCAATTGGCCAGGGCTTCTGGATTCAAGCTACCGGAGCACCAACCCTCACGGCAGACGAAAACGTGAAGGTGGCAGGACAGCAAACAATATTTTTAAGGGAAGCTTCGCTTACTGATCTATTGCGCATTGCGTTAGTGAAAGGTGCCTTGCGCGATGAAACGGTAATCCATTTTAGGGCTGATGCACTGAAAGGCTATGATGCTGAAACGGATACCAGAAAACTCCAGAATTCAATATTTAATTTGTCTACGGTTCTAAGCACAGGAGAAGTATTGGCGATCAATTCCTTGCCTTTTCAATGTAATGAGCCTAACATGTTGAATATTACCAATGCAGCAGCGGGTACATACCGCCTTGAATTTTCTGAAATTGAAACCTTTAATGGTGAAGTATTGATTACGCTTACCGATAACTTCCTCAATACGGTTAGTGATGTAACATCAACAGCGCAATACAACTTCGATATCACCAGCAATCCATTAAGCTTTGGCTCCAATCGATTTACAATTTCATTTGCTGAGAAACCACTTTCTGACGTATTACAAGTCTCAACACTGCAGGTCTGTGAAGGAGAGAACGCAACGGTATCCATCTTAAACTCGCGTTCAGATGCAAGCTACTATGTTATAAAAGATGGCATATCGGTTTCAGATACTCTAAACGGAAATGCCACAACGCTGGCTTTGTTTGTTGGTAAAGAAAATTTAGTAGCAGGCTCAAACAATATCATCATACATACTACAAGTGCACGATGCCGTGCAACAAAAGCCTATGAAAGTATGGTTGTTGTGAATGCTAAACCGTCCATCGAGGCAGTAGCTGGAAACATATGCAAAGAAGGATCGGTTACGTTAAAGGCTACTTCACTAAGCGAAGGTGCTAGCTTTAAATGGTTTGCAGATGAATCATCGGAAACCGTTCTCGCCACCACGGCAGAGTATGTTACACCGGTTATCAACAAATCAAGCAACTATTTTGTGGCCGCCCTAAGTACGTCTGATTGTTTGAGTGCGCGAATACCAGTATCGGCCACGGTTATCCAATTTGCCGATGTTGTCATTACCGAGAGTGTCGATGGGGCATTGATTTCTAGCTATGCGGATGGTAACAAGTGGTATTTTAATGGAATAGAAATTACAGGTAATAGTTCCAATACATTGATCCCTGAAAAATCAGGCACCTATAAAGTGGAAGTGTCCACAGCTGGGTGTCCATCCTCTTTCGAGTACGAATTTGTGATCACCGCCACTGAAAATCAAAGCCTCCTGAAAGGGATTTCAGTTTACCCGAATCCGGTTACCGATATAGCATATATTGAAGTTCTGGAAAATAAAATTGATATTCGTAAAGCGGTAGTACTGAATAGTATCGGCAGCGCAGTTTCTGAGATAACATGGTTAAAAGCAGATAAACAAAAAAAGGGTACCTTTGATATGAATAATCTTCCTTCAGGCGTTTATATTTTACGGTTGTTCACTTCAAATCAGATAGTAAATTTTAAGATTTATAAAAAGTAGACGAATGAAGTCAACCCTCAAATTAAAGTTGTTTATACTCTGTGCAGTTGTGTTTTTAATGCAAGGCATTGCCTTTTCGCAGCCACCACCTGCTGATCCTCAAACAGATCCGGACGTACCGATAACAGGAATTGAACTATTGATTGGTGCAGGCGCCATTATTGGTGCCAGAAAACTAGCGCGTTTACGGAAAAGGAAGTAAAGCTTATTTTGTTTCATTGACAATTACAGGCTGTCGTAAGGTATTTTTTAGCAGCACACATTTACCAAAATGAATGCAATGAATAGTGTTCAAAAACTCATCTACAACCTAAAGATATTGCCCCGTTGGGTAATCATTTTTATTGATTTGGTTTTCATCTGCTTCTCTGCCATCTTAGGTTATCTACTGCGCTTTAATTTTTCGATTACTGAAATATTAGTCAATAATTTCGCGGAAGGCATCATGCTGCAAGTTCTCTTCGGACTAACCGCTATCCTGATTACCAACAGTTATCGCGGCATTATCCGATACACCGGGTTGCAAGATGGCGTACGTATATTCTATATGCTTGTTCTCAAGGTGGTTTTGGTAATTTCCTTTAATTTAATTTACTTCTATAACAGTCGCACCAACCTTATTCCGTATTCGGTCATTTTCATTTCCTTTCTCGCTTCCTTTCTTTTTCTTTTCAACTACAGGCTTTTGGTGAAGTACATTTTCTCCTTCTACAAAAAGGCGTTAGTTAAAAATTCAAATGTATTGATCTACGGTGCAGGACAAACTGGCATCATTACCAAACATGTAATCGACTCCACGCCAACATCGCATGTAGTGGGTTTTATCGAAGATGATTTGAATAAAATAGGGAAGGTTCTGAACGGATCAAAAATCTACAGCGCCAGCGCCAGTGAACTGGAAATGCTGATCAGCAATTTCAACATCGATAACCTGATCATTACCATCAAAAGTCTGTCTCCTAATTTAAAAAGTGAGGTCGTTGATATTTGTCTTCGAAATCAGGTGAAAGTAAGCATTGTTCCGTCAGTAGATAAATGGGTGAAGGGAGAATTAAGCATCAACCAGATCAAAGAAATTAATATTGAAGATTTGCTGGAGCGTGAAACCATTAAACTTGAAGATAAAAATCTGGAACGACAACTTCGGGGTAATAGAATTTGTATAACGGGAGCTGCCGGCTCAATTGGAAGTGAATTAGTGAGGCAGATTATGCAATATAATCCGGCATCCCTAATTTTAATTGATCAGGCTGAATCTCCTTTATTTGAAATTGATAGACAGACTAAACTGGTGGAGCACCACTTCCAGGTTGTATCCTACATTGCAGATATTACGAATATGGATCGGATACGATCCATATTTCGTGAGCACACTCCTGATATTATTTTTCATGCTGCGGCCTACAAACATGTGCCCATGATGGAGGGCAACCCATCCGAGGCCATAACATGCAATATATTGGGCACCAAAATAATGGCCGACTTAGCGGTTGAATTTGGTGTTAAGAAATTTGTGATGATCTCTACCGATAAAGCGGTGAACCCCACAAACGTAATGGGCTGTTCAAAGCGTATTGCAGAAATCTATGTGCAGTCGCTGAATAAACACCTGGAAAATGTATCAACCAGTCATACGGCATTTGTAACGACTCGTTTTGGTAACGTAATGGGATCTAACGGTTCGGTTATTCCGCTCTTTAGAAAACAAATTGAGCAAGGGGGACCAGTAACGGTTACGCATCCGGAAATCACACGTTACTTCATGACCATTCCAGAAGCGTGCCGACTTGTATTAGAGGCAGGAGCAATGGGCAAGGGGGGAGAGATCTTTATTTTTGATATGGGGCAATCCGTTAAAATATTGGATATGGCCAAGCGCATGATTTGGCTTTCTGGTTTAGAACCCGGGAAAGATATCGATATTGTTTTCAGTGGTTTAAGAGAAGGGGAGAAACTCTATGAAGAGCTTTTGAACAACCGGGAAAACACCATTAAAACACACCACGATAAAATCTTGATTGCCAAGGTTCAAGAATATTCGTACCTGGAGATTGATAAATACGTTGACTTATTTAACGAACTGGTTCATGATCGCAATGAATTAAAAATGGTAACCTTAATGAAAGAATTGGTGCCAGAATTTAAAAGCAATTATTCCAGATACGAAGTGCTGGACATTAAGTGAAACTTTCAAAACAAGGTAATCAAGCCACAGAAAAAATTCCAATCGAAATGCTTGCCAGTTCCACTCTCCAAGTGATTGGTAACCGGAAACCACTACTTCTAAAGTCAATAAAAAGTTTTGAATACCTGAAAAGATTCGCTTAGCAAGTAGCCTACCTTCTTCTACGGTTAGGTCCCCTTCCATTATAACTCTTACGCTTTCTGTTATACAACTTGCGCTGCGAATCGTTGAAGAGAAAATTCTTACGTAGATAATACTCAACCTTCACGTTCAATAAAAAATACCCATCATTCTTACTAGGATTTCCTCTTTGAACTCCCGGATCATAAGGATCATTCCCTAACTCGGGTCTTCTATCGGATAATTTAAACCGTATAGAATTTGGATCCCAACTTGATTTATCCGGATGAACGGTACTGACATCATCCAAATAATCGGTAAAAGTCAATCGATATCCACCTTCAATAGCAACATTTAAGAATGGATTTACCTTTAATCGGGCACCAATACCATACGGAATTACAAATTGAAATCGACTGTACTTCACATCTTCTGTTTGCAAAGGTTGTAGTGCATATTTTTTTCCATCCAGTTCTGCTTTTGGATTCGTGTAGAGTAATCCAACACCAACAAAGGCATACACATTAATGGGAGGGCGTTGGTAAAACCGCTGTCCTAAGGGAAAGAGGTTAATTAAGCCTTCAGCATTTAATTCAATATTGCTTGAATTAAAGGAAAGGTTTCTCCTCACACGACTTCCGTCTGGTGAGTTAACATCTGTACCATGAAGTTGAAAGTAGGTTAATTCTGCTCGGGCACTTATGCGTTGCGTAACGAAATACTGAAGCCCCACATTGATGTTTAATCTTGGATCTAAAAATTCTTGTTTATCCTTCAATTCCCCGAAATAAGATGCATTGCCAGTCCCGACAGTCGCCATCAACGTTCTTTCTCTCCGCACAGCATAGAAACTCTGCCCTGAAACGATTACGGATTGAGCAAATAAAAAGAGAATGAGCAAATACAGTTTATTCATCATAATGAACCTTTAACCCAATATCGAGCAATATAAGAAATTGCTTGGTGAAGAAAAATTACGCCAATACCTCTTTTACCTTCTGTGCGGCATCTTTTAGAACTATGGCAGAAAAAACCTTTAAGCCTGATTGTTCAATAATCTTAGCGCCTTCTTCTGCATTGGTACCTTGAAGTCGTACAATAATGGGAACACCAATATTGCCAATCTTTTTATAGGCCTCAACAACGCCATTGGCAACACGATCACAACGAACAATTCCTCCAAAAATATTGATCAGAATAGCTTTTACATTTGGATCTTTTAGGATGATCCTGAAGCCGGCTTCAACCGTTTCTGCATTTGCTCCACCACCTACGTCAAGGAAGTTTGCCGGTTCACCTCCAGAGATCTTAATAATATCCATGGTGGCCATAGCTAGTCCGGCACCGTTCACCATACAGCCTACATTGCCATCTAATTTAACATAGTTCAATCCGGCTTTTCCAGCTTCAACTTCTAATGGATCTTCTTCCGTAATATCTCTGAGCTCCGCTAAATCCTTGTGGCGATAAAGGGCATTGTCATCCAGGTTAACCTTCGCATCAACGGCAATTATTCTATTGTCTGAAGTCTTCAATAAGGGGTTAATTTCAAACATGGAAGCGTCCAAGCCAAGATACGCGGTGTAAAGCGCATGGATAAATTTGACACCTTCCTTAAAGGCATTTCCTTCCCAGCCCATGGCAAAGGCAATCTTTCTTGCCTGAAAGCCTTGAATACCAATGGCAGGATCAATCCATTCTTTAAAAATCTTTTCAGGATGGTTTTCAGCCACTTCTTCAATGTTCATTCCGCCTTCGGTAGAGGCCATAATTACCGGACAGCCCTTCGAGCGATCCAATAAAATGCTCATATAATATTCTTTCGGTTCGGATTCGCCAGGATAGTAAACGTCTTCTGCGATCAATACCTTATTTACTTTCTTTCCTTCGGCACCCGTTTGAATGGTTACTAACGTTCCACCCAATATGCCTTTCACTTTATCGGGAACCTCAGCAATACTCTTGGCCAATACAACGCCTCTTGATCCGGTTTCTTTCACCGTTCCTTTCCCTCTTCCACCGGCATGTATTTGTGCTTTTATAACAAACCATTTTGTTCCGGTTTCTGCTTGCAATTCTTTCGCGCCAGCAATAGCCGCTTCAGGGGTATCAGCAACCACGCCTCGTTGAATAGCTACACCATATTTCTTGAGGATTTCCTTGCCTTGATATTCGTGTATGTTCATTGATTTTTTCTTTCGGAGCGAAACTAGTTTATTTAATGGTTTATTTCAAGAAAACTTATTGAATCGCCCTTTATGCTACAGGCAACTTCCATCGAAAAGTCATACGGACAACTTAAAGTTCTCAAAGGAATTGATATTGAAATTAAGGCGGGTGAAGTGGTCGCCATCGTAGGTGCATCTGGCGCTGGTAAAAGTACCTTGCTACATATACTTGGTACACTTGATATGCCCGACAAAGGTTCTGTTCAGATTAAAGGTCAGGATGTTTTTTCTAAATCATCTAAGAATCTCGCAGCGTTTCGAAATAAATCTTTGGGCTTTGTGTTTCAGTTTCATAATCTGTTGCCTGAGTTTTCTGCATTGGAAAATGTGATGATACCAGGATTGATATCAGACACAAGCGAAAAGAAAGTAAAAGATCGTGCCATTGAATTGTTGAAAATGCTCGGGCTTGAAGAAAGAATCCAGCACAAACCATCCGAACTTTCGGGTGGCGAACAACAACGCATTGCTGTGGCGCGGGCGATGATTAATGCCCCTGATTTAATTCTGGCAGACGAGCCGAGTGGAAATTTAGATTCCAAAAATGCATTGGAACTTCATCAGTTGTTTTTTCAACTTAGAAAAGAGATAGGGCAGACGTTTATTATTGTTACACACAATGATGAACTTTCCAGAATGGCCGATAGAAGGGTAGAAATGGCCGATGGTTTAATTAGCCGCTAACGTGAAATGAAAAAGGAAAGAAGAGAACAAACACACCAATCAAACGCTCCAAATCAATTGTTCTCTTCTTGGGCTCCTATATCGTTCTAAATTCAGAATGCTTTTTAGTATTTTTCTTCGTGTATTTCTACTGCGCCTTTATGCCTAGCCTCGTTGCTTTGTTTGAGTTTGAATAGGATATACGACCCACGTACATTTCAAAACCGCAAGACGAAAGTGAGAGTATCATCGCTACTGAGATAAGCATCATTTTTTTTAATGCGGGTATTCTTTTGTTTGGTGAGTCAAAAGTAGGGTGAGTATTTAAACCGCGTTTTGTTTTATCGTTACGAAAGGCAAGCATGTAAGAAGAATTCTGCAGAACGGATTATTTAATGAGTGGGAAAATGGATTTAGAAGAAAAGACCTCCGTTCGTACAGGCCAAATGCGCAGTAGTTGGGATATGGTACTTCAATTTACATCAGGTTCATCACCACGTAACTACTTAAAAAGCAAGTATGTATTAGAATTGGTTAAGTGCGGAGGAAGGCTGTAAAGGGAGGTATTGTTCCATATTCTTACAACGAATCGAGGAGAATTGCTCAGCAACAGATTTAGGCAATATTTGTCAACTTTTCATACGGTTCTTGACATTTGAGGAAGAAGGATACAGCGTGCCAACCCCGTGGTCTGTGTCCTCACAGACCACAACTTTATTTTGGTTTGTGAGGGCTCAGACCGAGGATATTGAGATGAATTTTTCAAAAGTCCGATGATATTTGCGAATGAAGCCAACAGCTTAAACGGAGTGATGTATATGAAGATCAGCAAAAAGCTCATCAACTTCCACGATTCCGTTGTCATTAACGGATGAAAGTACTGCACCGCGAAGTTCATTGATCAGTATCGGATCATACTTCGCGGCCACTCGAATATAATTCTCTGTGAAGCCAACCCCGTGGTTTGTGTCCCCAACCCCGTGGTCTGTGTCCTCACAGACAACTTTATTTTGGTTTGTGAGGACCCAGACCGAGGATATTGAGATCAATTTTTCAGAAGTCCGATGATATTTGTGGATGAAGCCAACTGCTTAAACGGAGTGATGTATATCAAGATCAGCAAAAAGCTCATCAACTTCCACTATTCCGTTGTCATTAACGAATGAAAGTACTGCACTGCGAAGTTCATTGATCAGTATCGGATCATACTTTGCGGCCACGCGAATATAATTCTCTGTGAAGCCAACCCCGTGGTTTGTGTCCTTAACCCCGTGGTCTGTGTCCTCACAGACCACAACTTTATTTTGGTGGACCCAGACC
>JAYVTB010000039.1:0-59238 GCA_043774805.1 Cyclobacteriaceae bacterium | reverse complement strand
TCAATGACACCTGCGATAAAATTACCGGATGCATAAATCTTTGTTCCTCGATGGCGGGTCCCCCAAATTCTATTTTAGCGCCTTGTTCTAATGCGTTCTTAATTAATCCGCTTAAACGAATGAAATTCTTTTGATTAACCAGGCGACCATAGTTGGGGACATGTTCATCAATTTTGCCGTGTTCACCGAAGAGATCATTTATTTTGGAAGTCAGTATTTCAATAAATTCTTTTTCAATCGTTTCTTCAATGAGGATATAGTCAGGCGCAATGCAGGTTTGTCCTTTGTTTAAAAATTTGCCAAAGGCAATTCGTGTGGCAGCATCGTTCAAGTTTGCTGAACTGTCGATGATGGTGGGAGATTTCCCGCCCAATTCTAATGTAACGGAGGTAAGATTTTCAGCGGCAGCTTTCATCACAATTTTGCCAACACCGGTACTGCCGGTAAAAAAAATATGATCAAAAGGCAGTTTCAATAAGTGAGAAGTAGTTTCTATACCACCTTCTACAACACACACCAGATCCTGTTCAAAAAATTCTATAATCAGGTCATAGATAAGTCTGGCCGTGTGTGGTGTGGCTTCTGACGGTTTAAGAATAGCGGTGTTGCCTGCAGCTAAGCACGAAATCAATGGACCAAGGCAAAGGTTAAATGGGAAATTCCAGGGTGCAATAATCAGACAAACGCCTTTTGGTTCATAGACTATTTCCGATCGTGTGCCCAGGTAAGTAAGTGGTGCATCTATCAATTCAGGCTGAGCCCAATCGTCCAGGCTTTTCAAGACATGCCTCACTTCCGCCAAAACCGGATAAACCTCCGATAAATCAATTTCGGCTAAGGGCTTTTTTAAATCAGCATGCACTGCTTCTCCTACTCGCTGGCGGTTGGCAAGGATGAACTTGCCAAATGCTTTTATTCTTTTCTTACGATCTTGAATAGACTCATTCCTAAGTTTTAGGCTCCTGCTCTTTTGCTTTTCAAACAAGATTAATAGTGCGTTCGATTCTGATAGAGAAATAGCCATTTCAATAGGGGATTTTGTGAAGGTATCCAATTTTTACAAAATGGCTAATGTTAAGTTTACGTTACCAGGTATTGACTAATGTTACCTTAATGTTAAATTTAGGTTATCAAAGTTAATAATTAGGTAATGTCGGGCAGGCGATTTGTATGGTTGGTGGTCTTGTTGTTTCCGGTTTTTGGATGGGGACAATCTATTGATCGTTTTCAGACATTGCTGATGAGCGCTCCAAGCCAGCAACCTGAGCAGGCGACCTTAAAAATGCATCAGTTTGTTTCAAAGCTTCAGGTGAAGAGAACCAAAGCGAAATCTGATGAAGCTTTTCTTTACTACCTGTTTCGCGAGGCACACAAAACCTTACTAGGTCGATATAAGGCCTACTCACAATTCCCTGAGATCTTCGATTCGGGTAACTATGACTGCCTGAGTGCTACAAGCCTTTTTAGTGTAGCGCTGGATACATTTGGTTTTGAGTATAAAATAATAGAAACGAATTATCATATTTTTTTGATCGTTGAGACAGACTACCAACAAATACTTATTGAGTCTACCGATAGGGGAAATGGTTTTGTTACGAATGATCAACTAATCAAAGAACGACTAAACCGTTATCATGAGAATAAGATGCTGACGTCATCTTCCTCGAAAAAATATTTCTATCAATATGATTTGGATTTATATCAGCAGGTAATGCCTCAACAACTTAGCGGCCTGCTTTATTTTAATCAGGCAGTAGTAGCTTTTAATGAAAATGATTTGCCATCCTGTGCACAAAAGCTAAAGAAGGCCATCAGAATTTATAATTCACCCCGTATTGCTGAGTTTGCTGTCATTCTGGTCAATAAAATTGCTGATAGTAAATTAGGAGACGAAGAAAAGAAATTACTGATCAGTCCTTTTGCATCACTCATTCAAGTGAAAGCCGCTATCGTAGCTTCTCGTTAATTTTTCAATATCCTTACCTCCACTCTTCGGTTCAGGCTTCTCGCCTCTTCCGTGTTTTCGCGACTCAGTGGGACTGACCCGCCAAATGCTTTAGTCTTGATTTTTGACGGCTCAGATCCATGCGTAGTTAGATAATGTTTTATTGCATCAACCCGATCTTCAGAAAGCTTCAGATTCAATTTAGCATTTCCTATGTAATCCGTATGACCTTCCAACTGGATAACCATTTTAGGGTTGTTTTTAAGCATGGTCACCACCTCGTTCAATTCCTTATAAGAGGATGGCTCTATGTTAGAACTTCCTGTTTGGAAGATCAAATTTTGAAGTCGCATTACTTTACCAACCGTATGGGTAGTTTCTGCATTGTTCGCAGCGCTGATCGGTAAATTCAGCTCGATGTCGCGTACCACTTTCCGATCCGAATTTGCCTCAGCAGGATCCAGTAGATATTTAGAGGGCGCAAAACCTGCAGCTTCAACAGTTATGGAGTACCGCTCCCTATCGAATAGTGGAAATAAGAAGGAGCTTCCAGATGCGATGCCTACCCGGTTTCCATAAGGCAGGCTTTCATATGAAATTCTAGCGTTTATGGGCTCTTTTGTGATGCCACTGATAATTTTGCCCTGCGCATAAATCAGAGTGTCGGGAGTTTGACAGATTCCTGAAATGCTAATCATAGATAGAAAACAAATGAATGGGACTTTCATAATTCTTATGCTTATATCGATCGCATCAGGGGTTTCGGCTTATAAATTTAGCCTAAAATTTGAAAAGCGTAAAATTTATGCTCAGGAACCGCCTGCTTTCAAAGATACCTATAAAAATTACTCCATCGAACTTTTGTTGAACAGCAAAAAGCCTACATGCAGCAAAACCCCGAGTTGATTTTCCTTATCATCATAATAATTTAGACTCAGACTAATGGGACCAACGGTACTATGTAACACCAATCCGGCAGTAGCCGCAAAATAAATACCCGATAGATCTTGCTTTAAGACAGCCTCCTGATCCTGCCCTTCCGTAATTTTTTTGAAGGGCTTAAAGATATATCCCTCTAATCGAAAGTCGAGGCTCTTTCTTAATCTGAAAACATTTCGGATTCCTCCGGCAAAATAGTTGAATGCCCTGAAATTTTCGAGCAGAATAGTGCGGCTATCCTGAATTGGGAAAAACCCAGGAGCATTGATGATTGACGCGGTGTAGCTGGAGAAGACATCTTGATTAGACACAACCCCCTCCACGAAATAGCCTGTACTGTACACTCCTTTCAGGAAATATTGTTCCATGGATGCTTTGGCGCGAAAAAAACGGTGCTCTGTTGTTTCGGTTACAGATTTTACAGAAGTAGTTCCAGGCTTGAGTGTTTCATCTAGGTTAAACAGGTCAAAAGAAAAAGCAAATCGCTTTCCTTCCGATGAGTATTGTTTTCTGTTCAGTGTGTTTGATGACAGAGAAACCCCAGCTCTGCCTCCCCTTACAAACAGAACGTCCAGTGTATCGCTTGAAACCAAAACGTCATTGTTGATATATTGATCACGGTTATCAATAAAGGAACCAGACAATTCAAATTTGTATTGATTTCCCACCGGAATTCCCACATTTAATCCAATTTTCCGATCGATTCTATTTAATACAGTTGGGGAAGTATTATTTACCACCAGGTCTTTGCCAAGGAGGAAGTCCCATTTGTTGAATATCGCCTCAGGCTCGATATAAAACTGACCCCGGTTAGGCAAGTCGATGCGGGATTTTAGATATGCGGATTTATAAAAATCGCCAGTAGAAAAGTTGGCCTCAAAGTGAGTGAGTACCCGATTAAAGTAATAGTAGTTCAATCCCAGAAAAATATTACTGATGCTACGGGTTGCAATGACTCCACCAAAGTCGACCTGAAAATTATTTTGAGGGCGTCTTGATAATTTTAGTTTGAAGTTTTTACTGGTAGAATCAAATCCAAAACTGGGGTGCAGATTGTTAAAGTAGTCGTCAGAAGTAAGTCGATAAAATCCATTTTTTACTTCACTAAAGGTGAGTATTGGTTTCGTCTGTTTGAAAAAACGGTTAATGTATCGTTGTTGATTTTTACTGAATCCGTCCGCCTCGATTTTGTCAACAAAAAATGCGGGAGTTTTACTATTAAATCGATTTCGAGCTTCAGCAACACTTTCACAAGTTCTTCTTGCAGCGATTTTACTTTTTATTTCCGGCATTTGACGGATGGTTTGTGCGTAGCCGCTATCGAGTAACGCTTTTGCCTTTGTAAAATCCAAGGCCGAATATTGCTTTACATTTGGCTGAATGTAGACTCCAGATTCGGGAATTTCAGCAGGATCGGACTTATCCAGAATCATGTAGAGTAAGGAACGCGAAATGAGCTTGTCGTCCTGACCGTAGGGATATTCATCATAAATTTTTGAAGAGACATTACTCCCGATAACAATATCCGGGCGGAAATCGCGAATGGCCACATCTACTGGAAAGTTATTATATACGCCTCCGTCAAAAAGATATTTACCATCAATTCGAATAGGGTTGTAAAACAAAGGCACTGTTTGAGTGGCGCGCAAGGCATCGCTCAGCACACCATGGTCCAGGCTTACTGCAGTTTGGGTGAATATATCCGCCACCATAATGCGAAGCGGAACGAATAAACTATCAAAATTATCTTTCGCAATAGCTGAGGGTTGAGCAAATTTTTCTGCTAAGGCAAAGTTGAGTGAGAGGTCGTTAGCAATGCTGGTATTAAATAGTACAGAGAAGGTTGAGTCAAGAGAAAGGTTAAGGCTAATGAACGATGGAGTTTTTTCTTTCTTATAGTAATAATAGTCCTCACCTTCTTCTGTTCGGCCTCTTATCCAACTAAGGAATTCCTGTGAGAGCACGATCTCTTCGATTTGATTAGGACTCATTCCAGCCGCATAGCATCCTCCAATGATGCCGCCCATAGAGGTGCCGACAATGTAATCAATGGGTATTTCATTTTCCTCAAGCGCTTTAAGCACACCAACGTGAGCAATCCCCTTGGCGGCTCCACCACTAAGTACCAATCCAACCTTTTGTTGCCCTAATCCACAAAGGGAAAGCAAAATGAAAAGCAGGAGTAAAAGAGTTCTTAACATAGTCGATCACCCGGAAACACTAACCCCGATAAGTTACCGCATTAACTAAAAAGTAACAGCAAAATTGAGAGAATATAAAATGTTAGCGGGCAGCCACCGCCAACTCTGATGAAGCCGATGGAAAAGGAATTAGCTCCAAACGTTTTATTAGCTCTTGCTTCACGCTTTGAAATGCGGGAAAAAATTCAGATTTTACCGGCTGTGATGGAGGAAGTTCAGCCTTGAGTGCATCTACCTGAATACCATTTTTCCAAAACCGATAGCATAAATGCGGACCAGTTGCTAACCCAGTGCTGCCCACAAAGCCGATAGTTTGACCTTGGCGCACTCGAGTGCCTGGCTTAATGTCAGCAGCAATTTTTGACATATGTAAGTAGCCCGTGGTATAAGTCCCATTATGGCGCACTTTTACATAGTTGCCATTATTGGTTTTATATTGAGCCTCTTCAATAATACCATCGCCTACTGAGCGAATGGGAGTGCCGGCAGGCGCGGCAAAGTCGGTGCCCAGATGAGGACGAAATACTTTAACCACCGGATGAAAACGACTTTTGGAATAACGTGAACTAATGCGTGTGAATTCAATAGGGTATTTGAGTAATGCTTTCCTTAAGCTGTTTCCCTCATCATCAAAATAGTCAAGACCATCTCCCTGGTCAAAAGGAAAGGCATAAAATCCGTTGCCGGAATGTTCAAAATAAACGCCTAAAATTTTCCCGACCCCAATCGGTTTTTCATCAACAAGATTTTCCTCGTAAATAAGTTTGAATTGGTCGCCTTTCTGAAGACGTTGAAAATCGACCACCCATGCAAAAATATCAACGAACTTATTGGTTAGCTCGTGCGATATGTCGAGGGCCTCTATGGTGTGTGATAACGTGGATTCAATTCTTCCGGAAACGGTTCGCTGAAGGGTATCTACTTTGCGCTGACAGTGTTCTACCATCAGAGAATCTTCAAAATGAAAAACTACATAATCTATCGGATTAGGCTCATACACCAGGGCCCTCAGGGTTTTGAGAGAGTCGTGCTCCACTAACAGTGTGTATTTCTTTTTGGCCGATATTTTTCTAAAGTCGTAGGTGGATTTCGGGAGTAGGTTAAGTTGCTGCATTACCGATGAAGAAACATAATAGCCCGTCAGCAAATCAGTGAAACGCTGATTACGCTTCACCTCGTCTTCCACGACATGAAGATTATTCACCACCATGCCATCCAGAAATTCTGGTTTAATGATTTCATGCTCTACATGATGGGAGGAATCACTTTCAGTTTCATACTCACCTGCTCTTGAAAACAAAGAAGATCGCGAGTCAATCCAGAAGAAACAGACCGTGACGATCATTAACACCACAGCACCAAATAATATTTTCCTTAATGGGGTAGAAAAAAAACGCATATGTTATAAGCAGGTGAAAAATTCAAACCAATTAGTTTAAAAAACCTGGTTCTTGAAGCCAGTTTATTCCGCTTCAAAGATAATAAAAGTTTTTATGGATAAAGTTCTTTGTATTTGGTTCTGCCGCCATCAAGGAAGCTGGCAAATTTTGCAGCATCTAAATCATAACCATAAGGCGAAACCAATACACGTTCATCTTTACCTATCAAAACATAAAACGGTTGGGCATTATTATTAAGCCTGGTGATTTGCAGATCAGCATTTTGCTTGCCAATGGTCTTCTTTATTTTTTTATCATAGGTTGAAGTAAACCATTCGCTTTCCGGCAACTCCGTTTTGTCATCTACATATAAGGCTACCACCACATAGTCTTCACGAAGTCGTTGTAAAACTTGTGGGTCAGCCCAAACGTTGGCTTCCATCTCACGACAGTTAGTACATCCATGCCCGGTAAAGTCTATGAAGAGAGGCTTGTTCTGCTGACGGGCACAAGCGATCGCCTGATCATAATCGAAATAACCGCTAAGGCCATGAGGTAAATGGAGGAAGTCAGCATACCTTGGTTCATCGCATACTCCGGTCGATTTGCCATCGGCCGTTGCGATTACATTAAAGTCATGTGTGTGCAGAGGAGGTAAATATCCAGCCAATGATTTCAAGGGCGCCCCCCACATTCCCGGCACGAGATATACAGCAAACACAAAGGCAATCATGGCAAATGATAAGCGGGGCACACTCACGGTTTTATCTTCCGCATCTTTACCAGTATCGCCCGGCATGCGGAATCCCTTCATTAAATAAATACCAATCAAAACGACAATCACAATCCAGATAGCAATGTTGATTTCACGATCGAGAATTCCCCAATGAAAAGCCTGGTCGGCAATGCTTAGAAATTTGAAGGCAAGGGCAATTTCTACAAAGCCCAGTACCACCTTTACCGTATTCAACCATCCGCCCGATTTTGGCAATGACTTTAACCACCGGGGGAAGAAAGCAAACAACGTAAAGGGAATAGCAAATGATAAAGCGAAGGCAAACATCCCTAAAATGGGTTTCAAAAATTCACCTCCGGCAGAAGAGACGAGAATACTTCCTACGATCGGCCCAGTGCACGAAAAGGACACCAACACTAAAGTAAAGGCCATAAAGAAAACACCAATCAATCCACCCTTCTCGGCCTGCTGATCTACTTTATTGATGATTGTTCCCGGCAAGGTGATTTCAAATAGGCCTAAAAACGAAAGTCCGAAAACGATGAATACCAAAAAGAAGATCAGGTTAGGTATCCACTCGGTAGATAAATGATTGGCGGTTTCGGGACCCATCAGTGGCGCTAATGCTGCGCCTATCAGTGTATAAATCAAAATGATAAAGAATCCATACATCAACGCCTGAAAGCGATTACCTCTCCCTGTAAAGAAGCTTACCGTCATCGGAATCATAGGGAAAACACACGGTGTTAACAATGCTGCCAGACCGGCTAAAAACGAAAGCAGCAAGAAACCGAGAAGCGATTTTTCCTGCGCGCTTTCTGTTACGATAGAAGAATCGAGAACAGGGCCCTGATTAGCAGTGGTTGTTGTGAATGGATTTGCAGGCGCATCGATGGGTTGCGTTATCGAGGTGGTTGTTGGATCATTTCCCGCAATAGAACTTCCGCTCACTTTAATCAATTGACTAAAAGAAAATTCTTCGCTGCCGGGCACGCATTGCCCAGTTGTTTCCGTGCACACCTGATAGTCAGATTCACCGCTGAGTTTAAGATCAACCGAAAGAATTTTTATCTTTTGCCTGAACTCAGCGGTCTTTTTAAAAATCTTTAGATCGCAGTCGAAGATCTCATCGTGTTTATCAATAGGATTTACAGGTACAACATTTCCAATCAGTTGATAACTGGGATGAGGCACCAGATTGAATGTGGTTTTTATCGGACCGTCATCGCAAGTAAACTCGGTGGAATATAAGTACCAGTCTTTGTCGATGGTGGCTTTGAAGATAAGTTCTATTTCATCGCCTGTTTTCGCCTTTTTAACAGAGGTTTCGTACCCCCATTTTGCAGGATTTAAAATCTGCGCATTTAGCTGTGAAAACCCAGAAAATAGGAGAATAACGAGGAGAATATTTTTTTTCATGAGATACCGCAAGGGGCAAAGGTAACGATGCAATTGGGGTAATAAAGAGTGAATTGCTTTGAATAACTTCTCTTTAACAAAAATAATTTTGATAAATTTAAGAGGATCGAGCAACTTATAGTCGTTAAAAACGTCTCAACTGGGTGATTTAAACCAACTAATATTTAAACCGAATTAATATGAAGCGAAGATTTGTACTGTTATTCTTTTCTTTTTTAGCCATTACCGCTACACATGGACAAACCGTTGATGAAATCATTGGTAAATATTTTGAAAACACAGGAGGTGTTGCCAAATGGAAAGCCGTACAAGGTTTTAAGATGATTGCCAAAGTAAATCAACAGGGTATGGAAATTCCAATCGAACAGGTTCAGCTAAAGGACGGTCGCCAATACACAAAAGTTACTTTTCAGGGAAAAGAAATCATGCAAGGTGTATTTGATGGCAATACACTATGGTCTCATAATTTCATGAATATGAAAGCTGAGAAAAGTGATGCAGAGTCAACGGAGAATTTCAAGCAAGATGTTGGCGAATTTCCAGATCCATTTTTGGCATATAAAGAAAGAGGGCTCAAAGTGGAGCTTTTAGGAAAGGAGACTATTGAAGGAACGGAGACATTCAAATTGAAATTAACCAAGAAGCCTATCAAGGTAGATGGCAAAGAGGCTGAAAACATTGTATTCTATTATTTTGATACCGAAGATTTTGTTCCGTTAATGATGGAATCTGAAATTAAATCAGGCCCTGCAAAAGGCCAGGTCAGCCAAAGTAAAATGAGCGACTACCAGGAAGTGAGTGGTTTAATGGTGCCCTTCTCTATTTCTCAGGGAATAAAAGGTGGAGGAAGTCAACCCCTGACCATTGTTACCATTGAAATTAATCCCAAGGTAGAAGCTTCTGTCTTTGCATTTCCGGCAGGGAATTAACCACAGTGAAAATTAATAATAAAGAATACTTCATCACGAATTTGAAGTATTCTTTTTTCTTGTCATTTACTACCTACAACATCTTATAAAGTATGAAGAAATCTCTCAGTATAATTTCATTTCTATTCCTTACTGCCTATGCGACCTTAGCGCAAGATGCAATCTCAAGAGGTAAAGAATTGTTTGGAGACCTAAAAGCTCGTCACATAGGACCTGCGCTCATGAGTGGCCGAATCACTGACATTGAGTTACACCCTGCCAATGATAGGGTTATCTACGCGGGTACTGGCGGTGGTGGAGTTTGGAAGAGCAGCAACGGAGGCGCTACCTTCAATCCCATCTTTAATGATTATTGCCAATCCATTGGAGCTGTAGCTATAGACCCAACCAACCCGGATAATGTAGTTTGGGTTGGCACTGGAGAAACCTGGACACGTAACAGCGTTTCTATGGGTGATGGCCTTTACAAAACTGTTGATGGAGGCAGTAACTGGATAAAAATGGGTTTCGAAAAATCGGAACGAATCGCGGGCATTCAGGTGAATCCAAAAAATCCGCTAGAAGTTTATGTTGCTGTTCTCGGCCCTCTTTGGAGCGACAGCGATGAGCGCGGGCTCTATAAAACCAGTGATGGAGGAAAAACCTGGGATAAAATTTTATTTGTAGACAAAACTACGGGTTGCAGTGATCTTACTCTCGACCCTAACGATCCTACCATTGTTTATGCGTCTTTCTGGGAATTCAGGAGACAACCTTGGTCATTCAGTTCAGGTGGAGCTAAAAGCGCTTTGTATAAATCTTCCGATGGTGGAAAAACATTTAATAAAATTCATAAAGGTTTTCCTGCAGGTAAACTAGGAAGACTCGCCATTGCGGTTGCGCCTTCAAATTCAAATATTCTTTATACCGTTATTGAGTCAGAACAAGACAAAGACAAAGGGTTATATAGAAGTGATGACGCTGGTGCAAGTTGGAAACAGTTGAACAATGACTTCGGAATTGTAGTGAGACCCTTCTACTTTTCACGCATTGTCGTGGATCCTAGAAATCCGGATGTAGTCGTGAAAGCTGGTTTGTTGGGTTCTATTTCTCGTGATGGTGGAAAAACTTTTAAGAACCTTGGCCCCAACCACTCCGATGTACATGATATTGTTTTTGATATCAAAAACTCAGACCGAATGTATGCGGCTACAGATGGTGGAATTTATCGCTCCTGGGATGGAGGCACTACTTTAGAAATTGTTGAAAATATTCCAGTGTCGCAATTCTATCATGTAAGTGCTGACAATGAAGAACCTTATAATGTCTATGGTGGATTGCAAGACAATGGCTGTTGGTTCGGTCCTTCTAAGTCACCGGGTGGCATTGAAGCGCGCGATTGGCACCGTGTAGGATTTGGAGATGGTTACCGGGTGTATCCACATCCAACCAAAAAATTAGTTTATTCGGAGATGCAAGGAGCGGAAAATGTGTGGCGGTTTGATCCGGTGAAAGACGAAGCCAAAACCATTCAGCCATTGCCGACCAAAGGTGATCCAGAACTCCGCTTTAATTGGAACGCTTCGCTTGCAACAAGTCCAAATAAAGAAGATCGCGTCTACATTGGCAGCCAGTTTGTACACCGATCAGATAATATGGGGGACACCTGGGTAAAAATTTCTCCAGACCTGACAACGAATGATCTAACTAAACAAAATCAGGAAAATTCTGGCGGGCTTTCCAGGGATAATTCAGGGGCTGAAAATCATTGTACCATTTTCACCATTGCAGAATCTCCGCTCGATGAAAATATTGTGTGGGCAGGCACCGATGATGGTAATCTTCAGATCACCAAGGATGGAGGTAAAACCTGGACGAATGTAATCGCTAATGTTCCAGGTCTTCCAAAGAACACAATGACATATCATGTTGAGGCCAGTGTGTTTGGCAAGGGTAATGCCTATGCCGTATTCACAGGTTATCAGACCGGTGACATGAACACGTATGTGTATAAAACAACTGATTTCGGTGCTACCTGGAAATCGATTGTAACTCCTGATATATATGGCTTCGCCAGAAACGTACAAGAAGATTATGAAAACGAAAACTTGTTATTTCTAGGCACTGAATTCGGTTTATATATCACCTTAAATGGAGGAAAGAACTGGTATAAGTTTACCAACAACATGCCCAGCGCCAATGTGCATTATATTGAATTACATAAAAAGACAAATGATTTATTGGTGGCCACTCATGGACGCGGCATCATCATTATCGATGACATTAGCCCGTTGCGCCAGCTCAATGATGAAACGTTAAATAAAGACCTGTACTTCTTTACCACCAAGCCCTCAATAATACCTGAAGAAAATGGATTTGGCGGAGCCAGCACAGAGACTCAATTTATTGGAGACAATCCAAGTAGTGCGGCCAGAATAATTTATCACCTGAAGAAGCGCCATACGTTAGGCAAAATGACGATGGAGATTCAGGATTCACAAGGAAATAAGATTACTGAATTGGGCCCCGGAAAAGCAAAAGGCATTAATGTGGTAGAATGGACCTTCAATACAAAGCCACCTAAATTAGCGGCTGCAAAAACGTTTGCTTTTGGAGGATTCACTTCTCCCCGAGTTCCGGCAGGGACGTACAAAGTCGTGATCCAAAAAGGAAAGGAAACATTCACCAACGACCTGGTAGTTCAATATGATCCTAAGTCTACCATATCACTTGCCGATAGAAAGCTTCAGGAAGAGTCAACCAAAAAGCTTTTCAACCTGTCGCAGGAATTAGCGTACACGGTTTATACGCTGGATGAATATTTAAAAATAGCAGAGGTGGTAAAAACGAAGAACGCTCAAGGTGCCAAAATTGCTGCGCCATTCATTGCTGAGCTCACCAAGTTGAAAGAAACTCTCGTGGTAACCAAAGGCGATAACTATGTAGGCACTGCTGAGCCACAGTTGAGAGAGAAGATGGCAGATCTTTATGCGAAGGTTGCTCAGAGTTTCAACAAACCTAATCAGGCGGAGATCGATAACTTAGACGCGATAGAAAGTAGATTCAATACAAGTAAATCAGACCTAAAGAAAATCAAGGAAAAACATCTTTCCAAAATGACTGGATTTCTGTCGAAAGACGGTGTGCAGCCTTTGATATTAAAAACCTATGATGAGTTTTTACTAACTCCGTAAATCTGAAATACCTTAACAAAGAGATCGCCTTACGAGGCGATCTCTTTTTTTGAAATCAACTGTAGAAATCATTTTGAAACAAAGTACTTGTAAAAAGCAGTAATCGTTTCGATGCCCAATAAAAAGTTTTTGATTCCATAATGTTCATTTGGGGAGTGAATGGCATCACTGTCAAGACCAAAGCCCATCAGTACAGTATCCAATCCTAATTCTTTTTTGAATAAGGAAACAATGGGAATGCTTCCGCCATCGCGCGTAGGAATGGGTGTTTCCCCCCAAACCTCTTCAAAGGCACTGCTGGCGGCCTTAAATGCTTTTGAGTTGGTTGGGGTTACGGCTGGTTCTCCGCCATGAAGCGCTGTAACTTTTACTTTTACAGAGTTCGGAGCGATTGATTCAAAATGCCGTGTAAACAATTCCGTGATCTCATGATTATTTTGATGAGGAACTAAACGCATGGAGATTTTTGCATAGGCCTTGGAAGGAAGAACCGTTTTTGCTCCTTCACCGGTATAACCACCCCAGATACCATTTACATCCAGTGTAGGACGAATGCCAGTGCGCTCCAGCGTGGTGTATCCTTTTTCTCCGCGCACTTCATCGATAGCCAATTCTTTTTTGTACTCCTCCAGATTAAACGGTGCTTTGTTTAGCGATTCGCGTTCGGAAGCAGATAATTCTGCCACGTTATCATAAAAGCCGGGAATGGTGACACGACCATTTTCATCGTGCAATGAGGCTATCATTTTGCTTAATACATTCGCTGGATTTGCCACTGCACCCCCATAAACACCAGAATGCAAATCACGATTAGGTCCGGTTACTTCTACTTCCATGTAGCTAAGTCCGCGCAAGCCTACTGTAATGGAAGGCGTATCTAAAGAAATGAGTGAGGTGTCAGAAATCAGAATAACATCAGCCTTCAGTTTGTTTTTATTTTCTTTAACAAAAGTACCGAGGTTATCTGAGCCTACTTCCTCTTCTCCTTCAATCATGAATTTAATATTGCACGTGAGCTTGTTTTGTTTCACCATGGCTTCGAACGCTTTGATGTGCATATAAAATTGACCCTTGTCATCGCATGATCCACGGGCATAAATTTTTCCATCCTTCACCACGGGTTCAAATGGAGGGGAGGTCCATAAGTTGAGCGGATCGGGTGGCTGCACATCATAGTGTCCGTACACTAAAACGGTAGGCAAAGAAGAGTCAATAATATGTTCACCAAATACAATTGGATGGCCTGCAGTTTCACAAAGCTCAACATGAGCAGCACCTGCGTCTTTCAATTTTTTTACCACAAATTCGGCCGCTTTACGCACATCCTCTTTATGGCGGCTATCCGCACTGACTGATGGAATACGAAGCAGTTCAAATAATTCATCTAAAAATCGCTGCTGGTTGGATTGTATATATTCTTTGATCATGATGGAAAAATTTTGTGACGCAAGGTAAGATTCCGGATGGAATTTCAGACGAACAATAATCAATCTGATGCTTCGTGAGTTTAGTGATAAGTTCTTTTGTTGATGTCGTGAAAAGGCCGTTTGGAAATGGAAAATCATTTCCTAACTTCCTCCGAAATTACCCCTAAATCTCTCTATTAACATGGCTAGGAATATGAGTCTGAAGACCCTACATGGGTTAATCGCGGTTGTCGTCATGGTCTTATTAATTTCTCTTGAAGCAACTGCCCAAAATGAAGTGGCTATCGGATCAGCAACCACAAAATCAAATGCTATTTTATGGCTTAACGGTAATGGAAGCCAGGGATTAATTTTGCCTGTTGTCACCAATAAGTCGGCCGTCTCAAATCCCGATAAGGGGATGATCGTATACGATGATTCGGATAGCAAAGTGTGGTATCGCAGTGGGAGTAGTTGGGTGGAAGTCGGTGGCGGAGGGTCAACCACAACCAATCTTACTTTACAACTTACAGGAAACCAATTGCAATTGATGAACGGAACGACTGTTCAAAGTTCCGTAAATATTGCCGGTGGCACAGCAACGACTGGCGCGTTCATGGTATGGAATGGAACCTCCTGGCAATACACAACACTCAGCGATGTGAGCGGAACAACCGGGCAGGTTAGCGGAATCAAAGGCAAATCAGTGCCTGCTTTGCCCAGTACAACGCAAGCTCTTGTTTATGATGGAACGGCCTGGAAATTTCAGGACCTGACAGCAGGCACTGACAGCCAGACATTGACTTTTACTTCACCCAATCTTAGCATAAGTAATGGAAACTCAGTTAATCTTTCTGCCCTGGATAAAGACGCACAGATATTAAGTCTCACAGGCAGCAACCTGGCTATTTCTGGCGGTAATTCTGTTACATTACCTAGCTCAGGCTTAACGAGTATTACTGCCGGCACAGGACTAACGGGAGGAACAATCACAACGACAGGAACAATCAATGTAGATGTTGGAACTACGCCTGGAAAAATTGTTCAGCTTGATGGCACGGGAAAACTACCTGTTGTAGATGGATCGCAATTAATAAATCTGCCTGCCCTGGTAGAAATTGGTGATATTTCTGCGGTGGTAGCTGGAACCGGATTGACGGGGGGAGCAACCACTGGTTCGGCAACATTGAATGTTGACGTAGGAACTACAGCTGGAAAAATTGTTCAACTTGATGGTGCAGGAAAACTGCCCGCACTAGATGGATCACAACTTACCAACCTTCCGGCAAGTGCAGGAGATATAACGGATGTCATTGCTGGCACTGGGTTGACAGGAGGAGGTGCAGCAGGAGCCGTTACGCTTAATCTTTCAAACTCTGGAATTACTTCGGGTGTTTATGGGAGCGCTACAGCAGTTCCTCAGATGACCATTGATGCCCAGGGAAGAATAACGGCCGTTACAACATTTGCACCTTTAGTTGCCGATGGGTCCATTACCGGTGGCACCGCAGGCGCGGGTGTTAAGATTGCGGCCAGTACGATTACTGATGCAAACATTGCCAGTCTTGATGCTGGTAAGATTGTGTCGGGCACACTCCTTGCAGCACGAATACCTAACCTTGATGCTTCCAAAATCACCACAGGAACTTTTTCTTCTGCCCAAATTCCCAACCTTGATGCTTCAAAAATTACGACTGGTTCATTTAACACAGCTCAGATTCCCAACCTTGATGCTTCAAAAATCACCAGTGGTGTAATTCCAACTACCCAGGGAGGTACAGGTCTTAGTATGTCTGCGGGTTCAATTGGAAATGGACAATTATTGATTGGGAGCAATCCCGGTTTTACGAAAGCAAATCTGACCGCAGGAAGTGGTATAAATATTACTAACGGATCAGGCAGCATAACCATTAGCTCTACGGCAACAGGAACGGTTACCAACGTGGCCACTGGCACAGGCTTAACCGGGGGCCCGATTACAGGATCAGGAACGATCTCCCTTGCCAATACGGCCGTTACACCGACAACGTATGGAACCACCACCACGATTCCTCAAATCACAATTGATCAGCAAGGCAGGATTACCGCAGCCAACAATCAGACTATACCTAATGCGAATACGGCCACGACTGGATTACTCAGCGCTGCGGATTGGAATACATTTAACAGTAAAGGCGCTGGAACGGTCACCAATGTAACAGCAACTGCGCCAATCAGTGTGATCTCATCAACTACAACTCCCGCCATCAGCATGACGCAAGCCAACACGACTACCGATGGTTTCCTTTCTTCTGCAGACTGGAACACATTCAATAGTAAAGGCGCTGGAACAGTAACTAGTGTAGGAGCAGGAACAGGATTAACAGGCGGGCCAATCACCGCTGCGGGAACACTCTCATTAGCCAACACGGCAGTCACACCTGCAATCTATGGTACCACCACCACGATACCGCAAATCACCATTGATCAACAGGGTAGAATTACTTCTGCCAATAACCAGACGATCCCAACCGCCAATACTACTACTTCTGGATTATTGAGCAATGCAGACTGGAACACCTTTAGCGGCAAACAAAATGCTTTGACGCTCACCACAACGGGTTCGAGTGGTGCGGCTACGTTATTAGGAAATACACTGAACGTCCCACAATATACTTCATCAAGTTACCTGGCAGGTACCGGGCTGACATTAGCCGGAAGTACTTTTTCAGTAAATACTTCCCAGAATATTTCAACACTGTCCAACTTAGCTTCAAATGGGTTGATTAAAACCAGTGGAGGATCTGGTGCCTTAAGTATTGCGACACCTGGAACGGACTACCTTGTTACCGAAACAGATCCTTCGGTAAAAGCAATCAATGGCATTGTAAAGAGTAATGGAACAACGATAAGTGCAGCAGTGAGCGGAACGGATTACCTGACCCCCGCCGGAAGTGCAGCGTTATTGACCGGGTTTCCAATACTTAACCAAAACACCACTGGATCAGCCGCAACAATAACAGGAACTATTGCCGAGAGTCAAGTAACCAATTTGGTAACCGATTTAGCTGCGAAGCAACCACAGCTAAATGGAACGGGCTTTATTAAAGCAACAGGAACAACGATCTCTTACGATAATTCAACTTACCTGACATCATTTACCGAAACGGATCCTGCTGTACAAGCAATTAATGGACTTGTTAAAAGCAATGGAACAACAATAAGTGCAGCAGTGAGCGGAACGGATTACCTGACCCCCACCGGAAGTGCAGCCTTATTGACGGGGTTCCCCACACTAAATCAAAGCACGACAGGAAGTGCAGCTACATTGACAACACCTAGAACTATTTATGGTAACGCTTTTAATGGGTCCGCTGATTTAACACAAGTGATTGGATCCACATTCGGGGGTACGGGAAATGGTACTTACGCAACAGGCGATATCCTTTATTCTTCCGCCCCCAATGTACTGAGTAAATTATCAATCGGTTCTGCCAACCAGGTTTTGACGGTAGGCAGCGGTGTGCCAACATGGACAACGCCCACAGCAAGTGGATCAGCTGGCGGTGATTTGACGGGCACCTACCCTAACCCAACCATTTCCAACACAGCTGGTACTAGTATTATTACCGCATTGAATGCCTCAGTAGGGTCCATTAATGGCGCAAGGGTAAATCCTGCTTTTGGCGCTCAAAACATCTCAAGTACAGGAACACTAACTGCGGGCAACAGCACTACTTTTGGAACTGCCGCTTTGACTTGGCCAGCCGCCAGTGCGACAGGGGTTTTGACAAATGATGGAACTGGAACAATGACTTGGGCAGCGGCCGGGTTGAGCAATCCAATGACTACCGTGGGCGACTTAATAATTGGTGGAGCCAGTGGAACTCCCATCAGACTGGCCGCAGGCACTTCCGCCTTTGTTCTAACCAGTAATGGCCCTGGTGTAGCCCCCACTTGGTCTGCTGCTACAGGAGGAGGTTGGGGCATATCAGGAAATACGGGTTTAACGAATGCCAACTACATTGGCCCACAGGCTGGAATAGCATTTAATATTAAGATAGGTGCTACCAGGGCTGGGTGGATTGACCCAACGAATAAAAACACAACATTTGGTGAGGGCAGCGGGGTAAGTATTTCTGCAGCAAATGCCTTTAATACTGCCATGGGATATAATGCTCTTAATGCAAACACAACGGGAGTAGAAAATACAGCGATAGGTTATTTTGCTCTATTACAGAATACCGGGTCTAATTATAACACGGCTGTCGGTAAAAGCTCGTTGTTTACCCAAGGCGCGACAAACGTAAATGGTTCTAATACGGCCATAGGGTATTCAACTTTATATGAAAACACAACCGGGTATAACAACACTGCACTCGGCTACCTCGCAGGTTCTGGGGGAGCTCCCGTAGTTGGGAACACAGTAGGATTTAGCAATACGTTTGTTGGGGCAAACTCTGGTCCAACTGCAAATAATTTCTCCAATGCAACTACCCTTGGGGCGGGGGCAACTGTAAACGCCTCCAATAAGATTAGGTTAGGAAATGCAAGTATCACCGTTATCGAAGGTCAGGTAGCTTATACAAACGCATCCGACAGACGCCTTAAGCAGAACATCAGGCAAATGGACCTTGGTATCAATTTTATAAAAAGACTAAGACCGGTTTCTTATGAATTGAAGAATTCCGATGGCAGACAAAACTGGGGATTTATAGCTCAGGATATTGAAGCCTTGGTAGGAACTGATAAAGCAGTTCTTACAATAGGCCAGGACAGCCTTCGGTCGTTGGGTTTGCGATACACTGATTTTATCGCTCCTATGGTAAAGGCAATGCAAGAGCAGCAACAAGAGATAGAAGGACTCAAGGCAAAGTTAAAAGCAAAGGATGAAAAAGTTAGTAATCTCGAAGGGTCAGTTACTGCCATGAAGGATGAGCTTGAGAATATAAAGCGCGTTTTGGGTATGGAAGCAAAGGCAAAGACCTCTGACAAGAATAAAAAATAAGGTGCGCGCTAAACAGCAGTCATGAAAGCAAGGATTATTTTATTATTGATAACTATCGTTTCCTTTACCAGGGCTTATTCCCAAACAGTAATACGTTCTGGAAGTGAGGTCAGCGTGAAGGGAATAATCAGCACAAAAGGATCTATCATTAACAATAGTGATAAGACAGATCTGAAAGATGCACAGCTAAGTTTGGCAGGGGTGAATCAAACATTGAGTACAACAACGCCATTAACCTTGAAGTCATTGATTATTGATGGCGGTGGAACAAAGACAACGAAGGGAGATTTGACAATCACGGAGGCATTGACCCTTACCAATGGAGTTGTTGCTCCAGGTACAGGAAAGTTATTTTATATAGGAACAAACACGTTGAGCGGCACTCCATCATCGTATGTGAATGGCATCCTTTATCAACGCGGCACAGGTGTTAGGGCTTTTCCTATTGGAGCAGGAAGCACTTATATGCCGATGTCGCTCAATAACATTGAAGATGGCAACGCAGTGATTGGAGTCACCGGCTTTACCTCTGCGGCTAATCTTAATTTACCAGCTGATATCAATTCGATCGCCAGAAACCGCACGTGGCAAGTGGATGTAACAGGAGGGTCACTGAGAGCTACGAGTGCTTCTTTGTATGTGCCTGGTTCTTCCATCGATGCTTCACAGCGATTGATCGTGGTGGAGGCGGATGATGCCAATGGAGCAACGGCAGTCAACCTGGGAGGAGGTATTACAGGGGATTTCGTAACAAGCTTTTCTCCAGCTACCAAACCTATCCTTACCATCGGCATTACAGAGAATCTTGAAATGCGAATACTGGATTTGATCACCCCGTTTAACATTGATAACATTAACGATAAACTGAAGATTGTCAACATTGAATATACCTTTGAGAACAAGGTGACATTGCTCGACAGATGGGGAGTGCCCGTGAGAGAGTGGAAAAACTTCCGCAACTACGATGACCCGAACAACCCCAACACCGACACCTTTGATTTTACAAGGCTGAGTCCGGGCAATTATATCTGTGTGCTTGAGTATAAATTGAGTGCTGATGCACCGGTGGCGAAAATGAATCAAATGATCAGCGTATTAAAAGGCAACTGATGAAGAGAATTTTACGGATCATTTTATTGATAAATCTTTTAAGCCCATCCCTGCACGGACAGGACATACCGTTGTTCAGTCAGAAGTTGACCAACTCATTTATTTATAATCCTGCGTTGGCCGGCCATACTTTTGGCTCGATTACGTATGCCTACCGACAGAATTATAGTAATGTCCCGGGAGCTCCTCAAAATCACTTCATCAGCATGCACGCGCCCTTTGCCAAGCACAAGATGGGCATAGGGGTGAATCTTTTTCAGGAAGACGTTAATTTTATCAGGAACACATATGCTTCCATAGCAGGAGCATATCACCTGCATTTTAATAAGTATAATATCTTGTCGCTTGGCGTGAGCGGAGAATATAACATCACGCGTTTGAATGGCACATCGAATACATTAAGCTTTGAGCCAGACCCGGTGCTAAGCCAGTTGCAGACCGGAAGTCCTACTTATGATTTTTCGTTTGGCGCAAATTATCAGACCAGGTACCTGAAAGCAGGGTTTGCTCTTAACCGGATGTCAACTTCCTGGATAAATAAGGAAACTTCCAATCTGTCGAATTATTTTTCAGGATATGTTAATGGAATGATACCGATGCGGGGAGGGGATGACATGTTGGAGCCTTATGTGGCGTTCCGGAAATTTTCAGAGACCAACCACACGTATGATATCGGACTATATTATACCTATGACAATAAAATCATGGCAGGTGCGGCTGTTCGCAGAGGCAATGTGATGAATGGATCCTTAGCCTTTAGGTTTGCGAAACATTTGATGGTAGGTTATTCGAGAGAAATGATTATGAGCAGCATTGGAGGTTTTGTTGGCTCTGCCAACGAGATCACACTCCGTGTTGACTTCAACGATGAAACATACAAGGAGCGGTTCAGGGCAGACTACAAGAATGCCATGTCTTATAGACGCAAAACGCTGAGCACCCCAGCTAAGATGTCGTCATTAGGAAGTTCAAGGAGCACAAGGAATAAGCAGAAGAAGTTAACACCTTATTCACCGAACACTCGCTATCAGAATGTGAAGAAGCTGTCATTGAATAAAAAGACATCATCCTCTGGTAAGAAGAATTCTAAATCCAACAAGAAATTCAGTCCGTCCAAAAAGAAGAAGTACAAGGGAAGTGCGATGAGGGGCAACAAATACAATCCAATGCGTAAGAAGAAAAAGTAATAGTTCACTCTTACCTCCCAGTCATTACTTTCCGAAATAAAAAATACAGTTGAAAGAGATTACCCCTAAAAGTTGTTGATGGATTGTGCTCTCTTTATGAAGTAGAGTGAGGAATAAATCAGAGGGTTTTACTATTCCTTCTTCACCACTGAAATCGGGAAGTCATTACCTGTTAGCCAAAAGGTTGGGTATTGTGCACTACCGCTATATTGCTGTGTTAGTTCCTGCACCCGTTCATCCATGTATAATTTAATTTCGCTAACGGTAACTTGTCCATCCTGACCCAGGTCGGCCTTGCCATCAAGGGCTTCTAATAGCGCATAGGTAAATGTGCCATGCTTGAGCACTTCAAATTCAGTGGCGAATTGTTTAGTGCCACTGGACGCCATCCATACTGTACCCGAACTTCTGGCCAACGTAACAATAGCTTTTTCATCGGCACCTCCCGCACGCACTTTCATGTTTGCCAAGGCAGCTCCTGAATGGCAGGCATCCATCAGCACAATTTGCTTTTGAGCCTTCACCAGTGTAAGGTGGTTTTTCAACTCCTCATCGGAGATTGCCTTTTTCGCCAGCTGTTCAGGATCTCCATATAGTTTGGTAACATCCGTTGGCACGAGGTAAAATCCATCGCCTTTCTCTTCATTGATAGATCCGTGGCCGGCATAGTAGAAGACAAAAACATCTTCAGCTTTAGCTTTGGCAATAATACTTCTGAACCCCTTTAGAATATTGGCCCGGGTAGCCTGGTCGTCATAAATTTCAACGGGGTGAATAGCCTTGTATATCCCCTTATTCTGCTCCACCACTTTATCGATAAATGATTTGGCATCGGCTTGCGCATAATTTAGGTCATAGGCCGAGTTCTGATATTTGTTAATGCCCACGGCCATTACATATAGGGAGGAAGTAGCGATAATGGGTCCTTTATACTGAAGCGTGAAAACGTCAGCGCGTGATTCAACTTTATAGTGATTTCGCACCTTTACCCGGAATTCATTTGTGCCATTCGACATTTCAAGCACATAGGGTCTTACTACTTTGTCTCCCTCTCCTTTGGTGACAATGGTGGTATCGCGAATAATAAGTTTATCGTTATGATAGATATTCAACTCTTTAACTCCGCCACCACCATCATAGATTTCAATATTCACAGGCATGGTTTGGGCCTGCGTTACGAGCTCTCCATTCACATAATGAATTAAATCGGTGCTGTCCAGCGAGGCATAACTTTCAAAGAATGCAACCGAAGGTCGATCCAGCCTCCCCAAGTCAAAAATACGCTCACCGGCCTCCCGCAGAATGTCTTCCACACGCTTGCCATCTATGACGCTCTTAGTCATTTCTTTGGGACGATAAAGAATTTCAAAATATTGATCCGCATCATAAAAATCAGCAAGCTTATCAATACCACGATTGGTATGCCATCCGAAATACTGGGCACCTGCTGAAGAGCAACTGAAATATCCTCGTGGCGTCCAGCAAACCCACTCATTATCATCGGCAACAAATAATGTTGCATATGGAATTAAAACTTCTCCAAGGGTCTTGAAGCGAGCATCAATCTCTTTGTACACTTTTTGTCCGTTGGATTTTAAAAAGGCAATAACATCTAACCACGCTTTCTTTGTTGTTTCATTGGTTAAGGAGTCAACAGGTAGTGAACTAAAATATTCCGACCACTCGGGAGTATCAAAAACACTGCGCATACTGGGGGCAAATCCGGTTTCCGAAAGTCGCCAGATTATTACCGATTGATCCTCTCCACCAGAAGCCAGGTATTTTCCGTCTGCGCTGAAGGTTACTGTACGGACAGCTCCCGTGTGTCCTAAAAATTCTTTATTCAGGTACCCGTTTTTGTCGAATAACTTAAGTGAAAAGTCACTGGCCACCACTACGCTTCCATCGGCAAGTGCCCGAAAATCAAGAATTCGCCCATCAGTAAGTTCATCAGTTTGGATTACTTTTCCCTTAGGTAACGCGATGGAATTGACCCCAGTCTGAACGATGTCCCTCGGCAATTCCTGAATTACGGGAGACCTCGAAGGATTTCGGTTGATAGCAAAAGACGAAAAGTCGAAACTGCTGGAAAATTTTGGCTTTCCGGTAGTCGCCATTTCTTTCGAAATAAAAAGTTCATACCCTTCCCCAAATGCAAGGTGATTAATCGGACCACCTTTGCCTTTGATCTTTCTTATGGTTAAGCCATTGATCGGATTCCATAAAATAATCTCGTTGTTGTTGCCTCCGCCAGATGCTACCATGTAATTGCTCGTGGAGGATGGGGAGAACACCGCGCTAAACACCGTGTTATCATGACCTGTGAATTCAGTTAGTTTGGTGCCGGTGGGAATGGTATACGTCACTCCTTTTCCGGTTTCATCCAACGCGGCCAGAATTTTTCCATCAAACGAAAAAGCAAGGGCGGTGATCGGGTGCTTCAACTTATCAATGTCTTTGATCGCTGTTCCTTCAGCATTCCATAAGATAAGTTCATTCTCAAAGCTGCTACTGACCAGGTAGGCCCCGTCAGGTGAATAAGCTAACTTATTCAAAGTGCCTTTGTGTTTATGCAGGGTTTTGGGGGTAAATTGTTTTTCTCCTTTTCGTAATCCGCTAAGGGCAAAGACAAGGATGTTATTGGTTTCGCCAGCCACAGCAAGATCTTGCGTCATTCTGTTAAAACACAGATTAGACACAGGCGAACCAATATTCAGTGTAGTGGTTGTGACCAACGTAGGGAAATTCTCCATCTTCCAGATACGCACCGTTCCGTCTGAACTTCCACTGGCAAGAAACTGGCCCGAACCACTAAATGAAAGACTATTGATGACATCAGTATGGCCAATGGCTGTAGCTACTTGTTCTCCTTTTTCAATATCAATGATGATTACATAATTCTCTTTTTCTGTACTTACCTGGTAGCCCGCTACTGCCAGAAGCTTGCCATCCGGTGATAGTGCAGAGGTGTAGAACATTCCTTCATATCCATCTCCAATCTGTGACTCAAACTTTTTTATTTGTTGACCAGTTTGAGCATTCCACATGCGAATGGTCTTATCTTCTGAAATAGAAATAAGACGATTGCCGTCAGGAGTAAAGACCAGGTTATGCACTTTGCCGGCATGGCCTTGTGGATTAATAACAATGCGGGGCGCCTGGGCAAAGAGACCTATACTCATCATCCAGCAGCAAAGACTGATGGATACTCGTTTCATTAGATTCATAAGTACCTGTGTAGTAGGTAAAAATACAGATTTTAATTGAGTATGATAAAATCAAGGTTAAACTTTCCATTTGACCTCAGCGCTTTGATGTCGTATAAGAGTTAAATTACTCAATGGCGGAACAAACAGAACAGGAAATCATCAGAAAGGCCATGAATGGGGATATGGAAGCCTTTCAGTTGATTGTTAGCCAGAATCAGACTTTTCTCTATTCAGTTGCATTCCGTTTTTTAGGAAATGCCGAAGATGCAGAAGATATGGTGCAGGAAGCGTTCATCAGGATGTGGAAGAATTTATCGAAATACAGGGTTGAAATAAAACTTACCACGTGGTTATATAAAATCATCGTTAACCTTTGCTTTGATGTATTGAAATCATCGCAGCGTAAACAACAAAGGAGTCATGCTGATGTAAGCGAGGAATGGTCGCTGGCGCATAAGAATGAGGCCGATGATGAAGTGAAGGCCAGGGAACTACATGCCATTATTCAGGAGGCAGCCAGTGACCTTACCCCTAAACAAAAAGCGGTCTTCATTCTCCGCGATCTGGAGACGTTATCGGTAGAGGAGGTATGCGGTATCCTGTCTATGTCTGCAGGTAATGTTAAAAGTAACCTCTATTACGCGAGGCAACAGATGGGTGAAAAATTAAAAAAGTATTACCAGACAACGGACAAAATAATCATGCTATGAATTGCGGGGATTTTGAAAAAAGCATTTATCTCTATGAGGAGTTGACATTATTGGAACGTAAACGCCTCGATGAACACATAAATCATTGCGAGGCCTGCAGCCAATTGGCTGATCAGAATATTCATTCGCAGGCATTGATAAAAAAAGTAAGCCTTCATAAGCCTGAACCAGGAAGTCCTCATCAACTCGCACAACGTATAATGAATGCCGTTGACAAGGAGAAAAGCACATCAATATTAAATGTGTTAACTGCGTTTGTGGATAGTCATTTTGTCCGTTATGCAATTGGTGCAGTCTCTGTCTTCCTGATTTCATTTTTTATCTATGAGCAGCAAGTGCCCTCAAATTCAATTCCGACTGGCAAAATCCGATCGGATTTTCAACAAGGCACTGTGTTGGACATGGGTAAATTCATGAGCACGTATGCCAAACAAAGAGAAAATAAACGAACGGAGCCCCTGACGTTGAAATACACCTATTTTAAATCGGAGCGAATTGAAAAAAATTTATAACCTCGAGCGCATGAAAATTTTAGTAAGTACTTGCCTTTGGGCGTGTTTAATTGTGGTGTTCAGCGCGTGCGAACACAATGTATCCATGGAAACTACCGTGCATGATGATGGCACCATCGATAAGATTATTATTCTGGAGACAGCCGATACGACAAAGAACTTTTTGGGTATTGATCCGCAAAAAGGTTGGAAATTGACGACTCATATCATTGAAGATTCTGCGAAAGACAAACAGGATGACAGAAAGTGGAAGGCAACGTTTGAAAAGACATTTTCATCAGCTCAACAGGCTACGCAAGAACTTGCGTCTTTTGATGATACCCTTTTTCATGTCAGCAGTAAGTATGAAAAAAACTTCAAATGGTTTTACACCTATCTTAATTATTCTGACACCTATCACACCATCAATCGCATGGAATACCCGATGGATGATTACCTCACACCAGAAGATTTTACTTTTATAAATCGTTTACCCGCAGAGGGGGAAGTGATTTCAAAAGCGGATAGCCTCTACCTCAGTCGCCTTCAGGAAAAGATTTTTGATGTCTATGGCACGCGCGCCATTTTTGAAGCCCATTATCAGCTCAACGAAAAGCTCATTCACGAAAGTGGTCTGGAACAGCGCTGGATAGATTCGCTAAGGAAACATAAGGAAGGTCTCTATAAACAACTAGTAGAGAAAAAAGATGGGCCGGAGGATTTTATGTACAAGGCGATGGATAGCCTCGGCATTCCTCTTCCCTTTGATAAAATGAAAAGTCGGTATGATGAATTATATCAAAAGGAAGAAGGGAAAACCAATTTTATTAATCATGCCAGCGAAGGCAAATACACGCACATTATCAACATGCCCTGGAGCGTGGTGAACACCAATGCCGATTCGGTGGCCGGCAACCGGCTTCAGTGGAATCCACCATCGATAAAATTCCTATTAAAGGATTATACGATGTATGCGGAAGCAAGGAAAATAAATGTATGGGCGTTTATCGTCTCTATCGTGATATTGATTTTTACCGGTTATCTTTTTTGGAGAAGGAAGCACTAACATCCAAACTAAAAATCACAATAGACCCAATACTCCTCTTTTCACAGCAAATGGTTTACTGGATTTTCTTGACATGCTCAATTCCATTTTTATATCGCTTCTTTTATAAGGTCCATCCAGCGGCACTTCAACAAATCCAAGCTTGCGATAGAGGTTGATGGCTTTGTGAAGTATTGTATTGGAATAGAGTATGATCTTTTTTGCTCCTCTTTCCTTCGCAGTTTGAATTGCCACGTGGGCGAGCGTTTCACCAATTTTCTTTCCCTGGTGGGTCTCAGCCACTGCCATTTTAGTAAACTCAAAAACACCCGGCTCAACAAATTTGAGCGCCACGGTTCCAGCAACTTCATGTTGATATTGAGCCATTAGAATTGCTCCTCCATTTTCTATGATATGTGTTTCCGGATTTTGCAGCACCAGTTCGTCAATCGGCCCTATCGAGAAATATTTCTCAATCCAATGACGATTTAGTTTTTCGAACCACGGTTGATGGACCGGCTTGTAATTTATGATTTCGAGAATTGCGCTTTCCATATATTTTTCATTTGATATCCTTTATTCACAATGTAAATGCCGGCTACGGTAATGATGATCGCCAGTCCAATCCGAAGATTTAACTTTTCAGCGAGTACAAGCCAACCCAGAATTACGGCTACAATCGGGTTGATGTAGGCATATAGCGACACTAAGGTCATCGGTAATTTTTTGATCGCATAGGAGTAACAGGCATAAGCTCCCACTGAGCCCACCAACGACATATAGATTAGGGCATAAATAACTTCTCCTGAAAACTGAATGTTGGAATAATCATCAAACAACAAACTCAACGGAATAAGAAGTAATCCTCCAAAGACCATTTGTAAGCCCGCACCCAGAAAAGGATTGGTGTTGTGATTTTTCTTTTTAAGCCAAATGCTTCCTATTGCCCAACATATGTTGGAGAGGAAGGTTGTAATGATTCCTATGAGATAGTTTGAGTCTGAAAATTCACTCAGGTGCTCACCAAAAATAATAATTACGCCCGTTAAGCCAGTTACTAACCCCAGTACGATGATCCAATTCGGACTTTCTTCTTTGTTGGCGATTACATTGATCAGAATTGTCCAGATAGGCATCATGGAACATATGATGGCAGCTACCCCACTTGAGATATAAACTTCTGCCCAACCAACCATGCTGATGCCCAGGGTCATCATTAACAATCCACCGATAGCCTGGTTGAATAATGTCTTCCTATCAGGCCACGTAACATTACCGGATGCAAACACAACGGCAAGTAAGATGGGACCAGCGCTTAAAAACCGAATCATGGAAAATAAGAATGGCGGAAATTGGGTTACACCGATGCGAAGTACCAGGTACGTAGTGCCCCAGATCACACAAACGGCAGCCAGCGCCAGGTAAGCAAGTATATGATTTCGATTGTTCATTTCAGAGTATAGCTTGTGACTGAATAATAGCGACAACTATCCCGATAATAATGCCCACCAACAGGATAAGTTTTTTCATAAGGGATTTCATTTTTGTAAAGATTCAGCGCAAGATTTCTCTTAAATACGGAACTATAACAGTTTCAGTTTCACCTATTTTAACCATATCAGTTCGTTTTATGCCAACTTGCTGCCACGGTAAAAAGTACTCCGTTCTTTTTCGGACAGGCTGTGGGGTCAGATGAAGCCGCCATCAGTAAGCCGGTTATTCCTCCACCAATGGTTATTCGTTCAGAAATCGGAATTCGATTGTAGTACACGCTAAGTCCAGCTGAAGAATAAGTACTGTGATCGAAAACTTTATTGTTGAGCCAGCCATAAGCCGTTACATCTATGTGTGCTGATGAATAGAGAATTCTAAAACGATTTACCCAATCAGCATAACTTCTTTCCAACACCAGGTTGCCTAACATGGCGGTGTGATCGATCGTAACATGTTTGCTTAGCTTGTAAGTAGTGGTAATGTTGGAGATGAAATCGGAACCATGATCGGCAAAGTGATGGACTTGCTCTAAAACAAATCCGCCATAGAAATTCATACTGAGTCGTTTGGTGAGAACGAAATTCTTATTGGCAAGAAAGAGGAAAAAATTGTTGCCGGATTTTGAGTCGATAAGGTCCACCACCTTAAAGGCACTAAGTCCCCATTTGTTCGAGTAGTTATAGTTAAAATAGAGATCTCTTGCAGGATAGTCGCTGATCAATCTGCCCGTATAAGAAAAGAATCCCATAGAGTGAACGCGAGAAGTAATAGTGACCGCATATTTCTTTTGTTGCTTTGCTGAATTCACGGAGTCAGTTCTATGAAAGGCCATTGCCTTCCATGAAAATAGTGTGCTGAGTACAAGCCAAAATAGAAAGTGTAGCATTCTTTTCATATCGTGTTTATGTATATCCCAAAAGTCTTTTTAAGCGAATAGGATCTCAACCTGATTATTGCTGACAAAGATTTTCAGCAACAAACTCAGTGATAATACGTTCTTAAAACAGTTTCAGTTTCATTAATTTTGACCATATCAGTTTGAATTCTCACGATAGACTTCTAAACTTGAAATTCTAAAACCAGGAATATGGAACTCGAAACCGTAGAATTAAAACCCGACCACCTTTACATGGGTGTTGCAGATCGTATCGAAAAGCTAATTGAGAAAAAAGCATTGAAGATTGGCGATAAATTATTGTCGGTGCGCGCTCTCAGTAAAGAACAGGGAATAAGTTTGAGTACTGCTTTTCAGGCGTATTATTATCTCGAGAGCAAAGGCTTGGTTGAAGCTCGGCCGCAGTCAGGCTATTATGTTAAAGTTTCGCCACAACATTCATTTGACGTTCCCAATTGCTGCACACCAATAGATGAAGCGCTGCCGGTGACCCTGGATGATATGATTTCCAGTGTTTACAATGACTTGCGATCAGACAAATTACTTTCGTTTTCTCTTGGAGCACCTCATCATTCACTTTTGCCATCGGCTAAAATCAAAAAGTCGGTGATGCATGTGATGAATAACACAAAGGATTGTTGTTTGGATTATGAACATATTCAGGGCAATGCATTATTGCGTAGCCAGATTGCGAGGCATTCATTCAATTGGGGCGGAGCGGCCAGTGAAGATGATGTAGTAATCACCGCTGGATGTATGGAAGCAATTTCATTTTGTTTGCAGGCAACGACCAAGCCTGGTGATGCCGTAGCCACTGAAAGCCCAACTTTTTATGGAATATTCCGGGTGATGCAAAGTCTTGGATTAAAAGTGGTAGAAGTTCCGAGCGACCCGCATACGGGCATCGATTTGAATTATCTATCACAAGCAATTCCTAAATTCAATATCAAAGCATGTGTTTTTGTCTGCAACTTCAATAACCCTACCGGAAACAGTATCCCTGAGCTCTATAAAAAGCAGCTAGTAGAGTTACTGGCGAAAAAAGACATACCCCTTATTGAGGATGATATTTACGGTGAATTGTTTTTTGGAAAGGAGCGACCTAAAACCTGCAAAGCATTTGATAAGAAAGGACTAGTGTTGCAGTGTGCTTCGGTTTCCAAATCTCTCGCTCCCGGTTTTAGAATTGGATGGGCGATACCTGGTAAATTCAAAGAGAATGTAATTCGTTTGAAGCGCATGCATAACATTGCAACCAATACGTTGGCTCAGGCATCGATCGCGCATTTCTTACAAAACGGTAGGTACGAACTTCATTTAAGACATTTGCGAAAAGCATTGCACACGCAAAGCCTTCGATACGCGCAAGCCATTACTGAATATTTTCCGGACGACATCCGTATGTCAAGACCACAGGGAGGTTTTACTCTTTGGATAGAGATGAACAAAAAGGCGGACGGATATAGACTCCATAAGAAAGCACTTAAACACAATATTGGAATTGCCCCAGGGCAGATATTTTCTTCCCAGGGTCAGTTTCATAATTACTTCCGCCTAAGTTTTGGTTTACCATGGAGCGACAAAGTAGAGCACGGATTAAAAACCCTGGGTGAACTGGTTAGGAAATTTTGATGAGATTCGGATGAGAAGCCGAGGGTTGACGATCAATGTATCACCAACTGCTGCTGGCTCCACCACCACCTGAACTGCCGCCACCCCAACTTCCTCCAGAACTGCTGGAAGAGGAGGAAGACGAACTGGAATCGGAGACAACAATCATTGGAATTGACTCGGTATCTATTTTCCGATGATTACAAAATTTACATTCCTTCACCACTTCCATGGTGCCTGAATGACTTGTTGTGGCAGAAACTTTGGTTGTTGAACTGGCCGTGTAAAAAGCATAGGTCTTGCATTTAGGGCACTCACTGAATTTTGTCTTTTCATTAATGTAGGCTTCAAGGCTTACCTGTCCGCAACCACTGCATTTCCAAACATCATAGTCGATGGATTTAAGGTTCTCTTCAAATTGAGATTCTTTGGAGAGGTATTCATCTTCGGCAACTTCGTCAAGACGAATCATTTTTCCCCCACAGTTTTTACAGGTTCTTGGGTTTGTCCTGATCGATTTTATTTTCTTTCTCAAATGCAGGTAAACAAAAATGAACGGCAATGGAAAGAAAATCGCCATGGCGATGAAACCTGCTTTTTGATCGTTTAGAAAATGATGAACAGCATGGTACTCTTCTTTTGCAAACCAGGAATTCGCTTCTTTCACCACGCGTTTATATTTAGTCAACCCCAACAAGGCAGCGTAGCCATATAAACCTCCTATGTAGATGAACCAATCTGAAGCAAACCCAAGAACGATAAATAACACGATTGGAAGGAAGAAAAACCAAAGCGACCAAGCGCCTGAACTCATTTTTGAATGAGGAACTTCGGACGAAAATTTCTTTGAATTGGAAAATCCTGATTTGCGTTTTGAAAAATATCCAATCAACCCAATGATGAGCCATATCGGCACCAGCAAAAAGCTAATAGCTCCTTGTTCTGAGATGTCTTCGGTGGTGGAATTCACTTCCTTGATTTCGGCTGCAGAGGATGGATCAGTTAAAATTTTATTCAACTCCTCTATGCCTGCTTTCATGCCGGCATCAATATTCCCCTCCTTGAAACGGGGCAGCATCGATTGAGATTGAATGCGTTTGCAAATGGCATCGGGCAGCATTCCTTCCAGTCCATATCCCGTGTGAAACCTCAACGTTCTTTTATCCTGAACATACAGAATCAGCAAGCCATTGTCATTGTCCGATTTACCAATTCCCCATTTCACAAAAAGTGATTGAGCAAAATTGAAAATGTCTTCTTCACCAATAGAGTTCAACACGACCACGGCAACCTGTGCGGAAGTTTTTTTCTCGAGCGAATCGAGGATGAGATTAATTTCACCCACCGTCTGTTCACTGAGCAGTTGATCAGGATTAACGACATAACTGTTGTTGATGAGCTTGGTATTGGGCACGGTTTCAACGGTGTAAGATTGTGCATCCACGAGCCTGACCGAAACCAAAAGCAACAGGAAGAAGAGTGATTGTTTCACATTCAGTGAGTTTGAAGAATTCAATATAGCCAATGGAATTTCGATTTCAATGAGGGTGTTGGAAAGGATCGCTCCGGAGTGCAATGGTTTTCTGAAAAATTCCTGCTCCTAAAATCATTTCTCATCAACCGATTTCGCTACTAAGTGTTAGTTTGTTTTGAAATAATTTTTAAATATTCTGTTTAAGATTTTGCTTAACTAACTGACAATCACATTAACTTGTGAGGCTCTTACGTCTACCTAAATAGAAAATTGAATTGAAAGAACCATTACAACAGGGATTATATCATCCTTCATTCGAGAAGGACTCGTGTGGTGTTGGTTTTATTGCCAACATGAAAGGCAACAAATCGCACCAGATTGTCAGTGACGCACTCACCATGCTCGAGCGCATGCAGCATCGCGGTGCCTGTGGTTGCGAACCAAATACGGGCGATGGTGCCGGCATTCTTATCCAGGTGCCTCATGAATTTTTTAGTAGCGAGTGCAGCAAGCTGGGCTTCAAACTTCCAGCTTACGGAAGCTATGGTGTTGGTCTTGTATTTTTTCCTCGCGATAAAAAAGTGCGCGAAGAGTGCCGTACGGTACTTAATCGTAAAATCAAGCAGATGAAAATGACCCTGTTGGGTTATCGAATTCTGCCCACCAATAATGCTGACTTAGGAGATACGGCATTGAAGGCGGAACCGGTGATGGAGCAAGTGTTTATCAAGAGGTCTGACGCGATTTCCAATCCAGATGATTTTGAACGCAAGCTTTTCATCTTAAGAAAATACGCGACCAATATCATTACCGATTCAGTGAAGGGGGTAGATAATCAATTTTATTTTTCCTCTCTTTCCTATAAAACGATTGCCTACAAAGGCATGGTTACTTCGGGTCAGTTGCGTCCTTACTTCGCTGACCTCGAACACGAAGATGTGGTTTCGGCACTAGCAGTAATCCACTCGCGTTTTTCAACAAATACTTTTCCTTCCTGGCGATTGGCTCAGCCCTTCCGTTTCATTGCGCACAATGGCGAGATCAACACCGTGCAGGGTAACATTAATTGGCTTAAGGCTAAGGAAGCATTTTTTGCTTCTGAGCATTTTACGCGTGAAGAATTAGACATGATTCTTCCCATCTGTAACCCGAAACAATCCGACTCATCGAACTTAGATAACACGATAGAATTGCTGGTGCACGCGGGTCGTTCTCTTCCTCATGTGATGATGATGCTGATTCCCGAAGCGTGGGACGGCAATGAAGGAATGAGCCAGGAGAAGCGCGAATTCTACGAATACCACGCCAATCTGATGGAGCCTTGGGATGGGCCAGCCTCTATCACGTTCACGGATGGAAAAATTGTTGGTGCTACGCTCGATCGAAACGGCCTTCGCCCATCACGATTTGTTGTTACCGATGATGATATCGTAATCATGGCCTCGGAAGTGGGTGTGCTGGATGTGGATCCCGCCAAGGTGGTTACCAAAGGTCGACTGCAACCAGGAAAAATGTTTGTGGTAGACCTGGAGCAAGGCCGCATCATTAGCGATGATGAGTTAAAAAGAGACATCTGCACGCGCCAGCCCTATGGAAAATGGTTGCGCGAAAATAAAGTTCGTCTACAAGATCTTCCTGAACCAGGTGGCAGTTTCCATAAATATGATCCCATTACTTTCCTGAAGCGTCAGATTTCATTTGGGTTTACTTCAGAAGATTTGCGGGTGATTCTGACGCAAATGTGCGAGACCGGTAAAGAAGCTTTGGGCTCGATGGGAAGTGATATTCCGTTGGCCGTACTTTCCAAACAGGCGCAGCACTTATCAATTTACTTCAAGCAGTTGTTTGCCCAGGTTACTAACCCTCCTATCGATCCGATTCGTGAGCGATTGGTAATGTCACTGGCTTCACATGTAGGCGGCTCGTTGAATTTATTGGAGGAGTCGCCTGAGCATTGTATTACGCTGGAGTTGCCAACACCAATTCTTTCGAATAACGAATTAGAAAAGATCCGATACATTGATCACCGTCATCTTCAGACCAAAACAATTTATACGTACTTCAAGGCAGATGGTCAGCCCGGTTCATTGGAGAATGGATTGAATCGCGTATGTCAATATGTGACCGATGCAATTGAAGATGGCTTTACCATCATTATCCTTTCCGACCGAAGTTTTGATAGCGGTCACGCACAGATTCCTTCGTTGCTGGCTACGGCAGCGGTGCACCATGATTTGATCCGCAAAGGACTTCGTGGAAAAGTTGGCTTACTGGTAGAAGCAGGCGATGTATGGGAAACTCACCATTATGCAACATTGATCGGCTACGGAGCCTCTGGTGTAAATCCTTATCTCGTGTATCAGACCATTCACGACATGAGGAAGAATAATACTTTCAAAGATGACGTAACGGAAGAGAAAGCAATTTATAATTATAAGAAAGCCGTTGCCGGTGAGCTGCTCAAGATCATGAGCAAGATGGGTATCTCCACGCTTCAGTCTTATCATGGCGCCCAGATTTTTGAAGCGTTGGGTATTCACAAAGAAGTGATCGATCAATACTTTACGGGAACAGTTTCGCGCATTGGTGGGTTGAAGCTGGATGATATTGCACATGAAGCATTAGCGAAGCATAAACTCGCTTTCCCGGTAACGGCTAACGCATTCCCTAAGCTGGAAGTGGGCGGTGTGTATCAATGGAAGCAACGTGGTGAAGCACACTTGTTCAATCCGCAAACCATTCACTTGTTGCAACAGTCAACCAAAACAAATGATTACGCTCTCTTTAAAAAATATTCCCATCTCATCAACGATCAGAGCGAAAAAGCCATCACGCTTCGCAGCTTACTGAAATTCAAGAAGGGCAAAGCGATTCCCATCAGTGAAGTTGAATCAAAGGAAAATATCTTCAAGCGATTTGCTACCGGTGCCATGTCATTCGGGTCGATTTCGCACGAGGCACATAGCACATTGGCGATTGCTATGAATCGCATTGGCGGAAAAAGCAATTGTGGCGAGGGAGGCGAAGACGAAGCACGTTTCATACGCAAAGCAAATGGTGATTGGGAGAACTCTGCTATCAAGCAGGTGGCTTCAGGTCGATTTGGGGTGACGAGCTATTATCTCGCCAATGCAAAAGAGCTTCAGATAAAAATGGCACAAGGGGCCAAGCCAGGTGAAGGTGGTCAATTGCCCGGCCATAAGGTGGATGAATGGATTGGACGCGTGCGGCATTCAACACCAGGGGTAGGACTAATTTCACCACCACCTCATCACGATATTTATTCTATTGAAGATTTAGCACAGTTAATTTTCGATTTGAAGAATGCCAACCGCGAAGCACGCATCAGTGTTAAGCTGGTATCGGAAGCTGGCGTTGGAACAATCGCATCGGGTGTTGCCAAGGCACATGCGGATGTAATTTTAATTGCAGGTCATGATGGTGGAACGGGGGCTTCTCCGATCAGTTCTATTCGTCATGCAGGGTTGCCCTGGGAGTTGGGTCTGGCGGAAGCACATCAGACATTGGTAAGAAATAAATTGCGCGGTCGAGTAGTATTGCAAACCGATGGACAAATTCGCACTGGCCGTGATTTGGCGATTGCCGCATTACTTGGAGCAGAAGAGTGGGGTGTTGCAACAGCAGCGTTAGTAACGGCAGGTTGCATCATGATGCGCAAGTGTCATTTGAATACCTGTCCTGTTGGAGTTGCTACTCAGAATAAAGAATTGCGTGCCCTCTTCACGGGCAAACCAGAACATGTGGTGAACATGTTCACGTTCCTTGCTGAAGAATTGCGTGAGATCATGGCTGAACTTGGTTTCCGCACGGTGAATGAGATGGTAGGTCAGGCCGATCGTCTTGAACTGCGCAATCTGGATAATCATTGGAAGTATGAAAATCTTGATTTGTCGCCATTGCTCTTTAAGGAGCCAATGAGTTTGGACGCGGCATTATTCAAACAGGAAGAGCAAGATCATGGCATTGCCGAAGTGCTTGACAGAAAATTGATCCAGTTAGCCAAGCCAGCGTTGAAGGATGCAGCTATGGTGAAAGGTGAATTTAAAATCACCAACCAGGACAGGGCTGTGGGAGCGATGCTCTCCAATGAGATTTCAAAAATTTATCTCGGCCCGGGATTACCAAAAAACACCGTGCATGTGAAGTTCAACGGCACAGCCGGACAGAGCTTCGGTGCCTTTGTAACCGGAGGTGTTACGTTTGAACTAGAAGGCGATGCGAACGATTACTTTGGAAAAGGACTGTCGGGCGGTGAGTTGATTTTATATCCTCCTGCTAGCTCCAACTTCAATCCTGCGCGCAATATGATTGTGGGTAACGTAGCCTTCTTTGGCGCGACCTCAGGGGAATCATATATCCGTGGACTTGCCGGGGAACGTTTTGCTGTTCGTAATTCAGGAGTGAAGGTAGTTGTAGAAGGTGTTGGAGACCATGGCTGTGAATACATGACAGGTGGCACCGTTATCGTGCTGGGTGATACAGGAAGGAATTTTGCAGCTGGTATGAGTGGTGGTGTCGCTTATGTGTGGGATGTGAATAAGACCTTCGTAAAAAACTGCAACATGGAAATGGTAATGCTGGATACGCTCGATGAAGAAGACGAGCAATTGTTGCGCACCATGATAGAAACACATCACAAGTATACCGGTAGTGAAGTAGCAGCTCATGTGTTAAGCTACTGGCCAAGTGCCTATAAAAACTTCCTCAAGGTAATGCCTATCGATTACAAGGCGGTGCTGGAGAAACGCAAGGCAGAAAAGAAAACCGCTGCTGTGAAGGCACCAATGAGTAATGGTGATTTTAAATTTTCATCCAATTAAAAAATTAGCTTCAAGTCACAGGCTGCATGCTTCAAGCCAGCGGCCTGAAGCTTGTAGCCTGAAGCAATAGAGACATGGGAAAACCTACAGGATTTTTAGAGCAGGACAGAGAGCTTCCAAAGAAGCGTGATGCAAAAAAGCGAATCAGCGATTACAATGAAGTGGATCCGGTGATTGACGAGTCCATTACACTCAAGCAGGCTTCACGTTGTATGGATTGTGGTATTCCGTTTTGTCATCATGGATGCCCACTCGGTAACATCATTCCTGAATTCAATGATGCCGTGTACCAGGGAAACTGGAAACTTGCCTATGAGATTTTAGTTTCAACCAATAACTTCCCCGAGTTCACCGGAAGAATTTGTCCAGCTCCCTGCGAAGCTTCGTGTGTGCTGGGAATCAACAAGCCTCCGGTAGCCATTGAATACATTGAGAAGACGATTATTGAAAAAGCATTTCAGGAAGGATATGCCAAGCCAAGAATTACTTCTTCACGCACTCATAAAAAGGTAGCGGTGGTTGGTTCTGGTCCTGCCGGACTAGCAGCAGCGGCTCAACTGAACTATGCGGGTCATGATGTTACGGTGTTTGAACGAGCAGATGAGATTGGTGGCTTGTTGCGTTACGGTATTCCGGATTTCAAACTGGATAAGCAAGTGCTTGATCGCAGGATTAACCTGATGGCGGAAGAAGGGGTGAAGTTTCAAACGAAAGTTAATGTAGGTGAAAACTTACCCATCGAGCAATTGAAAGAAGATTTTGATGCGGTGGTTTTGTGTGGAGGGTCTACGGTTCCACGTGATTTGCCGATACCCGGCAGAAATCTGAAAGGTGTTCATTTTGCCATGGATTTTCTTACGCAACAAAACCGCAGAGTGGGTGGAAAGAAAGTGCTGGTAGAAGAAATATGGGCCACAGGAAAAAACGTGTTGGTGATTGGCGGTGGCGACACGGGTTCAGATTGTGTGGGCACATCCAATCGTCATGGTGCGAAGTCAGTGACACAAATTGAAATTATGCCGAAGCCTCCAAAAGAGCGCACCGCTTCCATGCCCTGGCCCAACTGGCCGATGATACTTCGTACGTCTTCTTCACATGAAGAAGGGTGCGAGCGTCAATGGGCAATTATTACGAAAGAATTCATTGGTGATGAACAAGGCAACCTCAAAGCCCTTAAAATTGCAGAAGTAGAAATCCTGCCTGCCGAACAGGCAGGGAAAAAAGCAGAGCTCGGCAAAGCACCTGGTTTTGCAGAGATACCGGGTACGGAGCGCACACTTCAATGCGAGCTTGCTTTGCTGGCGATGGGTTTCTTATATCCACAGCATAATGGACTGCTTGATCAATTAGGGATTGATTATGATGAACGTGGCAATGTAAAAGCAAATCGTTATCAGACTTCCATCGAAAACATTTTTACAGCCGGAGATATGCGCAGGGGTCAGTCGCTCGTAGTGTGGGCAATCAGCGAAGGTCGTGAAGCAGCCCGTGCCGTAGATGAATACCTGATGGGCCAATCAGCGTTGGAAGCAAAGGAGAAGGGAACGTTGAGTATTGCGGAGTAGATAAATTAGGTAGAGTGCACGGTATTTACTTCAGAGGTATCTATGAACAGGTTCAATCCCTTCATAAAGCGCTTCTATACTAGAATAATGGCACTTGACAATTTCTTTACCGGTATGGTCAATCAACCCCCATTGGCCGTTGAACTGCACAGGAGCCAAATAAGCTGACTTGAGTGATATGAATGTGCCTACATGATCATATTTGCATTTGATTACTTCTTTGCCCGATTTGTCAACAAATCCCCAGAGGCCATCACATTTCACAGGTACCAATTCAAACTTAAGTTCGCTTGTTTCCCCATCAACTATATGAGGGCGGGCAAATAGTTTCATCACGTAGGTGATTAATGTTTTTAACATAAGGAAATTGTTTCAAACATTTCATTTCAATCCTATTGCTCAGCGCTGGATCATCTTAGATATAATAACAGTGAAACTAACCAACTATTAATTTTTTCTTTTAAAGGTCATTTGGTGCAACCCCTTTAGAGAAGCCATTCGTCCACCATCATAGTTGGTCGAATTCCATGTGAATGATAACACCAATTGTGATGCGCTTGCGCTAATGATATCTATTTGTAAGCCATCGTTCCTCAAAATTTTATTGCCTTGTTCCCCGATAAATTCCCATGTGCCGGAAGCAGGCCATACTTTACCTCCTTTCGTAGTAGTATATGTTTTTGAACCGAATGAAATGGTAAGACCGGAATAGAGATCATTTATCACACCATCAATCTTTACCTCTGTTAATTCCCATACTTGAGCAGAGAGCAGTTCTTCTGTCTTTTCATTGGGCGTAAATTTTTCCTCCTTATCACATCCACCAATGCACAGTACAACAAATACTATGGTAATAATTTTCGTTAATCTCATATCTATTAGTGTTTAACAAACCGTGTATTTAATAAGAAGGACCTGTTGATGATTTGAATCAGATAATTTCCTGAGGGATACTGACCAATATGTAACAAATTCTCACTCACCTTCATTGCCTGCTTGCTCATTACTCTTCCCAATAGATCATACACAATCATTTCAGAGGTTTCATCTTGCTTCACACCGCTTAAGGAATATCATCAACTCTTCACTTGCCGGATTAGGGTACACATTCATCCTGAGGGATTGATCCGCATCCACCACATTGGTTATGATAATGGCATAAGGATCCGAGAACTCGCTCGAGCAACCCTCTACATTGACTTTAACCGTATATAAACCCTTACCATCAACGAAATAAGTAGAGTTCGTTGCTCCTGGTAAAGCTGCATTGTTACGGTACCATAAATTGTTGTCAGTTGATGATGAAGTAAGAATTGCATTTTCACTATCAAGACCTGTTGCCGTTATAGTTGGTTTTTTAGGAAGGATGCAGATTGTCTTGCTTACGGGAGCAGCAGCCTGATATAGATTGCTACCCACTTGATTAGCTATTATGGTTACACTTCCTGGACTGGTAACAGTTACAATATTTCCTGTGATAGAAATCTTTCCCGTACTCGTAGTGCTGAAAGTGACAGGCAGTCCGGAAGAGGAACTGGCATTAAGTGTAAATGTACCTATTGTTTCTACTACGGTGGCAGGTGTCGCAAACGTAATGGTTTGTTCTGAACCAACAATCGTAAGTACTCCATTGACATAGGTAAATCCGTAGTTGTTATCAACTCCTCCTGTAACCTTAATTTCATATGTGCCTATAATACTGGATAGTGAGGCTGTCGTTGTTGCTGTTGGAGTAGTATCAATAACAGTTGCTGTTTCATTGTTCTTAAATCCAGAGTAGGTAATGGTAAATGTTGGATTAATACTTCCGTACATTCTGCTCTTATTATCAGCGGTAGCGGTAAGGGTCGCTTTCGTAATCGTCAATGTACCGTTCGCATAGGTGAATGAGTAGTTGTTATCCGCTCCACCTGCCGGCACGATACTATATGTTCCTACATTACTGGTTAGTATAGTGCTTGTTGTGGCGGTCGGTGATGCATCAATCACAGTGGCAGTTTCACTGTTCTTAAACCCAGTATAATTTATTGTGAAGACAGGATTGACATCACCATACAATCTACTTTTGTTGTCTGCTGTGGCTGTGAGGGTTGCTTTTGTAATAGTGAGTATACCATTCACGTATGTGAAAGAATAATTGTTATCTATTCCCCCTGACGGTACGATGTTATACGTTCCAGTATTGCTCATTACAGTGGCAGTGGTACTGGCGGTTGGTGCTGTATCTATTACGCTCGCTGTTTCAGAATTTTTAAACCCAGTATATGTGATAGTAGGTGTTGGGTTTACATCTCCATACAACCTGTTTTTATTATCTCCTGTGGCTGTGAGAATTGCTTTGTTAATAGTTAGTGTACCATTGACATAACTAAAACTGTAATTATTATCTGCTCCTCCAGCCGGAACAATATTGTATGTGCTCACATTGCTGGTTAGGATCGCTGAGGCGCTAGCTATTGGGGCGGTGTCAATCACCGAAGCGGTTTCACTATTTTTAAAACCACCGTAGGTGATGGTAAATATTGGATTAGCATCACCATATATTCTGGTCTTATTATCAGCTGTTGCAGTGAGTGTCGCTTTGTTAATGGTGAGCGTGCCATTAACATAACTGAAACTGTAATTATTATCCGTTCCTCCAGCCGGAACAATATTGTATGTTCCCACATTACTTGTCTGAGTTGCTGTTGAAGAAGCAATGGGGGGAGTGTCGAGTACCGCGGATGTTTCGCTGTTTTTGAAACCTGAATAGCTATTGCTAAACACGGGATTTACATCACCGTAATTTCTACTCGTGTTTATAGCTGTAACCACAAGAGCTGATTTATTAACCGTAAGAATTTGATCTACCGGGTTGCCAGGAGCAAATATTACATCTCCAGTCTGTGATGCTGTTATAGTTGTTGTGCCGGCACTAATAATGGTGACAAGATTTCCAGACACTGTTGCCACACTGGCATTCGAACTGGTGTAGGTAATAGGAAGAGAGGATGAAGCAGTTGCACTTAACGAAAACGCAGCGTCCGTGTAAACCTTTGTTGGCAAACTATTGAAAGTGATGGCTTGAAATTGCTTGCTTGTGTTTTTTAAAATTGAAATGGTATTACTCACATTATTAACAACAACTAAATCTGGTTTACCATCACCATCAAGATCTCCTATTGCGGCACCATACGGTTGGGTCTGAACTGGGTAATCTAACCTTGCGGCTAGGGAAGTTCCTGAAATAGTCCCCACGGTGCTATTATTTCTAAATACTGAAACAGTTGCATCTGCTGAGTTGGGTACTACCAAATCAATTTTTCCATCCCCATTCAAATCTCCGAATGGAAGATAATAAGGGCCATTTCCTGTTGGAAAATCAATTTTTTGCGCAAACGATCCTGTATTAATTACTCCTTGAGTTCCAATATTTTGATAAACAGAAATCGGTTGGCCTGCTGAGACTAAATCTGATTTACCATCACCATCAATATCAGCCACTGAAACCCTGTGTGGACTTGCCGATGGAAGGTCAATTCTTGTAGCGAATGAACTTGAATTGACTACTCCAGAGCTTGATACATTCTTGAATATAGATATGGTTTGACTGTTTTGATTGACAAGAACAACTTCTGGTTTACTATCTTGATCAAGGTCTGCAATCACAGCGCATGATGGCGTTGATCCAGTTGCAAGGTCTACCGGAGCGGCAAAGGATGAGGATGTAATATTTCCTGAACTGCCAGTATTCTTTAAGATGGATACTGAATTGCTAAACTGATTAGACGTTGCTAAATCATGACGACCGTCCAGGTCAATATCTCCAATGGCAACACTTGTTGGTGCCGACCCTGTACTAAAATCCACGCGGGCACTGAAAGAACTACTCGTTAGTGTACCGGCAACACTGATGTTCCTAAATACAGATACTGAATTACTAAACACATTGGCTACAGCAATATCCAATTTTCCATCGCCATCAAGGTCACCGATCGCAGGCCAGTACGGGCTTGAACCAACCGATAGATTAAACTTAGGTGCAAATGAATTTGAGTTTATATTACCATCCGTACCAGTATTTCTAAATATAGAAATTGAATTGTCACCTTGATTTACAAGAACCATGTCAGGCTTGCCATCATTATCAAGATCCCCAATCGCAATGTTTGATGGATTGGTGTTTGTAGTTAAATCAACTTTAGGCGCAAAAGAATTAGCATCAAAAGATTGACTACCGGGAAAAGTGATTATAAAAGGCTGTGCCGAAGAAGCTGTTAAGCCATTTACTGTTACAGTGATTGGTTGGTAAGTTGCTCCAACAGGTGTGGTTACAACTAATTGTGTTGATGTGACTGATGTTATCTGAGCCTTTACCGCTCCAAAGTAAACAATATTGTTTGCCGGTGTGGCATTAAAATTTGTGCCGGTGATAGTAACGGATGTTCCTACCGGACCCGAAGCTGGAGAAAATGAAGAAATTGTTGGAACACCAGTGGTATTTGTATTTCGGAAGATCGAAATAGAGTTACCTCCACTATTAGCACAAACTAAGTCTGGTTTGCCGTCTCCATCAATATCTCCAATGGCTACATCGTCTGCGACCGATCCTGCAGCAAAATCTATTTTAGATGCAAATGAGTTGATGTTAATTGAACCCGTTGTACTTGTATTCCTGAAAACTGAAACTGTAATGCTTCCAGTGTTCGCCACAGCTACATCTATTTTTCCATCACCATCTAAATCACCCAGAGAAACCCCACGGGGGCCTGAGCCTGTTACAAAATCTACTTTTGCACTAAAAGAACTCGCGGTAATTGTACCTGTAGAACTCGTGTTCCTTAAAACAGACATGGTGTTGTCACCATTTACTGAGATCAAATCTGGCTTACCGTCACTATCAAGGTCACCAATAACGACCTCCCTTGGCGTTCCGCCTGTTGCAAAATCAACTTTAGAATCAAAAGAACCAGCTGTAATTGACCCGACCGCACTTATATTTCTTAGGACCGAGACAGTATTGCTGCCGGTGTTGCTCACCATCAAATCCAGTTTTCCATCTCCATCCAGATCGCTCATGGCCACACCATTTGAAAGGGCACCCGTTGAGAACCCAACTTTAGTTGAAAAAGAACCGATAGTTATCGTTCCAGGTGTACTTATGTTTCTAAAGACATTAACCGCATTCGTGCCAGCTCCAGCTGAAGCATCCACCACTGCTATTTCAGGTTTACCGTCTCCATCTAAATCTCCAATAGCAACATCGCGCGGACTTGTATTGGTTGATAGATCAACTTTGGCAGCAAATGAGCTTGCAGTTATGGAGCCGTTTGAACTAATATTTTGGAATATCGAAACGGATGGCCCACCGTTCACAACCACCATATCTAATTTGCCATCCCCATCAAGGTCGCCAATTGCTATTTGAAGCGGTCCTGATGCTGAAGTGAAGTCAACCTTACTTGCCATTGAATTTAAGTCAATCACCCCTAGTGTGCTTGTATTTTTAAAAGCTGAAACTGTAGTGCTTGTATAATTTGGCAATGCTACATCCACCTTTCCATCTCTATCAAGATCTGCAAGAGCAACAAAATAAGGATTCGTGCCAGCGGTAAAATCAACCTTGTTAGCAAATGAATTTGCATCAATCATTCCACCTCCGGGAAATGTTACAATAAATGGTTTGGATGAGTAAGCTGTTAAACCATTTACTGTTACTGTAATGGGTTGGTAAGTTGCTCCTACAGGCACTGCTACAACTAATTGAGCGGTAGTGGCAGAAGTTATCTGAGCCCTTACCGCTCCAAAGTACACGATATTGTTCGCTGTTGTCGCACTGAAATTGGTGCCCGTTATGATAACAGCGGATCCAACATTACCAGATGCTGGAGAAAATGAATTGATGGAAGGGACTTGTGCGGTTGCACTAAACCCCATGAAGAGAAGGAAAAACAGTAGATAAAATTTTTTGACGAATGAAGTATAAAAGATCATAGATTCTTCGGTTTATTTCTCTTTGTAAATTCATAATTGAATAGGTGACTACTTCTTCAGAATAAATTTTCAGCTATTTTCATCAACTCCATTTACGTACCACTAGCTGAGGAATTTCCGATTTAACCCTCGAAACCTAAGCAATTATTGAAGCCCATTAACGCTGCTCCAAGTCATTGTAAAAAAATGTCTAATTTTACTTACACTAAAAAAAAGCAATTCTCCATTTAAAAGATGCTGTTACAAAAGAAACCCTCTCCGACCTGGAAAAAGCAGGGGTCATTCAGATTTATGAATTCACGTTCGAATTGGCCTGGAACACCGTTAAGGATTATCTGGAAGAGAAACAAGTGGTAGTGAAATTTCCGCGAGATGCTATAAAGGAAGGTTTTAAGTATGAGGTAATTAAAAACGGAGACGTATGGATGGACATGCTCCAAAAGAGAAATTTAATGAGCCACACCTACAATGAAAAAAATGCCGAACTGGCACACCACCTTATACTGGATGAATATTATAAAGAATTGTATGAAGTATATCAAACATTGAAGAGAGAGTTATGAACGCCTTTGGAATTTCTGACAAAAGCTATCAATTAATTCTGACGGCATTGGAAAAATATCCTCAAGTGGAAGAGGCTATTGTGTTTGGCAGCAGGGCAAAAGGAAAATACAAAAAAGGAAGCGACATTGATCTGGCCATCAAAGGAGACCAATGCAATGAACGTGTGGCGGCAAATGTCAATGCTTATTTAAACGAGGAACTACCTGTACCGTATCATGTGGATATTGTTTATTACGATGGATTAGAGCATGCGGAACTAAAAGAACATATTGACAGGATTGGAAAAATCTTTTATCAATCAAATAAAAAATATGTACTCAACGAACCTTCCGCTGAATACAAGGAAAAATCTGAAGAACAATGAAGTGAACAAGCTCCCGTATCAGGACCGTTAAAATAAAAATTACTGATGCGGAGATAATTGTTTATTCGATGAGTAAAATAAACTTCCTCTACCAACAAAGGGTTTTGAATAATCGCTGGTTTAAGGGTTATTCTTATTTAATAGGATAGAGTTACATTTAGTCTTCCCATTTTACTAAGCCCTTGAATAACCTTGACCATATCTTGAACCTCGAAACTTCGGCCATTATTGAAGCTATTAAAGCGGGCAGTGAAAAAATCCTGTTTCAGCTTTATGAAACATACCGCAATGAGTTTGTGAGTTGGGCTATCCGCAATCACCAGGTTACCGTTGAGGAAGCGAAAGATGTGTTTCAGGAATCAGTAGTAGGATTATATAAGAATATTAAAGCAGGAAAGACTGATACCATTGAGGTATCCATAAAGACGTATCTCTTTAGTATAGGTAAGAACATTATCATGAATGCCATCAAACGCAAGGGAATTGAAGCCAACGCCTATGAAAATTTGGACATTGAACATGATAATCGAATGAACGAACATTACGAGCGGGAACATATTGTCAACCTTGTAAAAAGGCTTTATATGGCAATGGGCTCCCCTTGTAAGGATATTCTGCAAATGTATTATGAACGCGAATTTGACATGGAATCAATTGCTGAAAGAATAGGTTATAAAAATGCCGATGTGGCCAAGAAGAAAAAGTATGAATGCCTCAAGACCCTGGAAGAGAGAATTAATAGGAGCAAGTTAAAAGATGCATTAAGCTGAGCGAAAATGGAGGAATCGGAAATCATTGATAAATATCTGAGAGGCGAATTGGACAAGGAGCAATTCGTGAACTTTACCAGGGAAATGCAAACCAATTCGGAGCTTCAAAAAAAAGTGGCCTTAAGGAGATTAGTCATTGCCGGAATAAGTCAAGCTTATGCAGATGAGTTGAAAACTAAACTGGCTGACTTTGACCGTTCGCTGGAAAGTAAAAAACGCTTTCAGTTTAGCTGGAAAATGGCCGCGGCTTTTGTCATGCTATTGATGGCAACTTTTGCGATATACTTCTACCAATCAAAGTCCGATGCGGAAGATTTTATGATAGCTGAACCAGGCCTCCCTATCTTAATGGGCTTAAGCAGCGATGTCGAATTTAACAATGCCATGAGCGCTTACAAGACTAGCGATTATCAAACTTCAGGAGTCATGTTCAAAAAACTCTTATTACAAAATCCAAAGAGTGACACCCTTCTATATTTCTCAGGCTGGTGCGAGTTGCAGTTAAAAAGGAATTTCGAGGCTATTCAAATGTGGGATCAGGTGAACCCTGAAAGCATTTTCTATTCAAAAACGCAATACATGATGGGAGTAGCCTGGTGGCAGTTGAATGAGGAACCAAGAGCAAAGGAAATATTTCTTCCATTAACCACGAGTGCTGATTTTGCCATTCGGGAATCTGCTTTGAAAGCTTTGAAAGCTATGCAATAACACGTCCTTTTCTTCGAACAAAATATATACCCCCTAAAACCAAACTGATTCCAACCAGTGAAAGTACGATTGATCTATTGTATGACTTTTCAAACAGCGGATCAGTCTTGCCGCTGAGTTGAAGGCCTGCCCAGTAAAAGGGATTTGCCAGGTCATCTGTTGGAGCTTGTTCAATAAAATCCAACTTGGCCTTTTGCAAAGAATGGTCCAGCGAATTTCCGCTTTCCATATTTTCATAAAAATTCGTTAGAATATCAGCGGTAGTTTTGTCATCAACACTCCAAAGAGTCATCAGCACACTTTGAGCACCGGCTGCATAAAATGCACGGGCAAATCCAATGGTACCTTCTCCGGCATACGAAGACAGACCACTCGATGCACAGGCATTTAAAATAGCAAGGCCAATTTTTGATTTATGGGCCGTTGCAGAACCAAGCAAAACGCTATCGGAATCACTCAGAAACAAAGTGGATAGAAATGGCCTTAATGAATCTGTCCTGAGATGAGCTGCCAAATGAAAAATTTTTAAATCGTTTATCTCTGGTGGCATTTTGTTGCGGACTTCGGCATGGTAGTCCTTTGCTTTACTTTTCACAAGTCTGGAAGAAAATGGCAGGGAGCTAAACCGCTTTGAGTCTTTAAAATCAGAAGTGACTCCAATAAAATCCTGACTGAACGATTGCTGCTCACTTAATAATTGCTTTAAGGAAAGAACAATATGCGTTTGATATTTTCGGTTGAGGTAGGGTAAATTTCTATAAGAGGTATTTTCATTCACAACAGAATCTGTAACAAGTGCTTCCCAGGGGATTTGTAGTAACCATTCGTCAGGACAAATAATTAACTTATTAATCGACTTAGGGAGGTGTGTCAATGCAGAATCAAGAAATATGTTATAAATCTCATAGGATAGTTTTGCATACTCCTGTGGCTTGAGTTTCACCATTTGTTTTCTTAGACCCCATACTAATGGAATTATTTTTTTTTGTGAACGATAACTCGTTATATCAATATGGTTTTCAGTAATAGTGACTACTCTAAAATTTGAGCTGGCAGAATAAAAATCAATAATCGCTGTGTTTGTTCCCTTTATAGTTTCTTGCAGCCTTTTGATGGTGACGGAATCATCCAATCGAATTGAATGCTCCTTTTTTTGACTTTTGCCCACCACTGGTTGATTTTGATCCACGACCAAATCAGTAAGATAGTGTTGAATAGTTAAACCTGGATTATTTCGTGAAATACTCTTTTTAACCAGGTCAAGTTCAGTGGCAAAATAGGCCAAATTCTCTTTAATTTTTTTGGTGTTATCAACATTCGATTTATTCAGAAATGCATACTTAGCGGATACTAAGTACGGGTATGCTTTTTCTAGATATTGTTTATCCCCAGTTTCACTTGACAGAATGGAAGTTACCTCTGCGAGCCGTTGATAGGTGCCATCAATATATAGATAGGTACCATTCATGGTTTCCTGTTCTGATTTTGTTAGGGAGACCAGATACTGATAAAACTGAATGCAGTAAATACCGTAATGATATGCTGAAATAAGGTCATCTATTTTACCTTGTTCCTTATACTTTAAGTGAAACTGATTAAACATTTGGGTAGGAAATGTAGCATACAGTTTGTCATTGAACGTTTTGACAACAGGCGGAATATCCCGGAGGGACTTTGGTGTAAATTCAGGCATGAGCTTAGTCATTCCATTTTGAAAAACAAGCAATGAAGAATCCCGGATTTTTAATCGCTCATAGGCCACCGCCAATACCCAGTCTTTCATGGCAAGTTCGCTGGGTGATCCAAATTTCTCCGCGATGGCGATACTTTGATGGTAGAATCTGATTGCCTTATCGAAGGTCTCTCGCTTCTTTGTTACGCCCGCTTCATTATTGTAAGAATTGCCAAGGTTGTGATAGATGCGCCCCAACATGATCGAATCAGTTAATGGCGCCATTTTCACCAACCTCATGGATGAATCATAGTAAGCCCTTGAGGTGTTGATTATCTTGTAGAATTCTATTTTGTTATTATAATAGTTGTTATTAAGCAAATGCACATGAAATCCGAGCAGGGTATAAATTCTTGGCAATACGTAAATGAATTTTGATCGATTTGATTTGGCTAATCTCAGCGATTCTTTCGCCCAAAATTCAACCGAGTCTCTGCGGTTAGGAACATTTTGATAGTATTTTGCCCGATGCATAAATTCTGTGGTCGGAATATCATCAGGTGAGGATAAAAACTTTCTGTTCTGTACAGATTCGTTAATGGTGCGGTTATACTCTTCGTAAGAACCAATATCAAAAAGACACTCAGCCTTCATTAAAAGGATTTCGGACAAAATCCATGATGGCTTTTCAACTTTTACTTTTAGCAAACGTTCAGTTTTATCAAGAATCATTAATGCAACACGCGGCCCGCCATAAGCCCTTATGATATCTGCAATTTTAACTTGACAACGTGTATAGTTAGCTATGTCATTTTCGACTAGGTACCTCTTAGAAAGACTAATGAGAAAAGGAAGAGCTTTTTGAAATTGAGAACTTTGATGGAGCCTTAACGCTGTTTCTAAGGAGTCATAGCCATTCGCTTGACTTAGGCTGACGAATAGAAAGGTTATGAGTATATAAAACCGCAAGGAATAATTTAGGCGTTCCAAAGATGCAACATAGACAGGTTACTAAGATATGAGAATTTCTAATTTGTAAGTAATAAATCAAAGTCTTAGACCTGAAAAGTTGAATTAAAATCACCTACTCCTCATACAACTCCAGCGGCAAGCCATCCGGATCAGAGAAAAACGTAAATCGTTTGTGCGTAAACTCATCCACTCGAATGGGTTCTGTAGTAACTCCCTTTGCATTCAGGTGTTGAATTGATTTTTCAATATCATCAACAGAAAAAGCAAGATGACGAAGACCTGCCGCTTCAGGGCCACTTACTCGCTTCGGGGGATCAGGAAAAGAAAACAATTCAATTACATACTGATCATTCAAAGCTAGATCCAACTTGTAAGATTGCCGCTCAGCACGATAATGCTCGCCTACGATTTTCAAACCTAAAATTTCCACATAGAATTTTTTGGAGGCTTGGTAATCCGAACAGATAATGGCGATGTGGTGGATGCTTTTAAGATACATATTAACTGTTTTTTTGCACGCAAAGGCGCAAAGAACGCAAAGTTAAAGAGCTTGTATTCTTAGCACCTTAGTGTTGAATTTGCGTTTAATTATTTATGCTCTTTCGCGTAGTGTTCTCTTAAAATATCTTCTGCAAAATCATCATTGAGATCGCGAATGGTGGTGTGCACATGGTTGGCATTGTTCTGCGTGTTGTCATATTCAATCAACAACATCGGCCCCTGAATGCGATAGTAATGTCCGGCACCGGGCTGTAAACTTCCCGCCCAGGCAAAATGAAGGTTGTCAATCCCGGCTTTCGTTATTTTCTCCATCAACTTCTTGCTGAATCCAAAGGCATAATTTTTTACATACACATCAAGTAATTTCAAAAGCGCTGCTTGTTGATCTTTATTCATTTCCTTAAAACTCAATCCAGCGGGTGTTTGCATCATCGCCTTTCGGTTATTTCCACTAACGATTTCCGGGAGAGCCGTTTCTGATAATAATGCAGTACTGCGCTGTGTAGAAGAAAGAGAATTCACGAGGGAAAAACCCATATCAGTCTCCTGTTTTAAAACCTCCATACCCTTGCTGCTTCCTTCTTTAACAATGCCCGGGTTTGATCCGAAGAAAGAAGGAGTTGAAGAAACAATTTCTCCATTCAGCAAAGAAAAATTTAATGAGACATGATGACCTTCGAAACGCCATCCCCAGGGGTTCTTCTCATCGGGTGCTCCAAATACCCAGAAGTGATAATTCATCGGATCGCGGTAATGATCATCTGCTCCACGGTTCTCCACCACCTTTAAGATATTTTCCAGGTTGACGATGGCTGTTGCTTTTTGATATCCTTGTTCACTTAAGGAAGATTTCAATAATGTCATGGCAGCTTCACGTTGCTTTGGAGTGAAATCATAAAAGGTAACTCCCTTTCGTTGAATCGGTACGAAGTTCCAGTTAAACCGTTCTGCATCATCAAATGGAAACTGAGCCTTGGATTTTAGTTCAGGCGTGAGTGTGCCCATAAAACTTTGGGCGTTGGTAAGCACCTCTTTTTTCTGCGCTTGAACAAAAACAGAAGAGAACAATACGATCAGTGTAAATATATTTTTCATAGTAAAAAGTGTTTATCTATTGAACCACTAAGCCACCAAGTCACAATGATTTCACTAAGAACTTTGTGTGTCTTCGTGTCCTTCGTGCCTTTGTGGTTCATGTATTTTTATTTGGGAAATAAACTCTTGTCAATCCCAGGAATCAGACTCATAGCATTTTTATAATAAATCTTCTTCAGAACTTCATCAGGCAAACCAATGCCATACATTCTCCAGAAAGCGTGATAGCGCTTGTGATAAGGAAAGTATTCATCTTCGGTTTCCAGTACCCTGAAATACGTTTCATATTCATCGGGCACCCAGCTGTCTTTCCCAAAAAGTACACGATTCTGATATTTCGTTAAAAATGCTTTTGCGGCACGTGGTTGTCTACCCAACTCCGCAATCACAGCGCCAATCTCCGTGTACATATTAGGATACGCTTCCATCAACTCGCCCAGCTTTTTCAAATCATTGCCAAACCAACCCAAGTGGGCATTGATGAATTTTGTTTTCGGATGTTTCTTAAACACATTGTGTTGTTCCGAGATAATCGTTTCCCAACTGGCAAAACTTTCGTCATACCTGCGACCGGGATGTAGCTTCAATTCCAACCAGCGTTCATTTTGATCATCGATCGGATCCCAGAAAGGTTTTGGATCAGCAGAGTGAATTAGCACCGGTATTCCGAGTTGTCCGCATTTGGCCCAGATGGGATCGATACGTGGATCGTCAATGTGAATGCGGTTGCCTTTATTGTCTTTCATATGAATGCCAAGATTCTTATAAATCTTCAACCCCTTCGCGCCACGCTTTACATCATCTTCAAGTTGTTTGGTTATCCTGCCGGCCCACTCCGGATTATCAATATCTGTGAAATCAACATTGGTAAATAGAATGAATCTGTTTGGATATTGTTTGGCAATATTCTCGAATGATTTCTCCAGGTGATCGCCACTGCTTCTGAATCCTCTGCCGCTCAGGTTCACCATCACGCCCATATTTAACGCATCCATAAACTTAACGCGCTCACTCAAGTCGGCTGTGTTCATGTTGCCGTAGTGATTATGAATATCAATAAATGGAAACTTGGATTTCTTGAGTTTATGTTCTTCTACCTTAAGCGTAGACGGAGGATCGTATTGTTCAAAATCCATCTTCATGTCCAGCGGCTTTTCCTGCGCCCAGGTGCTGTAGCTGTAAAGAAAGAGGGACAGAAGTGTGACTAAATATTTCATATATGCGTAAGGTTTATCAAGGCAATTTACGATTATCCGCTAAAGTGGTTCAAAAAATGTGTGGAGCGGTTCATCGGAAAGTATCAATTGATTTAAATCAAATCTTGTTAACTTGCCAGATAAGATGAACACCGTTCTATGAAGCGATTTATTATTCTCTTTCTGTTGATCCCGGTTTTTGCCATGGCGCAGTCCGATGCTGCGTTGGAGGCTGCGCGTAAAAAACTGCAAGCAAAAAATTACACAGCGGCCAAAGCTGATCTTACTAAAATCCTGGATGCCAATCCAAAGAATAAAGCAGCACTTTCACTTCGGGGTCAGGTTCGTATGGGCATGGAAGACTACTATGGAGCCATCAGTGATTTTAGTGTTGCACTGGATATTGATTCCACATTTGCTGAAGCACTTAATTTTCGTGCGGAATCAAAAATTAATTTAGGAGATGATGAATCTGCCATTATCGATCTTGATAAGGCAATCAAATTTAATTCCCGCTATGCCGAAGCATACACGAATCGCGGATTTGCAAAATACAACGTGGAGGATTTACAGGGATCTTACTTTGATTTTTCAAAAGCCCTGGAACTGGGCCCTGTAGATGCAGATAAATTTTTTAATCGCGGCCTGGTTAAATCTGAGTTAGGAGAATTTGTAAGCGCGATAGACGACTATACGAAAGCCATTGAATTGGATAAAGCTGATGCGAACCTGTATAATTATCGCGGAGTGGCATTTTACAATACGTCTACATTTGATAAAGCCATTGTTGATTATAATGAAGCAATCCGGTTAGACCCGAAGGACCCGTTCAAATATGAAAACCGGGCGTTGGCAAAAACGGCAGCAGAAGATTTGAAAGGCGCCCTTGCAGATTATGATAAAGCCATTGAATTGCAAGGCACCGATCCAGAAACCTATAACCTGAGAGGCGTGCTCAAACACACCATGGAAGATCAAGATGGCGCTATTGCGGACTACACCAAATCCATTGAGTTGGATGATAGCAATCCGGTGTACTATGATAATCGGGCATTGAGCAAAACAGCAAAGGAAGATTATGCAGGTGCGGTAGAGGATTATACGTTTTCGATTGAGCTCTATCCTGGGGATTCTGAAACCTACTATCAACGCGGATTGGTAAAATTGCTGATGAACAATAACTATGATGGATGCCTGGATCTGAAGCATGCCGAAGAACTCGGTTCCACGGATGCAAAGGCGGTCATCAAAAAGAATTGTAAATAAGCTACGATCAATTTAATAGATAGCCTCCGCTAATGAATTGAGTATTGAGAATAGCGATCATCATCAATGGTATCTCAAGAAAGAAGAAGAAATTCTATCGCCAGATTCTCCCTTCTATACAGCAAGCATTCTCTACGGATGTTTTTGAAACGCAATTTCCCAGTCATGCAATTCAACTAGCGGGTGAAGCTGTTACTAAAGGGTATGATATACTCATTTCTGCTGGTGGTGATGGCACATTGAACCAGGTAGCTAATGGAATGCTGGAAACCAGTGCTGCCAAACTCCCCGCACTTGGTATCATTCCTCTTGGGTCTGGAAATGATTTTGCAGGAATGATGAATATTTCTGGTCAGGTAGCCCAGTTGCTGCAACTCCTGAAAGAAAATAATCCCCGATCCATCGATGTGGGAAAAGTTTTCTGTTTCAATAAAGGAGGAAATGCTGTGGAGCGATACTTCATGAATGTTTCCAGTTTAGGGATGGGCCCGGCCACGGTGCACCGGCTGGAACGCTTGCCGCGATGGATGGGAACAAGCTTCCGCTATTATGCAAGTGTGTTGAATACGTTCTTCACTCATCCTACTGAAAGATTTGAAGTACGAACATCTCACTGGTCATGGAAGGGAAATGCTCGTGTTATCGCCATTGCCAATGGAAAATCGTTTGGCAATAAAATTTATATCGCACCGGAAGCACAACCGGATGATGGTGTGTTCTCCACCTTCATCGCTACAGACATGCCGTTGTTGAAATTTCTTTTTGTCTTGCAAACATTAAAGACGAAAAGGGTTGTGAAAGACAGTCATGTGCTCTATTCTACTGCTACCGAGCTGGAAATCACTTCTCCCGATGCTGCGTGGATTGAAACCGAAGGAGAACTGGCAGGGCTTTTACCGGCACGGGTAGAAATTCAAAAAGGTCGGATTCAATTTTTGTGTAAGGTGTCCTAACCTTGAAGGGATAGAACACCTTGTCAAACTATTTCTTTACCACCAGCGTGCTTGCGATCATATCGTGCAGTGCTTGTTTCTTTTCCGTAAAGCCGGCCATGATATAGCCGATCAGCATAGTAATGTTTGAAATGATCTTGCAGAGATTGCGGATAAAGGCTTTAGAAAAATCAAGCTTTCCTCCATTCAGGTCTGTTACAATTAAACCTAACGCTATCTTGCCTATCGTGGCCTGAAACTTTGAACTTTCCATGAACGTGAAGTAGAGGATTTGAATGCACATCGCCAATATCCAATAACCACCCATCAATGCGGCAATGGACGCGATCATTCCCGCAGTCTGTTCCGGATCGGAGAAATCCATATCGTTAGCACCACTGGCAAAGCCTAAGCCTACTGCCGCCAATATGGGAACAATAACCAGCGATTGAGCAACACCTATGATGATTCCATCAATAATTACGGCTACTAAGCGTAGCCAGAAGCCTGCATAATTTGTGTTCATGTTGGATTGGTTTATGGGTTGAGGTTATTAAATGTAAAAAATGGTATTGATCTCACCAACTTAAATTTCCTACTTTTATGTCAAACCATCCCGTCTTGAACCATTCATTAAAAGCGCGACTTGACAAATTGGAAAGGCAACGAAGCAAATTGTTGAGCTTGGTTTCTTCGCTTTCAAATGAAGAAATGAGTGTCCATCCAGAGGGCAAGTGGTCCATCGCCCAGGTGCTATCGCATTTAATTTCTTCCGAGCAGCTTTCGGTCAACTACCTTAATAAAAAAATCTTAGGTATTCATAACGCACCGAATACTGGACTGACTGAGGAGGTTAAGATGATTGTTTTAATTATCTCTCAGCGGTTGCCGTTGAAATTTAAAGCCCCCAGGATTTTAGCGGAGAACACCACCACCTATCAAACTGCGGATAAATTAAACGAAGCGTGGGAAAATGTAAGGAGCGAATTAAGAAAGGTGCTTGAGCGCTTTCAAGACGATCAGTTGAAAAGAAAGGTTTATAGACATCCCATTGCTGGCATGCTCAACATTCAGCAAACGCTTCAGTTTTTTGGAGAGCACATCATTCATCACACTCCGCAAGTCAAAAAACTATTGAGGCAGAAATAATTTTTCGACACCTTGTGATCGTTAACTTAATTGAATTATGAAGAAAAGTTTTCTTACAGCAATTATATTGGGTATTTCAATTCTTTCACACTCGCAGGCCAAACTTCAGACACCTGCCGAGTTTCTGGGCTACGAATTGGGCGATCGCTTCACCTACCATCATCGCATGGCAGACTACTTTAAACATGTTGATGAGGCGATGACAAACGTTCAGGTGATGAAGTATGGTGAAACCTATGAACATCGCCCGTTGATTTATGCAATGATCGCCTCGCCTGAAAATTTCAAAAACATTGAGCAGATCCGCCAGGATAATTTGAAACGTGCTGGCATGATGGAGGGCGCTCCTTCCACGAAAGTGGCCATCGTATGGCTTAGCTACAACGTGCACGGCAATGAAGCCAATTCCATGGAAGCAGCTATGAAAACCATTTACGAGCTGGTGAATCCAGATAATGCGAAAACCAAAGAGTGGCTAAAGAATACAGTAGTGATCATGGACCCGTGTATCAACCCCGATGGCCGCGATCGCTTTGCCAACTTCTTTAATCAGTATGGAAACAATCCTCCCAATCCTGATCCACAGGCGCGTGAACATTCAGAACCCTGGCCACGCGGAAGAGCCAATCATTATTTGTTTGATTTGAATCGCGACTGGGCGTGGGAGACACAGATCGAATCGCAACAACGCATAAAAATTTATAATCAATGGATGCCTCACGTGCATGTGGACTACCATGAGCAGGGTTATAATACGCCCTACTATTTTGCTCCTGCTGCTGAGCCATTTCATGAAGTGATCACTCCCTGGCAGCGCGAATTTCAAAATACCATTGGTAAAAACAATGCCAAGTATTTTGATGAACAGGGTTGGTTATACTTCACCAAAGAACGGTTCGATTTATATTATCCCAGTTATGGTGATACCTATCCCACTTACAATGGTGCTATTGGTATGACGTATGAAAAAGGAGGTATTGGTGCCGGACTAATCGTGACCACCACCGAGGGCGACCCGATGACCTTGAAGGATCGCCTCACTCATCACTTCACTACCGGAATGGCTACGATTGAAATGGCGTCCACACACGCCAACCGCCTGGTGGATGAATTTGAGAAATATTTTAAGGAGACCATTAACACTCCTACTGTTCCTTATAAAACGTATGTGATCAAAGGCGATAACAATTCCGATAAGTTGAATAAGCTTACCGCCTCGCTTTCTTCACACAGCATTCAATATGGATATGCCGCGGCTGGCCGGGCGGCAAAGGGATTCGATTACCAGACGCAGGCAGTCAATAATTTCTCACTCTCAACGGATGACATCGTTCTGAATATTTATCAGCCGAAAGGAAGATTTATTACCACGGTGTTTGAGCCACAATCAAAACTCACGGATTCCCTCACCTATGATGTCACAGCGTGGAATTTAATTTATAGCTATGGACTGAAGGCCTTTGCGCTCAATGAAAAAATTGCAGTAGCAAAACCCTATCAACCTAAGAAAGTGGTTAATGAGGCTATTGCCAACAAACCGTATGCATACATTTTCCGCTATGAGAGTTTGAATTACGTAGAGTTTCTCGCTGCGCTGATGAAGAAAGGTATCAAGGTTCGCTCCAGCGAGAAAGGATTTGTGTTGAACGCACAAACTTTTGAACCGGGTTCATTGATTATTACCCGAAGAAACAATGAAGGTGTTGCCGATTTTGACAATGCCGTTCAGTCGTTGGCAAATTCATTGGGAAGAAAAATATATACCACCTCTACTGGCTACGCTGATAAAGGTTCAGATTTCGGTTCCTCCGAAATAAATTACCTGGAGCCACCGCGTATTGCTTTGTTGGGTGGCGATCAGACTTCGTCATTGGGTCATGGGGAAGTGTGGCATTTCTTCGAGCAGCAAATTCACTACCCGGTTTCAATTCTCAATACTGAAACCTTTCGGAATGTAGACTTATCCAAATACAATGTGTTGATTGCCCCTGACGGAAATTATAAAATGTTTGATGAAGCCACCTTAGGTGCGCTGGACAAATGGGTAAGTGATGGAGGCAAAATGATTTTATTGGCAAGTTCAACGTCAAGCTTTGCTGATAAGAAAGGATTTGGATTGAAAGTATATACCACTGAAGATGCCAAGAAGCAAGCCGAGAAGGTGGCCAAAGAGCAACTGGAGAAAGAAGGCCCCGTGAAATACAATGAGGCGGAGCGTAAAGAACTCTCCGACAATATTTTTGGTGCTATCTATAAAATAAGTTTGGATAAGTCGCATCCGTTGGCCTTTGGATTGGGAGAGACATATTATTCCCTGCGCACGAACACGCTTCACTACGCATATCTTGAGAAAGGTTGGAATGTGGGAATCCTGAAAGGAAAACAAAAGCCATTGATTGGTTTTGCTGGAGTAAAAATCAACAAGGACCTGGAGAATACGTTGGTGTTTGGAGTAGAAGACAAAGGAAAAGGCAATGTGATTTACATGGCCGACAACCCGATGTTCCGCTGCTTCTGGGAAAGCGGAAAGATGATATTCTCCAATGCGGTGTTTATGGTGGGGCAGTGATGATGATGAAAGTAGCCATCTTATTATTTGATGATTTTGAAACACTCGATGTATTCGGTCCGGTAGAAATATTCGGGCGATTAAAAGATCATTACCAGATTACGTTTCTTTCGGAGTCAGGAGGATTGATCAGGAATTATCATGGCGTTGCCGTTCAATCGGAAAAGATCAGCGAAGCAAAAAGTGATCATGATATCTTTCTTATTCCCGGTGGATATGGCACGCGTAAAGAAGTTGACAACACACTTCTTATAGAGCAGGTCAAAGATCTTTCACAGTCGGGCAAGTTCGTGCTCACGGTTTGCACAGGAACGGCAATCCTGGCGAGAACCGGTTTGTTGGATGGCAAACAAGCCACTTCAAACAAAAGAGCTTTTGATTGGGTAATGACACAGGGAGAAAAAGTAAACTGGATCAGGAAAGCCCGCTGGACAAAAGACGGAAAATATTATACCTCTGCCGGGGTGAGTGCCGGCATGGATATGACGTTGGGATTTCTCAGCAATACCCACGGAATTGACTTTGCCCGCAAGGTGGCTTTTGAAATAGAATACAATTGGACGGAGAATATGGAGGAGGATAATTTTTATCTGCAGTAGAAACTCTAACCAAGTGCAGAACAGCTCCAATAAACCTAATCTAAAAAAATCGTTAAAGTAATTTAAGTTAACTCTACTTTGTCACAACTAAGTTGCTGATTTTTGGCTACTTCCATAGTATTGGTGTTTAAGTATTTTCAGTTTTTTAAATTCACTTAGCAC
>JAYVTB010000038.1:0-30231 GCA_043774805.1 Cyclobacteriaceae bacterium | reverse complement strand
ATGTGTTCGGGGAGTTGTATGGACTGCTTTACCAGCAGTATAAGACTTATTTGTCGGACAGCTGTTTTTCCCTGCCCATCAATGGAGAGGTGGATGCTGCCCACGTAAAACTCTTTGATGCCACTACGATCACCTTGTTCGTGGATGTGTTCAAAGGAGTGGGGCGCAATCCATTAAATGGCAAGCGTAAAGGCGGCCTCAAAGTGCAGGCGCAAATGCCCCTGTCGGGTTTTGTGCCTGATTTGATCACCATAACGGAAGGGAGTGGAAGGCGGTTGCAACAATAATGTGGACACGAACAGAGGCAATTTCCATATAGCCGGTCATGTCATTTTGCTTTCCAAAAGTCCATTGGTTGTCGGTTGGCCGAGGTCTCTTGCCTTCGCGGGCATGCCGTAATACTGCTCCGTTGTCACGAACTGAATAACGTTCGTCTTTGAAAGAACAAATTACTTCTTTATTGAAATCATGAAGTGATTTATCGTGTGTCATTGTTTTCTAATTCCTATCTCAGTTGGGCCAAAATATTAAACCTTACTTGACAATTTGTATCAGACTAAGTTGCGATAATAGAGCGAGAAAAGGCGCCCCATTACCATGGCAAATATGGTTAACGTATTTAGTTGACAAATTGACTTATATTTTACACATTTGTAAACTAAATATTCCCTTTTTGTGTTATTCCACGTTAAACCAATCATATTATGAATCAATTTGCTGAAAGGCTAAAGTCGGCCAGAATCATGGCTGGTCTTTCCTTACATGATTTGGCTGAAAAGCTGGAAAATCGTGTATCCCGGCAATCCCTTCACAAATACGAGAAGGGAGATTTCATGCCGGATAGTGAAATGATCGGCTATCTATGCGATGCACTCGGTGTCCGTCCAGATTACTTTTTCAGAAAAGAAGTTGTGGAGCTTGAAGAAATTGAGTTCAGAAAACTAACTCGTTTCTCCTCGAAGGGTAAAAGCAGCTTGATTGAAAGAACCAAAGACATACTGGCCCGGTACCTTGAGTTAGAGGAAATCCTGAATATTGAGACTAAGTTCAGCATCAACTTTCCTCATCAGCCCATTCGCTCTAAAGAACAGGTAGAAGAGTTTGTAACCAAACTTAGAGCACAACTTAACCTGGGGCTTGATCCGATTTTCAACTTGATTGAACTCTTGGAAGACAACAATATAAAAGTCATGGAGATTCCATCGGAAGATGGCTTTGATGGTCTGTCGGCATGGGCTAACAATAAACAGGTTCCTGTAATCGTACTGAATAGCATAAAGCTAAAATCATTAGATAGAAAGCGGTTTACTGCATTACATGAGCTTGGTCACTTGGTGTTAAACCTGGAGGGATTAACAGACAAGGAGAAAGAAAAATACTGCCATTACTTTGCAGCTGCCATGCTTCTACCAAAAGATACTTTAATTAAAGAGGTAGGTGCAAAACGCCATAAGGTCCTGATTCCCGAGCTGGGCGCAATCAAAAAGCAGTATGGTATTTCCATTCAGGCAATCGCATATCGAATGAAAGACTTGGATATAATCTCGGAATCCTACTTCAAACAATTCATGTTCTTTATTAGTCAGATGGGCTTCAAAATGGAAGAACCAATTGAGTTTGATTATAAGGGTCAGGAAGAGTCCTATCGTTTTAATCAGTTGTTATTACGTGCGCTGGCCGAAGAGCATATTTCTATGAGTAAAGCGGCAGCACTCTCCAATGTGAAGCTTGCAGAATTCCGTGAAAAATATCTTGTGTTTGGCTAATGAAAATTGTCGTAACGGATGCCTGCATCTTTATAGATGTGATTAATCTTAATCTCACGGCCAAATTCTTTGGCCTTGAGTTAGATATTCATACTACAGCTGACATAATCAATGAGCTCTATCCGGAACAAAAGCAGATTTTAGAAGGATACGAGTCGAACAAGAAATTAACAGTACATGTTCTTACAGGTGAAGAGCAATTAGCATTGATGGAACAAGATCATCCAAAAGCACTTACACCGGAAGACCTCTCCGTTATTTTTATAGCTAAAAAACTTGGAGACGCAACCGTTCTAAGTAGCGATAAGCCATTAAGAAAATATGCAAAAAAGCTATCCATTGACTATCACGGTATGCATGGATAAAATCGAACTTGATTTATAGAGACAATGCAGAAATTCAAACAGAAGTTGATAATCGCGTAAAAGCCTGGTCAAAATAATCAGGTTATAACCTGATAAATCAATCCAAAATATCAGGCTATAGCCTGTTGAAACAAATCCAATTTCCGGCACTAATTCTGATTAGCTGCCGGATTATAGATTTTCAGAGTTGAGCAAAAGTTTGTGATAAGTACCTCTTTTCGGTACTTATCACAAAAAAATGCTCATCGGTCGGTCACTTAATCTTAGATTTTACCCAATTCGCTGCCAGGTGGCTCACTTAATCTAAAATTTTGCCTACTCATGCGCTCATTAAATTTTCCATAATTTAGGTACTCACACTACCCAAAAACGATATTTTTTAATGCATTGAAATAGAACACGTGCCCCACCGCACATCCCCCGCAGGTTAATAAGGTGTTCCTACTTCCTTGCCGCAAAAGATCACGCCAGCACTCACAGTCCGTGCTGCGCTTCCCTCAATCCAATCCCTCAAGCAGCACCAACTGTTCGCCCGCCTCCTGGCGGGTTACGCTGCGCTTCATGCTGTCATGACTTTTGCTTTGGCTGCGTCATTCGTCACGGCAGCTCATGTGTCCTGCATCCCGCTTCGTTCAGTCGTCCTTCATTACACTTCATTGCGTTACATTCGCTTTACATTGCGCACGTTCATTCCGTTTGGGTCATTTGCTCAGTTAGTATTTTTTTCTGTGATTAATAGAGGGTTTTCGCACATAACCACAAACTCCATTCACTCCAGTGCAGCTGCACAACGTATTGTTGGCCGACACACTTCCGGCTCCTTTCAACAATCAACACACCCAAGCAAAAAAACACGCCAGCCCTTGTTCGCTGCGTGCCTCTTCCTTGGTCACATGCTGTCGCTGCAGTCACTTCCTCATAGTTCGCACCGCACTTACTATGTGCGTGCTCTTTTGCTCACACCCTACCTCCCGCTCGCGGACTCACTTCGGGGAGACCCCTTCGTTCGCCTTGGCGGCTCGCATAGTTATGGCCAGGCCAGCACACGCCAACACATTAAAGTTTTATATCAACTATTTTTACCAACCAAAATCGGAAAATACTATGTTCGAAACCGATCAGCTTGACCTATACAAATCCTTTTTCAAAGGCAGAGATGATGTCTTTGCTATTCGTTGGGAAAAAGATAAAAAGAGTGGATACATGCCATCTTATCAATTTGATCCATACATGTACAGGGTGCATAAGGCAAAGGGTGGATCTTTTAAAGATTACAATGACAAAAGCTACAAGCCATTGACTGATGGGCAAATTCAGAAACACTTAAATGGCGATCAACTGATTGGCATTTATCCAATGCTGTCAAATAATTCCTCATGGTTCATTGCAGCTGACTTTGATAAAGAAAACTGGTTGGAAGAATGCAGAAACTTCATAGCGATTTGTCAAGCAAACAATATCTCTGCATACTTGGAGATATCTCGATCAGGAAATGGAGGGCACGTTTGGATATTTTTTGATCAGCCTTATGAAGCAATAAAGAGCCGAAGAATATTCATAAACCTGCTTGAGCAATCAAATGTCTTTTCAATCTTCGATAAGGATTCAAGTTTTGATCGGCTATTCCCCAACCAGGACTATTTATCGGGCAAAGGATTAGGTAATCTAATTGCCTTGCCATTTCATAAGCCAGCACTTGACAAAGGGAATAGTTGCTTTATTGATCCCAATTCAGCAGAGCCATATAATCTTCAATGGGAGTTTCTGAAAAGTATTAAGCGAACATCTATCACCAAGTTGGACGAATTGTTCAGTAACCTCAGCGACAATGGCTTGTTTTCCAAAGAGAATAATAGATCACATGTCTATTCTGAGAAACTTATCGTGCGGTTGAGCAATACTGTTAGTGTCAATAGGTCTGCATTGTCCATTCGGCTTATTAATTTTTTGAGAGAGGAATTGAATTTTGTGAACACCGAATTTGTAATAAAAAAGAGAATAGGAAAAAACACATGGGGCTTGCAACGCTATTTTCGGTTTGTGGAAGAACAAAGAAATGAAGTAATTATCCCAAGAGGATCAATTGGTAAACTGTTGAGGTTTTGTAAAGATAATAAGATAGAATACCAATTTGAAGACGAAAGGCGAAGGATCGGTACCGTTTCTTTCGTTTCAACAATTCGATTGAAAGAATATCAAAAGGTTGCATTTGAAGCATGTTCTAAAAAGGACTTTGGAGTAATAGTTGCTCCTCCTGGCTCGGGCAAGACTATTATTGGACTTGCCATTATCGCTGAAAAAAAGCAGCCTGCTTTAATTATTGTGCACCGTAAGCAATTGGCAGATCAATGGATCGAGCGCATTGAATCATTTCTCGGCATTCCTAAAAAAGACATTGGAAAAGTCGGTCAAGGGAAAATAAAAATAGGGAAACTTATTACCGTTGGAATGATTCAAAGTTTAACAAAATCACTTCAGTCCGATGAAATGGTAAAACTTGAACATGCTTTTGGCACAATTATAATAGATGAGTGTCATCATGTGCCAGCCGTAACTTACAGGAATACTATTAGCAAGCTCCATTCGGTCTATCTCTATGGCCTTACAGCTACTCCTTTCAGGAAATATGATGACGGAAAACTAATCTTTATACACTTAGGTGAACCTATAGCGGAGATAAAAGCACAGGAGATTGAAAATCAGCCAAGGGCCAAGATCATTATCAGAAACACTGAGTTGGTCGTCCCTTTCAATTCAAAGACAGATAAATTTGAAACGCTATCCAAAATACTTGTTCACGACTCTTCACGAAATAAACTAATTCTTACAGATATTCTGCAGGAACTAAAATCCGGAAAGAAAACAGTCATTATTACCGAAAGAAAGGAACACATAGATTCATTGCATCAATACTTGAAACAGCAATATGAAACAATAACTCTAAGCGGTGAGGATTCTGAGTCTCTAAAAAACGATAAATGGAAAATACTTCGGGAGGGAAATTTCCAAGTACTTATCACCACTGGTCAATATTTTGGTGAAGGGAGTGACATTCCAAACATAACGTGTGTCTTTCTAGCTTATCCATTTTCGTTCGAGGGTAAGCTGATTCAATATATTGGAAGGGTACAACGATCTGAAGTAGTTCCAACAATTTACGATTACAGGGATTATAGAATTGATTATCTGGAAAGGCTTTTTCAAAAAAGGAACATCTATTATCTTAAATTATATAATGAAGGAACGTTGTTTGATCGCCAAAGCATTGATGCACAAAATGAGAAAAATGATTCAAGTGTAGAGCACACTATCAAGGTTGCAATCGAGCATCTTGAATTTAGGTTTGGAGCAATCGCTTTCAGGCATCGAATTAACGAAGCAGATGTTGAACTTGAATTCGAGGTAGAGAACAAGGAAATGAGGCCAGAGTTTGAAGTGCTGAAACCATATTTTGCGAAAGTCTTAAAAGGCAAGAGCGTAAAGGTTGATATAGCGGTAAGGTTTCATCATGCTAAACCAATATTTCAAAGTGCATTTTCTTTGGATTTGGATAAGATCAATCAAGAGATAATTGATAGTGTCAGGTTTCGGTTCGTATCTAAAAATATTCTTGGACGAGTGCCAGGTTCTGAATCTGAAAATATGTTGAACCTGAGCCAGGTTCAATCAGAGGGTGAAAATAACACATTGCTTTATCAATCAGAAGAGGAGTTGCTTGCTTCAAGCTTAAATTTAAAAGATGCAAAACATTACAATCAACTTCGTTATCTCGCAGAGAAACATGATAGGTCAACTCTTAAGATTCGTTTTGTATTAATGCCTTTCTCATTTGTGTTTCTCATTACAGGCACACAACAATATCACATTGCTTGGGAGACATTGGACACAGAGGAGGCTACCTACATTTGGCATATCGAAAAAAACAGGCAATCCTTAAAAAAGACATTGAACCAAATAAATCAAGATTTAGGTTTGATAAGAAACAAAGGCCGTCAATCCTTTATGGAAAAACTTCCTGCAAATTTTAGCCGCATCATTCACGACTATTCAGATATGCGAAAAGGACTTGTTGTTTGGAAGGGTCAATTGGAGGAACGATTAGTTTAAGAATATCTAAACATAACACAAAGTTACGGGCGTGCGGAACTAAAAGGTTCAAGGGTGCGCTTTGCCCACTTCAAAACAAAATCTCCACCTTCATCCAGTCGTTCGTTCCTCTCTCCTTCCTTCAGGTAGTATTTTGTTTTGGCGGCCCTTGCACCTTTTAGTCCGGTCCCGTGTGGCAGGGCATTATGTTTAAATATATATTTCGTGTCCGCATCGGTGGCTGCTGGCGGGCGTTTGGCTCAAGTGGGTTCGCCCATTTCATTATTATCGTACCACCTCATGCAGTGCCGTGAGGTTTGGCTTCGGGTGCCACTAAGATTTGAAGAGATAAGACAGGCTGATTTTCAACATATTAAGAGAAGGAAAACACACTCTCCTCCACTGCTGATCAATGAAAAAGCCTGAATTCTTTTTATTTTACGTGTTTTATTTCCATTGAAAATCCAATCCAAAGTGACCATAAGTCGATCAGAAAACCTTCATCGTGCGATTTACCTGACATCATATTGGCTCGGTTTAGAAAAATGAATATCAACTAAGGATGTGTACGTTGTTGAGGTAAAAACAAGTTTTAGTTTGTTCATGTGTACGGCTTGATTGTTCATTAATATTTTGATCTGACGCAGAATCGGCTACGTTCAACAGAATCAATAAATTTGTAAGCAATGACGTATGCTAAATTTTACTGACCATCACAGTACAGGTTGGTAATCAAGCCTCTTTCCTGTTACCTTAGGTGCTTTCTAAACATAGTTAGATGAAGGTCGGGTTATTCATTCCTTGTTATGTAGATCAGTTTTATCCCCAGGTGGGCATCGCTACCCTGGAGCTGCTAGAGAAATTGAATTGCCAGGTAGAATATCCGGCTAACCAAACCTGCTGCGGTCAGCCCATGGCGAACAGTGGATGTGAGCCAGACGCAGTGAGTTCTTATCACCACTTTGTAACAAACTTTTCTGACTACGATTACATTGTCACTCCATCAGGAAGCTGCGCTTATCATGTGAAGAAACATTATGACATTATTGAGCAGAGTGCAGAAGTAAAACACGTACGCGAGCGGACTTTTGAGTTAGTTCACTTCCTCACCGATATCCTTCAGGTGAAAGAAATACCGGTGAGCTTTCCTCACCAGGTTGGCTTACACCAGAGTTGCCACGGACAGCGAGGACTAAAACTTTCCAATGCATCTGAAATTACTCCTGTTCGAGATGGAGAAGCAATACGTCTGTTAAAAACCATCAAAGACATTCGATTAACGGAATTGGATCGCAATGATGAATGCTGCGGATTTGGCGGAACATTCTGTGTGGCAGAAGAAGCAGTATCGTCACGCATGGGTATCGACCGTATTGCGGATCATATTAAAAACAAAACAGAAGTGCTTACCGGTGGTGACATGTCCTGTCTCATGCACCTCGATGGAATTATTAAGAGACAAAATCTACCCATCAAAGTAATGCACATCGCGGAAATATTGAACGGAAACAGTTTGACCTCATGACAGTAAATCACGCAAGCTCCGCTACACAGTTCAATAAAGATTTTGATCGTACCACCTGGCACGATGAATCGCTTTGGTTTGTTCGCCAAAAGCGTGATAAGGCCGTCTTTGCCATTCCTGAATTTCAACAATTGCGCGAACTGGCTTCCAACATCAAAGAACATACGTTAAGCAACCTCGACCAATACCTGATGGAGTTTGAACAAAACGCCATCAGAAACGGAGCGAAAGTGCATTGGGCTGCTAATGCCGAAGAACACAATCAAATCATTCTCAACATTCTGAATGAAAAAAAGGCAAAGAAAATTGTGAAGAGCAAATCGATGCTAACAGAAGAATGTCATCTTAACCCCTATCTCGAGAAAAACGGAATTGAGGTGGTGGATACGGATTTAGGGGAGCGCATCATTCAATTCAGAAACGAGCCACCCAGTCATATTGTGATGCCTGCCATCCATCTTAAGAAAGAGGAAATCGGAAAAACATTTCATGAACACCTGGGCACACCGGCAGATGAAAAAGATCCTCAACGATTAACTGAAGCTGCCCGTCAACACTTGCGTGAAAAATTTGTCGAAGCCGAAGTGGCTATTTCCGGAGTAAACTTTGCCATTGCTGAAACAGGAAGTGTTGTGGTGTGCACCAATGAAGGAAATGCTGATCTCGGTGTAACCTTTGCCAACGTGCACATCGCCTGCATGGGTATTGAAAAGATTATTCCAAAATGGAAACACCTGGGCGTGTTTACACGCGTGCTGGCGCGCAGCGCTACCGGCCAACCGATCACTACGTATACATCGCATTTCACTAAACCACAGGAAGGCAATGAAATGCATGTTGTGATTGTCGACAATGGAAGAACTCAACAACTTGGAAGAGAAGATTTCAGAAACTCATTGAAATGTATACGCTGTGGCGCTTGCATGAACACATGCCCGGTATATCGAAGAAGTGGTGGATACAGTTACAACTTCACCGTACCCGGACCGATCGGCTCCATACTTTCTCCCAACCTCGATCTCAAAAAATATAGTACACTTCCGTTCGCCTCTACGCTATGCGGGTCGTGCACGGAAGTTTGCCCGGTAAAAATTGATATTCATGTTCAGCTTTATAAATGGCGACAGATCATTGGCAAAGAACATGCATTGCCTGCCAGCAAGCGATGGGGTATGAAAATATTGTCCTCTATTTTATCCCGTCCGGGTTTATATAATTTTGGTGGGAAGGTTGCTCGTTTCGCCCTTCGATGGATGCCACACAGCATCACGCATAACACATCCATTAATCCGTGGGCGAAATCTCGGGAGTTACCCAACCCTCCAAAAGAAAGTTTCAAAACGTGGTATCAGCAGAACAAACAGAAGCCATGAACGCACGGGAAAGAATATTGTCGCAAATAAAAACCAATAAGCCCTCACTGGTCTCGCTGACAGACATACCATCGTTTAACGGAGATGCCTCATTAACCTCGTTCAAAAAAAACCTTGAAGTTATCAGTGGTCAAACGATCGAAGCGGAATCATTCAGTGACATTGCGGAAATTGTCAATAATCTTTTTCCCTCGGCAAAAAATGTAGCATCAAATGTTATACATGGGACTGTTTTGATTGATGCCTCCTCTGACCGGGCCACGCTTGAGCAAGTTGAAGTGGCCGTGTTGAAGGGAGAATTTGGCGTAGCTGAGAACGGTGCCATCTGGCTGCCAGAATCCAACATGATCAACCGATCACTTCCATTCATCACACAATATTTAATCCTTGTTCTTAAAAAATCAGACATCGTCACCAATATGCACGAAGCATATGAACGATGTCGGGCCGACAGTTATGGTTCATTTATTGCCGGCCCATCTAAAACCGCTGATATCGAGCAGTCACTTGTCATCGGAGCCCATGGAGCTAGATCGTTAACAGTGATTGTTTATTAATGCTTCTCAATCTCAAAAAAACAGGCTGACTAAAAAGTATCCTACCGAAGGGCACAATAAACATCCGAGGCCCGTATAGAAAGTGGCGGTGATCGCCCCATATGGAACTAACTTCGGATCGGTTGCACCCAGTCCCGCTGTTACTCCACTCGTAGTGCCCATTAGTCCACCAAACACCATGGCTGACTGAGGATTGTTCAATCCGATAAATCGTGCAACAAGAGGTGTAAGGATCGTGACGATGATCGATTTAATAACACCCGCTGCAATACTGATAGCAATCACTGGTGATGATGCACCTATCGCAGAACCGGTGATAGGTCCCACAATAAAAGTGCAAGCCCCCGCTCCTATCGTAGTGATACTTTTCGCATCCGTATAACCTAATGCAAATGCCAAGGCCGCTCCAATAAAAAAGGTGAGGATGATTCCAAGAAATAATGAAAGTATTCCGATCAATCCCGCCTTCCTTATTTCTGAAAAACTGGCGCCAACAGCGGTAGCCACTACAGCAAAGTCGCGGAACATGGCTCCTCCCATCAGGCTAAATCCGGAGAACATAGTGAGATCAGCTATTCCATTTTTCCCTCCAGTGGTAATACCGCCTACATAAGCGAGTATCAATCCTAAAAATATCGCAATGGCGCTTCCGGGTATTTTATTTTTTAGCAAACGGGATGAAATCCACATGGACAAAAACATCAGCAATGCCACTGAAAGAAATGCTACGATCAACCCATTCTTTGAAAAGAAATTATTAACTTCTTCACTCATGATCATGTGATTTATGTTTTATGCCTTTTGAAAGAACGGGTACCAGAATAATCAAACACAAAACCGGAATGATACCCACCAGGATAGCTACATGACCGGACGACAAACCCGCCTTCACATTTTGAGTGGCTGACATGGCAACAATGATCGGGATGTACATCGTATCCCAAAAAGTAACACCTTGACTATTTATACTTGCTGATAGATGATAATGCTTTCTCGACAACCACTCCTTTAAAAGAATAAACAACAACATCGCGAACCCAACACCACCCACGTTGGCATCGATGTGCAATACTCTGCCGAGAAGTTCGCCAAACAGTTGACCCATAATAAAACAGCCGGCTAATAAACCTACTCCATAAATGGTCATGAGGTTTGGATTTTGGTTTTCAATACAATCATTCTATGAATAATTTCTTCAACTCCCCTTTCACTACTTTACCCATCATGTTGCGCGGCAGTTCATTTATCTGACGAAACAAGCGTGGCGTTTTATAGCGCGCCAACTTATCACTCATCCATTGAACTAACTCATCAAACTTGATGTGAGCATCACTAATGATTGCAACAGCCACCACTTCACCCCATTCTTCATTATCAATGCCTACCACACTGCAATCTTTAATGTCTGGATGTGTGCGCAATATCTCTTCAATCTCCAAGGCTGATATCTTATATCCCCCCGACTTAATGATATCCACTGAGTTGCGACCTAATATTTTGTAATAGCCACTAATCACTTCTGCCACGTCACCCGTGCGAAACCATCCATCGGATGTAAATGCTTTTTCTGTCACTTCTTTACGATTCCAGTATTCAGAGAAAACATTGGCACCTTTCACCTGAATTTCGCCAGGTTCATTAACAACCACCTGATCTTGTTCATCACACAATCTTACTTGAACACCGGGCAATGGAAAACCAATATGTCCAGGTTTACGCAATCCATCATAAGGATTGCTGATGGCCATCCCTATTTCTGTCATACCGTATCGCTCCAGCAACCAATGATTACTAATCATCTTCCACTTCTCCATCACTGTAACAGGCAATGCGGCAGAACCGGAAACCATCAGACGGAATTTTTTCAATTGTCTTGAAATTTTTTGTTGGTCTTCTTCGACCAGTTCTTCCCAATGTGCAATCAACTTGAAGTAAATGGTGGGCACTGCCATAAATACATTCACGTGGCGCATGAGAAAAATTTCAAATACAGATTCAGGAGAAAATGAGTTCGGAAGAAATTCACAAACCGCCCCAGACCACAACGAACAGCAAACCACATTGACAATTCCGTGAACATGATGTAATGGTAACACACAGAGAATATGATCCGAGCTACTCCATTGCCAGGCGGTAACCAAAGTTGTTATTTGAGCTTCAAGATTGGCATGCGTACTCACCACTCCTTTCGGACGACTGGTGGTGCCACTGGTATACAAAATCATCGCTCGTCTGTGAACATCAATGATGGGAAGTTGATTTGAATCAGTCTCCTGATTAATATTCTCCACCTCAATGATGCGAATTGAATCATTTAGCTTTAGCTGCTGAATGATTGAAACGAAAGCGGAAGAGCACACAATAATTTCCGCTTGAGTATCGTCTACCACGTATTGTAAAGAAGGCAAAGGATAATCGTTGCAAAGTGGAACTGCCATGCCCCCCGAACGCCAGATGCCCCATTGTACTTGAACATAATCAAAGCCCGGGCGAACCATGAAGGCAACGCGTATCTCGTTGAGATCTGCATTATCCATTAACAATTCAGCAGCCACCCGGCTTGAGGCATTTAGTAGATCATTGTAACTCCACTGACGATCACCTTGACGGATCGCTACCTGATTTCTATTTTTCTCAGCTTGAATAACGAGGTTCTGCATGAACATTGACTTAATTTACAACCTCAACAAGTTGATACCTGTTTGTCACGAATAAAAGCGCTCAATCCTTTCACAGGTCAATATGAAATAATTTTTGCATTGTTAGCGATAGAAACATTGATTCTTATTTCTCCGTGCTCCATAAATCGGCATCGAATCTCCTGCCTCTATCGCGCCAAGATCAGGAGCTTTTCCTTTAAATCCATCATTTACATTGGGAAGCACTTCGCCTTTATCTACTGCTTTCCCTTTGGGACTTAAAGTAAAATCAATATCTGCTGCATGATAAACACGATGGGGTGTGGTTGGATCAGGAGGAACCAGGCTGTTAAAAATATCATAGTCAATGTCTACTCCATGTTTCTCCTGACCGCTTTCATCAGAAAAACTTTTCAACGTTACATAGGCTTTTGCATTCGCGTTGGTCAAATCATAATCTCTTAGTTTACCATCTGCCGGTGCTATCCAGGTATACTGATCGCCTCCTGTTTTGTTAGGTCGATATCCATTGTAATCATACGTTGAATAGGAAGTCGCCATGGGAAACGCTGCCAGCGATCGCTGTGGTGCATCAATACCCAGAAACAAATTATTTCTGAAATGAACATTGGAATGGATATCCGTATTTCTGTTCTCACTGATGATCGTGTTATGCAATACGTATAAGCCTGCTGGCTTAGCCATAAACTTTAAAGCGAATCCATTCGGAATATTATACAGAACATTGCGGATGAAATAAGCAGGGCCTCCAAACACAGGCTGTGCACTTAATCCACATTGACTAGCATTGACACCACGATTTCGCACCACCCGAATGTTATGAACACCTCCATCTGCTTCAATAAAATCATCTACTACCTGATGAATATCATTTTCATAGATATCAATAGAAACGGCTTTTAATTCTTGTTCCGCTTCTGGTGTGCCATACGTAGATACGGTTACGCCATCATGAAAAAAAGCGATGGAGTTGTTACAGATAACATGCCCGGAACCATACACCTTAATAGCCACATACCCTGTTATCTGGCTCGCTGGATAAATTCCCGGACTGGCCCAACCGATCAACCGATACCGGTCTTCACGACCAATGATTATATTATCTGCAATGTAAAAATTCCTTGATGAGGCATTCTCTGTGGAGACAGCAATCCCAACATCTTCAATTCTGCAATTTCTTATCGTAAGATTCTTCGCTCCGATCACTTCCTTGAAGCCCGCGTGAAAGGCAATGTCTGCATTGCGAAAAGTAAGATTGTCAAAAATGGCATGCTCTGTAGCCGTGACATCAAAAAGTGTGTGAACACCTGCTCCATCGATAATCGTCTCACCATCGCCAGCTCCTTTAATTACAATTGGCTTATCTTCTGTTCCCTTAAGAGTTAACACATAGGTGCCATCAAATGGAATTCCGTTTGGTTCCACATAATTAAGACGATCTGCCCTATATAAACCCGCATGCATTAAAATAATATCACCGGGTTGTGCTTTTCGCTCTGCCACCACCGACCAATCACCTAAACCTGAACCATAATAAGCCGCCTTCAATCCTAAAAATGAAGGCTCTTCTTTATTGCCTTTCCAATCGGCAGGATACACATGAAGTGTTCTGCCTCCAGCATGTTCCTTTGGTTCTGATCGGGTGCGCACTTTAACAATTTGTGCAGACTCTCCTTCCACCCCATCCGGATCAGTCATTGTAAATCTGCATTCATATTCTGTATCTGGGGTGAGATCTAAAATGCTTCCTGCAAACAAATCGGGAACGATGTATTCAAGATTTTCCATCTTCCTAAACACACGTTCTCCACCAAGCCGAAGGAGGGGAAGTGCATCTTTCCAGGCTTTAGTACCAGATACTCTATAGGAAGTTTGCACGATTGCATTTCGATTATTATCACCCGCAAATTCCCACTCAAATCCCAGGTTGATCAATGTTGCCGGTTCAACAATAAATTTTCCCGTCTTAATTCCGTTTTGACTCTTGCCTATCATCGGAATAAAAATTGTGAGAAGTAATAAAATGAAGCTTTTTTTCATATCCACATTAGCAGTTTGTGTAGTTGCTACTTCAAGAAAAATTTAGTCCTATTAAATATAATGTAATCATAGTGAAGCCTGACAGGTCTTATGTAACAGGTGATGATTTTTATACTAATGGCAAATGAACAATTCATCACAGTTCGTGAAAATAGAAAAGCCCCGAAGGGCTTTGCTTTAACAAAAGTCACTAGCGTACTAATAATATCTTCCCATCAACGGATGTTCAACAATTGCCCGTTTTAATGCAAGTAAATCGACAGGGCCTTGATTGCTGTAAACCACTTTACCACCCGGTTCTACCAATAAGGTATAGGGCAATGCTCCATTCCAATTAGGATCGACCGCCTCGATAAGTTTGTATTTGTCACTACCATCGTAAAGAAAATTCTGCACGGGCGAATGCGTCTTATCTAAAAATTTCTGTGCCCTATCAATGTGTTCCGGATTATCTGCCGAAAGGGAAACAAATTCAAAATTGCGATGGCCATACCATCGTTGCAGTGCCACAATATCGGGATACTCCATGATGCATGGTGCACACCAGGTTGCCCACACATTGATTAATCTTAATTTATCGGTAGGGTTCTTTACTAATTCCTTTATTCCCGCTTCACTCAACTTTGAAATCTGAGATGGTTTTGCATTCCACTTCTCTTCTACCTGTTTGCCGTACTCATTTTTCCAGGCCCATTTTGTGGTGCACCCAAAGACTTTATTCACCGGAGTTTCCACTGGCTTACCTGATAGCACTGCGTCAACTGCTGCACGCAAATCTTCTGAGTTGGCTGCGCCTGGTTTTTCTATGCCATCAATTCGACCCGTATACTTAAGCTTCCTCTCCTTGTCAAAAACATAAGCATGAGGCGTAGCAACGGGTCCATAAGCAATGGCTACTGCCTGATCGTCTCCATCATATAGGTAAGGAAAATTATATTTCTTGTATTCATAACGCACCTTCATCTCTTCAAACGAATCATTGAGATCCGTATAACCACACTCTTCGGGAAGAAGGCCAAGAGCACTGTTCGGCATGATTGCCACCATTGCAACACTTTTCCCTTTGTAATCATTAGTGAAGTTGATCATTCTGTCTTCGTAAGCCTGGGCGGTTGGACAATGATTGCAGTGAAAGATAATTACGAGGACATCAGCGCTATTGAAGTCACTTAGCGAAACAAATTTTCCATATACATCAGGAAGGCGGAAATCTGGAGCGGGTTGCCCGATCTCAAGTGTTTTTACTTCTTGCTTCGACACCGCCATAGGATGTGGCACAAATACCGCTGAGTCGGCTGTAGCCGTTTCTACTCCCAATGAAGACGCATTTTGTTTGCACGATGTATTTATCAAAATAAATCCCGCAAAGAGTATCGACCAAAACCTGATTTTCATTTTAAGGTAATTTATTTAAAGTAAGAAATTTAATAGGTAGCCAATGCTTCCTGCTCGCCCATTTTGCCAAGCACTTCCTTCAGTCCGTTGATGTTTCCTTCGAGCACTTTCTTTACATCCTTTTCAGCAATGTGGCCAAGAATTCCAATAGGCCCGTTGTAGCCCGATGCTTTAATCGTTTTAAGCATTTCCATTTCGCTTTCACCTTGACCTACAGGGAGAATTTGAGGCCCGTCCACATTCATACCATTGATATTAATTGCTTTCAGGTAAGGTAACATTCTCGTTAGCCGATCAGGGAAATCTTTAATTTGACTATGTGCATGATGAAAACTATACACAATGCCCACATCTTTTAAACCAGATTTCTCAATGATTTTGATTTGATTGTCTGGATCACCAAACCAATCTCCATGGTTATATAGACTAATTGTGCAGCCAATTGCTGAAGCCATCTTGTGAAGCGACTTAACTGCCTCCACTCCTTTATCAAGTTTTTGTTCATCGGTAAGGCTGTCAAAAAATCCTTTTTCGATTCCTATCCAGAAATCCGTTTTGATATTATTCTCTTTCACCATATTGAACATGATCTGGTTAGCGCTGTCCAATTGGTCGACTTGTGGCGTTGAAATCCAAAACCAAACTGCCTTCATTTCAATTTGATTTTCTCTTAATGCCTTGATTTCTTCCGGGAACGTTGGAAGATGTTTTTGTCTCCAGTCATACGCCAGCCTGGTGATACCCAGTTCTTTCAACATGACCGCCCGCTCTTGAGGGCCTCTCTCTAAGCTATCAAATGGCACCACACACCACGCCATCAGGTTTGGCTTTGCAAATAGCAACTTATTTTCACTTTCATCTTTCGTTCCACACGAAAAGAGAATGATCCATGAAATAATAAAGGCGTATTTATACATACTGTACGTTTTAATAAATATAAATCCAGCGTGTCGAATTTGAAAAGGAAATTATTTAAGACTTCCATTCATGTGTTGTTCGGCCAATAGGCCGTGTGAACTAGTCACAAAATGAATAATACGGAATCAAATACTCACCCTCTAAGGTTTTTAAAGGAGTTTATTTTAACCCTCGTGCTGATTTTGTCTTTTTAAGATCTATGTAGGATTGAACTGCCTGAAGTTTGCTGCCATAATGTAAACTGGCATTAACTTCAAAACCAAAAAGTAAAACAACGGTAAGCAACTGAACCCAAATCATTAAAGCTATCAATGCACCGATTGATCCGTAAATTTTATTGTACGTACCAAAATTGGTGATGTAATATGAGAACCCATATGAAATGGCCAACCCGGCAAAAGTGGCCAACGTTGACCCCACTGAAAAAAAACTCCAGTTATAATGTACCGATGGGCCGAAATAATAAATACACGATATCACGATAAAGAATAGAATGAAGATGACCAGAAAACGGAGAAGGAGGAGGAAATAGATGGTGTAATTATCCAGATTAATATTCAGTCTATGTGCATTTGTAGCAAGATAATCAATCGTGATTTGACCTACCACCAACAGCGTAACCGCAACAAATAGAGCAACGGCAAGCATTACCGTGAGCGCAAAGGCAGTTAATCGCATACGCAACACACCGCGCTTTTCAATGGTACGGTAGCACGAATTAAACGCGCGCATCAAGGCCAGCATGCCACTCGTTGCCAAATAAACAGCAAATAAAAATCCGAATGTAAGCAAGCCCCCGCGTTGGTTTTTAATGATATCGATGATAGTGCTGGACACTTCCTCAAACATATTGGATGGTATTACTTCCCTGATAAATTCCATGATGCTGTCCTGATTTATCGTTGGGAAATAGGCCGAGATGTAAGGGATAAGGGTGAAGAAAAATATAATGGCTGGAAAAACTGCCATGATGAAATTGAACGCTACCCCATTGCTGCGATCCACAATTTCGTCTTCCTCCACATTATGTAAAAAGATTTTTACAAACTTATAAAGGGATAGATTGCCGTAGCTTTTGAATTTGATTTTTTTAAGCCAGTTCCTTCCTGTGCGGGCCCGGGTATATTGAAGAATTCTCCTACGGGTAACGTAATTCATCCAAAATAGGGTTTCAATGCATCCTGAAATACTTGTGGTGGCCGGGTAGGTCTTCCTGTTTTCTTGTCAACAAAAGCAAGTGTTGTTTCGCCCTGGTGAATCAATGTTCCCGCACCATTAAAAATATCATATTCAAACCGGATTCTAACACCCGGCTTCTCTCGAATAGTAGTGACGATCCTTAAATGATCATCATACAAAGCAGCATTTAAAAATTTTGACTTGTTTTCCAGCACTGGCATCATCACACCCATATCTTCGAGTTCCTTATAGGTGAGACCGAGCTTTCTTAAACTCTCCACTCTTCCCACTTCATAATACATCGCATAATTGCCATAGTACACATATCCCATCTGGTCTGTTTCTCCATAGCGCACGCGAATATAAGTCTCTGAAGTATACATCAATTACTATTTCTTTTGCCCGTTCTTTCTCAGCTCTTCTCCTTTTTTAATCTCAATAGTGAGTGCTTTCTGATATTTACGTGCGTTTCTATTGTGCTCATCCAGGGTTGCGGCAAAATTGTGATATCCTGAAAAGTCTTCCTTGGCACACATGTAAATATAAGTGTGCTTTTGATAATTCAGCACCGCATCAATGGTAGATATCTGCGGCATATTAATAGGACCCGGAGGCAGTCCTGCATATTTATATGTGTTGTAGGGAGAGTCTACCGCCTTATGTTCGTTGAGTACGCGCTTGAGTGTAAAATCTCCCACCGCGAAAACCAATGTTGGATCTGCTTGTAATGGAATGCCCTTCTTTAGTCGGTTAATATAAAGCCCGGCAATAATAGGCGCTTCGTCAGACTTTACACTTTCTGCCTGCACAATGGAAGCTAAGGTGGATATTTCTTTAGGCGTCAACCCGATTGCCTTTGCTTTTGCAAGACGATCCTCATTCCAAAATTTTTTGTATTCGAAATACAAACGCTTAATAAGATCGTCAGGCAATATATTATAGTAGACTTGGTAAGTATTCGGCAAAAACATTCCAATCATATTTTTGCGGTTGAATCCTTCATCGTTATTGGCAATAAAATCATCGAGGGCATCATTAAATTCAGATGAAGTCACTCCAATATTCTTGGTTACCTTTTCTGCAAGGTCATCGAGCTGGCGCACATTGGTGAACGTAACGTTAACTATTTGGCGCCTGCCTGATTTAAGAACTCGAATCGCATCCAGGTTCGTCATATTTCTGCGAAGTGTGTACTTACCTGGCATTACATTCTCATCATAATCATTCAGCCGGGCCAGGAAGCTGAATGATACCATGTCATTCACAAAATTTCCCTTACCTAAATCTTCCTGCACTTTTCGAAACGTAGATCCTGACCTGATAATAAATGTCCGGTCATCTTTGTCTACCAGGATATTGGGCGTGAAAAATATCTGGTATCCATAGAAGATAAAGGTGATGGTAAGTGTCGACAGGACGAGAAAAAATGCGAGCTTCTTTTTAGGAACATCAGCCATAGTTAAAAATTGAAGGATCAAATTTACTAAAATGAACGAAGACAAATGCGATAAATATTATTTGGATTAACTTGCTCTGATTTTACATCGAGTTATGCCTGCAGAATACTTATCCATACATCCTGTTACGCCAGAGCCCCGAAAAATTGCACGGGTTGTGGAGCTATTGAAAGAGGGCTGTATCATCGTATATCCTACTGACACAATTTATGGAATTGGATGTGATCTGATGAACCGCAGATCGGTAGAACGTCTTTGTCACATCATGGAAATCAAACCCAAAAAACTTAACCTCTCATTTATTTGCAGCGATCTCAGTCACATATCAAAATATGTAAAACGACTGGATACACCAGAATTCAAGATTCTTAAAAAACTTTTACCCGGAGCTTTTACATTCATTTTTGAATCTAGCAGTCACGTACCAAAAATTCTGGATGTAAATAAAAGTACCGTAGGGATCAGGATTCCGAATCATCCCATACCGCTTGAAATTGTAAAACTACTCGACAATCCACTGATTACGTCATCTATCAAGGACGATGATCATATTAAAGAATATACTACCGATCCGGAAGAAATATATGACGACTTCAAGCACAAAGTAGATCTGGTGATTGACGGTGGCACAGGCGGAAATGTTCCCTCTACCGTTGTCGACTTCACCAGTGGTGAGCCAATTGTTACCCGGAAGGGCCTAGGAGTCTTTGAATGAGTTAGTTTAAAAAGACGGACTTACCAGTAAGTAAAAGGTCAATTGCATTCCTGGTGATTATTTTTATTTTATCTCCATCCGGACCTCCCATACCTGTGTCTGAACACCACGAATAGCTTTCTGCATTAACAACAACACCCGATGTTTCCGTTTTCTGAAAGGCGATGAACGTGCCAATGGTTTCGCTTCCAAACCGGGAGCCTTTATCGAAACCAATTAATTCAATTTTAAAGAAGCCCAACTTGTCCTTATCCAATACCGGAATTCCATTTTCAAAGTAACTTATAGGTGCGCCATCATATTCACCGGAAGCCAAACTTAAAATATCACCCATCGCGAAACCTAATCCTTTGAGTAATGGAGATTGGGGATTGACTATTTTATAACCATCCCATCCGTTGTCAACATAGATACCATAACCACCATAATTAAAATCTGCACCGATACTGCTGATTATTGGATAGTGAAGAGATGGCTCATACCAATTAATTGTCTTCAGGAGATCATCTGGTTCCGGATCAGCAACAGCATCTTTATAGCAAATGAGTTGATCACCCGTTTCAGAATATCTCACTTGCCACCACATGGTGTTACCGGATAGTACAATGGCGTGGTTTCCATCATTTACATACTTATCAAAATTCACACGGGCTTTGCGTGTCCAATATTCATTATGACCTGCAATCACCAAAACTTTTGCGCTACTCATTGCCGTGTAATCATCCATGTCCATGTCCGCTATGTATCCGATTTCAATATCGGGCAGCGAAAGAAACCATTTCAAACAATGGAATGACAAGGCCTGCACACTGGCGGGGCGATGAAATGAAACACGATTGGGTTTGTTGCTTTTATCATATAAGGAATGCCCTCCACTGGTGGCATAAGCAGCAACCGTATTAGTAGGATAGACCACCAGCAAATCGACCGGGGAAGTCGTTTTTACAATAAAGGGGATAGTATTCTCAATCAGGTAAATACCACTGCGTAAATTATTTGGTATGGTAATCGAAACTGTAGCACTATAATCAAATCCATCCATGGATGCCGAAGCACCTGGTTTTTCCTGTACGATGGTTGGTGTCGTTATTGTAAATACTTCCTCTCCATCCATTCTTGTAATCATCAACTGACAGGGTGCAAGGTTTGATTTAAAATTGAGAAACGCTTCTACCTTCTCGCCAGGAAGATAAGAGGCTTTGTCCGTGTAGCCATCCACAAAAACTGAGTGGCAATCGTCATAAACGGGTGCAGTCATCTCCTCTTTCGGATCGCATGAGATAATAACTAACGCTAAAATAATTACACCTTTGCCAATGAGCAGCCTAACCATAGAACGAAGTATTTCGGCAAATTAATATTATTGTATCAGAACTAGTCGACATGCCTGACACCCTTTTAATAGAACTACAGTACCTGCCATCTCTTGAGTATTTCTGTGCGCTTCAGCAATTCAATCACATTGAATTGGAGCAGTGCGAACATTATGTGAAGCAAAGCTATCGCAATCGTTGTTATATCAAAACATCCCAAGGTGTTGAAATGCTGATCGTTCCATTGACCGCAAAGCATGGGAAAACATTGATCAAAGACATTCGCATCGACTACCAACAGAAATGGCAAAACAATCATTGGCGTACTCTTGAAACTGCCTATCGAAAAGCTCCCTATTTCGAATATTACTGTGATGATCTAAAAAACATATTGTATCGTCCTCAGGAATTTTTGTTTGATCTCAATTTAGAATTGCTGTCATTCTGTCTTAAGTGCATCCGCTGCCAACCAACTCTGACTGTTAGTGTGTCTTATGAGGAAATCCCCTCATCACACATTTTCGATCTCAGATCGCAGATTAGTCCAAAGAAACCGGCTTTAGGCCGCAACTTCTACACCCCTGTGTCATACCAACAGGTTTTTGGCAGCGGATTTGTAGAAAACCTCAGCCTGATTGACTTGCTGTTTTGTGAAGGACCCCAGGCCGCATCGGTCCTTATCGCCTCACGGAAAGGAGATCTGAACAAATAAAATCTTAAACTTGTTTTTTGAGGGGATTCTTTAGAGGTAACCGGTTTGATTTATACCCTTCCCGCCTTTTGAATAATCACACTTAAAACTTTACATTTACATTACTCATTATTATGGCAAATATGGAAGCAAAATTTTCTAACCGCGTAAAAGAAGTCATTTCTCTAAGCCGGGAAGAAGCACTACGATTAGGGCACGATTATATCGGCACTGAGCACCTTCTGTTGGGGATGATTCGCGAGGGCGAAGGTGTTGCCGTGGGTGTGCTTAAAAAATTGGGTGTTCCTCTTGATGAACTTCGGGCAGAAATTGAAAAAGTTTCTAAGGGTACTGCTACTCATGAAATTAAAAACCTCGCCAACATTCCTCTTACCCGTGCTTCTGAAAAAGTATTGAAGATCACTTACCTCGAAGCCAAAATTTTTAAAGCCCAACTTATTGGCACCGAACACCTATTGCTTTCCATCTTACGCGATCCAGACAATCTTGGCACTCAAATATTAAACAAGTTCGATGTTGCCTATGATGTGGTGAAAGAAATGCTTGAATACCAAAATGACCAGCCTACTTCGTCTTCCGACACGGATGATCCAGACGATGATTCATCAAAAATGTTTGGTGCAGGTGCAAACCCTAGCAAGGAAAAGAAAGGAACAGAGAAGTCGCGCACGCCAGTGTTGGATAACTTTGGTCGCGACTTAACCAAACTGGCAGAAGACAATAAACTTGATCCTATCGTAGGCCGCGAAAAAGAAATTGAACGCGTGGCCCAAATTTTAAGTCGCAGAAAGAAAAATAATCCAATTCTCATAGGCGAACCCGGGGTGGGCAAAACAGCTATTGCCGAAGGACTTGCTTTGCGCATTGTTCAGAAAAAAGTTTCACGTGTCCTATTTGGTAAACGCGTAGTTACACTAGACTTAGCCTCGCTGGTAGCCGGAACAAAATATCGCGGCCAGTTTGAAGAACGCATGAAGGCCGTGATGAACGAGTTAGAAAAATCTCCGGATGTAATTTTGTTCATCGATGAATTGCATACCATTGTGGGTGCCGGTGGCGCATCAGGTTCATTAGATGCATCCAATATGTTTAAACCCGCTCTTGCCCGTGGAGAAATTCAATGCATTGGAGCGACCACCCTGGATGAATACCGTCAATACATTGAAAAAGATGGTGCATTAGCGCGTAGATTTCAGATGGTGATGGTGGATTCTACTTCGGTGGATGAAACCATTCAGATTCTGGAAAATATCAAAGATAAATATGAAGATCACCATCACGTAAGCTATACGAAAGAAGCGTTGGAAGCTTGTGTGAAGTTATCGGACCGCTATATCAGCGATCGTTTCTTACCCGATAAAGCCATTGATGTAATGGACGAAGCGGGAGCGAGAGTTCACATTAACAACATTCACGTGCCTGAAGAAATCGTGAAGTTCGAAGAGGCTATTGAAGATGTTAAAAAAGAAAAGAACCGCGTGGTGAAAAGCCAGAAGTATGAAGAAGCGGCTCAACTTCGTGATAAGGAGAAGAAACTGATTGAACAACTTGACCTTGCGAAAGCCCGATGGGAAGAAAAGACCCGCACTGAAAAATATACTGTTACCGAGGACAATGTTGCCGATGTAGTCGGAATGATGACAGGGATTCCTGCCAATCGAATTGCTCAAAAGGAAAGCAACAAATTGTTGGGCATGGCCGAACAACTTAGCGGAAAAGTAATTGGCCAGGAAGAGGCCATCAAGAAGCTGACCAGGGCAATTCAACGGACCCGCGTTGGTTTGAAAGATCCAAGGAAACCAATTGGTTCTTTTATATTCTTAGGACCCACCGGAGTTGGCAAGACTGAATTAGCCAAAGTGTTAGCAAATTATCTCTTCGATAAAGAGGACACACTGGTGCGAATTGATATGAGTGAATACATGGAGAAATTCTCTGTATCACGTTTGGTAGGCGCTCCTCCTGGATATGTAGGTTATGAAGAAGGTGGACAACTAACTGAAAAAGTAAGACGCAAACCTTATTCGGTAGTATTACTCGATGAAATTGAAAAAGCACACCCGGATGTATTCAACATTTTGTTACAGGTGCTGGACGATGGAATTCTTACGGATGGATTAGGACGCAGAGTGGATTTCAGAAATACCATCATCATCATGACCTCCAACATTGGTGTGCGTGATCTGAAAGACTTTGGTGCTGGAATTGGTTTTACCACAAAAGCAAAACGAGAGAACGAAGAAGAGTTGATGAAGTCAACGATTCAGAGTGCCCTGAAGCGTGCCTTCAGTCCTGAATTTTTGAATCGTTTGGATGATGTGATTGTGTTCAATTCGTTGCAGCGCGAGCACATCCACAAAATCATTGATCTTACCCTCGGAAAACTTTTTGCTCGTATCACTACAATAGGCTATCATGTTGAATTGACGGATAAAGCAAAAGACTTTCTGGCCGAAAAGGGATACGATCCGCAATTCGGTGCTCGTCCTTTAAACAGGGCCATCCAGAAATATCTTGAAGACCCCGTTGCAGAAGAAATCCTGAAAGGTGAAATCGGGGAGGGCGGAACCATCCTGGCAGACTATGAAGGCACCGGTGATGTGCTGACTATAAAAGCGAAGAAGCCTAAGTCCTCGAAAGAAAAGAAAAGCGAGTAATCAGACTAGATAGTAAAAAAAATGAAAGGCGGGTAATACCGCCTTTTTTATTCTCTTAATACAAGACTTGTAAAAATCTTAAATCTTGTATGGTGAGGGAGGGCAATCCTACTCCCAGGTTTAATTTGTACGATACTAGCACAGCTGTTTTAAAAGCATCCGTTGAAGTTTTAAATGGCTGATTTCCTCCTATTGCCGGAATTGTTGCTTGAAGTATTTTTAAACCACTATTATGTGTAATTCTGTAACCATAGCCTTGAGAATAACCATAATCTTCAGATTTGATTATTTTTATTTTGAATGGTTCAGCGCTAAACAGGCTATCCGTAGCAACTAATGTAGAGGTGATTATTGAATAGCTTTGCTTTTCTTGCTTAAATATGTCATCGGGTTTGTCGCAGGTGGCTTTCGTTGTTCCCGAGATGGTGATCATCAAGCCGTCTACTTCAAGATTTTTGTTAAGCACTTCGCATGGCTTAAAATAACCAGTGAAAGGGCTCAATACAAAAAAACCTTCTGTCGTATTAACAACGATGGCCTGTACTGATTGGAAACTTTCAGTGCCCGTTGCATCACAATTACAAATTTTGGGCTTGGGTGTATCTTCATCATTACAAGCTTGAATTGCAAGTAATGCCAGGTATGTAAGTGTAATTAAAACACATTTCTTAAACCACATAGTTCGTAAGCTTCGGTGAATTCATCAATTTTCTGCGTTTAGATCAGAAAATAATTAAAATATTATTCATCCTAATAACTCCCCAGATACTTTCTTAAAAACCACTCCGTGGATATCAACGCAAGTAGTAAGAAGAAAACCCACTTCAGGTTAATCAATTGATTAAAGGTCTCTTCTGAATGAATGAGGCTGGCCGCTTTAATTTTTTCAAGATCACGTGACAATAAAGAAACCTGAGCAGCAGTATAAAATTGACCACCAGTTTCAGCGGATAATTTTCTGAGCAAACCAAAATCTGCAGTGAGGTTTTGACCCTCCAGATTTTGTGCTTTCACCAAAAACTGTCCACGTACTTCTTCGGTGGTTTCATTCAGTTTTGTAGATGCATTGAATCGATAAACACCTTCTTTCAAACCCCCAATTCTATATCGTGAACCACCCGGGCTGGTGGTATAACCGTATCGGGTAATTTTGCCCTGATCATCACGCAACTCTAATTGAATGGTATTACCATAGACCAGTTCGAACAAATCATTATACACCTGGCTTTCAATCACCACTGGCTCGGCTTCAGAGAATTCATTTTGCAATGGGAAGCTGCGAAACTTGCGCTTGTCTTCCTTGGTGCTCAGGTATTGTATCAGTTTCGAAAACAATTCATCAAACATTTCTGTATTCCCATGGTCCGCAAACTCATTCAATCTCCAACGCCACAATCCTTCTCCAATCACCGCAGCCATCTTTTTTTCATTCTCCTCCCAACTCAATAAAAGGGGGCGATCTGTTGCCACACTTCCAATGCGCTGAAATAACAACACCGTAGCTTTCGAGGGATAAGCAAATTTTCCAAAGGGAACCTGAACTGGTGGGTAACTGGAAAAAACTCCATTCATATTTTCCGAAAAACCAAAATCGCGAAAGTCAGTGTTCACAATCGGTGTTACATCATCCCATTGTCCGCGATACTCAAATTGCAATGGGATCTGATACGTTGGCAATTGACGTAGGTTAGACTGATTTCCGATCATATAAAGAATGGAGGAGTTGCTCTTAGCAAGTACATTGAAAAGAGGCAATGTCTTTCCTGCCAGGTCAATGGCTTGATGAAAAATAACAAGTTCAGCTGCACCGGGTTTCAGGTAGGTTGCATCGGCATTCGTTACGCCTGGTATATGAACAATAAATTCATAATTGGAATTTTTCTCCACTACCGATTTCAATGCTTTAATGTCCGGATGTGGTGCCGGAGCAATCAAGACAATTTTCTTTTTGCCATCAACCACTTCAATAAAAATGCTCATCGCATTGTTTCGTAAATTACTTTCCTGAGCTATTGGTTTAACCGAAATATCATAACGCTGAATTCCCTTTTCCACCGCATCCAATTGAAAGTCGAAATCGATTAATGACTTGACACCAGAATTTTTTTGTTGGGTGAACAATTCTTTCCCATCCTTGAGTATCGTTACTGAAACATTCTGATTCTCGATTCCTTGCATCAGCACCTGCGCTTTTAGTGGAAATTTATTTCCCTGGTAAGCCACTTTATTAAAGGCAACATTTTTCAAAACCAGGTCAACGCGCTCCGTGGTGTCACCCAAGCCAACCGTATAAACAGGAATCCGCACGGGAGAATAAAGCGGGGATGCTCCGGAATTATAAATTCCATCCGATATCAGAACAACGCCCGCCAGATTTTTGCCCTCAAATTCATTGACAACATGTTGGATTCCTTTATTCAAATCGGAAGTAATTCCCTTTGCTTTCAGTGATGTAATCACATTTCCATCAAGGTCATTCCATTTCACTTCATAGCCAGAACCTTCAATCGTCTTTCTGGCATCATTTAACTGCTTTGTGAGTTTCACCTGACCAACCGAATCAATTACTTCTCCCACAGAAGTAGACGAATCAATTAAGAAGACCCACGTAGGCCTTTCATATTCATTGGTGATGAGTTTAATAATTGGGCCGAGCAGTAAGAATGCAAGAAAAAAAACAACTACTGATCGTACTGCAAACAATAATTGATTAGTTGCCTTGCTCCAGGTATAATGAGCCGTATACAACAAATAGGCATATCCCAGGCCTGCGGCTATGCAGAGTAAAATATAATACGGAGAATTTTCAAATATCAGTCGCTGCATTAATGGATTTCAAATTCAAGATTGACTTTATTGTTAGTAGTTGTACTTTTTATCCCACAATTTTTTCAAATAATTCCTCAACTCCTCTTCGCGCGCATTTTTTCCTGGCTCATAAAACTTTGTCTCTTTGATCGCGTCAGGCAAAAATTCAATGGCGACAAAGTTATTACGGAAATCATGAGCATATTGATATCCTTTTCCATAATCGAGGTCTTTCATTAGTTTGGTGGGCGCATTTCGAATGGCAAGCGGCACAGGTAAATCACCCGTTTCGCGCACAGCGGCCAGTGCACTATCGATCGCTATATAACTCGCATTGCTCTTTGCCGAACAGGCCAGGTAAATGGCACATTGCGATAGTATAATCCTGGCCTCCGGATAACCTATTATATTCACAGCCTGAAATGCAGTAGTCGCCATCACTAAGGCTGTGGGGTTAGCATTCCCGATATCTTCCGAAGCAAGAATCACCATTCTGCGCGCTATGAATTTCACATCTTCGCCACCTTCAATCATACGGGCTAAATAATACACGGCTGCATTGGGATCGCTTCCACGAATAGATTTTATAAATGCGGAAATGATGTCATAATGTTGCTCCCCGCTTTTATCATAAATGGCGATGTGCTTTTGTGCTACATTCATCACCAGATCATCCGTGATTTCAATATCATCCTGAACAGATTCAAAGATGATTTCGACCAGGTTTAACAATTTGCGGGCATCACCTCCGGAGATATTAATTAATGCCTGATATTCTTTGATGTGAATTTTTCTTTTTTTCAACTCAGCATCTTTTGAAAGCGCTTGCTGAACAAGTTTGATCAGGTTATTTTCATTCAATGCTTTGAGCGTATATACCTGGCATCGGGAAAGTAATGCTGAGTTCACTTCAAAGGAGGGGTTTTCCGTTGTGGCCCCAATTAGTGTAATGACTCCTTTTTCCACCGCCCCCAATAAAGCATCTTGCTGTGATTTATTGAAGCGATGAATTTCATCAATAAATAATATTACTCTGCTAGCGCGCCTTGCCTGGTCAATGATATCACGCACATCTTTCACTCCTGCACTTACTGCGCTGATCATGTGAAACGGGCGCTTCACCTCATTGGCAATGATATTGGCGATGGTTGTTTTACCAACCCCGGGCGGCCCCCACAAAATCATCGAGGGAACATTACCAGACTGAATTGCTTTACGGATAATTCCATTCTCTCCTACCAAATGCTCCTGCCCAATCAGGTCTTCGAGTTTCGAAGGCCTCATTCGTTCTGCTAGTGGTGGAAGTGAGTTAGTAAGCATTTAATAGATCCTTAAACAACCAGGTAAACTATGGCGCCAAAATAATTCAAATATAATGGTGATGGCGAAAACTTAAGGGCAATGCTTTTCCACGATTGCCTGTCCCTCCGTTTCACTCTAAAAAGCAAGCAGAAGAATACCATGGCTGCTGCTGGAAAAGATTTATCCGAATCCTTCATCCGTCAGAAGGATATTTTATTTATTACATCAATAGTTTTATCGAGCATTTTGTCGTCAACATCCAGATGCGTAACAAAACGTATTTCCCGTGCTCCAAATTTGATGGCCTTAATTTCGTACTGGGCAAGTTTTGCTAATGCCATCTCCGGGTTGATGTGATCCATCACCGTAAAAATGATAATGTTCGTATCCACGGGCATCACCGACTTTACCCAGCTTGCGCTATTCAAGGCTGTTCCAAGTTCACCAGCTCTAATATGATCTTCCTTTAAACGAACAATGTGATTGTTCAAGGCATAAATTCCAGCCGCTGCTAAAAATCCAGCCTGGCGCATACCACCACCAAACACTTTACGCATACGTCTCGCTTTTGATTCCATTTCCTTTTTGCAAGCCAACACTGAGCCAACTGGCGCACCCAGTCCTTTCGACAAGCAAATAGAGATCGAATCAAAATATTTTCCATAGTCAACTGCTTTATCACCAGTTTCAGTAAGTGCATTAAAAAAACGAGCTCCGTCCAAATGAATCTTCACTCCTTTTGAGCGAGCAAACTCGCTGATCAGTGCAACATCTCTCAGATAATAATAACTACCTGCTTCCCGTACTACCGTATTTTCTAATGACACAACCGAAGAAATTGGTTGATGAGCATCTTGAATGTTATTGATATTGGTTTCTATTTCTTCTACAGAAAGTCTTCCACGATTACCTTCCAGCAGGCGAACACTAGCTAAGCTGTTTCCGGCTACACCTCCACCCTCGTATTTATAAACGTGCGAACCTTTATAACAGATCACTTCATCATACGGCTGGGTTAATATTTTTATTCCGATCTGGTTAGTCATGGTACCCGATGGACAAAAAATTGCTGCATCCATGCCGAGCATAGACGCACATTTTTCTTCGAGCGCTTTTACAGAAGGATCTTCTCCAAACACATCATCACCCACTTCTGCACTCATCATTGCTTCGTGCATCCCTTTGGTGGGCTTGGTTACCGTGTCACTTCTTAAGTCAACAGTCATGGGGAATGCTTAAAACTCCAAGTTACAAAAAGGGTAAATGTATCGGATTAATTTAATGTGCATTTGGTTTTTAAAGAGGATGGGCCTACTTTTGTGCCACTAAATCGCGGGGTGGAGCAGTTGGTAGCTCGTTGGGCTCATAACCCAAAGGTCACAGGTTCGAGTCCTGTCCCCGCT
>JAYVTB010000037.1:0-9257 GCA_043774805.1 Cyclobacteriaceae bacterium | reverse complement strand
ACGGTATTCAGATTTTGAACTTGCGTACTATCTAAATTCAACTCCTCTATTGATTTTAACTCTTTCAAGGGAGTCAAATCCTTCAAGTAAGTTTCTGATAATTTCAGTACTCTTAATTGCTTGAGATTCGCAAGGGGCATTAAATCCTTGATTTGAGTATGGCTCAGGTCTGCCATCTGTAAGGAAGCAAGCTCTTCAATGAAGGTAAAATCAGCAACTGGAATTTCCCTCACCTCTAGTTGCTTCAGGTTGGTCATCTTTTCTAAAACTGATAGATCAGTGATGATCGTGTTATTCAATTTCAATCTTTCCAATTTCACTGCATACTTCAGTGGAGCTAGTTGGTTGATTTTTGAAGACGATAGATCCAATTCCATTAATTCAGTAAGATTGCGAATAGGAGTGAGGTCGCTCACCTGAGTTCCGGCTATATTAAGTATCGATAGATTAATTAGCTGTGATAGTGGATCAAGGTTCAGAATGAATGAATTATTGCTGATATCCAATTCAGTTATGGATGAGACCTGCTTCAAGTCATTGATATCAACACTATCTTTAAGGTTAAGCTTATTTTTGAAAACGGATTTCCATTCAAGTGATAAATCTTTCCACCAGCTGGTAAGAGCTCGTTTTTCATCAAATTCATTCGTATAAATGCTGACAATCTTTAAGTCTTGTTCTTTGGGATTGTAATTGATCTCGATAAATCGCAGCTGCGTATTATTGATGGATTTTTGATCGGAGGTTGTTCCTTTCAGATTTCTGGTTGTTGTAACTTTATAAAATAGTTGCCCGGTGCTGGTAACGCTACTATTGATTTTATCTATGGTAAATTCAAATCGAGCCTGCTTAAAAAAGAAATTTACGTCTTTCAGGTAGGCCACAATATCTTTGTTTGTAATAACTTTTCTTTCATCATCCAGGTCATCCTCAATTTGAACCTTGGAATCGCGGAAAATCTTGGAGTAACTTTCAGTGATCAATACTTCTTTGTCACGTGTAGGTGTGCCGCTATTTCCCAGTGTGTTCAACATAAATTCCAGGAAGGAAATCATCTCCCTCACTTTCTTTTCGTCAGCTGCGGCATCCGTCTTTTGTACGGAAGCAGGTTTAGATGCCGATTGTTTTTGAACGGGCGTCTTCTTGGTGGGCTTCTTCTGACCAACCGATGGAATAGATAACGACAGTAAGAGTAAAATCAACCATTTACTAATTTGCTTCATGATATAAGAATCTTCTTAGTAGCGTGTAATCTGTATTACTATTTAGCTTAACGAGATTGGAAATGAGCCATCCTGTATTATAGCCGGGCCGGTTAAATTCTGATAACTCAAAATACCATCCTTTGATCTGGAAGAAGTGAAATTTCACATCAGCGACTGATTTGAATTTCAGGTTTCCTTTTTTAATCTCATATAGGAAGACAGAAAGATGATCAGGGACAAACTGCTTCACCGTAAACTGATTTACACTATCCTTATCCATGAATGCTTTTCGCAGATTCATGAAGTCCAACTCATGACTGAGCGGATGCAGAAATTTACCAACCCTGGACGTATCACGCTCAAAGTACGAAGCGAACACATCAGCATATACCTTTTGAATGACCCATTTGTATCCGAGGTGACTTTTTTCTAGTTCCATGAATAATGTAACGGGCTGGTCCTTTCCATTTAAAGCGAATGTCGCCTGTACTTCAGCAAACCAATTATGACCGTGAAAATCTAAAATACCGGAGTCCTGGTCATCTATAATATTTCTGGCAAATTTTGTCTTGATGGCCGGAGTGATTCCTTTGTTAGTCTCATCAAATAGTACGCTAAGGTATTTCTTTCTTAATTTGCCGTTGCGATATTGCTTGTCGTAGGAATAGTAGCGATTTCCTTTTTCATCTTCTTCACCATTAAATCTTCTGAAGAACTGATTTACTTGTTTTGTTTGGGCATAGAGCTTACTCTCGTCATCCATATCACTTACTAATTGGGCATGAGATGATGAAGCGCACACGATGACCAAGAGCACAATGAAACAGCATTTCATCCTTGCAGCATTATGATATAGCATTTGCTATTATGCGCTGGTTTCAGTTACTCGAATATCGCCCAGGAGAACATCCCAGAATTCTATAATCTTTCCTGCGATTTGCGTTTTCTTTCGCTCTACATATATCGTGATGTCTTTTTTGGTGGTATCCTTATACTTTAAGCCGTCATCCGATTCTCCTTCGAATCGTTGATAGATGGTGATTACCCCCACGTAGCGGCCATCTGGTTGCCTCTCGAGGTCACTGATGTAATGAATATCGTACCATTTTATAGAAACCCGATCATAGTTGAGTGCCATGAGGCGTTCGAAGTACTTGCGCACTTTGTAATAGTTTACTTCGGTTCTATTCAATGAGGAGACTCCCATTTCGCTACCCGGTGCAAATAGTTCTTCTGCACGATCCATGACACGGGTGGCTTCCGAGTAAGCGGTCTTCTTATTGCCAATAATGCTGATGTATTTGCTTAAGTCCCTTACCTTTTCTAAGGCCAGGGAGTCAATGGCTTGTTTTCTTTGTGGGCTCACATCATCGGTTTGCGCAAAAAGGTTTCCTGCAATGAGGATGCATAATGCTAGCATGAATATTCTATAATTGGTGTTGTTCATATTTAAGGATTTAGCGATTATGGAATGAGTAATATGGATACGATTTAGAGCGATTTTTTCAACTCTACCTCCGTGATTTTACCTGCAGCATCAACTTTCAAATCTGAAATTGTATTCATGTTCTTTTTTTGATCTTTAAGGTAATTCAGGTACTCCTTAATTGTGGTAGGGCGATCATAATCTTTTTTGCCATCATATTCGCTGATCACAATTAATAAAGGGGTATCCGGTGAGGCAAAAAGAGTAAGGGCTTCATTAATACTATTGTTGGCGGAATTGACATTTCCTGCGCTCGCAATGGCATTGAAGTAGTTACTCAACTTGGCCTTTTGCGTCATGTCTGTGGGTTTGGCTTCACTCATTCTGGCATCTGCTTCTCTTCTTGCTTTTTCTTCCGCTTCTCTCTGACGAGCTTCTTCTTCTCTTTGTTTTTGAAGTTTCTCAGCTTGTTCCTGTTCAATGCGGGCTTTTTCCTTCGCTTTAGCTGCTTCCATTTTTTTACTGCTTTTACATCCAAATGAAAAAATGACGATCAAGAGCACCAGGACCTTTGAAGATTTAATTGCGTAATTCATCATGTGCGTTAGTTTGCGTGATAATATACTCAGATAAACGTTTATAATGGGAGTTCACATATTGGATTATTTGTAACAATCGGTGTGATGAGTTTATATCAGTTAAGTGAACAGTAATTGAATATGATTAAATGGACAGGTGGCACGCTTGATTTTTCATCCTGGTTTAAGACTTCAACTGAAAATCGGTTCTATTTGCTATTCAACATTTAATTACTTCCATCAAGAGAGGGAGACTTTTTAATAAATACTATCGTATCGAATTTTAAATCACATGAAGTAAAGTATTCGGAATACTTAAATAGATAAAATATGGCAGCGCAACTTCCCGATATTATTGTTATTAATGGTGTACGACAGGAACTGTATTCCAATCCTCTGGAGCAATACTGGATCGTTAAGAAAATAAGACGACCCTTCTTTCAGGCAACGAGTATTTGCAAACGAGGTTATGTAGCAACGTGGGAGATCATCGATAGGCACTTGGTAATAAAAGACATTGAAGGACAATTTGAGAAACGCTATCTTTTATTCTGGAAGAAAATATGTTCCTTCTCCATCCGGGATATTTTCAAAAAGTATTCTGTTAAAGACACAATAGCTACCTGGTATACCGGTAAAATCAGGGTGCCCATAGGCAAGCGAATAGTGTATGCACATCAAGACTATGAGTCGCGCTTTGAACAAGAGATGATTCTTACGGTAGATCACGGAAAGATCGTCAAATCAATTGTGCTTGATTATACACATGATACTTTATCCGTAACTAAGAAAGAATTGTTTAACGTATAACCTTTCATGTTACTGCCATTGAATTTCGAAAGGACGTAAATTGCCTTTTGACTAATCCAGTATGCCTTACTCCATTTCGGATGGTTAAGGAATGCGAAGCTAATCTACCGTTCATGGAGAAAATCCTACGGTCATTAAAATTGATATTCATCTATCTCATTTTTGACGTGAGATTTAGTAACTTCCATTTAACTATTTTAAAATTCAAACTCATGAAAGGTATTTTTATTGCACTCTTGATATTCACTGGCTTTGGTTCATTCGCTCAACCAGAAAAAGAAGTAGGGGCATCAGTAGAAAAGCTTCGATTGGCTATGGTTGACCCCACGGCCGATGGCCTGAAGCAACTCACGTCAACAGATCTTTCTTATGGACATTCAAGCGGCCTGATGGAAAATCAGAGTCAATTTATTGAAGCGTTGGTGAGCGGTAAATCTGACTTTAAGACGATAGAGCTAAGTGAACAATCTGTTTCCTTGAATGGAAAAAATCTGGCTTTGGTTCGCCATAAACTAAAAGGTGAACTGGTAAGTGCTGCCGGTATCAACACAGTTAACCTTGGAGTGTTAATGGTTTGGACAAAAGAAAAAGGAGGGTGGAAACTTTTGGCCCGTCAGGCTTTTAAGCTCTAGCCTTTTCAACTTCTTCTGGCGGTCTGCGGTGCCAGTAGGAAGCCAGAATTGATCCGGTAATATTCATCAGCGGTCCAAATACGGCAGCGGCCAATCCTACGGTAGCAATTTTTCCCATTTCTTTTGCGATGCCAGAGGCGAGGCCACCGTTTTGCATACCGACTTCAATGGCAATGGTTCTGCAATCCTTCTCATTCATTTTGAACAACCGGCCTGTCCAATACCCAATCAGATAGCCAGCGCTATTGTGAATCAATACTAAGCCAATTAAAAGAAAACCAATTTCCAATAAACTGTTTCTTCCAGCGGCTGTGATGATCGTAATAATAAAACCTATTCCCAGCATGGATACCAACGGCATAGCGGCATCCAGCCATTTGGATTTGCCATGTAATAATTTATTGAACACGAGGCCAGCGCCAATTGGAAGGATCACCATTTTACAGATGTCCCACATCATGTTAAGCATGTTGATTTCTACCAGCGCACCTGCCAATAATTTCATAAGCAGTGGAGTAACCACAGGGGCCAACAAGGTAGTTACCGATGTGATGGTGATGGATAATGCAAGATTAGCCTTCGCCAAATAATTCATCACATTGGACGCAAGCCCGCTGGGAGAACAACCTATTAAAACAATTCCGGCCGCAATTTCAGGTTCAAAGCCGCTCAGGTTTCCTAAGGTGAAACCCAGTGTAGGCATAATGATGAACTGAGCAGCAACTCCAATAAATACTGCTTTGGGTGTTTTGATCACACCAATAAAATCATCCACACTCATGGAGGTGCCCATACCGAACATGATTATCTGTATGAGTGGTATAATCAGCGTTGTAAATTTAAATCCATCCAACTCAACAAAATAACCTGGATAATATAATGCTGTTGTTACCGCTGCGAATATCATGATGGGGTATGTGAAGCCTTTTAGATGATCATATCCCCGGAAACCAATGCCAAGTAAAAAGAATGCTGCTATTAAATACGGGCCAGCTGCAGGCATGCCAGAGATAACAATAATGCCCAAGGAAGCAGCGAATAAAAGAACGGCTAATCCGAGTGACAGTTTGTAGAGGTTGAATGTTTTCAAAGTGGTTGATCGGTTTTAGTGATTGGGTGAACTAATCCAAAAGAACATTTAATACAATGGACTAAAAATAAGCATCTCTTCAACATGATAAAAGAAGAATTACCATGAAGAAGAGATGCCTGATTTGATCACTAGTTAACTATACGTTCTGTCATGCGAACGTTTTTTGTCCCAATCGGTAGTGGGAGCAAAAAATGTTTGATCGCTGGCATGTAAATGTTTCTTCAATTCTTCCTCCACCAACTCAATCCCAAGACCCGGGGCAGTAAGTGGAACTGGAGCATAGCCTTTATCGATAAGTTTCCTGCCATCGGTTGTCTTTACAAGTCCTTCCCACCAATCAAGATCTACAGAGTGGTGTTCCAGTGCCAGGAAATTTTGAGTAGCGGCCGCGCAATGTACGTTGGCCATGAAGGATACCGGAGTACCGGCCTGGTGCATCGCCATAGCGATACCTTTCTCCTCGGCATAGTCGCCTATGCGTTTGGTTTCCAACAGACCACCCGATGAGGCTAAGTCGGGGTGAATAATATCCACGGCATGAGTATCAATCAATGGTTTGAAATTCTCCAGCAGGTAAATGTCTTCCCCTGTAAGGGTAGGGGTTTCCAATGCCTCCGTAATCGTCTTATGTTGTTCTGTGAATTGCCATGGCACCATATCTTCCAGCCACGCAAGTCTGTATTTCTCTAATTTCTTACCTAAGCGGATACTGTTGTTGAGATCGATATGACCATAATGATCGGTAGCAATGGGAATTTCATATCCTACCATGTTACGCACGTTCTCAACAATTCTGGCAAGTTCATCCAATCCTTTTTCTGTGATTTGTATTCCAGTGAATGGATGTCTTGTATTGGCGTAAGACATATAGCCACCCTGCCATTGACTGGTACCTTCCTTAAAAACGTTTGGATTGACAAGGGCACCGGGAATGTTTTTGAGTTCATTGATCGACACATCCATCTTCAGCCATGTGTATCCTTGAGTTTCCGTTCTGAATTTAATCTTCTTGATCTGATCTTCAGGATTATCGGATTCCGGTGTATCGGCATACATCCTAACGCTATCTCTGTAGCGTCCGCCTAATAGCTGCCAGGCAGGAACATTATATGCCTTGCCGCACAAATCCCACAGCGCCATTTCAACTGCACATACCCCACCAGCCTGACGTGCAGGTCCACCGAATTGCTTAATGATCTTGAAAATTCTCTCCACATTACAAGGATTTTCACCAAGGATTCTGCTTTTGAGCATTAACGCATATTTTGGATCCGCGGCATCTCTCACTTCTCCCAACCCATGAATGCCCTGGTTAGTATATATTTTAATAATTGCAGTGCCACCCATTACAGCAGTGTGGCAATATCTCATGTCAGTGATTTTTAAATCGGAGGGAGCAGAGGCCTTCTGAACTTTTGAGGTTGTTTGTGCCATTGAATCTTCAAATGACAAACCAAACAAACTGGTGAGAGCCATTCCTCCAAGAGCTGTCTTTTTTAGAAAGCTGCGTCTGTTGTCTGGAGTAGAAGGACTATCTATTTCAGACTGGCGTGCATGGGCTGCCTCCAGTTCCCGCTTTTTATTTTTTTCAATAATGTCTTGAATTATACTTTTCATGTTATACGTGTTTTGGTTTGTTAATATGATTTAAGTTTAAAAAACGAATTAATAGTTGCGCACTTTGAGATTGTTGTCCAGTTCCCTTTCCATTCTGAAGTTAGTGCCTTAATGTATTCGGTGATGAGCCAACACGTTGTGCAGTTGAATAAATGGAGCTAATAATAAGCGCTGCAATTAAGCTTCCCTGTCTGATCATTCCTGGACGTTTAATTGATTACCTCAATTTATTATGAAAATTTCTTCGCGAGCTATAATTCTTGATTTGCGGTCTTATTACGCAAAGAAGGGTATTCCGGGTGTAGCATATTTGCGCATTCCTTCTTCGTTGATTTCTACTCCAATTCCTGGTTTCTCTGAAAGCGTAATGAAGCTGTTCTCTACCATCGGGCCTTCAAAGGTTACTATTTCTTTGAACATAGGGTCGGTGTGGAAATAAATTTGCCACTCTAGAATCAGGAAGTTAGGTACCGATGCGCATACATGGCATGAAGCCATCGCTCCGAGGAAGGACGCTACCATGTGAGGTGCAAACGGGACATAATATAAGTTGGCAAGGTTGGCGATTCGTTGTCCTTCACCCAAGCCTCCTGCTTTCTGCAGATCGGGCATGATGATATCAACAGCACCAATCTCAAGCATTCTTCTAAAACCATGAGCGAGGTAATGATTTTCGCCCGCACAGATGGGTGTGCTGGTAGAATCAGAAATCTTTTTATACGCTTCTACATTTTCTGCTGGAATAGGTTCTTCCAACCACATTAGATTAAGATGCTCTAATCGTTTTGCGATAGCTTCTCCAGTAGGAGCGTCATATCGTCCGTGCATATCGAGACAGATATCAATGTTTGGTCCAACCGCTTCACGAGCTGCGGTAACCTGATCAACCATTCTTTTTAATTCTCCAGGGCTTGCTGTCCAATTGTATTTGTCATATTTAGCTGGATCATCGAGTTGGTCCAAGTCAAACTTGATGGCATTGAATCCTAATTTTCTTGCCCCTAGTGCGGCATCAGCAAAATCTTTGGGCGTAGGTAACTTACTTTGATAAAGGGCAGTATCACAATACACTCGTATTTTGTCGCGAAACTTTCCACCTAATAATTGATAGACCGGTAAACCCAACGCTTTTCCCGTAAGATCCCATAGTGCTGTTTCTACAGCGGTTAGTACTGATACGAACATACCTGATTGTGCTCCTTCAAAAAAACCTGACCTCCGGATATCCTCAAAAAGTCGATGAACATTTAATGGACTTTTTCCTTTTATTCTTTCTCCGAACATCTTTACGAGATGATAGGTGCCAGGTGTAGCATCCACCCCTTCGCCACATCCCCATATTCCTTGATTTGAATGAATTTTAACAAACAGGCTATGACCGTTTCTGATATAGCCACATTTTATTTCTGTGATTTTTAAATCGGATGGAGCCGAAGGCTTCGGAGTATTATCGATGGCTGTTTCTAAGCCTTTACCAAAAGTTGCCATGGGAAGCATAGCGGCAGCAAGAGCACCCTTTGTTATGAAAGAGCGTCTGGATGTATGGTTTGTTGGTGTCATAGTGTAGGTTGGTTTACCACGTTCTGTTTTTAAGAAATTCCTGGATTTGATCTTTAGGAACAGGGAGTTCATTGATATGATCATTCAGCCACTTGGAAAAATCTTTTTCGATATCATCCGACCATCGGTTGTCAATTTGTGCGGCCGTGTATTTCTTCTCACGAATTCTGAGATGCCCAAACATATCACGCAGCCGTACTATCTCTGATGTCTTCACTACTTTCTCGGCCAGGTGCGGTGGTATGAAAATTACAGCACCATCTCTCGCTAACACTACATCTCCCGGCATCACCGTTGCATGACCGATGCGGGTAGGTTGATTAATGCCTACCAAGG
>JAYVTB010000036.1:0-50720 GCA_043774805.1 Cyclobacteriaceae bacterium | reverse complement strand
GCAGTTTGTCCTTTTCCTTCAGGAACGTGTTTTGTTTTATTTCTTGCATTGCCAGGTCCATGTTACCATCTGCGCGTTATGAATGCATAGACGGAGCACCACGGTGGATTATTTTAGCAAAGGTGAAAAAAGTTTAGATATCGCCTAAGTGGTTGAACCACAAAGGCCCAAGGGCACAAAGTTTCACGAAGTATAATTCACAATCATTAAAGATTTCCTTTCTTCAACTCTGATACCGCATGATCAGCAGCCCGTGCGGTGAGCGCCATATAAGTGATCGATGGATTCTGATTAGCCGATGAGGTCATGCAAGCACCATCGGTAATGAAAACATTCTTCACCTCATGAAGTTGATTCCATTTATTGAGTACAGAAGTCTTAGGATCCTTTCCCATTCGGGCAGTGCCCATCTCATGAATACACAATCCCGGATAGGCCTTGCTGTCATCGAACGTGTTAATATTTTTTAAGTCCGCGCTCTCCAGCATATCGGCTGCGCTGTTCATCATGTCTTTACGCATGGCTAATTCATTCTCTTTCCATTCGCAATCAATATCCAATAATGGCAGACCCCATTTATCTTTTTTCTCCTGGCTCAACGATACTTTGTTATCATAATGTGGCAATTGCTCTCCCCAACTTCCAAGCCACATACTCCAGTCACCCAGCGATGAAGCTTCATCCTTCAATTCAGCTCCAATTTTATCGGAGCCATTAAACCTGCTACGCGATGCTCCCCCCTGATAGCCAAAGCCTCTGAGATAATCATTGCGTTTTGTTTTTTCATCCAGGTTTCTAAAACGCGGAACGTATATTCCATTGGGTCTTCGCCCAAAAGTATATTGATCTTTAAAACCCTCATGCGTGCCACTGGCCCCTACGTGATAATGATGATCCATCAGGTTGTGGCCAACTTGCCCGCTACTGTTTCCAAGCCCATTGGGAAATGCATCTGAAACAGAATGAAGAAGGATATAGGTCGTGCCTAACGTAGATGCATTGAGAAAAATAACTTTAGCGTAATACTCCTCTACATTCATTGTCTCTGCATCGATGATTCGCACACCAGTAGCTTTCTTGCTGTCTTTGTCATAGATCACTTCTGACACTACTGAATTAGGTCTGATAGTGAGATTGCCAGTTGCATTCGCAGCAGGTAAGGTTGCACTATTGCTGCTGAAATAACCAGAGAATGGACAACCACGATCGCAGGCATTTCTAAACTGACACGGTCCACGCTGATTCAATCCTCGGGTAAGGTTAGCAACGCGGCCAATGATCATTCTTCTTTCGGGAAAGGCCGTGCTGATACTTCCTGCAATATGTTTCTCCAGGCAATTCATTTCCATAGGTGGTAGAAACTCTCCATCCGGCAACTGTGGCAATCCTTCCACTGAACCACTTACTCCAACAAACTTTTCCACATAACTATACCAGGGAGCTATGTCTTTATATCGGATTGGCCAATCCACACCATGTCCATCTTTTGCGTTGGCTTCAAAATCAAGGTCACTCCATCGATAACATTGTCTGCCCCACGTAAGGCTTCTTCCACCTAGCTGGTAGCCACGAATCCAATCATAGGGTTTCACCTGATTGTAAGGATGGTCCTTATCATTGACAAAAAAGTGGCTGTTGGCTTCATTGCAAAAACCACGCACCTGGATGTATTGCTCCTCCCGCATTTTTTCAGTAATCACATTGCGATGGGCAAAATCCCACGGTGCATAGGTGGCCGTAGAATAATCTTTTATGGGCTCTACCATTGGCCCGCGCTCCAGCATAAGCGTCTTCAGCCCTTTTTCACAAAGTTCTTTGGCAGACCAGCCTCCACTAATTCCTGAGCCCACAACAATAGCATCATAGGTATTTTCGGCTTTGGCCTTAATGTTGAGATTACTCATAAAAGCTATTTATTGAAAAACTGAAATTCAAATTACCATTAATTAAATAAAATTGTAAAGAATTTTTCAAGGTCCTACAGAACACTCTAATTCATTGAAATTGATTAAACCAATAAATGGTGAACATACCCCAGGCATTACCAGTAACCATACTGAGAATCGCCAACAAAATAGCATGTGGCATCCATGCTTTATTATAGGCGGAAGTTACCGCTGGTGCTGTTGAAATCCCGCCTAAGTTTGCCATGCTGGCAATGGGTACCCAGGCCATATGAACGTTCAGGAATTTGGCCGCCACTAACATGAAAAGATAATGCCCCAACAACCAAATAATACATACCACAACAAATGAAACTGGCAACGACAATCCACCAAAATCTAGTCGCAACCCCAAAATAGCCATGATAATAATGATCAATATACTTCCTGCTTTCAATACAAACTGATGGTTCCATCGGGGAATTAAATTGCCAAGCCCAAGACCTAAAAATGATAGTCCAATTACACGCACTAAAAAACTACTGGTCATAAAATTAACCAGCAACACACAAACTGTTATCGAAAGTAATGTAATCAGGACCGATGATCTTTTTCTACTTCCACTGATTGAATCACTGATAATTGCTACCGGCATTGAACCTGTAATGTGGAAAAATTCATTTAAGCTCGCGCTGCGCCTTATAACCTGAAACATAATAATCGTCCAGATATTCACGAGGATGTTATCGAGTACGATCACTGATAGAAACAACGTTTCAGGACAGTTTACCAATTCTTTTAATACAAGTTGACTTGTGCTGCCACCAATCCAACTTCCCGCGATCGGCACAAGCCCTCGCCAATATTCTTTATCTATGAAAAGCGAATACGTTTCGGGTGATAAAAATTTTGAGCACCATATCAGTATTGGAGGAAGTACTGCGATGACCAATGACCCTGAAGCAAAAAGTAAGATCGGCCTTGCCCCCACTTTCTTTAACTGCGGAATAGAGAGCGCGCTCATCACCATAATAATGGCAAAAGGAATAATCCAGTTTCTGGAAAGTCCATGTAAATAAACTAATGAGAGATCCATTCCGGATGTCTGTGTGATCAGCGCTGGAATTATATACGCTAATAAGATAGCCGGGAACCAGTTCAGTAATTGCTGTATCCATTTCGCTTCCTGATTGTTCAACCACCCAATAGAGACGACTGTGATGAAAATTATTAAGGTTGCAATGACGGCCGACTGCATCAGTTTATTTTTTGAGTTAATATCCCAAGGCACATTTGAATACCTTCAATGAAATTGCCGATACTCAAATTCTCATTGGCGGCATGGATGTTATTATCAGGATTAGGAATGCGAATGGATACAGCTGGAATGCCCGAGGTAGTTATGAAGGGTTCGATGGGCTGCGATCCTCCAGTGGTTCGCTGTTTCACATAATTTCCTTTACCGAAAGTTCGATCCATAGCATCACTCAGCCAGATGCCCATGGGTGAGTTCAAATCTGTTCGAAACGGCTTTGATCCGATTCTATACTCAAATGAAATTAAATTGGAATACTTGGCACGCTCCTCATCGTTAGGTTCACCTTTTACAAAATGAAATCCTTGTGCTTCAATGTGATCCTTTACCATGTTCACCATTTTATCACCACTCGTCTCAGGCACCAGGCGCAAATCCAACTCGGCAATTGCCTCTGATGGAATGATCGTACGTACTTCATTCTCCACTGATGCTGCCTTCAATCCACGTACATTCAGAGAAGGATACTGAAGGGATTCTTCATAGGTATTTCCAACACGATCGGGCTCCGCAATACCCAACCTTTGCTTAAGATCCTTTTCATCCCCAGGCATATCATTAACCATTGCCTTTTCTTTTTCGGATAGCATGATGCCATCATAAAAGCCGGGTATAATTACGCGGCCCGCATCATCCTTCATGCCAGCTAATAATTTAGACAATTTAAATACAGGATTAGGCGCATAATTTCCATACTGCCCACTATGCAATTCGCTTTTTGCTCCAAATACTTTCAGTGTAATCGCAGCGATACCTCTTGCTCCAAAATTCAAAGTCGGCAAATTGGAAACATGACGCGTGCCATCCATTATCAAGACCATCCTGGCCTTAAACAAATCTTTATATTCGGAAACTAACGCTGGTAGCGTGGGCGATCCCATTTCCTCCTGAAAATCCATGATCACTTTAATATTGAAGGCTGGCTTACTCTTACTATCACTCAAAATATCCAGTGCCGATAGAAATGCCATAGCCGGGCCTTTCGAATCAGAAACGGAACGGGCAAATATTCTCCATTCCGGATTATACACAATTTGATTAGTCCAATCAATGGATTCCCATTTACCATTCACCATTCTTTTTAAAGTGGCCTCATATGGATTCTTCTGGTCCCAGTTGGAACTATCGGCTGGCTGTCCATCAATCTGAAGATAGAAAAGTATCCACGGGAGTTTTGGATTATAAACACGCTGAGCATAAATATGCGGCACATCACCAGAATAAAGAATCCTTGTCTCAAACTTCCGTTCCTTCATGGCGTTTAGGCACCAATTTAGATTTTGACTAACGTGGGTTTGAATTTTACCATTGTTGGCGAGCAATAAAAATTGCCTCAATTGATCAATGGCTTTCGGATAATAGTTGTGAGCTGCATCATAGATGTTTTGTTTGGTGAACGTTTGAGCATATCCATTCTCAGCGAGTATCATGCATACAATGAAATAATAACAAATACCTAAGCAATTATTCTTTACGTGATTCATTAACAGAAATTTTAAAAGGTTTCCTTAATAAATTATTTATGCGAGCTCATCAAAGATCAGATTTAACAAAGTTTAAATTACCAATTAATAAGAGAAACCCAGAGCGAATTTTTAAATCGGCATATTGACTATTCCTCATAAATAAAAATAATACCACTGGAATACAGTAGCGCTCCATTCCATCAGAATAAATTTCAGATTATTAAATATTCATTACCTTGAAAAAATAAGTAGTCCCCAAAACTCAATTATAAAAAGACCAAATCCATGTCGATAAAAAGAAGAGACTTCATTCGTGTTTCCGCTGTCACCGCTGGCGCAACAGCTTTACTTTCCAGTGTTTCCGGATGCACAACACCATCACCCGAAAAAAAATCATCATCCTTGCTGGATAATTTAAAATCCATCACGGACGATATCGTGCCGATCTCACTTGAAGAGCGGCAGGCGCGAATTGAAAAAGCGCAACGACTGATGTCTGAAAATAAAATTGATGCCATCTATCTGGATGGCGGAACTACCATGGAATATTACACTGGCATAAAGTGGGGTAACAGCGAGCGAATGATGGCTGCTATTATTCCCGCCAAGGGCAATGTAAAATATGTAGGGCCTCATTTTGAAGAAGAACGTATTCGTGAGTTGATGAAACTAGGTGACGACTTGCGCGTGTGGGAAGAACACGAAAGTCCATTTAAACTAGTTGCCCAAATTTTTGGCGACTTAGGAATAAAGACAGGACGCATCGGCATGGAAGAACGCGTGCGATTTTTCTTGTTTGATGGTATAAGAAAAGAAGCCTCTACCCTTGAGTACGTAAGTGCAGACCCTATTACGATACCCTGCCGGATGATTAAGAGCCCAGCTGAAATTGCTCTGATGCAAAAAGCAAATGAGGTAACACTCGAATCGTACAAAGTAGCGGTGGCCATGCTGAAGGAAGGAATGACACAACAGGATTTTTCTGGTATTGTATCAGAAGCACATTCTAAATTGGGTGCACGCGGTGGAGCCTTTGTTTCGTTTGGTGAGTTTACCGCATTTCCTCATGGCAGCATTGTTCCGCAAAAACTAAAGCCTGGCGATGTGGTTCTCATGGATGGGGGATGCAGTGTAGGTGGCTATGGTTCTGATATTACAAGGACTGTGGTTTTTGGTGAACCTACTGCAAGACAACGTGAAATATGGAATCTCGAAAAAGCGTCACAAGCAGCGGGCTTTGCAGCGGCCAAACTTGGCGACCCCTGCGAAAATGTTGACATCGCATCTCGCAAAGTCATCACAGATGCCGGCTTTGGTCCTGGATACAAAGTACCTGGCCTTCCGCATCGCACGGGACATGGTATTGGTATGGACGGTCATGAATGGGGTAACATGGTGCTTGGAAACAAACAACCCTTTGTGCCTGGTATGTGTTTTAGCATTGAACCGACTATTTCCATCTATGGTGAATTTGGTATACGACTTGAAGATTGTGCCTATATGACCGAGCAAGGTGTGAAGTGGTTTACACAGCCCAGTGAAGCGATTGACAAACCATTTTCCTAGGTGAAGGAATTGATTGATTGCAGGAACAAAAAGATTTAAATAAACCGGAGAAAAATATTTCTATAACCCGTCATCATTTTTCCAACTTTATAACAGTGCCTCCTTTCATCACAAATTTTACTTTTTTCAATTCATTGATATCCTTAATCGGATCACCTTGCACCGCAACAATGTCTGCCAGTTTACCTGCTTCGATCGTTCCCAAATCTTTCGCTTTGCCTAAGGCTTCAGCATTTATTTTAGTACCTGCCATGATGGATTGCATAGGAGTCATACCAAGACGTACTAATTCTGAAAATTCATTTGCCAAATACTCCGGATCAACGCCTGTAAGATCTGTACCAACGCCTACCTTTACACCTGCCTTGATTGCTTTAGTAAGCATAGTTTCTATTTGAGGCCTGTATTTTTTTGTGATGGATATTGCTTTCGCTAAGGCCTGACTATTTTCATTGAATTCAAGAAACCATTTTCCAATCGTCAGTGTGGGAATAAGAAATGTTCCATTTTTCAAAAACAGTTCAATTCCTTCTTCATCCAGAAATGAGCCATGTTCAATTGTTTTTGCGCCTGCCCGAATGGACATTTTTATTCCTTCTGCCGAGTGAGCATGTGCCATTACAGGAACATCTCTACGACTGGCTTCATCAATAGCAACTTCCAATTCTTCTTTGCTAAAATGCACGTTCTGCGGATTATCTCCTGCTGTCATGAACGCACCGGTCACCAACAATTTAATCCAATCACTACCGTATTTTATTTCATTACGAACTCCTTTTCTTAATTCTTCCGGCCCGTCTAATACCAAGCCATCTACTTTTACACCATTTTGTTCATCCGAAAAGAAGTTAAGGTCGCCTCCGCCTCCGGTAACAGAAATCCAATGGCCCGCGCCATAAATACGAGGGCCAATAAACATTCCCTTATTGATCGCATCTCTCACAGCAAAGTGTGCAAAGCCGACATCCAAATCTCCGGGCACACGAAGCGATGTCCAGCCAGCTCGCAACATGCCCTGCACATTGTGCAGACATTGTAAGGCTTTATCCGCTGAAGAGTTTTCTAAATGATAAATCTGATAATCATCGTCTCCATTGCCCAGCGGATGACAATGCATATCAATGAAACCTGGCAGCACTGTAAAGTCACCCAAATCTATAATGGTCATACCCGCAGGAATATTTTCCTTTTTTCCGATAGAAACGATGCGGTCTGCCTCAATAAAAATGGCGGCATTCGAGATTGATTTTCCTGTGCCATCAATGAGTGTTTTGCATACGATCACTTTCTTTTGAGAAAACCCGGTTGACGCCATGATCAGCATCAGGCAAAGCGTAGGGAAAAAATTCTTATAATTCATAACTCATAGTTGAGGTTTCGGTATTAACTAACGCCTCAAGTTAAACTGTTTTGTTCAAAGACTCAACCATTGATAAAGCACATGATCCATGTCTGTGAACAAGGCTGAATTGATGCGTTCTGAATGCTTCATTATTTCTATATTGCCAGACCAACGAATTAAATAATATTCCCACCATTCCATAAATGAAATCTCTATCAAATCCATCCTTTTTCACCTTGATCATTTTGATTTTCATTTCGTGTTCAAAACCAGATCAGCATGCAACCCGGCAGGAGGAACTCAATGCTAACCACGGAGTTTTTACAGGTGAGCAGGCGGAATTGGGTTCTGCTCTTTATTCAAAGAATTGCGCGGCTTGTCATGGAACTAAGTTACTTGGAACAGAAGGAGGAACTGCCCTTATCGGTGATCGTTTTATTAGCAAGTGGAAAGAGAAATCACTAAGTGAATTGTTTGAATTAACAAAAGCCACGATGCCAAAATCCAATCCACATTCTTTGGATGATGCATCTTATTCAGCGCTGTTAGCCTACATCCTTAATGCCAATGAATTTCCTGCAGGAGAAGTTGCGTTGTCATCCAATAAAGAGGAATTGAAAACTATTGTATTTGGTACTCCACCGGCAGGTTCAAAGATAAGTTTGCAGTTTACGCCTGAGGCAAATAAGAACAATCCCCGAACTACTGAAGCAGAGTGGAAACAACACCGGGGAGACTATGCAAGTACCAACTATTCTTCTTTGGATCAAATCAATCAGGAGAATGTAAAGAATCTAAAAATTGCATGGAGATGGAAGACCGACAATTTTGGTCCAGGTCCTGAGTTTTATTTCAAATCTACGCCATTGATGGTGAATGGAGTATTGTATACCACAGCAGGATTAAGCAGAACAGTAGCAGCCATCGATGCTGAAACAGGTGAAACACTATGGACATTCCGATTCGATGAAAAAGAGCGCAAGGCCTACGTGCCAAGACAAAATTCAGGGCGAGGTGTCTCCTATTGGTCATCTCCTGAAAAAGGAAAAGATCGGATCATCTACATTACGCCAGGATTTCAACTGATAGCCTTAGATCCTCAATCAGGAAAATTGATTTCTGATTTTGGAAATGGTGGAGTAGTAGATTTAAAAAAAGGGTTAGGCTCACACGTTGATCCCGTAACAGCAACAGTTGGTTCCACTTCACCACCCATTATTGTTAATGATGTGATCATCATGGGAACAACTTTTCCTGTGGGGCTTGCACCTGTTTCTAAAAAGCAAGTGAGGGGCGATATCATGGGGTATGATGTAAAGACTGGTAAGCAGTTGTGGATCTTTCACACCATACCACAACAAGGAGAGGAAGGAAACGAAACGTGGGAACAGGAAAGTTGGAAGTACACCGGAAATGCCGGAGCATGGGCACCTCTTACTGCCGATCCTGAATTGGGTTATGTCTATCTTCCGTTGGAAGCTGCCACCGGAGATTTCTATGGTGGTCATCGACCTGGTGATAATCTATTTTCTCAGAGCCTGGTTTGTCTAAACGCCAAAACAGGTAAGAGAGTGTGGCACTATCAATTGATTCATCATGATATTTGGGATTATGATTTGCCTGCGCCTCCCATCCTTGCAAACATAACTGTTGATGGGAAACCCATTAAGACTGTTGTTCAAGTTACCAAGCAAGCTTTTGCTTTTGTGTTTGATCGGGTGACCGGAAAACCGGTCTGGCCGATTGAGGAACGGTCAGTACCTCAGAGTAATGTTAAAGGAGAGCACACCTCCCTTACCCAACCATTTCCAACAAAGCCGGCACCGTTTGATAGACAAGGTTACTCGGATGATATCCTGGTAGACTTTACTCCCGAAATAAAAAAGGAAGCCCTCAAAATTGTAAGCCAATACAAGAGAGGACCACTTTATACGCCAGTGAGTGTTTACGACCCACCAAAAAATTTAGGAACATTAATGTTACCCGATGCGGTTGGTGGTGCTAATTGGCAGGGAGGTGTTCTTGACCCGGAAACGGGAATTCTTTATGTTTCATCGAGCACAGTTTTAAGGCCTATGAGTTTAGAATCTGCGCCTGATTTGTCTGATATGGATTACATCGCTTATATGGGAAGTTCCAGAATTGGTCCGTATGAATTGCCCTTAGTAAAACCTCCCTATGGAAGAATAACAGCGATTGATTTAAATACGGGTGATCATAAATGGATGGTGCCAAATGCTGATACACCAGACTGGGTAAAAAATATTCCTGCATTAAAAGGTATTGATATTCCGCGCACTGGTTTACCTGACCGCGTTGGAATGCTCGTTACCAAAACTCTTTTGTTTGCAGGGGAAGGAGCCGGGCTATATGCTTCCGATGGTGGCGGTGGTAATAAATTCAGATCTTACGATAAAAAGACGGGTAAAATTATTTCTGAGATAGAGCTGCCCGCAAATCAATCCGGTTTACCGATGACCTATTCCATTAATGGTAAACAATATATTGTTGTGGCTGTGGGAGCAGTTGGACATCCGGGAGAATTGATTGCCTTATCTCTTTAGCATATTAAAATAGACGGACGAAATAAGTATTAGAATTCAACGATCACAAACTCTGTTCTGCGATTTGCTTTTCTTCCATCTTCAGTATCATTGGTAGCAACGGGATTTAATTCGCCATAGCCTTTTGCTTGAACGCGCGCTGAAACGATTCCGCCATTGACCATATAATCACGAACTGACTTTGCACGATCATGCGAAAGTTTCATATTATAATTATCATCACCTACATTATCGGTGTGGCCTCCAATTTCAATTACCATCGATGGGTTTACACGCAATAGTTCAATCGCTTTTTCCAATTCCAGCCGACTTTGAGGCGTGAGTGTAGCTTTGCCTGTTTCAAAAAATATATTATTGAGAATGACCTTTGCTCCTTTCTCGATCGGTTTAAGTTGAATATCTTTTTTTATTTCCTGAAAGCGTGTGGCTTTAGGCACTTCAAAACTTTGGGAGTAAAAAAAATAACTTTCTTTATTGGCGGATACGCCATAGGTGCGACCCGCTGGAAGAACAACAAGATACTGGCCAGTGGCAGAGTTGCTTTTATTAGCAGCGATCAATTCTCCCGTATTTAAATCCTCCACTAAAATGTAAGCACTACCTTCTTGCTATCCTTTATACTGGTTACGGTTCCCGTCACGACAATAGTAGGTTCAGGTCTCATACTTTCGGGAATATCAATTTCAAAGATATTTTGATCACCATCTCTATCTGATGAGAAATACCCTTTCTCCCCTGATCCACCGATGGTAAAGAAGCGGTCGTCCTTTTTTGTATTTAATGGTCTGCCCAGGTTAACAGGTGTTGACCATCGGCCATTTTCATACACTGTTTTAAAAACATCGTGACCCCCGAAACCAGGATGTCCGTTGGATGAAAAATACAAAGTTTTACCATCCTGACTTAAGAAGGGAGAATATTCAGTAAAAGGTGTATTCACCTGAGCACCAAGATTCATAGCGGGTCCCCACTCTCCAAAATGGTTTCGTTCAATCATGTATAAATCTATTTCACCATACCCACCTGATCTATCTGAAACAAAAATTATTCGGGCTCCATCAAATGAAATGGTAGCCTGAGCATCCCATCCAGCACTATTAACGATATCTCCAAAGCTTTCCGGCACAGTCCATTGATCTCCTTGCAATACCGAAAAGTAAAGATCACATGATCCCACACCTGTTTCGCGGTTGCAACCTGTCATGATCATAAACTGGCCGTCTGCTGAAAAACTATCTACTCCTTCGTTGAGGCTTGAATTAAGTGGCTCAGGGAGTAGTTTGGCAGTCACCCATCCTGTACCAGTATTTTCTGTAAAATATCCATCCTCATCACCCTCCTTGGTGCCAGTTGGTTCGGAACTAATGCCGCCCAATCTTCTTGACGTGAAAAAAAATTTAGTGCCAGTTGCATCGATGACCGGTGAGTAATCAGGATATGGAGAATTTATTTGTGAAGACAATTTCACTGGTTCCTTCATATTCAAAGGTGCATTAAATAATTTTTTTTGTTCGCGCACATAATGAAGTCGATACATGGCCTTGTGTTTTTCAATAACACTGGATTTATGAGATGTGTAATGCGTGGTGTAATAGGTAAGAAAAGGAATGGCACTTTCTTCTTCACCACTTTGCATGTAAGACATTCCCAGGTAATAATTGGCCTCAATATTAGTACTATCCTTTGCTACTGCTTGTTTTAATAAAGCAATGGCTTCGGTATAATTTTCCTTCTCATAGTATTCTTTGCCTTTTGCCAACAGCTGCTTTTCGGGACTCAACAGCATATTACGCTGCGCAAAAGAAGTTTGACATAAGAAAATGAGTGAATTAAAAATTACCGGTTTCATAGTTCTTGTTTATTTATAATCCAGATAAAACAAAAGCCCCAATAATAAGGCGCTGAATATTTATTGCGTGCCACCTGCTGAGCACTACGCATGGCCTTACTGGTTTGAACTCCTCATTAAACCAAATGATCCATTCACCCTGTCGTCTGTTTTTTGAATCGACCTCGTTCACGCCTGAAGCAATTGATTGGGCAAGCATTTGATGCCCCACCAGAAGAAGGAGTACAAGAGAACTAAATAGCGTAAACCGGATACGAAGCAGCAACGTGATAACTATTTACCGACTCGTGAAGCTATCGATTTGCGGGTGGTCTGTAAATCACATTTTCATGCGATTGTGGCATGTGAAGGAGTTGATCAACTTAGAAGTAAAAATTTAATCCTATGAAAAAGTGGTCAACCAAACTTAGCCTCATCGCTTTACTGGCCTGCGCCATAAGCACAAGATGCATGGCACAAACAATAACTGAATCAGCGCAGAAGCTAACTAAAGAATCTCAGAAAGGCTTTATTGATGATGTGAAATTCGAAAGTGATGGAAAAGTTCATGTCATCTATCAAAATAAGATAGATAAAAAAAGCACTGAAGTATCGTATGAAGACTATGTGTTCGACAAAGGATTAAAGTTTGTCGAAAAAAAGAGCACAAGTGTCGACAAGGGAGTAAAGCCGGATAAAGATGTGAAGATGATGATTGGCTATGTGGGTGGCGGACCTCGTTGCACATCGTTTGACGTGCTGAGCATGAAAATCAGGGTAGCAACCCTTACCCGTAAGTACAGTAACTGGAATTTTAAGAAGCAGCGCTATGACAAAGTGAAAGATGTGGACGAGGAAAGAGGGAAAATAAAATCAGACGAAGACAAGCCCTATTTTGGCATAGAAGCCTGGTGGCGTGAAGATGAACCGTTGCTCGCTGCACTCGCCTATACAGAAACGAAAGACAAAAAGAATCCCAAAAAATATGTAATACTCAACATCGACTTTGATGGCAATGTGAAAGAAAAAGCATTGGATGTTACCGGTAGCTATTCGTTGGTTTATTCTCAAAAGATTTCTGAAACGCAATCCGGAAAGGCGGTAGGTAAAGAAGATTTCATTGTCATACTGGCTCCAAAAAAAGGTTCTCCTAACATTTCTGAATATGTGTACCTGCACTATGATATGGCTGGTAACCTGAAAAATAAATTGGCCTTCCAAAGTCAATCACCCGCCATGTTGGTATCCAATGCCACCGTTATCGATGGTGCAGTATATCTATTTGGTCAGTCGCTTGATTCTAAAAAAGCGTATGAAGAAGTATTTGAAGATTATGCCGCAATTGAAAGCCCTTGTTACAAAGCTTCCGGAGGGGATGCCGTGAACGTCCAGTTAGACAGATACAACAAGGCTGCCAGTGAAGAAATGGACAATTTCCATATTCTGAAAATCACAGGAGGCAAACTTGATTTCTCGACAATGGCTCCTCTCAAAGATCTCAAAGCAAAGATGAAAACACCCCCTTCCGACAAAGGTGCAAGTGCATACAAGGGTAAAAAATTCTCCATTCACAAATTCGAAGTCACACCATCAAATGAATACCTGATCGCAGGGCAATTATTAGGCAGAGCAAATGTAGGATCAGTTCAGAATCCACTCTTTCTCACCACCTATGGCGATATCGTCTGCTTACACCTGGATTCTAAAGGAAGTGTAAAGGCGCAATACGCGGTAGATCGAATGTTTGAGACAAAGAAGAGCGCCATATTCGAAATGCCACAGACATTCTATTTTGGAGCAGATGGAAAAAGTGTGTATTGGGAAATTCTCGAAGCAAAAGGTGATCGGGATTTCTGGACAGGCGGAATTGAAAATCCAGAATATTATCCAAGGATTGCAAAAATAGACCTCGAAAAAACCTCCATCGCAGATTTTAAAGTCTTTGGGGGCAAGAAGTATTTTGTATATCAATCGTTCCCTGGTGCCTTTATACCAGAACAAAATTGTTTAGTCTATTTCGGTAAAGATGACGATGAATCAGTGCTTTGGGTTGGCAAAGCAGCATTGGAATGATTGACATTCCATGATTTTAAAATGAGACTCATGAACCAAAAACAATATTTCAATTTGATGTCATGGAGATCAGTTGAAATAGTGATATTACTTTTATTACTGCCAGCTGCTCTTCACATCGGTATGGAGCCTACTTCAATGACATAAGTAAAAGTTCGTACAACAACAATGTCGGGGAAGTGAGGCCTGTAACATCGATATCAAAAGCACAATCTTACGAACCCAACAATACCGTATTATTAGCTACCACAGAAAATAATCCGATGATTAAAATTGAAAAAGAGGTACAAGTACATCTTGCAAAGAACCAAATTCAAACATCACAGAAGGTGAATCAATTGAGTCATGCAGAGATAAAATCAATAAAACGTGAAATAAAAGAAGTTGCCTTAAAGTTTAGAAAAGCTGAACAACCAGACCGCGCAAAGACCACCAACGATATGCCGCGGTATAAGTACTTATCATGGGCAGCGATTCTTGCACTCGCAGGAATAGTATTTGTTGCCTTTAGCTCCTCTGCCAGCATACTAGGTATACTTGCATCCATTGCCTTTACAGGAGCATTGGTGTTTTTTATACTCTGGTTGGTGAAGAAATAGTAGTGAAATTGATTTTGACAGACTCCGGTAGTATTCCACTATCGGAGTTTTTTATTCAGCGCGGATAGACCTTATTCAATGCTTCTGCCCTGCTCTGCACCTCCAATTTTCGATAAATGTTTCGAATGTGCGTTCGTATGGTATCGATCGAAAGAAAGAGTCTGTCTGCAATCTCCTTGTACCGATACCCTTGTGATAATAAATCGAGCAACTCTTGTTCGCGTTTGGTGAGGAGTTGCGCTGCATCATTGATCACTGGCTTCTGAAAAGAGGTGATTACTTTGCGCGCGATCTGAGCACTCATTGGTGAGCCTCCTTCATAAATTTCATTAATTGCTTCAAGTAGTTTTACTGACTGAATCATCTTTAGAATATATCCGGTAGCTCCTGCTTTCAAGGCTTTAAAGATAAGATCACTGTCTTCGTACACGGTGCACATCATGAATTGCATGGTAGGATGCAAGGGCTTCAATTTCTGCACTAATTCTATACCATTAATTCCTCCCGGCAGGTTAATATCCACCAGGACTACTTCCACCGGCTGCACTGATAAAACTTCAAAAGCCTTTTCAGCATCTGCGAAGGTATGTTTGCATTCTGTAGCCTCACTGGAATTGATAATCATCGCAAGTCCTTTGCGGATGTCATCAATATCTTCAACAATGGCCACTTTTATCATAATGGAAAACTGGCTAGTCTTTAATTCTAAATCAATAACATAAAAGTAGTATATCAGAAATTGAGAGGAACTTCTATGTGCAAAATAGTCCCACTACCGTGACTACTCTCTATTTGCACTTCGCCCCCACAATCCATAATTCGCTTTCGAATATTTCTTAACCCATTACCTGCCGTTAATCTTGATGTTACATCAAAGCCTTTTCCATTATCTGCCATAACAATTTTTAACTTTTCGTGATCGATTGAAAATGTGAGCGATGACTGCGTGGCCCCTGCGTGCTTAAGTACATTATGCAAAGACTCCTTGGTGACTAAAAAAATATTCCTCCGCCAGGCGGCAGGAACTTCTTTATCTTCCGGCAATTCAGGAATAGAAATAATCAGGTTTGTATTGGTTCCGTCAAATATCGGACTTAAATGTTCTCGTATGTACCACAGTAGTTTTTTCAAACTATCATTCGCAGGGCTATGAGACCAGATGAGCTCACTCAGGTTATCAATTAATTCGTGGGATGACTCTGATATTTTATTCAATTGCCGTTGAGTAAACTCATCCATTCCTTTTGATTGCTTTGCCAATTCACTGAGAATTGAAATCTTGGAGAGACCACTACCAAGGTCATCGTGAATATCTTTACTGATCCGTTCGCGTTCTTCCAGCACCACTCTTTGCTTTTCAATTTCCCGCAATCTCTTATCAAACTTACGTTGCGCGACTAACCGGGTAGCACCAATGATTGCCCCAATACTGATGAGGATTAACGAACCATAAAACCAGGTGGTTTTCCAAAAAGGTGCCTGAATGAAAATCGTAACTGCGTCCTCTTTTCCCCATTCTCTGTCATTACTGGAAGCTCTGACATGGAAAGTATATTTGCCGGAAGGTAAATTTGAATACCGTACTGATTTCTGATACGTAGATATCCATTGTTCATCCCACCCATCAAGCTTATATTGAATTTTATTGGCTTCCGGACGGGTATAATTGAAGACTGCAAATTCAAATGAAATGTCATTGCGATGGTGTGCCAGCGTGAGAGATCGTGTGTTAAAAAAAACGCTGTCATTAATAACTGGTACATCATTGACATTGGTCGATATAATTCCTGCCCGGGGTGGTTGATAACTAGATTGTTCGGCCCCCGTCCTGAACCAGTTGAAACCTTTAAGACCTCCAAAGTATATATTGCCCGATAATCCTTTGTGAAAGGCTCCGGTATTAAATTCATTGCTTTGAAGGCCATCCTTCACAGTAAAGTTTTGAAACGTATCATTCTTCCGGTTGTAAAAACATAAACCAGAATTGGTGCTTAACCAGAAGTTATGATCATCATCTTCAATCAACCCATAAACATAGCTACCAGGAATTCCATGTTTCTCATCATAGAGTTTAAAGGCATTGGTTCGGGTATCAAATCTTACTAGTCCAGTTCCGGAACAAAGCCATAAAATAGCTGGCTCCTGTTCATCCTGATGTAAGCTCCGGATATTAATTTTATTTAAGAATCGCTCACTAAGCCATGCAATCGTATCGGCAGGGCGAACATGAAACAGTCCTTCAAACTGTGATGCCAGCCACATATGACCATCAGGCATTTCCGTTGCTCCAGTAACATTAATCGCTATATTCTTCCAGTTCATTCCATGATAAAAGCCATCACCATCCTTTTTGATAATATAAGGGCCATTAAACGAAGTCATCAATAATTCTCCATTACTAAGTTGTTGAAGTTGGAACACCGCATTATCGGCACCTTCAACATGGCCGGGAATTTTAACTGGCACTTGTCTGAATTGGTTTTTCTTTTCATCAAAAAGAGAGAGGCCCTTATTATGTCCGATCCAGGTATTCCCCTCCCGATCCCGAAATATTACACCTACTGAGTTATCGGGCAATGAATTCTTATCCCCAGGAATATTAGAATATTTCCGAATTGTTCCATCCACCGGATCATATACTACGAGTCCTTTCATAAAAGTACCAAACCATATTCGGCCATCCTCCCCCTCAAAAATAGAGCGGATAAAATACTCGTTTAATTCAGGGTAATCATTCTGTGACAATGGAAAGATGTTGAATCTTGGGGGCTTTAGATCAATGCGTGCAACTCCTCCTCCATCGGTGCCAATCCATAGATTTTGATCCGAATCAATAAACAAACACGTGGTAATATCTGATGGAAGTGATTTAAGATTATAAACCTCATGATGATAAGTGAAGATTCTATTCTGATCGGGAAGATAGGCTCGAAGGCCGTCCCCGAGTGACGTAGTCCATATCCGACTAAAAGAGTCTACTTGCACTTCCGAAAGAGCATTGTTGGCATCGACTGATATCATTTGCGTTTCGCGAGTAGTTGAATCATATTCAAATAGTTGTCTGTCTTGAATCACAAACAGTCTTTGGGCACTTGTTCGCGCGACTACATTTGGCTGTTCCTGGAATACCCAGTCATATTGCTCTGTATAAACATTGAATCTCAAATTACCCGGATGTGAAGAGTGTTGAAGAAAGAGATAATCCCCTGCAGGATGCGCGAGGTTAACAAATCCTTTTTGTGTAATGCTTTCCGGAAATTTAAAGAGTTTACTTTGGCGTGTTTGTATTGAAAAGCGAACCACTCCATCTACGGGATTAACAATCCAGAGGTTTTCGTTTTTGTCTAAAAAAAGTGCATTATAATAGATAAATCCATATTTCGTTTCGCTAAGAAAATCATAGGCTAATTCAATCTCCTCCTTGATTGGGTTAAAGAAATAAATTCCAGTTTCATTGGCATACCAGATGCGCCCCAATCGATCCTCGCAAAGCCAGCCTCTGATAAAATTCGAATTCGCCTTGGCGATCGTAGGGTTTTTTGACTTGAAGACGCGTATGTTCTCTCCGTCATAACGATTCAATCCGTCAGCCGTTGCAAACCACATAAACCCTCGCTTGTCCTGGTAGATGCGATATACTGAATTTTGTGAAAGACCATCTTCCACATCGAGTGTCTCAAACCTGGGTATAATCGTCTGGGCATTACCTGTCGTTATTAAAAACAACAATAGCAAGATGATCCGGTACCTGTTTAAGAGATTAGGAAAATGCACGAAATCGCGTTTGAGTAAACTTAACTACTCTTTAGCGAAGATGAAATATGAGCGAATAAGAGAATTACTAAAATATTCTTATTACTCTTAATATTATTATTTTTAAACAAGCACTCTTAAACATGCCGCAGGTTAGTCATAATGGCGCAATTCTCTACTACGAAAAGATCGGACAGGGGTGTCAGTCACTTTTGCTCTTCCATGGCTTTGGTCAGCAGCATCACATCTTTAGTGCCTATGCCGAAGCGTTGACTATACATTACACGCTTTATACTTTTGACCTATTCTTTCACGGAAATAGTAAGTGGAATCATGGTGAGCAACCGCTGGAAAAAGAAATATGGAAGGAGTTTATGTTGCGCTTTCTCAGTGAACATAAAATTGAAAAATTCAGCGTTCTGGGCTTCAGTCTGGGGGCAAAGTTTGCTTTGTCAACTGTAGCGCTCTTTCCCAGTCAAGTGGAACGTCTTTTCCTGCTCGCCCCTGATGGTATTAGGACCAGCTTCTGGTATAGCCTGGCCACATATCCTTTTTTACTGCGTAAATTTTTTAAAAGCATGATCGACCAGCCAGAGCGACTTCATGCTATTGCATCGATTCTCCATTTCCTTCATTTGGTCGACCGCAGACTGCTTCGTTTTGCTGAGTCGCAAATGGACACACAGGAAAAACGTGAGCGCGTATATTATGCATGGGTAGTATTCAGGCATCTGTCTGTGGATGTCCAAAAAATAGCAGGGTTGATACAGCTTCATTCCATCAAACTTACCATGATCGTAGGCAAACGCGATATGATCATCACGGCTCAAAATATGCAACAGCTGCTACACCACCTGGACGATTATCAATTGGAAATTCTGGACACCGGACACTATGGAATAATTGCCGGCAGTATTCCTACCTTAGTAAAAGCTGTAAGTCAATGAAATTTTTTAGTACTTTTATATCACTAAAACTTTACTACTATGTCAAAAGGAATGGACCGCAAAAAAGATGAGAAGAAGAAGCCCACAAAAACTCTGAAAGAAAAGCGGGCTGAGAAAAAAGCAAAGAAAGCAAACAGCTAAACCCTTTGCTCTTTACAAAAACAAACGCCCGATCTTCAAGAAGATCGGGCGTTTTATATTTTACAATCAATATTACTTCATAGGAAAACAGCCGTGTCTTCAGAACTGTTGACCACAAAAATCGAATTCTGTTGATCCTATCGGAGCTCCCGGTGGAATGGATAATAAAGTATCCTTTTTATATTCTTCAGGGTCCTCCTGCAAAATTGAAATCTTCTTTGCGATAAATAAATAATGTGCTTTCCACGATTCATCGGTAGTTTGTTTGGATTGCAACCAACTCTTTAACTGGTCCAGCTTCAAGAAAGCAATGGCCCTGGTTTGCGCGGAAGCTTCGTTATCTACCCCAAGCTTTGACAGGTTGGTGAACAATGCATAATTCGTACTCATTTGCACAGCGCCTTCATAACCTGGCTTATTGGCAGCTTTGAAGGTGGCGCTGATCAACTTGTCAATTACATTTTCCAGACTGGGAAGTTTTGCATCACGTGAATGGTGTTCAAATATTCTATTGGCTCTGGCCGAATGAAGAATCATACTGAAGGTAAAGTCAGAAGCCGTTTCAGCTACCGTAAGTGGATCAAAGGTCAACTCCGTTTTTATATTCACCAATTCGCGATGGCGATCATAACCGATAGGCCTTGGTGGAATTATCTTCAACAAGCTTTCGGGAAGCATCAACGCGCTGGGTTCTACTGTTTTCAATAATGCATCCAGCGCTTTCAACTCCTGCTGTGGAGTAAGTAACTCCGTCACGGGTTGGCCATCTCCACGAAGTGCATAGCGATAGTTTAATCCTCCGACCAATTTTACTGCGGCTTCCGCCTGATACCGATGGAAAAAGTAAACGGGTACCAATGCCTCTTCCAATAAAGCATACGGTGTTCCTTGTCGGATGGTATTTTCACCGAAGTTTTTCAGTGCTACTTTTCTTATCTCCATCACACGATTAAGTTCATCAGAAGGATCATTGCCATTATCCCATAAATGGGCATAGGGATGCGAACCACCCAAAGGCCGTGCATCCTGATCCGACAAAAATGTTAACCCTGCCTTAAGAGAGGTTTGAATGATTTCATTGAGTGCTTTATCCTCATCGGTGCCGACTGGAAAATGCTGATATCCCCAGGTAATGGATACTTTATCGAAGGCAGCAATCTTGGTGTCATACGCTTCACTCAAATCAATTTTTCCATCCTTCAACTTCACAACCGGGTGTGGATAATCCATCACGGAAGCAAGATTCTCTGAACTTGATGAGTAAGCATGTGCTAAACCAAGGGTATGCCCTACTTCATGAGCAGCTAATTGTCTTAACCGCGCCAAGGCCATTAGTTCCATCTCTTTTGAAACTGGTTTACCTTCTTCATAAGGCGATAGCAATCCTTCTGCAATCAAAAAATCCTGACGCACACGAAGCGACCCTAATGTAACATGGCCCTTGATGATCTCTCCCGTTCGCGGATCAGTCACCGATGCCCCATAAGACCATCCACGGGTAGAACGATGCACCCAGTTGATCATATTATATCGCACATCCATCGGATCTGCACCATCAGGTAATACCTCCACACGAAAAGCATCTTTATATCCTGCTGCCTCAAATGCCTGGTTCCACCATCGGGCACCATCTATTAAAGCTGAGCGAATTGGTTCCGGGGCACCCGGATCCATGTAATAAATAATTGGCTTAACAGGTTCACTCAAGGCAGCTCCTGGATCTTTTTTCTCCAGGCGATGACGAGTGATCAAGCGCTTTTCAATCGGCTCACTAATTGGAGTTGCATAATCGTAGTAAGAAGTATTGAAATAACCCGCACGCGGATCAAACTTGCGTGGAACATAATTTGAATCCGGCAATTGAATGAAAGAATGATGTTCGCGCACGGTGACTGCGGAAGGTGTAGGTGTTACGCTGCGAATGTATGAACCCGTTGGTTGTCCGCTGAAGGTAAGCGTTACTTCAAATTCAGAGTTCTGCGGAAAATTTCTTGTGCGCTCCAGGTAAAAAGCCGATCTCGCTTTATCAAGGGAATAGGTGCCTTGTTGTGAGGCCCGTAGTCTGCCTGCCACATCATGGGCATCCTGCAAAAGAAAATCAGAAGCATCCACTAATACTTTTCCGGTTTCTTCAGCAGCTACTGTGAAGCCACCTAGCACAGATTGAGCGAACGCCTCCTGAACAGCCCTTCTCTCTGCTTCATTATTGGATATTGCCCGATAACTATAATTTAGTTGGGTCAATAACACTTTGGGGCCCCTGCGTTCAAACTTCACAATACGTTCACCGCCTAATTGATTACGGTCCAACCCTATATCGTTGGAGCCAATACCGGCTGTCAGGGATTCAACATATAAAAATTCGGTGTCGAATTTATCGATCAATAAAAATACTTTGTCCTGCTTCTCGTCATAATAAAATTCAAAGTAGCCGGGAAATTTTTTCATTCCAGAAACTTTCGCTTCAATAGGCGACAAGACCGGAACGACAGGTGAATCATTGGCGTTATTTTTCTTCTGACCAAAAACTGAAACGGTCAGGAGTAATAAAAGTATTAACAGAAAGTTTCTCATATTAAAAAAGTTGATCTATTCCGGAAATCTACTTATTAATAAAAGCGCATCCAATAGATTATTTATAGTCAGTTATGCGGATTGATTAGGTGTTAATATCTGGTACAACGCCATGGTGGCAGATTGCTGATTTGTGACTTTCGTAAATCCTTCGGATTATTAAGTTGTCAATCAGACGCAAACCCGAACCGCATGACGGACGATGAAATCCGAAAAGAGCAGGACATCATAGAGAAATCTAAAAAGGATCCACGTGCGTTTGGCGTGATCTATGAAAAATATTTCGACCAAATTTTTAATTACATTTTGCGTCAAACCGGTGATGATGAATTGGCAGGAGACTTGTGCTCTCAAACGTTCGTCAATGTGTTGAATAATCTATCCCGATATGAATTTCGGGGGTTTCCATTTTCTGCCTGGCTATATAAAATTGCCGGCAATGAAGTGAACAAACATTACCGCAAACACAAAGGCAAAATTGTTTTTAGCATCGAGGAATTGAAAGTGCGCGAGTTGATGGAACAAACCAATGATGACTGGGACGAAGAATTAATTCAGCGGCTGATTCAATACATGAATGAGTTACCTACGGAAATGGTACGGGTGCTTGAACTTCGCTTTTTTGAAGACAAGGATTTTAAAGAAATTGCCTTCATTCTGGATATGACGGAAAGCGGAGCTAAAATGCGCACCTATAGAGCACTGGATAAACTGAGAACGAATTTCAATATTAAAATGAAGTACGATGGGTAAGCACGAAATCCGATTACGTAAACAACGCATCACTGCACGAGGAAGTGATCGGTTCCGTAATTATGGATCCGTTCTGAAACAACATGAAGAAGAAAAAAAGGTGAGGATAATAATTAAAATATTTACCTACTTCCTGATCATAGCGGTGTTGGTTTTGATCTTTATCGTAATTACGAGGTGGGAGCAAAAACAAGAGCCAACTCCAGAAAAAACAGCAATCATAAATATCACTAAAAATAAATCGTGACTTGTCAGTGGCTCAGGCATTACGAAGATAAACCATAACCACAAGCCACATGGAAGCGAAAAAAAATCCCGAACAAGATGTGCACCGACAATCATTCCGGTTTTTTCTTTTAGGCCTGGCCGTCAGTGTATCAATTGCCATAGTTGCCTTTGAATGGACAACAGAAAAGATTACCTACGTTGCCTATCATGACGATTCACCATTGGAAGGTTTCCTGGAAATTCTCCCAAATAACGTTGAGCCGCTCCGTGCTCAGGGGATGACCAAAATAAAAATTCAACCTGTCCTGATGAAGTTAACTACGACCACACAACAAGATGATAGTAGTGGTGAAAAACCCATCATCGATCAGCAGGATGATACGACACCATACTCGGATATTGAAATCAATCTCATTAATCTTCCTGAAGATGATTCCACACAAACCTTTACATTTTCAGAAGTCCTACCCAAACCTGTTGGCGGTTATGAACAATTTTATTTACAGCTTTCAAAAACGCTTAAGTATCCTCGTGAGGCTATTCGACACGGTGTTGACGGCAAAGTGTTTGTCGAGTTTATCGTAAATCGTCAGGGTCAACTAAGTAACCTCAAAGTCATTAAAGGCATTGGGTCTGGCTGTGATGAAGAAGCCATGCGTGTGCTGGTGTTGACTCACTGGGATGCCGGTCGGCAGCGAGGTAAGCCAGTGAATGTGCGCATGATCATTCCAATAACCTTTAAAATCCAATAAGTTGGCCTTTGCATAAATACTCCATCGTCAGATGATCAACCAACTTCGCAAGTTGAATAAGTATATCTAATTGGTTTCTGTGGTTGAATTGGCCAATAATCAGAGGCCTCATTTCAGAAGCTGAATGACACCTCAGAAGTAATACAATATTCCCAAATTAAGACTACCTCAAATCCGAAAAGTTTATTTTCAGATCAAATTCGACCTTTTATAGCCGGGCACATTATTTTCTATTGTGGCGCTTATTAAACCCAATAAAGCAATGCAAACCACATTATCAATCACTAAATCAGGAAAAAGAAACAAACCGGTTTTGAATAAATTCCTGCAACTGCTCATGAGAAAAACTGACAGCGATAGAAGAATTGCTCTCTACGGTCGTGATCCTCTAAAAGCAAATTAATTTTAGCCTTATCTGAAACAACCACTAAACCTTAAAATTCATGAATACCGAAATCAGATTAGCGCTGGATAGAGAAATACCTGAAGATTTTATCATTAGCCAGGTAGGAGGAGTGGGTATGGTTAAAAGTGAAAAAACCAATAACCCCGAATACATTACTATACCTCGTAGAATGGAAGAAAACAGAACGTATCTTTCCACAATCTGCGAATTATTTAATGGAAAGCCAGTATGGTACAGAACGGATGATACCCCTACATATCGTGCAAATAAATTGCAGGGCACTGAAAGAATTATTGAAGAAGAAAATCCATTAATGGGTTTACGTGGAATGCGCAGGTCATTATACTTTACGGATACTTTTAGGAAGGAGTTGGAAATGTTTTTGGAAGTACAGGAAAGAAATGAAAACTTAAATTTACTCCTGCCAGTGGTTCACGATAAATCCCAGGTTATCAAAGCACAGGAAATTTTAAAAGATTACAACTATAAAGGGAAGATCGGTATCATGCTGGAAATTCCTTCAGCTGTACTTACGGTGAATGAATTTATTGATCTGGGAGTCAATTATTTTATGGTGGGGGTAAATGACTTAACTTCATTTACACAAGGAATATCACGCAGAGATAACTCGGTAAAGGACTACATCAATTATCGACATGATGCCATGACCTTTTTATTCAATCACTTAAAGAAATTCCATAACGAATCGATCGAAATTGTAATTGGTGGTGAGGTTGCAGATAACCTGGAATATTATAAATCATTTGAATTTAATGCAGTTGCAGTTCCGTATAAAAATATCCACAAAACCATGGAACTGGTTGAAGTATTGAAATAGATAAGACTTTGTGCTCAGCACCCACATCATCATGCGTTCTGAAAAGAAGGTGTGGTGATGTGGATGAGATTATATAATCTCCGCTGTCTGTATTAATTTTTGGTGAAAATCATTTTATGGCTACATTTGCAGACCTTTTTAGGGCCTGTAGCTTAATTGAATAGAGCATCTGACTACGGATCAGAAGGTTGGGGGTTTGAATCCCTCCAGGCCCACTTTTAAAACCTAACTCAAACGGGTTAGGTTTTTTATTTAAAATAAAGGTGGTTCCTGTGCCGTTATGGTACGTTAACATTAAAGAATGAAGAAAAACGCAATCACTTTCCTCTTTATCCTCCTGGCAGGCCTTGCTTTTGGGCAGAAGGCTCCTGATCTGAAAAAGAAGAACCCAAATCTTCCTGGCCTTTTTTTAATCGACCTGGGTGTAAATCAAGGTATTGGAAAGCCTTCCAGTTTTCAACAGGGCTTTTGGGGATCACGCACAGTGAATATTTATTACCACTACCCTATTCGCATTGGCAGGTCAAAATTCTCTTTCAATCCTGGATTTGGAATGAGCTTGGAAAGATGGAAGTTCAAAAACGGAGCTACACTGATCGATACCGTGGAACTGGTAAGCTACCCAAACGGAGCGGCAGCAGCCACTCAGGTAGAACAATATAACCTGTTAAGCCCAACCAGGATTTATCCTCAACTAGCTACTAAATCCATGCTCGTAGCCAACTATTTTGAAATACCAATCGACTTTCGTTTTGATACAAAACCGGAAGATCTAGGACGTAGTTTGAATGTGGCCATTGGTGGCCGGGTAGGCATTCTGTATGATGCTTTCACCAAGGTAAAATATGATGACAAGGGAGAATCGGTCAAAGTAAAATACAAGCTTAACCATGGCCTAAGTCAATTCAGGTATGGTATCTACTCACGCATAGGACTCGGAAACTTTAGTCTTTTCGGTTTCTATAACCTGACCCCGTTATTTGAAAAAAATAAAGGACCTGAAGGCACCACGATGAATTCTTATACCGTGGGAATTTCTGTCAACGGGTTCTGATTACTGACCTCTGAAATCAGCTTTACGTTTTTCAAGGAAAGCAGTTACTCCCTCTTTATAATCATGGGATGTACCTGCTATCTCCTGGCAATAAGCTTCATATTCAAGCATTTCGTCTAATGTTGCAGTTGAAGATTTTTCCAGCATCCTTTTGATCAGGCCGATGGATTTAGTCGGTGCTTTTGAAAAGTAATCCGTGTATTCCTGAAGTACAACATCCAATTGATCCGCTTTAGCCACACGGTTTACCAAACCTAATTGCAGCGCTTCATTTGCTTTCACTTTACTACCCATGCTGCAAAGCTCAAAGGCCTTGGCTTTGCCAACTACTCTCGGAAGGAAATAAGATGAACCTGAATCTGGCACAAGGCCAATATTAATAAACACTTCAATGAGAGTAGCGTCTTCTGAAGCAATAATCATATCGCACGCTAGTGCTAACGAGCAGCCTGCGCCTGCCGCCACACCGTTGAGCCTGCAAATGATTGGTTTGGGTAAACTTCTCATCACACTAATGATTGGATTGTAACGCTTGTGCAGAGAGTCCAAAAATGATCTTTTCTCCTGACCGGATGCTGCCTTCAAATCTTGTCCTGAACAAAATGCCTTTCCTGCACCTGTTAATACCACCACGCGTATAGCCTCGTCCTTCGCCACTTTCTTCAATGCATCCTGAAGCTCATAGGTAATTCCATCATTGAGTGCGTTGTACACTTCAGGGCGGTTCAAGGTGATCGTAGCCACACCATCAGCAACTTCAAATTTTATGTATTGAAAGTCCATCATTATAGTTGTTAAAACATGATCAACGTTCCGGCAAAGCCGATGGTGAAGCCAGTGAGTGCGCCCGTTAATACCTCATTAAAGGTATGCGCGTTCAAGTATAATCGGGCCGACATGATTGATCCGGCAATGACCAATACAATGGCAGTTGGCCACAACAATACACTATTTTCGATGGCTTTGTTGAGTGGTAATAAAATTCCAATCATGCCACACGCAGCCAGGCTATGGACACTCACTTTATAAAAAAAAGTAATGACGGTAGCACACACCACAAGGGTCGCAACAATGGTCATCAGCTTGTTGAAATTCGCACTTAACGGGAGTTTATTATAAAATAAAAAAATCATGACCAGGTAAATGGTGGTGATGGCCAAAAAGGGGACAAGACGCTCGTTACGCGTATCCATTGCATAAGAAGAGATCGTTCCGAAATAACGAAACATAATAATGTTCACTACGGGCAAGATGAACGTGAAACAAAATACAAATCCCAATATGATGTTAAAATTGCGTGGCGATATGGCGAGCATAGCCGGAAAGTAAAATCCAATGATGATCACCAGGTAGGTTGCTAACATCAGGGGATGAAACAGAATTGAAATTATGTGGGCGAGTGTTCTCAACGCATTTCTTTTCGTAATCGTGCGACCGGTATGTTCAATTGCTCGCGATACTTGGCCACGGTGCGCCTGGCGATGTTATAGCCCTTTTCATTTAAGATATCTTCCAACTTATCGTCCGAAAGAGGTTTCTTTTTACTCTCAGTTTGAATAAGGTCTTTGATGATTTGCTTCACTTCGCGGCTGCTTACCTCTTCCCCGCTATCGGTAGCAATACCTTCTGAGAAGAAATACTTTAATGGCAATACCCCAAAATCTGTTTGGATGGTCTTGCTGCTGGCCACTCTGCTGACCGTAGAAATATCCATGCTGATAATCTGGGCAATATCTTTCAGGATCATCGGCCTGAGCTTGGTCTCATCGCCTTCTAGAAAATAATCATACTGAAAATTGATGATGGCCTGCATGGTGCGGAGCAAGGTATGCTGTCTTTGTTTGATGGCATCGATGAACCATTTGGCGGCATCCAGTTTCTGCTTCACAAATGAAACCGCTTCTTTCAGTTTCTTATCTTTCTTATCGCTCTTATCATACGCCTTAAACATTTCTGTATAATTACGGCTGATGCGAAGTTCGGGAGCATTGCGCGAGTTCAATGACAACTCAAGCTTCCCGTTGTTGTTGGATAAAATAAAATCAGGAATCACATACTGGTTTTTTACGCCTCCCGAGGATATTTCTCCGCCTGGTTTTGGGTTAAGGCGCACAATCAACTCGATCGCATCGCGAATGTAATCTTCATCGTCAAGATCCAGCTTTTTTAAAATTTTCTCATAGTGTTTCTTGGTGAACTCTTCATAACACTCGATGATGATTCGCTTACCCACAATAACATCTACATCCTGTCCGTCATCCATGCGATCCAACTGCAACAACAAACATTCCTGAAGGTTGCGCGCAGCGATACCTGACGGGTCGAATGACTGGATAAGTTTTAAAATGCCCTCTACTTCCTCCAGGCTGGTTTCAATTCCCTGAGAAAAGGCAAGATCGTTGGCAATGGACTCCATGTCCCTGCGTATATACCCATCTTCTTCAATGCTTCCGATCAATTGCTTACCAATATTCAACTTATGATCATTCAGTCCCAAAAAACCCAATTGCGTCATTAAGGTCTCGTGCAACGAAGTTCCCATGGGCACGGGCATCTCACGGTCATCTTCATCATCGTTGCCGTCACCTTCCGATTGAGTTTTGTAACTGTTGTAGTCATCGTCACGCAAATAATCCTTGATGTCAATATCATCACTTGCCGTAACGGGCTCTTCCGTTTCGCTCGCTGGCTCCTCTGATTCAGAAAATGTCTCCTCTTCTTCCGATTCCGAATCATTATCATCATTGCCTTCCTCCAGCACAGGATTAAGCTCCAGTTCTTCTTCAATTCGGTTTTCCAACTCAGCAGTGGGCACCTGAAGCAGCTTTATAAACTGAATCTGCTGCGGAGATAGCTTTTGCTGGAGACTCTGACTAAGATTTAACTTTTGCATGGTTTTGTAAACAAGGCAAATCTATCAATTCAACATGGGAGTAAAAAGCGATAAATCAACCTCGACCGATTTAATTGGCTATTGCGACTAAGGTCAACTTTAACATCCGGATAGTTTCATCATTCCGACTTTGATTAAAAAATCTAAATGCCGTTTTTTGCGAACCTGAATTTCAGGCTCAGGCACGCTTATGAAAAGGACAAAAATTAAAGATCTGCTGGCCAGCAGCCCTGCCGGCCAAGTCGTAAAAGTTGAAGGTTGGGTACGCACTTTTCGGAACAGCCAGTTTATTTCAATAAATGATGGCTCCACCATTCAAAATCTGCAAGCAGTAGTTGAGTTAAATTCTGTTGACGAGTCACTATTGAAGCGCATCACGACAGGGGCCTGTATATCGGTAGAAGGAGAACTAATTGCGTCATTAGGAAAAGGTCAGGCAGTGGAAGTGAAGGTAAAAGAGTTGACCATTCTGGGTGATTGTGATGCCGAAGCATTCCCGCTTCAACTTAAAAACAGGCCCAGCCTGGAATACTTACGAGAGATTGCTCACCTTCGTGCGCGCACCAACACGTTTGGAGCTGTGATGCGTGTGCGTCATGCTATGGCATTCGCTATCCATAAATTCTTTAATGATCGAGGCTTCTTTTATATTCATACTCCCATAATTACGGGATCGGACGCAGAAGGCGCAGGTGCCATGTTTCGTGTGACTACATTGGATGCGAACAATCCACCACGCGATGAAGAAGGTCATATCAATCATAAAGAAGATTTCTTTGGAAAAGAAACCAACCTGACAGTATCGGGTCAATTGGAAGGAGAAACTTACGCTCTCGCGTTGAGTGAAATCTATACTTTCGGACCCACATTTCGCGCTGAAAATTCAAACACCACCCGACATCTCGCGGAGTTCTGGATGATCGAGCCCGAAATGGCGTTTTATGATATTCAAGACAACATGCAACTGGCTACTGATTTACTTCAGTACCTGGTGAAGTATGCGTTGGACAATTGCAAAGATGATCTCGAATTTCTGAATAAGCGTGCACAGGAAGAAGAAGCAAGCAAACCACAGGACCAGCGGAGTGAACTTAGTTTACTCGATCGGTTGAAGTTTGTTACTGAAAACGAGTTTCAAAAACTCAGCTATACTGAGGCGATCGATATTCTGAAAAATTCCAACCCGAATAAGAAAAAGAAATTCCAATACCTGATTGAAGATTGGGGTGTGGATTTACAATCGGAACACGAACGCTACCTCGTTGAAAAGCATTTCAAGAAACCGGTGATACTTTACAACTATCCAAAAGGCATCAAAGCTTTTTACATGCGCCAGAACGAAGATGATAAAACGGTGGCCGCTATGGACGTGCTCTTCCCCGGCATTGGAGAAATCATTGGCGGTTCGCAACGTGAAGAACGCTACGATCGCTTATTGAAACGCGTTCAGGAAATGAACCTACCCGAAAAAGATCTTTGGTGGTATTTGGATCTGCGCAAGTTTGGCTCTGCACCTCACAGTGGTTTTGGTCTTGGCTTTGAAAGACTTATCCTTTTCGTAACAGGCATGACCAACATTCGTGATGTGATTGCGTTCCCACGCTTTCCGGGCAACGCTGAATTCTAAATTATTTTCTCTTCACAGCCAGTAATGGAATCGTTCCCTGATAGGCCAGTTTGCGTGTAACACTCCTGCCAAAGATTTTTTCCTCCAGGCTGAGTTTATGCGTAAAGGTGGTTAGCAAATCCGCTTTTGTTTTCTTGATGTACGCATCAATGGCGGTGGTTACATCTTCATCCAAAATAAACTGGAAATCAATTTTGTCATAACCTGTTTTGACAATAATTTCATTCACTGTGTTTTTGGCAGTCTCCAATTTCTTATCCAAAACCGGAGCCACATGAATCATATGTACTGAAGAACCAAATACCCGGGCAAACTCAACAATAATATCTAACTCCTTCTGAACATATTTTAAATCAGAAGCATAGACTATGTGTTCAAGGTTCCTAAACTTCGCAAATTCAGGTATGGCCATCACAGGCACTTTGCACTCGTCAATTACCGAAACGGTAGTGCCCCCCAGTCTTGCCTTCTTTAGTGCCGAAGCTCCCTGAAGGCCCATGACCACCATGTTCGTTTTGTTTTTAGCTACATACTTACGCACCATTTCGGCTACCGTGCGTGCACGTATCGCTTTATAGTTAATAGCATAGTCTCCTTTAATAGAAGCGGTGATTTCTTTCACCAACTTCGCTCCTTCCTCTTCGGAAATTGCCGCAATATTTTTCTCAATCTGCCGAAGCTTGAGGTTTGCTTTTGGAATGCCTTCTAGGCGAACAATATTCAGGATGGTGAACTCCGCATTCAAGTTGGCCGCCATCTTAATCGCATAGGTCAACGCCACTTTCGATAAAGGAGAAAAATCGGTGAGAAGTACAATTTTGGGTCCCTTCATAAAATTGGTTTAAGTAGTCAAAAATAGAATTTTGTGAGTACATCATCAAAAAAACTACTTATGCGGCTATACTGCTGTTGATTAACTCCTTACTTTGTGCCGTAATTCCAGTTCATCATGAAATCATTTAGTCTTTGCCTCCTTCTTCTTGTTCTGTTTACCTGTCACTCCGGTGTGGCTCAAAAAATAGAAGAAGATAATATTAAAAAACACATTCAGTTTTTGGCCGATGATAAACTGAAAGGCCGCCTGTCCGGCTCAGAGGGCGAGCAACTGGCCATGAACTACATTCAAAAAGAATTTAAGAAATTGAAACTGGCGCCTCTGGGCGATAATGGTTCTTTTGAACAACCTTTTCCTTTCAAGGGAGGAATTCACGGAACAGGAACAGAAGGAACCGCTCACAACGTAGTAGCCTTCCTGGATAACAATGCAGACAAAACTATTGTCATTGGGGCACACGTTGATCATTTGGGATTAGGTGAAAACGGAAGTTCATTAGATGCCAATCCACAAGGAAAAATTCATAACGGTGCGGATGACAATGCATCTGGTGTAGCGGGTGTATTGGAACTGGCGCGGTATTTCAAAAACAACAACGTAAAAGAGAACAGCAACTTTCTCTTTATCTGCTTTAGTGGCGAAGAACTTGGTTTGTTTGGCTCGAAATATTTTACTGAAAAGCCAACGCTTGAATTAAGTAGCATCAACTACATGATCAACATGGATATGATTGGTCGCCTTAATCCCACTACAAAAAGTATTTCGGTGAGTGGCTCTGGCACCAGCCCGGTTTGGGAAACCCTGTTCAAGAACACAACCACATCGCTGGCCATTAAAACAGACTCCGCAGGTGTTGGTCCTTCCGATCATACCTCCTTCTATCTGAAAAATATACCTGTGCTTCATTTCTTCACCGGCTCGCACAGCGACTATCATAAACCTTCGGATGACTGGAATAAGATAAATTATGCTGGGGAAAAAGAAGTACTGGAGTTGGTCATAGCTGTAGTCGAAAAATTAGATGATCAACCTAAGCTGGCGTTCCTTCCCACCAAAAATAAATCCATGAGTTCTTCGCGGTCCTTCAAGGTAACAATGGGTGTGATGCCCAGCTATACATCGGATGAAGTAGGCTTATTAGTAGATGGTGTTTCCGATGGAAGACCGGCACAAAAAGCGGGTATCATTACCGGAGATGTGATCACGCAGATTGGTGATTACCCCATTAAAGATGTGCAAACCTATATGGAAGTACTTAACAAATTTGAAAAAGGCCAGCAAGTGCCCGTTAAGGTCAAGCGAAACAAAGAAGAAAAAACCGTAATGGTGACGTTCTGATATTTACGCTGAATTTCTTGCCGCGTTGATGATTCCAAACATGCAACGAATAATGAGTTTGCGATAACGCATCTCAAACATCTTATTTTTCTCATTAAGATTTCGGCTGTTCATAAGCGCAAATTGCTGAATGGCGATGAGTGGCAAAACAATTCTCTCGCGTAGTCGTACAGAATCACGAATGTTTGGATTGTTTTCCATCAGTCCGTTCAATCCTGAAATGTTCAACACTTGCTCGCGTGAGAGGTTATACTCCGCAAACATCTTTTTCCAGAACTCACCAAATTCAGGATCGTTGGCCAGGTAGGTAGTTGCGTTATAGTAAGTCTTCGTAAGTGACATCATACTATTGCCAATCAGGGTGCGGAAGAACAAAGAATGTTTATACAACTGCTTTAGTCGCTCCTCTTCCCCTTCTTCTTCCAGTTTTTTTATGGCACTGCCCACTCCATAAAAGCCAGGAATATTCTGTTTCATCATGGCCCATGATCCAACAAATGGAATAGCTCTCAGATCTTCAAACTTCAAACCATCCCCAGCATTGCGCTTTACGGGACGCGAACCAATATTGGTATCTCCAAAGTAGGAAAGCGGAGTGACCTTCTCCAGGTAAGGAACAAACTTGGGGTGATGTTTCAATCCGAGATAAGCCTTATAACCTGCATCGGCTAACACATCCAACAACCCCTTATCTTCATCCGACATTTGATTTTCTGGTCGCTTGAACACGGCACCCTCAAGACCTGCTGATAAGAGTTGCTCCAGATTAAACTTACAGGATGCTACCTTTCCAAAATTTGAACTGATCGTTTGACCTTGAACGGTAATCTGCACTTCCTCATGTTCAATCGTATTCCCCAATGACGCATAAAAGTCGTGGGTGTTGCCACCGCCACGTGCCGGAGGACCTCCCCGACCATCGAAGAAGATGGCTTTCAAATCATACGTACGCGATACGGCAGTAAGATTTTCTTTGGCCCGGAATATTGACCAGTTGGCCCGCAGATACCCACCATCCTTAGTGCCATCAGAAAATCCAAGCATGATGGTTTGACGATTGCTTCTTCGTTGTAAATGCTGACGATAATCTTCGACCTGGTACAATTGCTCCATGATGGACGGGGCGTGAGCCAAATCATCAATGGTTTCAAATAACGGAACCACATCTACTTCAAGGCCATCGGTAGTTCCTATCAATAGCCTGGCTAACACATAAACTTCAATAATATGCAACGCACTTTGACAATTGCTGATCACATAGCGATGACTCCCGGTTTTTCCGTTGCTCTTCTGAATCGATTGAATCGCTTTTATGCTGTTCAGTGTCTCACTAACCAGTAAATCTTCGGTGGTAAGCTCATCCAACGAAATCGTCAAACTCAACAGGTACTTGATCTGATCTTGTTTCGGCAATGTTTCAAACTCGCTTCCTGAAATCGTTTTACCCTTGACCGAAAATTCATTCAGAATCTGTATCCATACGTAATCATGTTTGCGACTGTCTTGCCGGATATCCAGGCTGGCAAAGTAAAATCCAAATTGTTTTACTCTGAGAATGAAAGAATCAAGTAGGTCCAAAAACAAACCATCATGATCACTTACCAACAGTTTTCTTGCAGACTGTAGATCGAGCAGAAGCTCATCCACCTGTTCGTATCCCTTCGTTGTTCCGAATACCCAATTATAAATTTTTCGTTCAATGTCGATCATGACTTTATCGACACCTTTAAAGGTGAGTCGCCTGCGCAGTGAGCGCACATCTCTATAATAACATTTTAAAATCGACTCCTGAAGTCGAGCTGCCACCTTCAAGGTGATTTCGCTGGTAACAAACGGATTGCCATCACGATCTCCACCGGGCCAGAACCCAATCACCATGAGGCGGTTATTTTTCCATTGTGAAATGGGTATGTCCAGACCTGTGGCCAATCGTTCTATAATATCAGGAATAGCATGATAAAAAACATTCTCTAAATACCAGCATAGCGTGATGGCCTCGTCATAAGGGGTGGGCTTGGTGTCATTAATGAACCCGGTCTTACCCAACTGCTGCATCAATAAATTAATATGATCCAACTCGTTGGCACGGATTGATTTCTCAAGATCGGTGAGAATGCCCAGCACATGCCCCGGATAAAACTGGGTAGGGTGGGCGGTTAGCACAGGACGCAGGCTAAATTCTTCAAGATGCTTGATCAAGAGCTCTTCTTTACTTTCAAATTTTGCTTTCAGCAACAAAGATGAAATCGTACCCTTTCCGTTCAGGTCATTAATCTGTTCGAAAGCCGAATCCTCTATCGAATCAAAAAGCGCTACTTGCCTTTCTACGTATTGGATGAAGTTGAACAACATATCAAACTGCTCAATTTGGTTAGAGCCAGGCGCAAAGTCCTGGAAAAACTGGTTGAGAATTTCGGTAGCCGATTTTCCTTCCTCAAATCCCGATTCGCAATACTGCTGCAGAAAGGGCAATAATGTGCCGGTTCTGAAAATATTATGATACGGCAATTGAAGAAACAAGCTATTGTATATGTGATATCTTGTTCCAATGGTCTGATTATATGTTGGCATGACGCAATATGAGCTTCGAAATTAAGGAAAGTGACGGAAGTTTTGCTAAACAATGTGGCAACCATTCTGGTTTTTACTTCGTCTTGCTTTGGAACCTATTTTAATTTACCTTTTCAATCGATTACTGATTTGCTATGAAAAAAATTTACTTTTGGGGTTTTCTTTCAGTACTGTTCTCTTCATGCCTTGGTTACAAGGAACTTCCTGTAGAATACGACTATAGCTACAAGGGAAATTTTAAAAAGTATCGAACATTTGAAATCATGCGCCCGGTGGGAATTGAAGACACCACGATGGTGAATGAATCCATTGAAAAATCGATTATTTCACGCATGAAATTTCTTGGATACAGGCAAACGGATAATAAACCACACCTGATTATTGGTTTCAAGATGTATGGCGATAGTCTCCGCTTCAATGGCTACAATCAACCTGATATTGAAGAATGGGTTAAGTCGCAGGATGCGGACATTGAATACGATGCCAAGAAATTAGACTTGAAAACAGGTACTTTACTCATCCAATTTTTTGACAGACGTCAAAATCGATCCATCTGGCAAGGATATGCCACCACCCTATATGGAGGTATTAACTTTAACAACGAGCGTCACCTGCGAAACGCGGTAATTTCCATTCTGGATAAGTACCGGTTTATGGCTGAGGGCTTTACGGAAGGTAATACTGCCCAGGTAAGCGACAAGGATCTCTGATAAGGGTCTCCCCCTAATATTTCCTTCAAAATCGATGAAAATCGGGTTTTGCTTTTAAAAAATAATTTTACCTTTGCGAACCCTTTTTTAGGGGGTTATTGATTGCCCGATGGTGTAACTGGCAACACGCTTGATTTTGATTCAAGAAAGTCCAGGTTCGAGCCCTGGTCGGGCAACAAAAGTCCCGGTTTAAAAGCCGGGATTTAATTTTTAAAACGATAATGGCATGGCAGTTAAAATAGTTTCCGGACGCGCTACTACCTACCTGGCGGAAAAAATCGCTCATGCCTATGGTGAACAACTCGTTACCGTTAATTACCAGCAATTCAGCGATGGCGAAATGTCTCCCTTTATTGGTGAATCGGTTAGAGGCCACGATGTATTTATCGTACAGTCTACCTTTGCTCCTGCTGATAATTTTATGGAACTCCTTCTCATGATTGATGCTGCAAAAAGAGCAAGCGCACTCAATGTGAATGTGCTGATTCCTTATTTCGGTTATGCACGTCAGGATAGAAAAGACAAACCCAGAGTAGCTATTGCTGCCAAGCTGATTGCAAATTTGCTCTCTGCTGCAGGTGCCAATCGTATTATGACGTGCGACTTGCATGCGGATCAGATTCAGGGATTCTTTGATATACCGGTAGATCACCTGGATGGCAATTATATTTTTGTGCCTTATTTGAAATCATTGGGTTTAAAAGATATCATGTTTGCATCACCCGATGTGGGTGGCATTAAACGGGCCAGGAGTTTTGCCAAATTCTTTAATGCCGACCTTGCAGTGTGTGATAAATACAGGAAGGAAGCCAATAAGATTGAATCCATGCGACTGATCGGTGAAGTAGAAGGTAAAGACGTGATCCTTATTGATGACCTGGTAGATACTGCTGGCACGATTTGCAGGGCAGCTGAATTATTGAAAGAAAAAGGCGCCAGCACCGTCAGGGCAATTTGCACGCATCCTGTACTTTCTGGTAATGCCTACGAAAACATTAACAATTCAGTACTCGAGGAACTAGTAGTTTCTGACACCATTCCATTGAAACAGCAATCACCTAAAATTAAAGTGCTTACTGTTTCTGATCTTTTTGCAAAAGCCATCCGTAAGATTCACGATCACGAGTCTATCAGTTCCTTATTCATTCGTTTATAATCAACTATCTATAAATTAAAACAAACACTATTATGAAAACCATCGAGATTATAGGGTATCGAAGAGCAAATCTCGGCAAGTCGGACGCCCAGAAAGTCCGCGAAGAAGGTAACGTACCATGCGTACTTTACGGAGGTAATGATCAAGTGCATTTTTATTCACCTGTAATTTTATTCCGTGACCTTATCTACACCAACGAAGCACACTTTGTTCATTTGAACATTGAAGGTGAAGAGTGCCAGGCAATCATGCAGGAAGTTCAGTTTCACCCGGTAAGTGAAATTATCCTTCACGTAGATTTCCTCCGCATTAGTGAAGACAAAAAAGTTAAAATGGACATACCTACCCGTTTGGTAGGTCAGGCTCCTGGAGTTGCCAAAGGTGGAGCTTTAGTACGTAAGCGTGCCTCGTTGAAGGTATATGCCTTCCCTAAAGATATGCCTGACCACGTTGATGTAGATTGCTCAGAACTTGATTTCCATCACGCTGTAAAAGTAGGTGATGTGAAAATCGGCAATCTTGAATTCCTCGATCCTAAGCAAGCATCTATTGCTGTGGTGGAAGTTCCTCGCGCTGCTAAACTGGCTGAAGAAACTGCTGCTGCTACTCCTGTTGCTGGCGCTGCTGCCACTCCTGCTGCTGGCGCTGCTGCCGCTCCTGCTGCTGATGCTAAGAAAGCAGATGCTCCTAAAAAGGACGAAAAGAAAAAGTAATATCATTTTCCCAATACAGAAAGTCCCGTTCCCGATCTATATCGGGACGGGATTTTTTGTTTCTTTGAACTGATGAAATACCTGATTGCCGGGCTTGGAAACATAGGACCTGAGTATAAACTCACCCGCCATAATATTGGCTTCCTGGTGCTTGATCGTATTGCCGACAACCATAAAATTGATTTCACCACCCAACGTTTAGCTGATAAAGCAGAATTAAAATTCAAAGGGAAACAACTTCACCTGATCAAACCCAACACCTTCATGAACCTGAGCGGAAAGGCCATCGCTTATTGGTTACAGGAATTGAAGATTCCAAAAGAAAATCTCTTAGTGATTGTGGATGATCTTGCCTTACCCTTTGGCACGTTGAGGATGAGAACCAAAGGAAGTTCCGCAGGTCACAACGGATTGAAAAACATTGAACAACTTTTAGTTGGACAGGATTATGCGCGATTGCGCTTCGGTATAGGCAATGAGTTTAATAAAGGCCAGCAGATCGATTATGTGCTGAGCAATTTCACACCTGGTGAATTTGAAGCATTGCCTGCCATTATGGACAAATCAGAAGAAATGATAAAATCATTTTGTACGATCGGGCCAGAACGGACCATGAATTTTTTCAATAAATAAGCCAGCACATGAAGCATCGAAGGTGGATAATCAGCGCACTCGCTTCGATCATGGGCGCACGAACTCCGGTGGGCAGCGCACTTGAACCTTCCTAAAATTACTTGACACTTTTGAGGGTAGTTACTAGAAGTGTTTTACAGGGTTCACAACATCGTTAAGAGTTTTGAGCAGCTTAGATGGGGACTTATTTTGAAATGATTACATCACCCTCTTTGATTTCATCATTCGCTCGCATTACAAGCTTGTCTCCTTCAGCAAGCGCTCCGAAAATTTCAATCTTATCTTTCATGCTGATGCCACTCCTAACATCCACCCACGCTCCTTTGCCATCGTTTACACGAATTACAAAACTACGTTCAAGATTCGTGACCACTGCCGAATAAGGAACAACAAATGATGGTTCGCTGCGCTGTAGATTAAAGCTGGCATTTCCATACATGCCCGACATCAACTCTCTATCGGTATTGATCACCTCAAATTCCCACAACTCAGTTCTAGTCCTGGTATCAATCTGGTTTGATTTGCGGGCTAACACTGCACTGTATTTTTTTGAAGGCTGCGCTTCCACACTAAACGAAATCGATGATGATGCCGGAATAGCCGAAGTGTACGTTTCAGGTATGGCCACCTGAAGTCTCAACTTGTTGATATTCTCCAATACTAACATAGGAGTTTGTCCTGCACCGACCAGGGTTCCCTGGTCTACATTACGCGTTGTAATTACACCATCAAATGCGGCACGGATCACCAGGTAGTCCTTCAGTTGTGAATAGGTTGTATACGATGACTTTGCGGCCACATACGTTGTGCTATCGCTGATCATTTGATTTCGCGTACGTTCCCGCTCACTGTCCGACACAGCACCTTTTTCTTTAGCGGCTTTTACAATTCGATTGTATATGTCCTTACTGGTTCGATAGGTTGATTCAGCCTTCTGAAGATCTGCCGCTGATCGTGCATTATTGGCTGCCACTTCGGGTGCATCCAGTATCACCAATACATCATTCTTTTTCACACGATCACCAATATCTACTTTTACGTCACTGACATAGCCTTGCACTTTGGCGTATACTTCTGCCCGTTGCCAGGGTTGAAGTTCGGCTGGCAGGCTGAGCGTTTTGGAAACCACTTCTTTGGTTAAAGAAAACACCTGTACGGAGTCGGGTGCTTTAACCATAGGCGATTCATTCTTCTTTTCACTACAGGCAGACAACAATAGAACTCCTGCGGCCATGATGACAATCAATCTATTCTTCATCGTAATATTATAAAGCTTTGTAATACTTACTGGTTTCATCTTCCGGATCAAGGGAAGCACTTTCAAATTTTCTATTGCCCTCCACCTTATTATAAATGACAGGCAAAAAGAGCAAGGTACTGGCGAGTGAAAACAACAACCCCCCCACTACGGCAATACCCAGCGGTGCGACCTGATCACCACCTTCTCCTAAACCCAGTGACATCGGTATCATACCCGCAGTCATGGCGAGGCTCGTCATCACTATCGGACGCAGACGATTGTTGGCTCCCTCACGAAATGCATTTGTATCTCCTCCTTTGCGGAATTGTTCGGCATTGGTGATGAATAAAATGGCATTGGCTATGGCGACACCCACCGCCATGATCGTGCCCATATAGGATTGAATGTTTAATGTTTTACCCGTGAGCAATAACAAAAGAAACGAGCCTGCAATTACAGCCGGCACAATGGAGAGTGTAACGAGCGACAAGCGGAATGACTGAAAATTGGTTGCCAGCAGCAGGAAGATTACCACGATGGCAAGCATCAAACCAGTTTGTAATTCACTCATGGTTTCCTTGAGCAAGTCAGCTTGCCCTTTTACTAAAACTCTTACCCCTTTTGGCAATTCGCCCAATGAAGCGATGGTATTATTCAAATCTTTCACAGCCTTTCCTAAATCCTGGCCGTGAATGTTAGCGGTAACTGTGATAAACCGTTGCTGATTCAGGCGATCATACTCACCGGGTGAAGTGGTTTTTTTCCAGGTCGCTACATCACGCAAGTAAACCTGAGGATTACTGGCTATCGGAATATTTTCGATGTCATCGGTAGTGTTCATCCTATACTGCGGATATTCAACCTGAACCTGATAGGCAGTGCCTGTACTTTTATCCAGCCAATAATTGGGTTGAGTGAAACGGCTGGACGAAGTGGTCGCCACCATCGACTTTCCAATTTCATCCACAGAAAGGGATAGCTGTCCTGCTTTCACACGATCGATCTCAATCTTTACACCCGGATAATCCAGGGGTGTCGCAATCTGCACATCACGCAAATAAGAAATGCCGTTGAGCTTTGTTACCAGTTGTTCCGCAACCTTCCTGGTTTGTTTTAAATCACGGCCCACAATGGCAAGTTCAACCGGATTACTGGATCCAAGATTGATTACCTGTTCCACCAGATCACCCGGTTCAAATGAAATGGTTACATCAGGCATCTGATTTCTTATTGCATCACGCAACTTCTCTTTAAATGATTCTACTGATGTCGATGCATCACGCAGAAGATTAATTCTGATGACGGCCTCGTGCGGACCACTCGTCCAGAGATGAATCAGGTTTACAGGATAACTGGAAGGTTGTGTTCCTACAAAAGCTGACGTGATCTCCACTTCATTCGCTGAAACACTATCGGCCAGCTGCAGTATGCGCTTGGCCACTTCTTCCGTGCGTTCAAGTCGCGTGCCGGCCGGAAGTCTTACACGCACCACCGTCTGGCCTGAATCCGTTTTAGGAAATATTTCAGTGCCAGTAAACGATACAAGAAACACGATCAAACCAACACTGATCAGTGCATATAGTGAAAGCACAGCAGTTGATTTGTGCTGAAGCTGATCCAGCAAGGATAAATACCATTTTCTGAAGCGATCAAATTTTTCATTGGTATGATCAGGGAGTTTATCTTTCAGCATCCAGTTCGCCATCACCGGCACAAACGTGTTGGACAAAACGAAGGAGGCAATCATCGCAAAGCCTACCGCCAGAGACATGGGCAAAAACATGCCTCGCGGCACACCGCTCATGAAAACAGAAGGAACAAACACGGCCAGAATACAAAGAAGAATCAACAGCTTCGGCCACACGATTTCTTTGCATGCATCGAGAATGGCTCGCGCCTTGGGTTTGCCTGACTCCTGATGACGGTGAATGTTCTCGATGGTCACCGTCCCTTCATCTACCAGAATACCCACGGCCAAGGCAAGTCCGCCCAGCGTCATGATGTTGATGGTTTGCCCGGCAAGGAATAAAAATGTTACACCCGTGAGCAACGCCAGTGGTATCGTGAGCACAATGATCAAGGCACTTCTTCGATCACCAAGAAATAAAAGTACCATCAATCCAGTGAGCAAGGCGCCAAGGCCGCCTTCAAACAAAAGGTTCTTCAATGAGTTGATTACGTAGCCGGACTGATCAAACTCATACGTTACTTTAATATCATCCGGAATAGCAGCCTGCATGTCAGCCAACGATGCCTTTACGCGCTTCACTACTTCCCACGTAGAAGCGGTGGATCGCTTTGTCACTGGTATATAGACGGAACGCTTTCCATTCACCAATGCATAACTGGTGGTTACATCCGCGCCAAGCTGCACACTGGCAATATCGCGCACATAAACAGCGGGACCAGCACCCATGGTTATTGGCACCCGCTCCAGTTCTTTATAGTTCTCCACCAATGTATTTTGTGGTGTCATCAATGTTTCATCACCGATGCGAACATTACCAGCCGGTGTAATGGTATTAGCTTTCGCGATGGCTTGCACCACCTCATCGGGTGTGAGTTTATAGTTTTTGATTTTCTCCGGATCAACTTTGATGATTACCGTCTTTTGATTTCCTCCAAACGGAGGAGGAGCCGATACACCGGGAAGTGTAGAGAACATCGGTCGTACCCGGAACAATGCCAGATCAGAAATTTCACTTAACGAGCGCGTCTCCGAGGTGAACACCAGTTGACCTACCGGCACGCTGCCCGCATCGAAGCGCGTGATGAATGGCGGCACTGTTCCCGGTGGCATGAAAGCGCGCGATCGGTTGACATAACCTACCACTTCGCCCATCGCCTGGCTCATGTCTGTATCTTCCTGAAACTGTATTTTGATAATGGCTGCACCCTGAATGGATTTCGATTCGACAAACTTAACCCCGGTCACATACAGGAAATGATATTCATAGTATGACGTGATCAAGCCTTCCATTTGCTCAGGTGAAAGACCACCATAAGGCTGAGCGACATAAATGGTGGGAAGCCCCAGCGTTGGAAAAATATCCACCTTCATGTTGCGAATAGCCAGTGTAGAGAAGAAGACAATCGCCAGCACCGCCACGAGGACAGTAATCGGTTTGCGCAATGCGCCTTGCAACAGATTCATAATATCACTTAAGCTGGTTCATGAATAAATTAATATCACCCCGTACTGCAGCTTTGTATAATAAAGCTTTCCATGCGTCCATGTAGGCGAGCTTTAAATCTGCTTCTGATTTAATCAACGCATAGTGCGCCTGAATAAGATCTGCATAGTTAACCAGCCCGGAATTATACCGGCTGAGCAACGCGTTATAAGAGTATTCGGCTGACTTATAAAAAGCCGGGCTTTCCTCGGCAACATGAAGCGCATTACTCAGCGTAATATCGGCTACCGCTTGCTGTTTATCCAATTGAAGTTTCACGGCATTCCATTTCTCTTCTTCTGCTTTAATGATAGACTCCTGCGCATTTACCTGATGTCGCACATTCGTAAATCGCAGCAAGGGCATGCTGAGGACCAGTCCTGCCCCGTAATTATAGCGGCTGAATGAAAGACCATCCTTCGCATCAACGTAACCGTCATAGCGGATACCAGAGCCACGCGCATAGGCGGTTCCCCAGAATGAAAGTTTTGGGTAAAGTGTGTGCTGCAAAGTGGTTCTTTCATTCATGCTCACCTGCATCCGGCTGGCTGATAACTTTACCAAGGGATGCGCCAAAGATGAAGTATCCGATGCTATTCGGGGAAGTGATTTGAAAAAGATACTGTCCATGACATAACTTCCATTGCCGCCCAACAATTCCGATAAATTTATTTCCTGTGTGGCTTTCAGTTTCTCAATGTTCATCAGTTCAATTTTAGCACGCGAAAGTTCAGCGCGAAACAAAGCGCTGTCTGAATCTGGACGAAGGCCGCTTTGCGTAAGTGCCTGCACCATGCGAAGATTATAGGCTGCCCGCTGTTGATTTTTAGTATATACTTTTATCAATTCGTTCGCCATCATCACATCCAGGTAGGTATGGATTGTTTTTACCTGGTGACGAAAAATTTCCAGTTCATTGTCAGCTTGTTGATACTCCTGTTGCGCTTTTGCTGTTCTAATTTTTGATTTCGTTAAGCCAAAAGCAAAGGGCTCCCAGTTCAACAGCAAACCTCCCACACTGCCGAAGACAGCATTGTAATCGTTACCGGATGACGGAGGCCCGCTGATGGGAACAAAAGATTGACCGGTAGCCATGCCGGTGATGTTATTATAGGTGGCATAGTTTAACTGGTAGGCGGCATCCAGAGATGGCAGCGCTGCGCTTTTGGCCTGAGCAACCTGATCCCTACTGGCCTGAACTTCATACCCTTTCGCTTTCAATAAAGGATAATTAGCCACTGCCTGTTTAACCAATTCAGGCAATGTTTGTGCATCACTCAACCATGAGGTCAGAGTCAATGCGCTTATGAGTATAGGTAGCTTCATAACTATTTTACGCTAACAGGCTTTATGAATATGAGATGAAGTGTGCAGAAATTAACTCTTTCATTTGCCTTGGAGCAATTTATCCATTGACCACCTGCCACCTCCCTTGATGAAGAGAAATACGCCACCCAGTAACATGGCCCAATCCGTGCGGCTGCCATGCATCATTTCCCAAAACCCGCTGTTGGCCAACACCTCAGCTTTCGTGGTGGCAATAGCGACCAGCATGATTATTATAAGCGGTAAGGACGATAATCGTGTGAGCAAGCCCAGCAGCACGAGCATGCCGGACAGTATTTCAAATGTGCCCACGAAGGGACCGAGAAATTCAGGATTGGGTAACCCGATTTTGGCAAAGCGTCCTGCACCCAGAGCATCAGGAAAAAGAAATTTTTGAATGCCTTCGGATAAAAAAACAGCGCCCACCATCAATCTTATCAATATGGTTGTGGAAGCCCCATCGGTGTTTAATGAACTTTTAAATGTCATTTAGTGGCGCCTTTAAATGAGAGAAGGCCATTTGATAAAAGTGTAAAAAATCAAAAAGCCTAACACACAAAGCTATACTGTGGAGATACCTGGCTGATGGTATAATTCAAAGAGATTGTGGTATTATTGAAAATACTTAGAGCGAAAGGATTGCGGGGTTTCGCCAGTCGATTTCTTAAAGTACTTTACGAAATGGGACGGATCAGAAAAATTAAGCGTGAAGGCGATCTCGCTAACGTTTTTATCGGTGTGCAGCAAATAACGTTTTGCTTCCAGCACCACTTGTTCGGTAATCAGTTCACTAGCAGATTTGCCAGACATCTTTCTGCAAATAGCATTTAAGTTCTGGGGAGACTGGCCTACCTTATCTGCCACTACATTTACTTTTAAATTAGCGACAGGGTTGGCGTTACGAATAACTTGTTGAAATCTGTGAAATGCTTCGTGACTGCCACTGAGTGCAGGAGTATTCATTTGCTCTTTATGCCGGAGCAGTTTAACCAGCGCCACTTGCAGGTAACCTTGTATCAACGCAATGGAGTGATCCGATGGGTTTTTATATTCTGTTTCCATTTCAGAGAAGATGAAATCCAATTGATCATCCGGTGATAACACCATACTCACCGACTCCTGCAATGAACTGATTAAGTTGATTAAATCACTTTGTTTGATGTGATTAAAGAACTCCTGCCGGAACAGCATCACAAAGCCTTTCGGGATGGCAGTCATTTCCCAGTAATGAAGCTGCCCGGATAAAAAGAATACTACGGGTGGGCTGATTTGAAATTTCTGCGTGTCGATCCAGTGGAAGCCAGCGCCTTCCGAAAGGTAAATTAATTCAAAGTAAGCATCATGCTTATGGGGCTTGGTGCGTTTTATCGTTTCTCTAAAGCGGGATATTTTGAAGAGTTCCTTTTCTTCAAGTTTATTTTTTATCGAGATATCCTGCTGGTGGCTGTTCATAACTTAGATTCCATCATGATTGAAAGTTACCTGTTTTTCCGCAGGAATGAATTCGTCAGCAACTTGCCGCAATTAAATTATGATTCAACCCATGATTTGGTAGTGCTGAAAACAGAATGATCAACTATGGGCAAGTAAAATCCAAATAATTATCATGCCACGCCAAGTCTTGTAAAGTAGAAATTAAGAATAAGATGAGACACGAAGTCAAAGTAGAAGATGGGGAGGCACGAATCAAGCTCCTTACTTTTTTTTAAAAATCCTCCGAAAGGGTATTATCGTTTGACCAATAAAATCTTCAGGAAAATCAGGCTCAGGAAGTCCAACCGGAAGATTCTCATCATCGTGTGGCCAATAGTTGGTCTTAAAGAGATAATCCCAGACGCTTAACGTAATGCCATAATTAAATCCGTGCGGGTGTGTTGCCGGAAAGTCTTTGGCATGATGCCACAAGTGCATTTGCGGCCCATTAAGCAAATACCTCAAAGGACCTAAAGGAATGTTAAGATTAGCATGACCTAGCTGCCCTGTTACCAATGTGAAAATATGAACGATAAAAAAATCAGTAATGCCAAACCCGATCATCGCTAACGGAATGTACTCTAAGGTGCGGTACAAAATATTTTCCATCCAATGATAACGGAGCAACGCGGCAAAGCCCATTTGCTTTGTGCTGTGATGTACCTTGTGGAATTCCCACATCCAGCCTACATGATGATACAGGCGATGAATACCCCACTGCATGAAATCACGCAACACAAAGATCAATAACAATTGCACCCATCCGGGCAAATTGCCAACGCGAATGGCAACGAGGTTCGTGATACCAAAGACACCCAAAAAATCATTGAAGAGTTGCACACCCACCATCGAGAGTGCGTTGTAGGCGATCAACGCAAACAAAAAATAATTCCAGAAGAGATAAAAAATATCCAACCAGAAATGGTCCCGAATCTGCGGCTGGTTTTTGCGCCATGGGAAAATAATTTCAAGCAACCAGATGGCTATGGATGAACCTACTAACCAATAAAAGTAATTATGCCAACTCGGACGAAGTATTTCAAGAATAAAGTAATTCCAATACCCCGAGTATCCATCATAAATTATCTTGAAATACTTATCCATGCGGCAAAGATGAGGATTTTGATGATGCCGAACAGAACGTGTACGATGAGGATAAATTAGATAAATAAATCCGTAATCATTTTAAGAAATGAATTCAGTCAAACACTTCTACATTCCCTTAATGTGTAGTTGTTGGCCTACCCTTTCATAATCTGCTTGCGATGGTCCATTCCCCAACCTACGATTTCCGTAACAATCGGCTCCAGGGTTCGTCCATATGGAGTGATTTCATATTCCACGGTAATGGGCTTGGTATTCCGAACGGTGCGTGTGACAAGTTGATTTGTTTCGAGATCCTGCAATTCTTTAGAGAGCATTTTCGCGCCTATGCCCTCCACCACACGCAATAAATCCATAAAGCGCATTTTACCTTTAAAGAGAAGCACAGCAATAATCTGAATTTTCCATTTACCACTGAGGATATCCATGGCATCGCGCATGCCCAGCAGGCGTTGTGCATGATCCTCCGAACCACAACTATGTTCCAAGGAAGAAGTCGCTTTAACTTCCGTGGCGGGCAACAATTCAATCAATAGGTCATTCATGATGGTGCAATTTCAATATCTAACAGCTTGAAAGCGATATTAGTTTCCTCGAGGAAACTGGTTTCTAAAAGGAAACCAATAGCATGCGTAAAGGCGCTATCACCCAGTTTTGCCTCATAAAACAAAACAAATTATGAAACGAGATAAAATAATCTATTGGATCACCACCGGTCTGTTAGCTATGGGCATGGTGATGAGCGGTGTAATGTACCTGGGCAAAAATCAAGAAATGGTGACGACCTTCACGTCCATCGGATACCCGGTGTTTATGTTGGGCATATTAGGTGTAGCCAAACTACTGGGGGCTATCACACTGGTAGTGCCAGCACCGGATCGATTAAAAGAGTGGGCATATGCCGGCTTTGCTTTTGTATTTATTGGTGCCACCTGGACGCACCTAGCCACCCATACACCATGGCTCGCTCCGATTATCGCCTTGTCGATTCTGGCGCTGTCTTACATTTTTCACCTGAGAGTAAAAGCGGTTGCGAAGTAAGTTTTTCTGAAGTTGTGTCAGGTGGACACGTGACACAACTTGAAAACACCTGACACGGCTTGAAATTAAAAATGAATTCAGCTAAGCGCTTCAACCTCCCTTAAAATGTAGCAATGTTCGTGGCGGGTCATTCCGATTTTAGGATAATACTCTACCGCCTTTGGGGCAGATAGCAGTATAAGCATCGCCTGAGGTGTTGCCAGTTTGGTTTGGCGGATCAGTTCTTTTCCGATGCCTTGCTTTTGATAAGTGACATCCACTGCCAGGTCTGATAGATAGGTGCAATAAAGAAAATCGGTCAGCGAACGGGCGATGCCCACCAATTGTCCGTGGTCGCGAGCCGTTACAACTGAGTTTCCATGTTCCAGCATTTTCGCGAGTCGTTCGGGTTCATTTACCGGTCTTCTTTCTGCGAGCGTGGATTTTTCTAACAGTGATTTGAATTCAATAACAGTGATGTTTTTTTCTATCTGGTAGGTGATCATGGTGTAGTAGCTTTACTGCAAGATACATTAAGCATTACGTTGTTAGTGAATGCTGTATGTTACGAAGAAGCTTGTGCGTATCATTATTTCGTCCATTGAAAGAGACGATACAAATCCCTGAAATGTATAGCTAGCTAACGTCTAATTTGGGGGAGCTGGGAAAATTGTAAATGGATTAGCAGGAAATTTAATCGTTAATTCTAATGGAGTAGCCGATTCATTAATTAGACGAGTCCAGAATATTACCTAGCTATAATTGTTTCCTGCTGAATCACTGTATCCTCCTCCTTTTGGAAAACTGTTATGTACTTTAATAACTCTCCCGTCCTACGAAACCAAACGTAGAACGAAGATAAAAACTTATAGCTTACACCTCATCGCACCATTGCAGGAACATTTTTGTTGGCAACAGTTGGGTTTCATCCGTTATCGTCAGTCTGCTCTTAATTTTTGTTGGTCGTTAATTTACTATCCTACGTGTTGTCACCTGTCACGAAACCCAAGTCCATATTTATTGAGTCGGTGTTTGGTGTCCACCGTCTATAATTCTTAATTTTTAAAGTTCACTGCTCCAAACGAAAATGATTTGACGTCAATAATTCCTGCGGCTGGATTTTCAGTCCTGACATTTTTCTCAACAACGGTGAATATTTGTTTTTCATCAAGTCCGCTCTTGTCGAATTTAATTAACAAAGCTCTTATTTGTACCCTTGTTTCAACTAACACAATGTCTGATATTGAATTATGGTCGATTCTCTGCTGATACTTTTGACAAATCTTTGCTAAGTCGTCAACCTTAGGAACAAACGTGATTGAAAAGTCAATGTCGGCAGCAGAGGCGTCATTGAAAAGTATATCAAATTTGAAGTCAATTTTTTGTTCGCTGATGTCGTAAAGTGATATATCTGATAAATAATCGATTTTATGGAAGCCGGTCTTTAGTACTACATCCTCGATTTGATTCTTTCTGTTATAGACAATAGCTGCTTTATTCTCAGGAACTTCAATGTCACGCGAGCAACTGGTAATTGTCAGCAGTAGTAATGCATAAAACTTATACTCTTTTGAATCCATTGTTTTTGTTGTCCCTTTGCCGGTTTACACGTTTTTGTCCACGGAGCCAACCCAATTGTTGCCAACGCCAGTGTTTATTCAATGCCGGGCTTATCAAAGCCGCGTCCGGTCCACTGTTTGCCACGCGCCTCGCGCGGTGGGCAAACGTAATAAAATAAATGTTCATACCTGGTCGTCACGCCACTATTGCGCATTTGGTTGTGGGCTGGGCGCTACCGTCCGATAGTTTTTAGGTGGGATTGTTTTAATCTGTCCGCGATGTATTTTTTCAATTGCTCCAATGTCATGTTTTGAGTTTCATCGCTTACTTTGTCACGAATCTCTCTCATCATTTTCACCGCGTCAAATGTTTTTATTTTCTTCTTAGTCTCCATAACTCACTAATTCTTGTGGTGTCCGTATTTCTATTGTCGGGTAACCCAGTCTCAAATTTACTGAATTATATCCTTTTATTCTCTCAAGGTTAACGATATGTTTAAAGTTCCAACTCGCCAAAACGTCAACACGGTTAATTGTCGCGAGGGCAATATGTCGGCAGTCCTCAAGGCTGGTCCGTCCAACAACTTTTTCCGAAATGTACCTGTCAGCCAAATCCATTATTTCTTGAGTCAATTCTATTCTCTCAAACCTGTCGGCTGGATACTTTAAAAGTAACTCACTAACATGTCTCGGAGCTTGTATTAGCTCCAATTCAAGAAGGTCGGAAATTATGAATCTAACTTCGTTTTTTTCAAGTCGGCCAAAAAGCCGTTGGGTTGGGTCCTTGAATTCCTCATCGAAGAATCCACCTACAACTTATGTGTCAATATAAATTCTTTGTCTCATTTGTTCGTTAGCTCAATCTATTTTTAGCGCCTTGCCCACAGTCGAGTCACCCAAGGGACTTGCACGCTTAGGTTCTCACGGAACCGTACGTGAAAGTCTCTCCGTAAGCTGGCGGACTCTTCCTGTTTAATCACAAATGTATTCCTACAACATGGATATACCAATCATCTTGGCTGTGATCTTGTTTCAAATTAAATGATCTTCCCATTTCTGGTTGTCACGTGAACCTGAAACTAAACAGGCTAAGTTCTTCGCTCCATCACCTTTCGATAACTTCATCTCTACTACAACTTAGTCCGTCACTGCTATCTCGTGTTATCCCTACACGACCGATGGTCTTTCAACTCATCAGTACGATAGCAACTTCTCTTGTTCCATTCAAAAGCCTGTGTGGATGTCCCCTCCTTTTGCGGGATGAAAC
>JAYVTB010000035.1:0-6095 GCA_043774805.1 Cyclobacteriaceae bacterium | reverse complement strand
TGCAATCAAGGTAATGACGATTGTCATGGACATTCCCACAGCGATGCCCAATGTGATTCTTGAAATAAGAATATGGTACAGGTTATTCAGAAAATATCCACTTACTCCTGAAATAGCATATAAGACTAATGAAAACCAGAGAATGCGCAAGCGACCATAGCGATCAATGAGTTGTCCTGTTATAGGCGAGAAAATGGCTATAAAGAGTGCAGGGATGGTCAACACTAATTTTACTAGAAATTCAGCATGCTCAACATTTGCAAAAGCAATTGCCATTTGTGGTAATGCAGGTGAAATGGTAATCACTGACATGATCGTCAAACTACTTACCAACAAGAGTGTAAGTTTCATTTTGCCTTCTTTCGTTGCCATTGCTTATGATTTACTGTGAGATGATTACCTTAAAGATAGTTTTTATTTTGATGAGAAATTCAAACAACATTTGTTGTTATCTTTCGCTACCGAACACCGCTGATAAAATAACGATTCACCTTTTGATTTATCAATTCATTGAAACATAGCTATCTCATTTTAATCATCGTTCCCTGTTTTTTTATTGCTTGCCAAAGTAAACAGGTTTCTACAATTCGAAAAACTCCAAACATCGTTTTAATCGTAGCAGACGATCTAGGCTATTCTGATCTTGGATGTTTTGGCAGTGAGATTTCAACTCCCAACATAGATGCTTTAGCAAATCAAGGCCAAATCTTTACACGCTTTTACACTGCGGCTACATGTTCGCCTACACGGGCCATGTTACTTACTGGTACCGATAATCATATTGCAGGGTTAGGAAATATGGCAGAGCGTGCTGCTTATATTGACGAGCAGCGCGGGCACCAAGGTTATGAAGGGTATCTCAACGATAGGGTTATTTCGATCGCTCAGTTATTGAAAGATGCAGGATACCATACTTACTTGGCTGGCAAATGGCATCTTGGATTAACGGCAAATCAAAGTCCGAAGGCAAAAGGTTTTGAAAAATCATTTACCTTGATGGAAGCCGCAGCAAATCATTTTTTTCCAGATTCAAGAATTCCGTTTTGGGAGGATGATCACTTCACTACTTACCCCGATGGGGAATATTCCACGAATGTGTATACGGATAAACTAATTAATTTTTTAGGGAAGGATCGCAAGGATACTAAACCATTTTTTCTCATGGCGACTTATACCGCTCCGCATTGGCCGTTGCAAGCGCCACCTGAATTCATTGAAAAATACAAGGGTAAATATGATGTTGGATATGACCGTTTAAGAATCTTTCGGTTTAACGGATTAAAGAAAAAGAGAATCGTTGACGCTCATGTAATGTTGCCTAAACTGCCTGCTGTAGAAGGTAATCTTTATGATATTTCTAACCGTCCGTTGATGCCTTGGAAATCATTATCCAATAGTGAACAAAGAATAAAGGCCCGCAAAATGGAAATCTATGCGGGAATGATCGATAACTTGGATTACAATATCGGCCGATTGATTCAACACTTAAAGGAAATTGGGGAATACGATAATACATTAATTGTCTTTATGTCTGATAATGGACCAGCTGCCGAGTTGGATTTAAACGCCACCCCAAATGATGCAGATCCATATCCGTATATGGGTACTGCCAATTCATTTGTTGCCTATGGTGCTTCTTGGGCACATGCTTCCAGTGCTGTTAACAGTTTATATAAAGGATATAGTGCTGAGGGCGGAATTCACAGCCCAATGATTATTAAAATGCCGAACCAGAAGAAAGGTAAGGGATTGGTTACCACCTTCACATCGGTAATGGATTTAGCTCCTACTTTTCTTGATTTGGCTGAAAGTAAATATCCTTCATCGTATCAAGGTAGATCTTTAACTCCGTATATGGGAGCATCACTTCTGCCCTTTTTATATAACAAACAACCCTATGTGCATCCTGACGATTATGTAATGGGGTGGGAGTTGTTTGGCAGATGCGCCATCAGAAAAGGAAAATGGAAAATCACAAAAATGGAATCACCCTTTGGTAATGACACTTTTCAACTTTTTGACATAATTGAAGACCCAACAGAGTCTCACGATTTGTCTCGGCAATTTCCCGTTGTATACAATGAAATGTTGCAACACTGGGAGAACTACGTAAAAGATAATGGTGTTATTTTGTTAGACCAATAGTACGTTTCATTACAAACATTGTAGTGAGCAGTGAAAATTGCCACAGATTGATTTTAATCTTTATACACTTCAGGCTGTGGGCTGATCGGTTTTAAGACTTTATGTATGACGGCAGGGTGATTGTTAGAAATGTGAGTCGCTCTGAATGTAGCATACACCATGGGCCCAACAGGTTGCGGGAAGGTATGGTCTGGCATCCTTGAAAAACCAGCATAGGGTGTCCAATATTCCCATACAATTTTGCCAGCCGGGTTGATCTCAAAATACCTGCCCTTTGGACCATCCGTTATAAATGTATTTCCATTCATCATGCGGTGAGCTCCTGAAATAAACGGAGCATTGAAGGACATTGTATCTTGAGCCAAATACTTCCAGGTTGGAGCATCTGGTTCAAAAGGTTTTGAATCACCTACTGAATATCCATTTTCAGCTGTAGGGGTTATGATTTCAAGCACCGAAGAATAAGAACCATGCGAATTTCGATTTATATTATTGAAGATTGTTAGATTTCCTTCACCGGGAAATCCTTTGGGAATCCATCGCACATCATGCTGCCCCCCTAAGATCTGATCCGTTGTATCTCCACGATCATAGTTACCTGCATTACCCCAGCGATACAAAAAATCACCACCTTTTCCGCCTTTTCCACCACGGTGAGATGCAGCTTCTTCGGTTGTGGTACTGTGGTCAATGATAATAATCTCGTTCATGTCATGCACGCTGATCACAATCTGGTCCAGTTCAGGATTGTAGTCAATCGCATTGGTATGAAACATATCTGAACCGGCATTCTCAATGGTGGAGTTTGTCGTTGCTTGATTTCTTGATCTTCGTTGATCTAATTCTTCTTGCGTCATCGGTGGGGGCAATGGCTCACCGCTATTAATATTCATCAACTCAGCGTGGTCAGACACAATTCCATAATTGTCAGAAGCTTGATTGTAATCTTGAACTAAATGATCCCAGATGTGCCACTCCCATATTAGGTTCGCGTCATCATGGCCTTGAGGCTGGAACTCAACAATCATGTCGGGCCAAAGACCTGCTAGTGGGATTAATTCCGGTTTACAGCCTGCTTTTATTGCCTGCTCCGCTGATTTCAATTCCCAAGCGATAACAAGAATATTTCCGTTAGGCATTAGCGAAATGTCATGGTGACTCAGATGTGCAGGAGACGCAAATTTGTAATCCCAAAGCAACTCTCCATCCCACGAAAATTCTTGTATAATTCCTCCCTGGCCTCCGCCACCAAAAATTGTTGCCTGTGGATCTCTGCCACCACGGAGAAGATTGCCATTATCTTTTAGATAAACAAATCCAGCTGGTCCATACTGACTTTCCCAAGTATGTACCACTTCACCTTCAAGATTAATGAGGTAAGTTGTAGCAGACAACAACGGACAAAATAATACGTATCCAGGTGTTGCTTCATTAGTCATTGCAATCAAGCCACGAGGCATTCCGATACCTCCCAATTTTTTCGCCTCTTCGTAGCGAGCATTTAGACAACTGGAAAAACAACATGACAACAGTAAAATGGAATAATCGAATTTATTCAAGGTGAGTATCTTGTTAAACATTATACTGGAACTTTGTATTTCCGATCTTGACTCGTAATTCAATTGCATTTAAATAAGCGCCTGCATACAGCTCGCACATGGATCTCGCAAGCAGACGCATATTTAAAGGATGTGCTTTGTATTATTTCTTCTCACTAGGGGGTGCTGGAAGCACGAACACTTTTGGTTGAGGATTAAGAGGTTCCAGCTTTTTGCTTGCTAAACCTGGATGATCTGCAGGAATAAAGGTCGACCGAAATCCCCAATATACAAATGGAATAAGATTAACTGGATCGCCATTCGGATGCCTGATGTCTCCACGATATTGATTTAGATATTCCCACACAATTTTACCGGCTGGCGAAACTTCAAAGAACCTTCCTTTTGGGCCTTCATTAATAAAGGTATTGCCATTGTGCATTCTATGCGCTCCCGAAATAAAGCTGCCATAGAAAGAAACTGTGTCGGCAGCGGTATAAACCCAAGTTGGTTTATCTGGTCCAAACGCTTTGCCTTTTTCAATGGCATAATTTCCTTTTGCATCGATGGGGATAGTGATTTCATAAATAGCAGAATAGTTCAAACTGTCTTTTCGTCCAGGTATGTCATTATTATACATTGTCAGATTTCCTGCACCGGGCTTTCCTTCTTCAATCCAACGTACATCATGTTGGCCAAATAATTTCTGATGGGTAGAATCACCACGGTGATAGTTTTTTGGATTTCCCCACCGATAAAGAAGATCGCCACCCTTGCCACTTTTTCCGCCATAATGGCTTGCAGCTTCTTTCGTTGTTGCACTGTGATCAATAATAAAAATCTCATTCAATTCTGGCGAGCTAAAAACAATCTGATCCAGAGCGGGATTATATTTCAGCGCATTAAAATGGAAAATATCGGCACCCCTATTATCACTTGTAGTGTTTCTTTCCTCCATTCCTTTTGCAATTAAAATATCCAAACTATCTTGAGTGATTGCAGGAGGGAAATGATTTCTGCCCATATTAAAATCCAGTAATTCAGGATGATCAGCAGGGTTGCCGTAGTTTGCTTTTTTAGAATCTTGATCTTGAATCAAGTGATCCCAAAGATGCCACTCCCACACAATCTTACCGGCCGTTTTACCATGAGGTTCAATTTCGATAATTTTTTCTAACCAGGGTCCTGATTTTGGTATCAGTTCCGGTTTCCTTCCCTTTGCTATCGCGTCATCATAGGATTTAACCTCATAGGCTAATGCCAGAACATTTCCATTCGGAAGAACAGTAAAATCATGATGTACCATTTCAATTTCGTTGGCATATTCAAAATCCCACACCATTTTACCATCCCATGTGATTTTTTGGATCCGACCGAAAGGTCCACCAAATCCAAAGGTTGGGAAATCAGGATCTATTGCGCTTTGTACAACAGAGCCATCATCCATTAAGTAGGCATGCATGGATCCGTAATTTCCTTTCCATTCATGAACGACTTCACCTTTGCGATTGATCAGGTACATCAAAGGCGAATTAGGTACTGCAAACATGATATAACCATCTGCAAGGCTATCTGAATTAATCCTTAATCCACGAGGGATATGAAGCCCGAACATGTTTCGGTCTTTTTTTCCTTTTGCATCATCTTTGGCGACTTCCTTTTTGTTATTTGTACAAGCCGATACAATTAACAAAACAATAAAGAGGGATAAAAAAGTACTGATTTTTTTCATTGGGTTGTTTGGTTTGAAGGCAAAGAATGGATTCAGATGTTAATGATGTTAATATCGTTTGTTGATAGATGATTATAATCCATCAACTTCCACGCCTCAAAGGAAATAGTTGTTGATGAATTATATTTTTTGAAGATTGAGTTTTTTATTTTTTAGTAGGCTGAGCTGGCATTACAAATACGCTTGGCTGGGGAACAAGTGGTTCCAATTTTTTATTTGCAAACGCTGGGTGATCAGCCGGAATAAAGGTGGCACGAAACTCACTAAAGGTCATGAACATTGGAGGAATCGGGTCACCGTTTGGTTGATGAATATCTCCTCGATATGGATTTAAATATTCCCATATGATCTTACCTTTTGGAGTCACTTCAAAAAACCGCCCCTTTGCACCTTCATTAATAAATGTATTTCCATTATTCATTCGATGGGCTCCAGAAATGAAACTGCTATAGAATGACAAAGTATCAGAGGCTATATATTTCCAGGTTGGGTTCTCCGGCCCAAAGGTTTTCCCTTCTTCAATTTCATAATTTCCATTTTGATCTCTCGGAAGCGAGAGCTCGTAGACTGAAGAGTAATTGGTACTGTCGCTGTTTATTTTACCATTAACATTATTGTTAAAGACTGTCAAGTTCCCTGTACCTGGTTTACCGGTCTCTACCCATCGTACGTCATGTTGA
>JAYVTB010000034.1:0-4311 GCA_043774805.1 Cyclobacteriaceae bacterium | reverse complement strand
AAGGGATTTCTCTTCGATGGCTTTCCTCGCACCGTACCCCAGGCTGAAGCATTGGATACCTTCATGAAGGAAAATGGAACAGCGATTCACTATGTCATTGCGTTGGATGTTACCGAGGAAGAGGTTCGCAATCGTATTGCCAAGCGAAGGTCAATCGAGCACCGCATTGATGATGAGGAAGAAAAACTAAACAAGAGGATCACAGAATATTTCACCAAAACCATACACGTACTACCTTTCTATAAAAGTCAGGGACGTTTAAATACCGTGTATGGCATTGGCGACATTGAAGCCATCTTCAATAATATTTGTTCTGTGCTCGATGAAAAATGAAGTCTACAATCAATTCAAAATTTAAAACCAGTAACAGTTTTGAATAGTGAATTATAAATTTTGAATTAATGTCATCCCCCAACTTTATCGATTATGTGAAATTCAACGGACGCTCCGGGCACGGTGGCGCGGGATGCCTCCATTTTCATCGCGAAAAATTTATTGAAAAAGGTGGGCCTGATGGTGGTGATGGTGGACGAGGAGGCCACATTATTCTTCGGGGAAACTCACAAATGTGGACGTTGCTTCACTTGAAATTTCGGAAGCACGTGTTTGCAGAAGTAGGTAAAGGAGGAGAAGGACAAAACTGCACAGGTGCATTCGGTAAGGATATTATTTTAGATGTGCCATTGGGCACTATAGCCCGGCTTGCCGACTCCAATGATATCATGTGCGAAATCAATGAGGATGGCAAGGAAGTGATATTACTGCCGGGTGGACGTGGTGGAAAAGGGAATTCATATTTTGCCACTTCCACCAATCAAGCTCCTACTCATGCACAGCCAGGAGAACCCGGTAGAGATGAGTGGGTCATTCTTGAATTGAAGTTGCTGGCAGATGTAGGTCTGGTTGGTTTTCCTAATGCCGGAAAGTCAACATTACTCTCTGTAGTGTCTGCGGCAAAGCCTAAGATAGCCGACTATGCCTTTACCACGTTGACTCCAAACCTCGGAGTAGTTTCTTATCGCGACTCAAGATCTTTCGTCATGGCCGACATTCCTGGTATTATCGAGGGTGCAGCGGAAGGGAAAGGATTAGGTGTTCGATTCCTGAAACACATTGAGCGAAATTCATTGCTGTTATTCCTTGTTCCAGTAGATGCAAAGGATATTAAAAAAGAATATGAGATTCTTTTGAACGAACTACGTAAATACAACCCGGAATTGCTCGATAAGAAAAGGCTCCTCGCAATTTCTAAGTGCGATATGCTCGATGATGAACTACTCAAGGAGATGAAAAAAGAAATTCCAACGGAGATACCTTCTGTATTTATTTCAGCAGTTGCAAACCAGGGAATTACAGAACTAAAAGATCTCATCTGGCGCACACTCAACGGTTAACGCCATTCTGACACTATATCGATTATTGGCAAAATTCTTGTCACTTTTGCACTTCATTACGTGAAAATTATGGAAAACACAGTTCAACCAGAACAGGAATTAGAAAAACACGATGATTTGGTAGAGGAAACCCCTACCACACAAAGTCCAGAACCCGTGAGTGAAGAGAAAAACGAGGACTTGACTGATCCCATCAAAAAACTTAAGGACGAATTGGCAGAATCAAAAGATAAGTTTGTGAGGTTGTATGCCGAGTTTGATAACTTCAGAAGGAGATCGTCTAAAGAAAAACTAGAGATGATTCAATCAGCCAACGAGCAATTGCTGAAGGCTTTGCTTCCGGTAGCCGATGATTTTGAACGTGCTGAAAAGTCTTTCAAAGACCGAGATGATAAAGAAGCAGAAGGATTTTTCCTGATCCAGAATAAATTTAAAAAAACCCTTGAGCAGTATGGAATAAAACCAATGGAGTGCACCAAGGGTACACACTTTAATCCAGACCTTCATGAGGCAATCACTCAGGTGCCAGCTCCGGAAGAAAAATTAAAAGGAAAGATTATCGAGGCTGTTGAAAAGGGATATCTGCTAAATGATAAAGTAATTCGCTTTGCTAAAGTTGTTGTAGGAAGTTGAATCTAACCTCTGTCACGCTGAGCATAAACTAACTTCCACGATCAACATCATGTCAACCAAAAGAGATTTTTACGAAATATTAGGAGTGAGCAAGTCTGCTACTCCGGAAGAAATCAAGAAAGCCTACCGCAAAGTGGCCATTCAGTTTCACCCCGATAAAAATCCGGGCAATAAAGAAGCAGAAGAAAAATTCAAAGAGGCAGCCGAAGCCTATGAGGTGTTGAGCGATGCGGAAAAGCGTGCACAATATGATCGCTTTGGTCACTCAAAACAAGGAGGTGGTGGTTTCCGTGGTCATGACATGAACATGGATGATATCTTCAGTCAGTTCGGAGATATTTTTGGCGGTGGCGGTGGTAGCCCGTTTGATAGTTTCTTTGGAGGAGGTGGTGGTGGAAGAACGAGACAACGTAAAGGTTCAAATCTTCGCATCAAACTCAAGCTTACCTTAGATGAAATTGCCAATGGTGTTGAGAAGAAAATAAAAGTAAATCGTCTTATTCGCGCTGAAGGTGTAACGTTTAAAACTTGCACCACCTGCCAGGGCACCGGTCAAGTAAGAAAAGTAGTGAATACCATGCTCGGACAAATGGTATCAACAACAACTTGTTCTGCATGTAATGGTGCCGGTCAGCTTATTGACAAGCGACCTACGGGAGTGGATAACTCAGGTCTCGTTTCAAAAGAAGATATGATTTCTGTGAAGATTCCTGCCGGTGTAAGCGATGGCATGCAACTTTCGATGTCTGGGAAAGGAAATGAAGCCCCAGGCGGTGGAATACCCGGTGATCTCCTCATCTTGGTTGAAGAACAGGAAGACAAAGAATTGAAGCGTGATGGAAACAACATCGTATACGATCTCCATATTAATTTTATTGACGCGGTTTTAGGTACTTCCGTAGAAGTTCCTTCCATAGGAGGGAAAGTGAGAATTAAAATCGACCCAGGCACACAAAGCGGAAAGATACTCAGGCTAAGAGGCAAAGGACTGAAAGATATTAACGGCTACGGGGCTGGAGATCAGCTCATTTACATCAATGTATACACTCCAAAGAAAGTGAGCAGTGAAGAAAAATTAAAACTGGAAAGCCTAAGAAACTCTCCAAACTTCCAACCTCACCCTGAGTCTGGAGAGAAGGGATTCTTCGAACGGATGAAAGAGTATTTGGGTTAAGGCAAAAACTCTTTTCCAAATAACCCGTATAAGACCTATTACGGGTTATTTTTTTGACAAAAAGTTAACCTTTCTTACATCTTTAAACTTTACCTGAACTTACACGTAAGAAGCAGACATGTGGAGATCGATTATTTTAGCCTTATCAGCCAGCGCCCTGACCTTGCCTGCCCAAGCACAGGTAAAAAAGCAGTTTTCTGTTGAAAGGATGCAGGAATGTGAAAAGGTTTCATTAACGCTCAGGGCCAAGACCGGCAATTGTTTCATTCGCCCAAGTCAAAATGAAGATATCCTGAATGTTTATAGTAATCAAGATGTTGAAGAATATCAACATTCTTTCAGTAATGAGGTGATTGGCAAAACCTGCTCTGTAAAACTCTCACTGGAACAAGATAATGCACCGGGTGTAGGCCATAAAATTTCCTATCGCGTATTTGGAGCCAACGAACGCCCTACCGACAAATTCTGGAAAGTATACCTGGCAGAGTCTACACCTTACATTTTAGATCTTGACTATGGTTTAGGTAATGCAAATATTGATCTCTCCGGGCTTTCTATTGAAAAATTAAAAATTAAAACCGGCAGCGCTGATGTTAACATCGGCTACAATTCACAGGTAGAAAATAAAATTACTATGGACACCTTTGCTGTAAAGGTGGATATGGGATCATTAAATGCACGACAGCTTAATCTGGCTAACTCAAAAGTGGTTAGGGCCGAAGTTGGATTTGGCAATATGTATCTCGATTTCAGTAATAAACCAACGGTTGCCAACCACATAATCGGAAGCGTTGGGGCAGGTAATCTCATCATTCAACTTCCTTCTGAAGAAGTTCCGGTGCTGGTGACTATTAATGAATCATGGTTATGTAGCATCAGTCTTTCCCGAACCCTAAAAAAGATCGGGCCCAATAGATTCGCAACAGCGACCTATACAAAAGACAGTGCTAAGGCCCTTGTGTTCGATTTAGATGTGTCGATGGGCAAGATTGTTTTTCGCGAAAGCAATCATTAATTAACTCTACTTTGTCACAACAATTATACTGAAAATCAGTACGATAGCTTAACTTTGAGTGTTGAAAAAAAAAGCGGGAACCGCTCTGATTCAGA
>JAYVTB010000033.1:0-23463 GCA_043774805.1 Cyclobacteriaceae bacterium | reverse complement strand
AAGGTAGTATTCAGATCCCCATCAGGGTTGTTCAAATGATGGGAGGGGTGATAAGATCGGAAAAGAGAGGTAAATGATTTCAATTCTTTTAATCCATTTATATCGCGAATGGCTCCGTCATAGATAATTCCATTCCCGGAATTAGTAAGTATGGCCGTGCCAACATTGTCACCAATGGTAGGTCCATCTTCATGCGCTCCGAACTGGTCTACCACATAGACATCGCGTTTGACAAGCAATGCTACCGTCCACGCGTTTTGAGATTTTATCCTTCCGTCTGTGTTATGACCTCTATTGTCAATGGCACGGTGAATGTCAGGCCTCCCGGGCATAAAAGTGGCAGTGACCGCACGGCCCACCAATACACTGTCGGGATTGATGGATTCCCAACCTTCTTCATACTGATGTTTATAGTTATCTCCTTTAAGTACCGCCCATGCTTCTTCCAGTGTTACCAGTTTCATTCTATTCAGAATGGCATCCGGCACCTTGGGGCGTCCGTCTTGAAATCGTTCACCTTTCCACTCTGGAGTTAGAAAAAGGAGTTCCTCTTTTGATATCTGTTGGGCGATAGTATCCGTGCTAACATAGGATATAAAAAGCATAAGAAGCAAGTAGCATTTAGTATTCATGGTTTTTGCATTGAGTGGGAACAGCAATTAAAAGGAAATAGAAAAATAGATTCAGCACACTGACATGCTATCAGTTTAATTCAGTAGCCATTATTTGAATCATGAATAAATTGAAAGGGCAACGCTATGTCGCCCCTTCAATTTTTAAAATTCAGATTACTTATTCCACCACACTTTGGTTGCCAAATTATCTGGGCCTTGTGCTGCAATCGCGGCCTGAACATTTTCACCGTTAACCAAAATTTCAGATGGAGGATATGAAATTCTATTGATAAATGATCCTGGTACTTCGCTACCTGGGTACGGATTTGACGCCAAGGCAGGGAATCCTGTTCTTCTGAAATTCGCCCATGCTTCTGGTCCATTCAAGAAAGAAGAAATCCAATATTGATAACTTATCTGGCTGATTGAAGCCGCCAACGAAGATACATCCAATGGATTTGCAGTGGCATACGTGTCGCGGTCACCAGCCGAAATAGCGGAAGCGGCATCGAAAGAAACCATCTGATCCATGTGGGCTTTTATGCCATCCGTAAAGTAGGACGCGGCTGCTGTATTTCCACCGGCAACCCATCCTCGGGCAGCTGCTTCGGCAAGTAGCAAATTAGTTTGACTTGCTGTCAGCAAAAATAATGGTGAAGTTCTCTTCACTATTCTCGTCCGGTCAACCTGGCTATAGGCATATCTGCTTACTAGACCTGCATTCACAGCAGCAGTCTGTGCAGAGGCATCATCACTGCCAACGGGCATTCCAAATTGATTGGCAGGAGTCCTGTCGGCTACTGCAGGTGTCTGGGCCGTGCCAGAGGTAGCACCAACATATCGTACGGCAATAGCAGCTAAGCGTGGATCATTGCTGTTTTTAAGTGCATCTACGAATGGCGCACCAAGGTAATAATTGGCTGCTTCGGTTCCGTTTAATGTATTTCCAATGCCGTTTATATAGTTTGCATCATGTTTAATTACCACGTTATCAGCGTTGGTTAAAATGACGCCACCAGCAAATGCAGCCGCCACTGCGGCCTGTGCTTTAGCGGCATCTACGTTACTCAATCTCATACCCGCTCTCAATAAGAGTGAATAGCCAAATTTTTTCCATTTAGCGATATTACCAGCATATAAGACATCTGCCGTTTCAACGGTGCCTGCTGCGTTAAGAGCCGCGGACGCATCTGTCAACTCTTGAATAAGCTTAGGATAGATTGACTGTTGGGTTTCGTATGCTGGAAAGAAAACCTGGGCAGTATAACCACCACCGGCTTCCGTATAGGGAATATCACCATAAGTATCCGTAAGCACAAGAAATGCATTGGCCTGAACAATACGCGCCATGTTGTATAGATTACTTCTTTTTGCATCGTCTTTCGTTCTGATGATCACATCATTGGTATACTTGATCACATTCTGATAATAGTTTATCCAAACTGCGGGAGTATTGCCAATGTTCTTCTGGTTATAATTACCTCCCACAATTACTCCAGAATTTGACGAGTATAATTGTTGTACAATTGCAATCTCGTAATTAAGGCTAGGGGAGGGAGAAGAATTGATAACTGCACCATTAAGAATTAGAGCTGGATCGAGAGATGTAGCTCCCGTTTTACTGGTATTCAACTCATCAAATCCTGAGTCGCATGAAATCAAGAGCGTGAACGAAAGAGTCAGTAGACAAAGGTTAATTATCTTTTTCATATAATTCTATCGTATTAAAATTTAACATTCAAATTGAATCCAAGACTTCTGGTGGTAGGAACACTGGGTGATTCCAAACCAACTACGTTGTCAGAAGTGTAACTGAAGCTTTCCGGATCAATATTGGGAACCCATTTCTTCAACATTAAAACATTGTTAGCCACCAGGCTCAGTCGCAACCCTTTAATTGGAGAAGAGCCTTTCAGAAACTTTGCAAAGTCATATCCTGCCATAATCTGACGCAACTTCCAATACCCAGCATTGTAGATAACAGGTTCGACAATCCCAGAGCCTCGTATTACCGCATAATAGCTCTGTGCTGGTGCGCTTGCAGTATTAATATTGCTATTGATATCAACACCTTCTCCAATTATTTTACCAGGATCATTTCCACTAGCGTCAAGAGCTCCACCTTCTCTTCCGGGTAACGTTGCTTTTGAAAGTCCATGACGATACGCATTGAAGTTGGTTCCCGACAGCACTTTGCCTCCAAGTTTGAAATCAATCAGGAAGGAAAGTTGTACTCCCTTATAATTAAATGAGTTTGTAAAACCTCCTACCCATTTAGGCAGTGCACTTCCAAAAGGTATCAGTTTGGTTGTAGCCAGAGGAAGACCATTCGAGCCGTACACGATCATTCCTTCATGATCTGGATTTTTTGAACCATCATCCCTCCGATAACCAAATCCAACAATTTGTCCCATTTCTTGTCCAACAATTTGCTGAACAAAACCATTAAAGACGTGTGAACCAACCGTTATCGCCTCACCAGGAGTTTCAGTTAAGAGACTTAATACCTTTGTAATGTTATACGCTCCAGTAAAAGTGAAATCCCATTGGAAATTACTTGATTTCATAGGTACCAGATTCAGCATCATTTCAATACCCTTGTTCTGGCTTTGACCACTATTGATTTTGGTGGTGGTAAACCCAGATGCATCAGAGATCTGAGCATTTACAATTTGGTCGGTAGTTAACTTACGATACACGGCCATATCCAAACCTACTCGTCCATGAAACATTTTTAAGTCAATACCTAATTCTGTTTCTGCAATGTGCATTGGTCTTAAATTGGCATTGGGCACCACAGCACCAAAATTACCCACGGGCTGGTTTGCGAATAAATTCGCACCTACACCATAAAATAATTTGTTTGCATAAGGGCCAACATCGGTATCGCTACCAGCTTCTGCGTATGCAGCTCTGATTTTCCCAAAGTCCAACCAATTTGGTAGGGCATCAAAAGATTCAGAGAAGACATAGCTGGCTGATACAGATGGATATAGTATGCTGCGATTAGCAGGTGATAGGGTCGAGAACCAGTCATTCCTGATCGTTCCATTCAAATAAAGAAATTGTTTGTAATTAACTTCAGCAGAACCATACAATGAATTGACTGCTCTTTCAGAAAGGTCATATAACGGATCTTTTGCTCTTCCGTTTTGTACTGTATAGAGTCCTTTTACCACAAAGTCAGTTACCTGCACACTGTTTAAATCAGAGCGTCTCTGCATTTGATTCCCACCACCAGTGATATTGACACCGAAATCACCAAATTGCTTGGTAGCAGATAAGAGGAAGTCTACGTTAGTCTCTCTGAATCTCCTCGATTCTTGCGTAAATAAACCATTGACAAATCCGGGCACCGCGGCATTCACAGATCCACCGTTGATAGAAGCCTTACCAGTTGGCAGGTTGATGTAATCTGAGTCACGAGACCAATAGTCTTGTCCTACGCGCACCTGCGCAAAAAGCCATTTGGTAAAATCATACTTTGCTGAAATGTTTCCAAAAATCCTGTCTCTGCGAATATTTTGCTTCACCTCATCCAAAACCCAATAAGGATTAGTACGGTTGGTAAATCTAGAATATAAGTATTCCCCGCCACCTAGATTATGGGAATTGTCTCTGAGGACATCCAAAGGCATGGTATTCGCCATCGCGTATAAAGAAGTGGGGATTGAATTATCCTGATCGGAAACAACCGGTGGATTCTTGTTATACTCGTTTGAGTAGTTAATATTTCCCTTAAAGCTTAGCTTATCGGATAGGTCATAGGCAAAACCCAGGTTAATCGTATTACGGGTATAAGTATTGTTAGGGGTAATACCTTCACTCTTCATATTGGCGACAGAAAGATTCATACCTCCTTTGTCGCCATTTGCAGATAAAGAAACTGTGTTGGTGAGGTTCTGACCGTTCCTATAGAATTTTTTAAGGATTCCGTTTTGAGCTTCATAGGGCACTACCACATTGTTGTACAACACCTGAGTCATGCCTGGCTTGATCTTCGGGCCAAACGACCATTGGCCTGTAGTTGGATTAGGAAGCGCGCCAGGAGATGCCGGTCCGATGCCATTTTCTCCCTGACCGTATTCTTTTTGATAATCTGTATAATCCAGTGGAGTATCATTGGTATAATTCATATTGTAGGTTACTCCAATGCCCTTTCCTGTTCCTCTTGTTTTGGTAGTAATCATGATTACCCCATCTTTTGCACGTGAACCATATAACGCTGCAGCTGCTGCTCCCTTCAACACAGTCATACTCTCAACATCGTCAGGGTTTATACTCGTAAGTCCGTCACCTCCATCGGTAGATGCACCACCACCTCTGTTGCCGACCGAATTATCTCCAGCGGTATTACCCTGATTCGTGCCAAAGTTTGTATTGTCAATAGGCACTCCATTAATAACAATGAGCGGATTATTTTGACCACCTATTGAAGATTGACCACGGATACGGATTTTAGAAGTTCCCCCAGGACCCGTTCCTAATGAAGATATGTTTACTCCAGCAATTTTACCTTGCAGTGAGTTCATAATATTGGGACTTCTGTTGGTAGTAAACTGATCTGCACTCACCTTTGAAGTTGCATATCCCAAACTTTTTGCCGAGCGCTCGATACCCAGCGCGGTTACCACCACTTCTTCCAATGCTTTTACATCGGGTGATAAGGAAATGTCAACGGAAGTTCTTGATCCAACTGAAATCTCCTGTGTGATGTAACCGATTGCAGAAAAAACCAAAACTGAATTATCATCCGGCACTGATAATGAATACTTACCATCTGAATCTGTTGAAGTACCGGTGGTTGTACCTTTCACCAATACGTTAACACCCGGGAAGACGGCACCACTTTCGTCTGTTACTTTCCCTGACACGACAATTGCCGCAGCAGCCAATTCATTTAGAGAAACGGCCGATGTCGTATTCATATCAAATAGACTGGCTGTAAAGGGCGTAGCAAAATTTGTTGGCAACTCCGGTATTTCAACAAGCGAAGCGCGTTGAGCCCATTGACTTTTCTCAGGATTTTTCAGCGAAATGATATAGAATCCCCTTCCGGCCTTTTCATAAGAGAGATCGGTATCAACGAGCAGTTCGCTGAGCGCTTCTTCGATGGTTGAAAAGTCTTTGTTGGTTTTTTTAACGGTTTTGTTGGCCACTGACTCATCTTTATAAGCAATGGATAGATTGAATTTCTTTTCCAGATCATTCAATTCACTTTTCAGCGTATGGGATTCGTCCCAGCTAATTTGAGTTGAATTCTCTCGCCTGGCATTGGTGGAAGCGTAAACTTCACCATATTGGGGAAACGCCTGATAAAATATCAGGCTGCAGACACCAATCAACAAGTATTGTTTTCGCATAGGTAGTTTGGTTTTAGTTTTAGATTTAAATCATTTTAAAATTATTCCTGAAGTAGAATTTTATTGTTTTCACGATTGATCTTCAATTGAAATGCCTTGGCGATCTGATTGGCAAAACTATCGGCATCGCCAACGGGCATCGAGCCGGAGACGGTTTGTGTTAGCATTTTTTCAGAAGCCACTTCGATTTCAATGCCATAGTTATCTTTTGCCATGACTATCATTTCCTGAAGTGTGGTCTGATTCAGTATAATTTTCTTCTCTGTCCATGCGGCATAAATACTGGGATCAACCTCACGCTTAGTGATCCGGTCCTTTTTGTACTCCACCAATTCTCCGGGTTTCATCAGAATTTTCTTTTCTTTTTTGGCCTCCGGATAGGTAAGGGTTATTTTTCCTGTATTAAGAACCACCTTTGTATCAGTCTTCCTGTGGTACACATTGAAACTGGTACCGAGGACTTCTACAGCAAGTCCGCCATCGACATTGACTTGAAAAGGTTGATGATTGCGTGTATGGACTACTTCAAAGAAAGCTTCGCCATCAAGCCATACCTGGCGGACTGCGCTTTCATTCCAGTCATCATTAAATACAATTTTTGAATTTGCATTTAAAATGACGGTGGAGCTATCAGGAAGGAGTAAAGTTCTTGTTTCGCCATAAGCTGTTTCATACCTGATGGTCTTATTGTTATTCCAAATAAATACGAAAGAGATCAGACCCATGACTAAACCTGCAGCAACCATCGGCCACCATTGGATTGTGGTTGATCTTTCATCGGTTCCATTATTTAATTGTGATGAGTTCTTTATGTCATTCCAGAGGCTGGTTATTTCCGTATCAGAAAGAGAATACTGGGGGAAACTTAGTTTTTTAAGTAAGCTTATCGCTTCTTCTACTTTTGCAGATTTATCCGGATGTTTTTCAATCCATAATCTCCAAAATCGATTACTCTCATCGCCAGGGTTCCATACCCACTGACGAAAGTACTCGTCCATTACAAAATCATTAACTGTAAAGTGGTAGTAATCTTTCACTCAAAAAAAATGGTTTAATAACATAGAAGAGAGAACCGCAATCGATTTCTAATCTATTTTTATAAACTTTTTTTAATTAATTTATTGAAGGGTGAGGAGCAGGAGAAGAAAAATGGCGGTTTCCTTCAGCTTAACGCGCAGAATATCAATTGCTTTTGAAATAAGATTATAGACAGAATCCACTCTTAATTCCATGATGGAAGACACTTCATGGTAGCTGAGTTCATTAAAAAACTTTAGAAAAATAGCTTCGCGTTGTCTCTTGGTAAGTGCATTAATGCTTGCCTTCAATATTTCCAATTGCCTACTTTTTATTTCGCCTTCGATGATATAATCTTCGGTTGGTGGAATAAACTCAAACACGCTGGCAGGCTGTCCCTGGAATGGAAGGGTGAACTTGCGATTGGCTATCAGCTTTCCAATCAATAATCGCCTGAAGGATTTAAATAAATAATAATTTACTGAACCGGCTACTCCCAGGGTTTCTCTTTTGGCCCATAAGCGTGCAAATAATTCCTGCAAACAATCCTTCACAAGGTCGCGGTCTTTGCAACTGTGCATGCCATAATTAAAGAGACGGTTGACATAGCGTTTATACAATACAGAAAATGCCAATTCATTTCCTGATTTCAAGTTTGCCCATAATACATCATCATCCAGCGAAGCAGGAGGAGAGGCCAGCTTAAATTCCAGTGGGTTGGCTTTTATATTCAACGCGGGGTGGTAGACGTTATTGAATCAATGTAATTGATCCTATTGAATATTACAAGTCCAGTTATGTCATCGGCCTTTAACCGAACAAATTTGAACTGAGGTATCGGTCGCCCCGATCGCATGCAATAAACACAATCACTCCGGAGTCAATCTCACTTGCAATCTTCAAGGCCGCAAACAAGGCACCGCCACTACTCATACCAGCCAGTATGCCTTCTTCCTTTGCCAGGCGTCTCGTTAATTCTGTTGCACTCTGTTCACTGACATCGATAGTACGATCCACCCGGTGAGGTTCGAATATTTTAGGTAAGAATTCCGGAGTCCATCTTCGGATGCCTGGGATGGAGGACTTTTCTGTAGGTTGTGTGCCTACGATTTGTATGGCGGGATTTTGTTGTTTCAAATAGCGTGATACACCCATGATTGTGCCCGTGGTGCCCATGGCAGAAACGAAATGAGTTATTCGTCCATTCGTATCATTCCATATCTCGGGTCCGGTAGTGCGGAAGTGCATTCCATAATTATCAGGATTGGCAAACTGATTTAAAATAAAGTAGTTTTCTTCCACAGCCATTTTCTCAGCTAGTTCTCTTGAATACTCAATGGTCCTTTCTGATGGAGTAAGGACTACCCTGGCGCCATAAGCTTCCATAGACAAAACCCGTTCGCGTGTGGAATTGTCTGGCATAACTAAGGTCATCTCTAATCCCATAATCCGGGCAATCATTGCCAACGCAATCCCGGTGTTTCCGCTTGTAGCTTCCACTAATTTATCACCCGGTTTTATTTCGCCACGATCAAGTGCACCCTTTATCATTCCATAAGCAGCCCGGTCTTTCACGCTTCCACCAGGGTTATTTCCTTCCAACTTGGCATAGATCTGCACGTTCTTGTTAACAGGGATGTATCCCAATTCTACAATAGGCGTGTTGCCAATGGTGTCTATTAATTTCATGCTAGGTCTTATTGATAATTACTTGCCTCTTTATTTTCATTCGCCTGGTAATAAATTTTGGAGTAAGGAGGTATACTTCGCGTGAGCCAGACATTACCACCGATCACACTATCGTGACCCACTACGGTATCACCACCCAAAATAGTGGCCCCGGCATAAATCACTACACGGTCATCGATGGTGGGATGACGTTTAGTAAGCGCATCGGATTTATCAACACTTAAGGCGCCTAAGGTTACACCTTGATAAATTTTCACATGACTCCCGATGACACACGTTTCTCCGATCACAATGCCGGTTCCATGATCTATAAAAAAATGATCACCGATTTTTGCGGCTGGGTGAATATCGATTCCTGTTTTGCCGTGCGCGTACTCGGTAATAATTCGAGGTATTCCCTCCACATTAAGCAAATGCAATGAATGGGCAATCCGATAAGCAGCGATGGCATAGAAGCCGGGGTAGGTTCTGATTACCTCTTGGGTACTTTTGGCAGCCGGATCTCCGCTGTACATTGCGGTGACATCTTGCTGAAGTTTATCATGAATATTCTGAAGTGCTTCAAAAAATTGATCCACGACCTGGGGGATACCAGTTCGGGTAATTTTGTTGTCTGGACTTTTTGCTATCAATTGCACGAATTCCTGTTTCAGATTCTCAATGTGAATTTCCAGATCGGTGCGGGATGAAAATGATTTGTCCGAATGATCCGGAAACAAAACACCTAACACTTCAATAAAATAATCAGCGATGTCTTTTGGTGACGGGCAATCCGGACATACGCCATGTGATTTAAACAGTTGCTCTAAAAAAATTCTATTCATATGCCCAGTGTTGAATATTTTTGATTTAAGGTACACATAACCCCCCAATCTCAAAAATGGTTAACGGATTTTTAGATATTATGGATCAGAATCAACCACCAGAAACTTTACAATTAACAAATGCGATGATAGACAACGATTGCGGAAACCGATTTGCTCCATTAAATGTGATTGGCAATAAGGCATGTTGACTTTATGTTGGTATCCAACTTATGATGAAGCCACTATTTTAATTTTGCCGGATCAATGACGACATGTTTGATTGCTTTTCTCCAATACGTATAGGTAATATGGACCAGGCCGTCAGAAGATTGAATAACAGCCGGGTAGGAATATTCTCCCTCCGATCTTTCCAATGTAAGTATAGGTTTCCATTCGGTTCCATCAGAAGAGATTGTAACATTCAGCATGTTTCGCTCATTCGGAAATTCTCCTTTCGACAAGGTATGATTGTACACTAATAGTTGTCTTCCATCTTTCAGGGTTACAGCGTCTGTTCCGGCATTGGGATTTGAAAGAGACGTTGCCTGCAACGGACTCCAATTCTTACCATTGTCCTTCGACCAACTTTGGGCAATAACACCTTCTTGCGTTCTGCACAGGATTTGCATTTTGCCATTTCCGTAAGTCAATATATTGTTTTTCACAGGCCCGAGCAAATCTTTAATAACATTATGTTTTCCCAGCCGCTTCGGATAAGACCATGTCTTACCTTCATCCTCTGAAGTGATCAGCATGCCCCACCAGTCACTTGGACTTGGACCAACTTTGTAGAATAACATGAGTGGACCTTTTGCAGGTTTAAAAAGCACCGGATTCCAACACGGATAGCGGACGGAGTCATTTTCAAATCCATTGGCAACCTGTACAGGATGAGACCATTGTCCTTGTTTATGAACGGATGTCCAAATGCCAACATCGGGATGTCGTTCTTCGGTGCCACCAAACCAAGCGGCCATAATGCCATCCGACAATTCTACCAAGGTAGAGGCATGACATTCGGCAGTTGGTTTATTGTCTAGAGCATAAATCAACTCACTGCTGATAAAACCTGGATCACCGACTTTTATTAAATCCGGAAGTCTTGAAGATGTTTGTGCGCACGAGGTTAACACAGTTAGTGTGAGCAAGAGACAATAATGGAATTTTATGTTACTCATGAATAGTGATGAATTTCAGGGCAAGGTAACTAATTGAGTTATTTAGGTGCAAACAAAATGGTAAGATCACCCGACTGGAATAGATAATGATAGTAAACTATTCTTCTGATTTACTTCGTTGAAAGACAACCTCTTTTTGGTGAAGACGAGTGACAAGTAAGAATTAAGTAGTTTTAAAGAAGGAAAAATCATCACCTCAATTCACAATGGTGTTCATTCGCTTATGACAATAAACGTAGGACAATGTTCCAATCGAAAAGGGCAAAAGCATAAATGCAATTCCTGGTTGTAGCCCATCGACACAGATGTTTGAATACGTGGCGCCAATGAGATCAAAACATAATCCGGCATAAGCCCACTCTTTGATGCGTGGATATCCTGGAATGAGAATAGCAATTACTCCCAATGCTTTCGCCACGCCCAAAAAGACAATAATGTATTGTGGATAACCCAGTTTATTGCTTACAAACTCGATAGCATCAGGCACAACCATAATATCGGGAATTGCAGTGAACATCATAAATCCTCCGAAGAGTGACGTGAATATCCAGTAAAGTGTATTGACCTTTTTCATAATTGAATGTTTTGATTTAGGATAGCAAAGCTACCAGAGAGATGATCCGCTTACATGTATGATTCCGACAATTTGAGGGCCGTTTACGACAACTTACTATCTACTTTATCTATCTACAGTTTTACCGAAAGCCCTATATTATTTCTATTTGATTTCATCCAGATATTCTCGCTCTGTAAGATTCTTGATATAACTTCGTTTTGCTGCAATATAAACAGAGAGAAGATCCTTGTGCCGCCACCGTGGGAGGAGCAGGGCTTTCCAAAAATACTATAGCAATGCCTGAAATAAAAGTAGCCTCCCCGCAACTTGTCGATTTAGATACTTACTCCTTCACTCTAAACCCCTTCGCCTCAATTTCCTTCTTCGTCATCTTAATCACATTCACATCCAGCATAATTTTACTGAGTGGTTCATCAATAGAATCGGTGGGAACAGACACAATAGCGTCAATCACATCCATGCCTTGAAACACGTGGCCATATACCGTGTATTTGTTGTCGAGGCGGGCGAGGCCGTTTTTATTTTGCACAATATAGAACTGGCATCCGGCAGAAAGCATCTGTGGGTTGTTGTCACGACCAGCAGCAAATGATCCGTACACGTGTTTGATGGTGTCGTTGAATTCAGGTGCCAGCAGGTAAGGAGAGTCAGCAAATCCGGCCGGTGTATCAGGGCAGCCGCCCTGAGCGACAAAATCCTTGATTACTCGGTTGAATGAAAGTGTGTCCCAATATCCGGCATTGGCTAGCTTAATAAAGTTTTCTTTGTGTCGGGGTGTTTCATCATACAGCCAGATCAGTACTTCACCCATGTTGGTTTTGATTTGCCCGACTTCATAGAGCGTCTCTTTCTTTGAACAAGACATAGTAATCAATAGGAGGAGAATGAGGTGGTTTATTTTCATCAGGCAGCGTGGGTTTAATTTGGGGCAGTAAGATACAAACATCATCCTATTTTTAGCACCGTTGATCACTTCATGAAGTTGACCGCCCATAAATCTTTTCATGCAAAACGAACCTGCTTGATTATATTTATTATTCATTGTCAATTAATAATATGCAACCCTTTAAACTCCTCGTCCTCTTCCTTTTAGTATCCGCAGGTTTATTCGCTCAAAGCACTTTGCCACGCAGCACACCCGATGCAGAAGGTATTTCTTCGCAAGGCATCATCAACTTTCTGGATGCAGCTGCAAAAACTGATCACGAGTTTCACAGTATCATGATTTTGCGTCATGGAAAAGTGGTGGCAGAAGGTTGGTGGAATCCGTATCGACCAGATATGAAGCACACCATGTATTCGGTGAGCAAGAGTTTCGCGGCTACAGCGATCGGCTTCGCTGTAGCTGAAAAGAAACTAACCGTAGAAGACAAAGTCATTTCCTTTTTTCCAGAGTTAACGCCATCGGTTGTCAGCCCAAATCTTGAGTCTTTAAAGATAAAGCATTTATTGAGCATGAGCGCAGGGCAACAACCCGATCCTAGCGGTCTTGTCAACAACAAAGATAACTGGGTGAGGGCATTTCTTTCCACGCCAGTGATCAACGAACCGGGATCACAATTTCTTTACAACTCAGTAGCTACTTATATGCTCAGCGCGATCGTGCAAAAGGTGACCGGAGAAAAAATCATCGATTATTTAACACCACGATTGTTCCAACCACTGGGCATTACGGGCATAGATTGGGAACTCGATGGCCAGGGTATCAATACGGGAGGATGGGGACTTAGATTGAAAACGGAAGACATGGCTAAGTTCGGTCAACTATTTCTTCAAAAAGGAATGTGGAAAGGCAAGCAGGTTCTTCCCGCTGAATGGGTAGAAGACGCCTCAACCATGAAGATCATGCAGAATCCAGAAGCCACACAAGCGCAAAAAGATTCCAGTGATTGGTTGCAGGGATATGGCTATCAAATGTGGCGCAGCCGAAACAATTCCTATCGTGGTGATGGTGCTTTTGGCCAATACATTTTAGTGTTGCCACAATTGGATGCCGTGATAGCAATCACCTCTGAAACATCCAACATGCAAACGGAACTAAACCTGGTGTGGAAGTATCTGTTGCCTGCCTTCAGTGATAAAAAAGTATCCGAAGCGAATGCATATAAAAAACTCAAAGCCCGGTTAGCTTCTCAGGCTCTCCCTTTGCCAATTAACCTCGTTACTAAAACGAGCGCTTCAGCAATATCCGGGAAGACGTATGCCATTGTCTCGAATGACCGGAGATTAAAGAATTTCAACCTCGAATTTAAAGATGGAATGTGTCGGTTAAACTTATCGACCGATTCGGTACAACATTCTATTGATTTCGGTTATGGAAAGTGGGTGAGGGGTGAGACAACGAAATACGGACCTTATCTCGTTGCGGGAGCTCGAGCTAACCGGAGCGGACTTACACCCTTCAAGACGGAAGGAGCATATAGTTGGATAGGTGAAAACATGATTGAGTTGAAGTTACGGTACATTGAAAGTCCGCATACCGAAACAATACAGATCGCCTTTGGTGACCCTTATACCAGAATGGTGATTAGAAACTCATTCAATGGATCCACACGTGAATTGAAAGCCATTCCGATGGTAGAACGTGCCAACGCTCCACGACTAATTGTGCGTGGCGATGATATGGGTTTCTCACACTCTGCTGACCAGGCATTATTAAAGTCATACAAAAATGGAATTCAAACTTCCATTGAAGTGATTGTACCTTCTCCCTGGTTTCCGGAAGCAGTGAAAATGTTAAAGCAAAATCCAAGAGCCGATGTAGGGTTGCACTTTGCGATCACCAGCGAATGGGATAATGTTAAATGGAGGCCGATAACAGATTGTTCAAGTTTGAAAAACGAAGACGGATATTTTTATCCGATGCTTCAAAAAAACAAAAACTATCCCGGCCAGGCCGTTACTGATCATGCCTTTAAAATCGAGGACATTGAAAAGGAGTTAAGGGCACAGATTGAAATGGCCAAGAAGTACCTACCCAATTTATCGCATGTATCCGGTCACATGGGTAGCCTGGCATTTACTCCTGAAGTTAAGGCCATGGTCATGAGAGTTTCAATAGATTACAACCTTCCCATGGTCGATGCCGACCGTGCTGGAATGTCGCTCAACTATACCGGGTTTGACTTCAACAACAAATCAACAGAAGAACGGATCGATGGCTTTATTGCCATGCTCGACAAACTGGAAGAGAGCAAGACCTATGTGTATGTGGAGCATCCCGGTCTTGATAATGATGAACTGAAGGCCATTTATCATATCGGTTATGAAGATGTATCCAAAGGCAGGCAAGATGTAACGAACATCTTCACGAGTGAAAAAGTGAAAGAAGCGATTATCCGTAAAGGAATACAATTGGTTAGTTACAGAGATGTTTTGAATTCAACTAAACCATAGTGAATTCAAAACATCTTTAGAAGAGATCATGTAGGTGTAGGAAAGTTAGTTTCTTCCTCTCCGTTGTCCACCTGATTTGTTTTCACCTCCATTTGATCCGTGCGAACCAGATTGGCGCATGTCACCGTTTCCAGATGAAGATCTGCCTCTGTCTTGTTGAATAGCTGTGCCATGTTGATTACTTCTGGAATCATTGGAAGGGCGGCTTTCACTTTGATGAGATCTACTCTCCTGATTTCTAAAGTTTGGTCTGCTTTTCATTGTCTGTCGGTTGTCGCTATTATTTCGTTGCCATCCGGATTGTGTGCGATTGTTATCGGGTACACTACGATTCTCAAAAGTGTTACTATGCTGGCGGGTTAATACTTCACTGTTTCCATGCTGTCTGTTATCAGTGTTTTGTCGCCAGGTTGAACTTGTTGAGTGATTGCGTTTCTCTTCACCATTAGAATTGTTTCGTTCAATCATTCCGTTACCAGTCGACCGATTGCGATTGTAATCACTCTGTTGTCGTTGGCCATTGTTGTAAGATCTCGAATTACTTCGGCCATTGTTATCTGAATGTTGATTGTAGTCATTGCCACGGTTTGAGGAACTATGATTATATCGACTATCATTGTCTCTGCCGCGATTGAAATCAGCCGTATAGCGTGGTGAAGATCGATAGTTCGTGATTTGATTGTGATGACGATTGTACACCATAGCCGATGTGCTACGATAAGGTTGATAAATCTGTTGTGCATAACCAACACGGTGTGTGTAACATACGGAATAGTATGGACGATAAGGTTGCCAGTAAGAGTAATATGAATAGTAGTTTATTGGTCTCCACGTGTGCCACCAGATTGGACGATAGTACCAATCCCATGTTGAGGCCCATCCATAATAGTATGGACTGTAAATGTATTGCACGGATGGCCATGTCCAAACATTAACCACCGTACGGTTTGTGCTCGTTCCTGCATTGACCCGCACTTCTTCAGTTGGTTCAATGATGGTTTCAATGCCATAGATATCAGCATCACCAGTGATCTGGAGCACGGCTTTTCTATTCGCTAATTTCTCCAGTTCAATCACGGCCACATCCTGATTTTCATTGGCAGACACAACAGCTTGTAGAATAAAGGCATGTACATTTCCTTGATTCCGGTCGATTACTTTGATATAATCAATGTCACCATCTCCGTTAAGGTCAAGATTATTTACTTCGGTGTTAGGAGAATTAAGCAATCGTTCAAATTCCTCCGGAGATGCCGACTTCTTGAATAACTCCAATGCGCCCTCCAGGCTGAAATGATCTCCAGGCACCTCGATCCGATCATCTTGAGCATAAACAGATGTCCATCCTGACAGCAGGAGCGACATCGCTACTAGGTTGATTACTCTTCGCGTTTTCATACATTTATTCGTTTTGTATATATACGCTTATCCTACCAAAGAGAACGCCAAACCAGAGGCGATGGCACAACTACCATAAGTGCCATGGATTACAACTCAAAATAACGGTAGAAAATCTATCTGGACGATAAGAGTTGAGAGACTGATTTTAATTCCTTGTAACCCGTCCAATACCAAACTGATCACCGGCTTTTATTGCCTTGTTTCCTTCCATATGAATTTCAACGATTTTTTCGCTCATAACCGGATTACCTTTTTCATCTTTTAATGTCGTAATGATTTTCCTACTCTTCGTATCAATAATTTCTCCTGTAGAAGGCCAGGCATGTTTTCCATCCAGGCTAAAGGTAATCCATCCAGGTTGATCTCTGAGTTCAACACTGGCCACTTGCTTGGGTGGCATCACGGTGTTATCAAAAATGTGCATACGCTGATTGAATGCATCACAAAGCCATACTTCTTTTTCGTTTGGTGTTAATCCAATTCCGTGACTGGGGCATCCGTGACGTTTCACGGGTCCCTGTTGAAAGCCAGCGACCTCTACGCGATGTAGTTTAGCTCCCGCTTTGATGTCGCCAATTTCAAAACCTAATAAGTCGTTTACGTTGACATAACATAACGTCTGCGAACCATTGATGGTAAAGGGACGAACTGCAGCCGCAAACGGACCAATTTGTCTGATTACTTCATGAGTAGGGGTATCAGAAACCCCCAGCGAAGGTGTACGAAGGCCTGCCATGTAAACCTGATTGCCATCAGGTCCATAAAGGGTATTGTGTGCACCCGAGTTAGTAAACAATTGCTTGATCACTTCACCGGTTTCTGCGTCTACCACATTCCAATGTTCTTTTTCCAGAGTAGGGAGATAAATTGTTTTTCCATCCGGTGATATGGACAGACGATCGCAACCGCCATCATATTTTTTCTCCCAAATAACTTTCTCTGTGGCTAAATCGATACGTTGAAGTGCTTCCAGCGTGGTGATATAGATACTATTGGTAGCCAGACTAACAGCAACACCTTTCACATTCGAGGGGGTGCCATTTGCTTTTAATCCCTGAGTAGGAATCCGCTTTACCAAGCGATAGTTATTTTGGATATCGTACACCAATATTCCATGTCCACCATATTCAAGATAATCGCGAATGCCCGGAACCGCCACGTAGAGATACTGACTAACCTTTGCGGGTGAAGATGTTGATGGTATAGGATTCATCGGCAACCATGCAGACGAAGTTAACAGCAGTATTCCGCTAATAACAACAAGGATAAATCTAGTTTTTGACATAAGATTGCTGATCACTGGGTGTCTCAATTAAATACGGTTGATAAATATTCAAAATATTTATCAAATCAGGATGGTCAATTATTTAAACGGAATGTTTCGCCTGATTAACATTCACTTCATCCTCGGAATCAGATTATAAACTGAATCTATCCCCAATTTCATAACATAAGAAACGTCATGATAGCTTCGTTCATTGAATTTTTTTTTGAATTATGCTTTGGTTGAATTCCTTTCAATCAATTGTGAATTCAATATGGTATGTTCTTGCAGGAAGTGATGCCGTTTTTTCTCCACCAGCCTGAAAAGAATAGTTGCGGCCTCTCTTCCCATTTCATAAGCTGGTTGCGTGATGGTTATTAATGAAGGATTAAGAAGGCCCGCGGTTTGAGAATTTGAAAAGCAGATTACTTTAACGTCTCGGGGGATTTTTAATTTTAATTCGCTACAAATTTCATAGGTTGAAAGAGCCAGTTTCTCCACAGAGGCAAATATTCCATCTGGTCTGTTTTTTCTCTTTAATAATTTTCGGATTGCATCTGTATTTTTTTTGTCACCCCCGGTGCAGTTTACGATGAGACTATTATCGCGATTTATCTTATTCCTTTTCAAAGCCTCCAGATAACCCATCATTCTCTTTTGGCTAATAGAAAGATTTTGGGATATTGACAGAAATGCGATCCGCTTGCAGCCATTGCGAATCAGGTGCTCAGTGGCGTTCATACCACTATCGTAATCATCCGTAGTAACCTTGGGCACAGCGATGTATTCAGCTACCCTGTCAAAAAACACCAACGGCATTTCTTTCAACTCATCCAGGTGCGAGGTGTTGGAGGTCTCTTCAGATAATGAAATCATGATGCCATCCACTCTTCCATTTTGCAGCAGTTTTACTACCGATACCTCTTTTTGCATATCTTCATGCGTCAGGTAAATCAATACATGATATCCTCTTTCCTGTGCTACTGATTCTATGCCACTGATTACCGGTCCAAAAAAATCATTAGCGACTTCAGGAACAACCACTGCGATTGTCTTGCTTTTCTGCTTGCGTAAACTGCTGGCAAAAGGATTGACCTGGTAATTCAATTCTTTTGCTTTGGCGAGTACTACTTTCTTTGTAGCGATGCCAATTTCATGACTATCGCGCAAGGCTTTTGAAACGGTAGAGATCGATAAATTAAGCTCTTTGGCAAGTTGTTTAAGATTCATAACGGTAAAGAAATTCTAATGAACTTCCGTAAAAGAGTAAGGTAAATGTGAACATTAATAGTGTAGGATTCATGAAATTTTACGAAAACGATGTAGTAGTTAATTAGGCAACAAATCTTCTAAGTTATTTTTCTTTCACTTAGGTTTATCCTAAGATTTAGAAAAATGCGTTGATATTAAGCAGTTTGAGTTTTAGTTGTTTTTAATTCGGATTGTTTACGGGGAAACGGGCCGCTATTCCTTTTCAGTTTGGGTTTAGGTTTGGTGGCCCGGTTTCTATTTTTCTATTAGGAGACTTGAAACAGGTGTGCAGACGGAAGCTCTAATGATTTTACTACATCAAATTTTTGGCCGAGCATCCTCAAACCGAAACCAGTAGTCCAAAACATTAAATACGTTAAGACTTTTAATATAAAAAGCACGAGTTGCCTTTATTCAAATAGTGCAACTTCGTGCCACACTTAATTTCAATGGATAAAGTAGAAACACAAGCGGTGATCAGTAGATTATTTGATGCCGTTGAAGCATTGATACCTCATTATCTGCCCGATCGTGCAGACAGGGATATTTCAAATGGGAATGTGGCAGCCTGTATCATCGATGAGCATGGCCAGGTTCATGGAAAGATGTTTGGGACAAACAATACCCGACTGAGGCAATCCTATAAAGTGGCCTGGATAAAAGCTAGCCAGGTATGGCTTACGGGAGTAAAAACTGGAGATTATGAAAGAATGGTGTTTAATAATGAAGTGTCGGAAAATGCAAATGGCATTGAAAACCCTGACTTGATAGGATGGGTTGGCGGACAGCCATTAAAATTGAAAAATGGAGCAAAGCTTTCTGTTGGCTTCAGTGGCTTCAGAGGAACAACCGATCTTGAAATAATGGTGAAGGCGCTTGCCATCGCTGAGCAGCAGTAGAACTAATTTTTTGTGAATACTTAACAGTAAAAGTAATGCAATACAAACCCAATGAAGACCGCTACAAAAAAATGGAATATCGTAGATGTGGAAATAGCGGATTGAAATTACCGGCCATCTCTCTGGGTCTCTGGCACAACTTCGGTCATATCGATGTATTGGAAAATGCCCGCAATATTTTAAGACTTGCGTTTGATCAGGGCATTACTCATTTTGATCTAGCCAATAATTATGGGCCACCAGCTGGGTCGGCAGAAGAGAACTTTGGAAGAATCTTTAAGGATGATTTTGCGCCTTATCGGGATGAATTGATTATTTCAACAAAAGCCGGTTGGGGCATGTGGCCCGGACCTTATGGAGATTGGGGATCAAAGAAATACCTGGTGGCAAGCCTCGATCAGAGTTTAAATCGGATGGGACTTGATTATGTCGATATCTTCTATCATCATCGCCCTGATCCGGAAACACCATTGGAAGAAACCATGGGCACACTGGATTTAATGATGCGCCAGGGGAAATGTCTTTATGTTGGTATATCAAGCTATCAACCCGAGGAAGCAGCTAAAGCAATTGAGATCTTAAAGCAATTGGGTACACCTTGTTTAATTCATCAACCAAAATATTCCATGTTCGTACGTGGCGTGGAAGATGGATTGTTGGATGTATTGGAAAATAATGGAGTGGGATGCATTCCGTTTTCTCCTCTGGCACAAGGATTACTAACCGACAAATACCTGAAGGGTATTCCGGAAGGATCAAGGGCAGCGAGTCATCGCGGAAACGGAGCCATTGATGAAACTCAGGTGTCGGATGAGAAAATCAATAAAGTTAGTCAACTAAATGTATTGGCAGAAGAGCGGGGACAAAAGCTTGCGCACATGGCATTATCCTGGATATTGAAAGACAAACGGGTCACCTCTGTCCTGATCGGTGCGAGCCATCCTGAGCAGGTACTGGATTCAATTCGCTGCCTTGAAAATTATTCATTTACGAGCGAAGAACTTAGCAGGATTGATGCTATACTAAAGTAGAATTGAATTAAACTATTTTATTCAGTTATAAATACTCGTTTGTGATAAACTACCGGTTGAAATTACCTTGCACTGTCTTCCTGATTTTATTTAGCATAAGCTCATTCTCTCAAACGATAGCTCCTGTTAAAGAAAAAAAATCAGGACCTGTTACTGCTAAATCGTTTATACCGCCCGGTTACAAGGGCCAGGCTTTTGTTGATGCCGCTCACAATTCCGGACTACAGGTTATTCCCGGCAAACTTGAATGCGCCTTATATGATAGTGGTGGAGAAGGAGTGAGCTATCATGATTTCGAGACCATCAACAACGGTAGCGGTGGATTAAATCAAAACACGAATCATCAACGTCCGCATGCTACACCATATGAATGGAATTTCCGTAAAGAGGAAGGTGTTGATGTTTCTTATGCCAAAGACTTTGCGGATTTTAACCACCTTAATAATTATTATATCCCGGCAGTTAATCAATTCTACATCGGCTGGACGGAAAATAATGAATGGGTCAACTACACCATTGATGTGAAAGTAGCTGGCACCTATAAGATCGATGCGTTGTATTCTTTCGCGGATTCAACAATCACGTTTGACGTTGATCAAAAACCAGCCAGTATGTGCAAACTTCCCCGCAATACGGGCGGTTATCATTTTTGGAACAAGGCTGAGATCGGAACCATTACCTTTTCAGAATCAGGACTGCACCTGTTAACCTTCCATTACAACAAGGGAAATAATTTTGCGTACTTTGAATTTACTTTGGCAGATAAAATAATTCCCTGAAATTTTTGAGCGATGAAGAATAACTGTATCAGAATAAGCAGGATTATAAATCCTCATTTTTTCATTACAACAGTTTTACTGCTAAGTGTATGGTCACCGGTAGCTATCGCGCAAAACAAGAAAAAGGAATTGCCACTTATCCCGGCTCTGAATGCTTATTCATTTAGTGATTTATTGGTAGCCAAAGACGCTCGCAACAATCAGCAGGTTTATACTTTATTTAATTTATTGGATTGGTGTGCTGTTCAAAAAATCAAAGCGCTGGACCCCACTGCGTATTTCTTCCCAACGTATCCGGAAGTGCCTTCCGATGATTATCTGAAAAAATTCAAAGATAAAGCGGCCTCATTGGGTGTGGTAATCAGTGGCACCGGCATCCGTAATAATTTTGCTTCACCGGATCCAAAAATACGAGCAGAAGGTGTTCAATTGGCAAAGAACTGGATTGTCGCAGCCTCCAAAATGGGTGCGCCTATTGTTCGGGTCTTTGCTGGTGAAATTCCCAAAGGATACGAGGATAACTGGAAAGAAGTAGCAGGATGGATGATTGATTGCTTTAAAGAATGTGCTGCATTTGGTGAAAAATATGGAGTTAAGATCGGCATTCAGAATCATGGCGACATGCTGCAAACCGCGGAACAATGTATTTATGTGCTGAAGGCGTTGGATTCCAAATGGGTGGGATTAATTGTGGATACCGGGAGTTTCAAAACTGCTGATCCGTATAAAGATATTGCGGCAGTGATTCCCTACGCGATCAACTGGCAAGTGAAAGAGAGTGCCTTTGGCTTAGGTAACGAGGTGCCAACGGATTATAAACGCCTTATTAAAATTATTAAGGATGAAGGCTATAAAGGATACCTGCCTGTAGAAACATTGATGGTTCGTGGAAAATCCTATGATCCATTTGCATTGGTGCCCCAGATGTTGAATGATTTAAACAGTGCTATTATTGAAGCGTATAAGTAGCACCAAAGAAACTTCAATGGTAAAGGAAAATATATCATGCGAGTGAAGAATGAGTTAAATGTAAATGAATAGTTATGAGAAACATTATTTCTAGCCTTTTGATTGTGCTGGTACTAATCGGTACCGGTAGTTCTGCCAATGGCCAATTCAATAAAGTGGCGATGGATCGCGAATACATTATTTCGTTAACATCGCAGTGGAAGGGCGAGCGCTTGCCAGATGGAAGACCATTTGTATCGGACAATTTATTGGAGCGACTTAAGAAAGTGGTGCTGACGCATGCCTGGGGAGGCTTACGAAGAAATAAATTCAACAACCAGTATCAAGGGAAATGGGTCATGATCAATCCGGACAAAAACCCGGTAATGACGGGGCGTGCAGTTACTGCGCAATATATGCCACAACGACCCGACTTTGGAGACGTGATCAGAAAGGTAGGATTAGCAGAAGGTCATAGCGAAAAGGCACAATCCAATGTATGGCCCATTGAGATGCTCAAAGACGGAGATGTATATGTTGCCGATGGTTTTGGGAAAATAGAAGAGGGAACATTAATTGGCGATCGGCTAGCGAATTCCATTTACTCAAAATCAAAGAGAGGTGTTGTGTTTTGGGGTGCTGTCAGAAATATACAGGAAATAAAAAAAGTAGATGGCTTTAATGGATGGATACTAGGAGATCATCCTTCCTCCATCAACGAAATGATGCTTACTTCCATTAACGCACCCATCCGGGTGGGTGATGTTACCGTTCTACCCGGTGATGTTGTTTATGCAAGTCCCTATGGAACATTGTTTTTCCCCGCTTACCTGGTAGCAGAAATTGTATTGGAAGCTGAGATCAGCAACCTTCGTCATGTGTATGGCATTATGCGAAATAAGGCAGGAGACTGGACCACCAGCCAGATCGATAGCAACTACACACCCGAAATGAACAAACAATTTTATGATTATTTGCGAAAAATGACAGATGCCGAATTGCCTATGCCTCGTAAAGAACTAAATGAATATTTGGAAGCTCAAAAATAATCTGAAGATTCATCGTGCTTAGAAATAAAATATTGATGTACTAAACAATTTTCCAAAAGGACAAATCACCAGTTTTAAAATTATGTTATGAAAACCTACTTGTTAACTGGTCTCAAAACGTTAGCTTAACTCTACTTTGTCACAACAATTATACTGAAAATCAGTACGATAGCTTAACTTTGAGTGTTGAAAAAAAAAGCG
>JAYVTB010000032.1:0-25740 GCA_043774805.1 Cyclobacteriaceae bacterium | reverse complement strand
CCTTGCTTTCGACTAGAGGATTCCGGTCATCACGGCTCCTTCGGGACTGGAGGACGTCTTCCTCGCACCCTTGAGTTTTACTGCATGCCCAGCGCACTTATTATGAAGACCGGCTTGGTCCAGAGATAACAAAGCAGATGGCACAATGGGCACATAACGGTGACCCGGATGCCAAACTCTTTTTAAATGATTACGATATTCTCACTGGAAAAAAATTGCCGGAGTATATGGCTCAGATCAGAAAGTTGCTGAAGCAGGGGGTTCCTATCGCTGGCATTGGAGTGCAGGGTCACTTGCACTCGGACACATTCGATCGTGATGAACTAAGAAAGGCACTCGACTCATTAGCGATTTTTAAATTGCCGATCCGTGTCACCGAGTTCAACATGCCTGGTCAACGATCCAAATATCTCACTGAAAACATTCTGGTGATGACTCCGGAAGAAGAAGCATTGAAAGCGAAAGAGCTCACCGACTATTATAGAATCTGTTTTGCTCATCCCGCAATAGAAGGCATGATCATGTGGGGATTTTGGGCAGGTGCCAACTGGATCCCAGCGTCATCGCTGTATAGAAAAGACTGGTCACCGACACCCGCTGCGGATGCTTATCAAAATTTAATCTTTAAAGAATGGTGGACGAAAGCATCTGTGAAGGTCGACAAAGATGGAGTCGTTTCTGTTCCCGCTTTCTATGGAAAGTATAAAGTGATCGTCAATGGTAAGTCAAAAGAAGTTGATTTATCTAAAGCAGAAGGGAAAGCAGTTGTTGATTTCAGGAAATAATACCATCTCTTCCTTCTTCTCATTCATGATGATCAATACCATGGCTTTTCGAATTTGCAATGGCTACATAATTGAGACGCTTGATCATGATGATGAATGCCATTACATTTTGCTAGCATAATTGACTTGAGAACCATCTTGCCCAAAAAAGAAGAATGCTCCAACCTAATCGTGCCGGTAACGGTTTCCAGTTAACATATTGTCTTTGGCTCTATTCGCATGGAACCGGTATTTATGATATTAGGCCAAAGCGCAGCAACAATAGCTTGTTTGAGCATTGAAAAAAATATTCCTGTTCAGGATCTATCCTAGTCAGAATTACGCAAGAAACTTATAGAAGATAGTCAGGTATTGGAGAATAAAAAGTGAATGGCATCAACATGATACTTAATAAAATTGAAAGAGATTCAGTCTTAGATTTTAAGAAAGTAGGCGCTTACTCCTTTTTCATTCTCCGCACTTAGTATAACCACCCCATTTTGATTATTTTAGTCGTCTATTCTCTTTAAACGACTTAGTCGGAACAGATAACTAGGTAGAGTATTATTTAAACTATATCAACAATACATAAATGCAAATGGAGCAATAGTAGGAATGGAGATTAAGTTACCATATGGACTACGTGATGGAAAACTTCTGACAATTGAAGAAGTTGAAAGCGGATTCAGTTGCAATTGTATTTGTCCCACTTGCAAAAAGAGACTCATTGCAAGAAAGGGGAAAATTAATGAGCACCATTTCGCACACGACAAGGGTGATGACTGTGGACAAGGGATTCAGACCTCGATTCATATTATCTCAAAAGAGTTTATTAAAGACGCAGGGTATTTCACCACACCACCAATATATTTTCAAAATACAAAAGTTATAATAGTTGAAGAATCAAGATTTCCAATTGATTCTGTGACCCTTGAGTCAAGAATAGGTTCAATTGTTCCTGACATAGTTATTAAGTCAAAGGGGAAAGAACTACTGGTTGAAATCACAGTAACTCATGGTATCGACTTAGAAAAATATCATAAGATTAAGCAGCTGAAACTTCCGGCCATTGAAATCATGGCTGGACATTTAATAAATAGAATGTACTCCGAAAAAAGATACTTTCTCACTGACAAAGACTATAAGACTGAATTAACAGAATCGTCTACCTGCAAGAGGTGGATAAATAATCCAAGGGCCGATAAATTGGCAAACCAAATAACCAATGATTTGAAAGAAAATTATTGCGAGTCCAAAGAGGTCAAATATTTGAGTTTTGAAGATGACTACATCAACTTTGTTGACAATTGTCCTCTGAACAAAAGGCAATGGAAAGGAGGAAAAAATATGGGTAAATCGTACGCAAACATTCACTCTGACTGTCATTTTTGTCAATTTAAAATTGATATAGAATATAAGACTTTAAAATTCAATGACGGTTTCAGAAAGGATGTTCCCAATAGATTATTTTGTGCAGGCTATATGGAGTTGGACTATCTCGATTTGATAAAAAAACTAAGAGACCAATATACTACTACAACTAACATTGGTAATAGAGATTAAATCTGTCGAAAATCTTGCGCCTGTCCATTTTACATTAACCTAGTTAAAACAGGCTAATAAACCTTTGGGCACTTTACTTATATTTGCCGTAGCGAGCGCTAAGAAAGATGCAGAGTTCGCCAGGGTATGGCATGAACGCCCTCCAAAAAAAGCACCCGCTATGAGTGCCTTTCGATGAAATTAAAATCGTTCGCTATTCGTTTAGAATAATTTTTCTTGTGGTGGCTTGGCGCCTGCCAGGCGGATATATACAGTAGCTTGTCCACGATGATGTGTCTGATGTTCAAACAATTTGGTGAACACCATTGCCTTTGTCATCTCAAACTGACCAAACAATTTTGTTTTTTCAGTCATCAATGCGGGCGTCATTTTTTTAAGACTGCTGATTACGTAATCATACCCTGCCATCACCAGGTTGGTTACGTTAGCCTTTGATTTATCCGTTGCCTTTTCCGATTCACCCCTACCTACCGGGCTTTGTTCGCCAGTGGCCGTAGAAGAAAATCCATAGTTAGCATCCGTCAGGTGAAGCATTTGCTCCGCGAACGAACGCATTTCAGGCGTGGGCTTCAACGCATAGCCCGCTTCCGGCATCGCGTCCAGGTATTCTTTGGTGAAGGCTTTGGCCCTCTCCCATTCTTTTACCATATCATCGATAGATTGTTGCGCTTGCGCCACAGTAATGAGCCCTAATGCAAACATCAGGGTGCATAAAAACTTTGCTGTTTTCATAATTAATTGTGTTTGGAGATTATTTTGTTCAAGTTACCAAATTGCTGAGCAAAAAACAGAATCCTTCTCCAAGGTGTACGTTTCCTGCCTTCCATGCTCAGTTTTTAGCTGTAATGTTTACTTTATTCCCGACAGGTCATTCTATTTTCATAGTGAAACAGCTCGTGAAATTCTCAAGCCACGTCATGAATTTTATAACTAAAGTTGTCAACTTAGCGCAGTTCAATGGTAAGGTAGTCCGGCATGAGCATGACCTTACATAGCATCTTGAAATCAAAGGATAGTTATTGAAAGTACCATCTATTAAGAACTATATTGGATGTCATCCGTATGAAACTATTCTTTAGCATTCTATTTTTCATAACGGCCTGCACGGCTTATTGCCAAAGTACACTAAAGGCATTTATCAAAGATGCATCATCTAGAGAACCATTGCCTGGTGCAACAGGTAGTCTGCAAAATACCATGATCGGTGCTAGTGCCGATCTGAATGGCTATCTGGAAATTTCTAACATTCCAGCCGGGAGCCAAATCCTTCTATTTAGCTATATCGGCTACAAGCAAAAAACAGATACGCTACTTTTTCCCCTTCGGCATGGAGATATCTTAACTATTCTTTTGGAGCAAGACAGTAGAAATCTCGATGAGGTTACCGTATCGGCAACACGAAGCAGTAAAACAATTGATGACATTCCAACGAGGATTGAAACAATTGTGGCCGGTGAACTAGAGGAGAAAGCAGTGATGCAACCGGGCAATATCAAAATGCTGTTGACCGAAAGCACGGGAATTCAAACCCAGCAAACTTCTGCCACTTCAGCAAGTACCAGCATCAGGATCCAAGGTCTGGATGGCAAATACACACAACTATTAAAAGATGGTTTCCCTCTCTACTCGGGTTTCTCAAGCGGGCTGAGTATTCTTCAAATTCCACCGCTCGACTTAAAGCGTGTAGAGGTTATAAAAGGTTCGGCTTCTACGCTATATGGTGGCGGTGCCATTGCCGGTCTAATCAACCTGGTGACCAAAGAGCCAACCACAAAAAGAGAGATTTCTTTTCTAGCGAATGCCAATCAAACCAAAGCGTTAGACCTGAGTGGTTACTATGGTGAACGATTTAAGAAATGGGGGATCACTTTCTTTACAGGAAGAAATTCACAGAAAGCCTTCGACCGAAATAAAGATGGTTTTTCTGATATCCCAGAATACACACGTTACACCATAAACCCGCGATTATTTTACTATGGCAGTTCAACCACCATAAGCCTGGGATTGAATACCGGTTTTGAAAACCGCATGGGTGGTGACATGAATGTTATTGCCGGTCAAGGAGACGCTATACATACATACTATGAAAAAAATAATTCCAGGCGCTACTCTACACAATTAAAAATTGAAAAACGTTTCACCAATAAATCGGTACTCACCGCCAAAAACAGTGTCGGATATTTTAATCGCGACATCGGTTTATCCGATTATCAATTTGCAGGGACACAGATAGCCACTTACTCGGAAATCACTTACCTCATCCCCGGAACAAAAAGCGAATGGGTGACTGGGGCAAATCTCTGGACGGATTCTTTTACTCAACACAACGCGTCAGTTTTGCCCCTGGATTTTACTATTAATACGATTGGGGCATTCGTACAAAACAATTTAACACTTACCGAGAAGTTAGTGATTGAATGTGGCTTGCGACTGGATTATACAAATCAAAAAGACGCCTTTCTTCTTCCACGTCTCTCTGTGCTTTATCGATTTACCAACAAACTTACTTCACGCATTGGCGGTGGACTGGGCTATAAAGCCGCCACATTATTTTCTGAAGAAGCCGAAGCACGAAGTTTTAGAAACATCCAACCCTTGAACCTGGATGCGGTAAAGGCGGAAAAATCTACTGGCGGGAATCTTGATATCAATTATAAAACTGCCTTATCTGAAAATGTAGATATCTCTATCAACCAATTATTTTTCTATACCTCATTAAAAGATCCATTGGTTTTATCGAGTACCCCTTTACCGAATGGTAACTATGAATTCAATAACGCAACAGGTAACCTGACCTCCCGGGGATTTGAAACGAATATCAAAGTCAACGTAAGTGACCTGTCGCTCTATCTTGGTTACACCTACATCGTGGCCAAACGACTCTACAATTCTCCCGAATCGTTTAATCCGCTAACGGCAAAGCATCGCATTAATGCAAATTTGTTGTATGAATACGAAGAAAAACTAAGAATTGCATTTGAAGCCTTTTATATCGGTCGGCAATATCTGTCCACGGGGGAACTTACACGTAATTATTGGGTAATGGGTATTTCTGCCGAAAGGAAATTTGAACACTTTAGTTTGTTCGTCAATGCGGAGAACTTTTTAGATACGAGACAAACCCGCTATGAACCCATTTATACGGGAACCATTCAAAACCCCCAGTTTAAAGAGATCTATTCTCCAATTGACGGATTTATATTTAATGGAGGATTTAGATTACTTTTTTAAAGTAGCGAAGCAACGGAATAATATTCCATTTATAAAAAATAATGCCGTTCAAAAATGCTTTCTATCTTGCAACGGAATAACGGCTATTGAATTAAATTTTCTATGAAAGGAGACTTTGAAGGCAAGTGGGAAAAGCGATGGCATCCGCTGCGCGAGGAGTGGGTGGTGTATTCTGGTCATCGCAACAGTCGGCCATGGCAGGGTGCCGGGCTGATCAAACCAAAGGAATCCCCAACCTACGATCCAACCTGTTATCTGTGCCCGGGTAACAAGCGTGTGCATGGCAGTGCCAATCCTGACTATAAAGATGTCTTCATCTTCGAGAATGACCACCCCGTAGTGAGCATGAGCGCTCCCGAAGTGAAAATATCAGATGCCGATGCTTTGTATAAAAAAGAACGTGCTACCGGAATCGCTAAAGTAGTTTGTTATGATCCACGACATAACATCACGCTTTCCCAGATGAAGCTTGATAAAGTTGTAAAAGTGTTTGCTGCATTTCAACAGGAGATGATTGCGTTTGAAAAAAATCCTTCGATAAAATCGGTATTGCTATTTGAAAACAAGGGTGAAGCCGTAGGCGTGAGCAACTCACATCCCCACTGCCAGATTTACGCTACCGATTTTTCATTCAAGCTGGTGGAGCAACAAATCAGACTTGCCGAGCAATACCAGGCTGCCTATCACAAAAATATCTTTGAGGAAATCATACTTCACGAACTGAAAGACAGCGTGCGCGTGATTGCTGAAAATGAAAACGCCATTGCTTTTATACCTTTCTTTGCTCGCTATGCCTATGAAGTAATGATCTTCCCTAAAAAGAATCACGCCACACTAATCACACTTTCTGAAAAGGAATTGGCAGACCTTACAGCAGTATTTCATCAGGTGGTGCGAAGAATGGATATGAATTTTCAAATGGACTTTCCATATGTGATGTCCATCATGCAGGCTCCGGCAGACGGTAACATGTATTCAGATTTTCGGATGCATCTCTGGCTGCAACCGCCCTATCGCCAGCCAGGATTAATTAAATATCTGGCTGGGCCGGAAATTGGTGCAGGCAATTTTATGGCCGACACCATGCCAGAAGACAAAGCGGCCGAATTATTAAAAGTAAATCTCAACGACTATGCACTCGAGCGTTGAAAATGTCATTTGCCTGTCATGATTAAAAAATATGCAGAAGCATCTGCTCCAGGCCGTTTGGATGTAATGGGCGGCATTGGCGATTACTCAGGCTCGTTGGTGTTGCAGATGCCCATTTCGCAACAAACAAAAATTCAACTGACCTTACGCGATGATTATCAATGTCACATTCAAAGCAAGATCAGTTCGGGTGAAGAGCTATCCGTCAAAGTTGACTATCGCGATTACCTGAAGAGCGGGGAAATAGATTATTCATTCGCACAGAAAATATTCAAACAGAATTCTTCTACTCATTGGATTAGCTATGTGTTGGGTTGTGCATTGGTTCTTCAAAAGGAAAAAGGAATCGATTTTAAAGGAGCAGATTTCAAATTAACTTCTGATGTTCCCTTAGGAAAAGGCGTGTCATCTTCGGCTTCCGTGGAGGTGGCCACTATGAAAGCTTTGGCGGACGTCTTTGGTCTGCAATTACCCGGTACCTTATTACCCACACTTGCCCAGCGTGTTGAAAACTTAGTGGTAGGCGCGCCTTGCGGACTGATGGATCAACTGGCCAGTTACTTCGGTGAACCTAAAAAACTGCTGCCTATTCTTTGTCAGCCGGATAAAATTGAAAAGCCAATTTCATTGCCAGATGATATTTCATTTATTGGTATTGATAGCGGCATAAGACATTCCGTTGCCGGAGCATCGTATGGTGATGTGCGTTGTGCTACGTTTATGGGTTATACTATTATTTGTAATTTGTTGGGGATATCTCAGGCAGAACTGCTCACGGCAAAATCAAAAATTGATTTCTCAACACTCCCTTTTCAGGGATTTCTCAGTAATATTTCCGTAAAGCAACTTGAAGACTCACTGCTGCACCAACTTCCGGTAACGATAAGTGGAAAAGATTTTTTAGAAAAGTATGAAGTGTCAATCGACCACGTAACGATCACCGATGAACAAAAAAATTATCAGGTGAGGCAATGTGCGTCACACCCGGTGTATGAAAATGAACGCGTGCTGCAATTCAAGAGCTATTTGATTGCCCTCAATGCCTCGTCTGATAAAGCTGAGAGAATTACGCTCTTGAAAAAGATGGGAGAACTTATGTATCTGGCTCACGAGAGTTATTCTCTTTGCGGATTAGGGTCAGACAGAACCGATGACATTGTGTCGCTTGCCAGAAATAAACCTGGCGTATATGGAGCAAAAATTACAGGAGGCGGAAACGGAGGCACCGTATGTTTACTCGTGGATGAGGAAGGAAAAAAATCTGCGTACCGTATCCATCAGCAACTGTGTGAAAAATATAAGGGAGACTTTATGTTGTTTGAATCATAACGTCCCCCTTAACAATACAATCACCCACCGATTAAGGAGCAGGAGCTCTCAGTGAATTAATCCACGCTGCAATCTGCAACGCTTCATTTCTTGGTACTTGGGGCATTGCAGCCATTGGTGTTTCATGCTCTGGCCAGTTCTTTGGTTCAGGCTTATAAATCAACTCTACAATTCGTTCATTGCTATACTTACGCTTGGCGATATCCGCGAAAGAAGGGCCAACTTGTCTCTTATTTTGCTGATGGCAGGCAACACAAGTGTTCTTTACCAGCAACGGTTCAATCTCCGCATAGGTAAGTACTTTTTTCGTGTTGGTGCTGGTCGTTTTCACAACGGGTTTTATCAATGGTTTTGCTGTAGCGGATGAACGCTTAGTGCTTAATTCACTCAATGGAAGTTTATCTCCGTCAGGAATATTATTCAACGTGTAGTAAGCCGTGCTATGAAGGACAGGCAATCCCTCTTTCGATTTAACTCCGGCCACCATTATCTCATGAAGGTAATACGGACGAAGATTATCAATCACCACCCTTACTTTCATTCCATCTTCAGAAACCTTCACGCCTTTGATGTTTAATTTTTCTTCATTGGTGGTTGGGCTTCCATAAGCGGGATGGTACTTATAAATGTAGCTTCTTGAATAGTAGGAATCGAGATCTTCGGCTGACTTCTTATCTACCGGATAGGTAAACTCAATTTCAAATCCATCTGGGCGTGCACTTACGGTTTTCATTTCCATCGGCACCTTACCGGTCCAGATCAATCGTTGCAATCCTGCGGTAGTTGTTCCGGCAGAACCCCAGCCACGATTGGTAAGCCCGGCATACATGGAGCCATCATGTCCCCAGTTCATGCGAAGCACGCCTGATTCAAATCCGGATTTAAAATCAAATGCCACTCCTTGAAATTCTCCTTTCACTTTCTCCATCACCACGCGCATGATTTTACTCTGGCCTTGATCGCCTACGAAAATCTGTCCGACAAATGGACCAAACTTACCATTGGTTTCATCGCGGATAATTTCAGCATTAGATATACCCAACACACCATGAGGCAACAATACCGCTGCCGTGCGCACCTGTGGAAAATCATTTTTCATCATATAGAAAAGATTCGGATTTTTTTCATCCGGAATATTTTCAGGTTTGATGTATTGTCCTTCCTTTTTAATCTGGCGTGGATCTACTTTCGCGTAAAGTTGCTCCGTAGTGATTTTCACAGGAGAATTTTCACGGGTAGCCCAACGTAAACCAGCGGGATGTCCTGTAAAACTTCCTTTTGTTAAATGAAATATTCCACCGGTTCCCTGCCAGTCGCCCTGGTTATCATCATAAAAAAATTCGCCATCAATCATGCCTAGTCCACAGGGTGAGCGCATGCCGGTAGCCCATGGTTCCATCGTGCCATCCGGGCTAATCTTCAAGGTCCATCCTCTCCATGGCACACGACTTTCTCCACGCCACCATTCCTCATCTCCAAAGGCCACGTTGCAGGTAACAAAGAAACTTCCGTCAGGGGCAATCTTTGGTCCGAATGAATATTCATGATAGTGACCTGATATCGGCCAGGTATAAACGGTTTCATATACATCTGCTTTGCCATCTCCATTCTTGTCCATCAGCTTTGTAAGTTCGCCACGTTGTGCTACATACAATGCTTCTTCTTTATATACCAAGCCAAGCGCTTCATGTAAACCCGAAGCATACAATGTATATCTTGGAGCAGTGCCATTTCGCATGTCAGGATTTTCCACCATCCACACATCACCTCTCCGGGTGCTCACGGCAATTCGTCCATCAGGCATTGTCGCAACACCACCTACTTCCAGTAAAATCCCTTCTGGTGTTGGCAATGTGAGTATCTTATAGTAGTCATCCTCAGTAGGGGTTTTGGTACCCTGTGCGAACGTCTTGAAGGCAGCAGTTGAAAGAAGGCCTATCAGTATGGCTATATATATTTTCTTCATGGTCGTTATATTATTAGTTGAACTTACCAAACGATGGAATAAGTGAATGAATCATCTGCGGAGATATACAATTCCTGCTTTCCATCTACTTCACGAATTTTCGGGCTTGCCCCTTTTGTGATCCTTATGTAATAACTTTTATCATCGATGACATAGGCTCCGTTAGGTATCTGCTGGATCGATTTCCCTTCTCCGAGTTTATAATAAAGCCCGGGTTTTGTTCCGCGATTTTTAAAGTTCACTTCGTGGATGATGCGTCCCTGTTGATCGGGATAAATTTTATCCTCGACTTCAATGCCTCGGTAAGTGTATTTAAATATAGGTCTGCCGGTAGCCGTTTCAATTTCATAACCTTTTCCGCGATACTCATTCGGTTTTATTTCATCTTCCCGAGTTACAACTGGAAAAGGTGTTGTTTCAGAAGCTAGAAAAGCAAGCGGCTGATTGGTAAATAAATATTGGGTTGCTCCCATCGGGCGGAAAGAACCGTCACCGCGATCGTGCCACATGGGTGTTGCATCTACAAAATCACCATGCCACACGCAAACAAGATTTCCTGATTTCAAATCATAGATATAGTGTGTGCCACTGGGATCACCGACACCTATAGTATGTGTGAGTCGCTGTTTGTATTCACCTTTGAAATCCAGAAACGCGCGAATCATTTTAGGCTCACTGCCCGGATTAATGAGAATCGGTGAATCGGGCTGATCATCAGGCGGAAAGGAGTTAAAGGCATGCAATGCTTTGGGTGACGCTCCCGTTTGAACAAACAACCCTAATCGCGGTGGCAACCAGGAAGCATTTTTGAAATTATATATTTCGACTGGATAAGAACCTTTCTTTAAGGTAATGGTTGCCTCATCTCTTCGGAAGCCATCTGCACTCTGGTAATTAATAAGTTGTTGATTATTTATAACCAGACGTCCTCCACCAGTGAAAGCCATTAAAAATTTATAGCTGGCATCATCCGAAACCGTAATGGTGCCTTTATAACTCGAGCCGTAGGCATCTTCATTTTCCAATACCTCACAGGTTAATTCCTTCAGTGTGCCCCAGGCATCCGGCTTCAATGCAGTGAAATCAGATATGAGTTTAAAATTTCCATTCCATGCCTGGTAGGTAATGTCGGTTAAAGAAACTTCAGCCTCCTTAAGCAGCGTATATTTAATATTGCGAAATGCGACAGGGCCATGATCACCCTGAATCATGAGCGGACCAACAGGCTTCTCATTATTTTCCACGGGCCCACCGGTTGGTAAGGGCACTTCAACGTTCTCATGAATGCGAACGTCATTTAAATCGACATAATTAAAGCGCGCATTTTCAATTTTTTGTCCGGCTGCATCAAAGCGCGGAGCACGAAATGATATTTTCATTTTCTGCCACAAGCCTGGTGCCTTGGCGGGATTGCTCAGTGGCGCCTTGCCCATATAGATCTTTCCTTTTTCACTCTCCCAATTTCTGTAGATACCACCAATGTCACCAAAACCAGGGTTCTTTACTCCCCAGCTATCAAGCAACTGCACTTCATATCGACCTTGTAAGTATACTCCCGAGTTTGAACCTTTTGGCATCATGACTTCGAGCTCCAGCTCAATATCACCATGTTCAATAATCGAGAGCAGGTTTGTTTTCTTAGTATCATCATTCATGTTTAACAGAATTCCGGTGCCTGCCGTATAGGTTACCGGATAAGGAGTATGCTCAACCACAGGTGCTGGCGACTTCTTGTTTTTCTTAGTGACAACCGGCTGAACTACTTCATGTTTTTCATGAATGTCCACATCAGGGTTAATCATAACATCGCCAACAATCAGCCAATTGCCTGCTTGCTGTCGGAAATCAGAAAGATCCTGCAACGTCATTGATTTAGTCGTCTCTTGCGGATAACCAGCGGTGATGCAACCGAATATCGCTAAGATCAATAGAACTGGTTTGAAATTTTGCATGGGGTATTTAATAATGGGTAAAGTAAAACTCAAATATCTGATTCCGTTAGAGCAATCGCAAACTCCAGTTGTTAGCTGATCTTTAATTGACTGACATCGGTCATAGATCGAAGAATAAAAAACAAATAACTTTATTAAAAAACAACGCTATGAAAAAGTCCCTTTCTCCTATTATACTGGCAGGATTTCTGGTTTTACTGGTAAGTCTTACTCTGCTTTACGCCATGATTTATCTTCTGCCCTCTGTGATGGACGAATATTACAATCCCGTTTTTCGCGCTTCTTCCTTTGGAACGGATTGGTTGTTTTATGCTCATCCTTTCATATTAAGTATCTGTCTTTACTGGTTTTGGGATCGCTTCAAGTCATTTTTTAGTGGCTCATTTACATGGAGAGCATTTGAAATAGCCCTGGCCTACGGAATTATAGCTATGGTCCCGGTATTGTGGCTCACTTTCAGCGCAATTGATATTTCTTTGGTGATGGTTGCTACCTGGTTGGTGTATGGAATTTTGCAGGCATTTGTAGCCGGCATGGTGTTCGCTAAAATGAATCCTTAATAATTAAGCCATTTGCTTCGGAGCAATCTTAATGATTGAGCAATAATGAATAGATTTCTATTCTCCCCTGAAGATCTTATTCGACATTAAAAGGATTTTGGTCGAGAACGCTTACCCAGCAATCTGTTAACTAACTACACTTTTCACATTAGAAGAGAGTGCCGCTATAGGAACCTCCCTTGCTTCCCTGTGTTTGCAGTAGCTGCATCGATAATGTTCAAGGAGTAAACCTGCTTCCTGGGCAGTGGGTTTCTTAACGATCTCCTCTGTATCAATCTTCATGGTGAAGAACCCACACTCACCACATTTCGCTGCATGCTTATAGGCCATATATTTCTCCACTCTTTTTTCTCCGGTCTTCTCATCCAGCCACACATCATATTCAGAAGAGTGTACACCACTGGTTTGTTCCGCAGATTGGCTTTCTTCAAGATGCACAGTCTCCTCTACATCTGATAATTTTCTCATTTTATTCCCAGCCGAAGATACGCGTGGCTTATTGCGAATCCGCGTCAACCGGTTCTCCAGAAATCGTGGATATAAAATGCGCACCATACCCGAAAGGATAAGATAAGCAATCACTACAAATCCTCCCAGGAAGAAAATGCTGACATATACTTTCATGGAGTTATCCACCGGAACCATCGGGGTAATCACGGCTGAAAAATATAATGAAACACCCGCAATGAAGGCGATAATGGCATACCAGAAATACCGAATCTCGTGGTCGTTGACGTAATCATAACGATCCTTTTCATTAGAAGTCATCATGATTCTCGCTTCATGAAACAGAATGATGAGCAGTGCTATTCCAAAACAAACATAGGATCCCTGAATAAAGTAAGAATTCCAGGTTTCAATAAACGATGTTGCTGTGTTTTCCATAATATGAAGTTATCTGAGGTTTATTTGACTCAGGAATTTCGCAATAATTCGCGGAGCGTTCAAATGCAAATGCTATTTAATTTTATAGGAATCAAAAGTTATCAAAACGGGCTTAAAAGCCATTTTTTCTAATTTATGAACTACCATCAATCCTTTTCACTGCCGTCTATCAATGGCCTTCCTAATTAAAACTTAGTACTACCTTTGGGTTTATTCTTTTATCCAATGAGTTTGCTGGGAAAAATAAAGTCACTTTCAGAATCATATAGTCATGAAGTAATTGAGCTGCGGAGGCATTTGCATGCTAATCCAGAATTATCGTACGAGGAGTTTGACACCGCCCGATTTGTTGCCGAAAAACTTCGCGGTTACGGCATCGATCCAAAAGAAGGCGTAGCCAAAACCGGGATTGTTGCTTTGATAAAAGGAATAAATCCCGATAAAAAAACAGTGGCTCTTCGTGCGGATATGGATGCGTTGCCCATTACAGAAGCCAACAACGTTTCCTATAAATCCAGGCGCCCTGGTGTTATGCACGCTTGTGGTCATGATGTACATACCTCTTCCCTGCTGGGAACAGCCAAAATTCTGAACGAAATCAAAGATCAGTTCGAAGGTACTGTTAAACTTATCTTTCAACCGGGAGAAGAGAAAAATCCGGGAGGAGCCTCTTACATGATTAAGGATGGTGCGTTACAAAACCCAACACCTGCTTCTATCATAGGCCAGCACGTGATGCCGCTGGTGCCCGTGGGTAAAGTAGGCTTTAGGGAAGGAATGTATATGGCTAGCAGCGATGAGATCTACCTGAAAGTGATCGGCAAAGGAGGTCATGGTGCTGCCCCCGAACTTACCATCGATCCGATCGTAATTGCCTCTCATATCATTATCGCTCTACAGCAAATTATCAGTCGTAATGCTAGCCCTAAACAACCTACGGTGCTCACCTTTGGCCGTATCATTGGCGAAGGCGCAACGAATATTATTCCCAACGAGGTTAATATTGCAGGAACATTTCGGGCGCTCAATGAAGAATGGCGCAAGAGCGGCCTGGAGAAAATCGAAAAAATGGCTCACTCCATTGCTGAAGGCATGGGCGGAAAATGTGAGGTGACTATTTCGCATGGTTACCCTTACCTCGAAAATAACCCCGAACTCACCCGAAGAATACGGCAGGCGGCAGAAGCCTACGTAGGTAAAGAAAATGTTGTAGACATCGATCTCACCTTAGGCTCTGAAGATTTCGCTTACTATTCCCATGTAGTTCCGGCTTCGTTTTATCGGTTAGGTACGCGCAATGAATCCAAAGGCATCACCTCTTACGTGCACACACCTACGTTTGATATTGACGAAGATGCATTAAAAATTGGCCCCGGACTGATGGCCTGGATGGCTGTAAGCGAATTGAGTGCTGGCTGATCGATCCATTCATATATTAAGTAATTGTTAACACATTTTAACTGAACAAGGGGAAGCTATCTTTACACCCGCTGATGGAGAATAATCAAGAGACAGATACTATACAGCCGGTTGCTGATCAACGATGGAAGACAGTACTTCGCAATGCGGCTTATATTCTGTTGGCGCTGTTGATTTTTCTTTTTACACTGGACCTGATGATTGCCTCGCTGCAGCATCTTGGTCGCGATGCAGCTGAAGTAATCATCCTTGCCACGTCCAATCCCTTCACCGGGTTGTTCATCGGTCTTTTAGTAACTGCCATTATCCAAAGTAGTTCTGCGACTACCTCTATGGTGGTAGCATTGGTAGCTTCCGGCTCCATTACGCTGGAGGGTGCCATCCCCATCCTTATGGGTGCCAATGTGGGCACTACGATTACAAGCACGATCGTATCACTCGGATTCATCACCAAGAAAAAAGAATTCAGACGGGCCGTTACGATTGGAACCTATCACGACTTTTTCAACATCCTCACCGTTCTCATCCTTTTTCCACTCGAATATTACTTTGGATTTCTTTCCGGGCTGGCTCAATTTATTGCCACTTCATTTTTCAATGAACCCATCAGCATAGCGCAAAAGCAATTCAATCTTCTTGGCGATCGGTTTGGTTTCATCATCAATATGATTGTGACGTCCATCAACAGTGGCTTCGTGCTGGCCTTGCTGTCCATTGCCTTGTTATTTAGCTCGATTCTATTTTTCCGGAAGGTACTTTCCAGAACACTGGGGTTTGGTTCGCAGGAACGCTTTCAACAATTCTTTTTCAAAAGCCCGATTAAATCATTTGCGTGGGGACTATTAACAACGGCAGCCATACGTTCCAGTACGGTCACTACTTCATTGGTGGTGCCCCTGGTCGCTAAAAAAATAGTAAAAATAAAATCAGCATTTCCATTTATCCTAGGAGCCAACATCGGAACGACCATCACCGCATTCATAGCCGCCATGTTTAACTCCAACGCTGCCATTAGTATTGCCATCGCACATTTTCTTTTTAACCTTATTGGCGTGCTGATCTTCTTTCCCATACCCTATGTCAATCAGCTACCCATAAAACTTGCTGATGGTTTGGGCAGGCTCACCTTGAAATATCGATTGGCAGGATTTCTCTATGTGTTGCTTACCTTCTTTTTCATTCCATTTTCGCTGATCTATTTCAATAAAGATTCGGTGACTATTCAAGAACTTACATATCAGCATGAGAACCTGGCAAGCGGGGAAAAACAATCTTACACCATCATCAATAAAACCTACCTCAATCAACCCATCAACAATTGGATTCAGTATGAGCCCTCCAGGGAAACGGAAACTGATCCGTTAACAATTCATACCGCTTATCGTAGAAAAAATCTTCTTCTATATAATAATGAATTGTTTGAATTAAATAAGCCTGGCTTTTGCCGTGACGGGGAAGACAAACATGGAAAATTCAAAACCTGTATTCGTGAAATATTACCATCACTCACGCTGAGTTCTTCGCTTTCGCTGGACTCCGTTTATGTTTTTGAAAGAACATGGTATCACCCCGAGAAGGTAGATTCTGCCACGGTGGTCATCTACATTAGTACCAGTCGGAATGTCCTGGCGAAAAAAGAAATAGTAGGACCTCATGGGGCTTTATTATCAAAAGAAGAACTGTTGCAGGTGAAGGAAAGGTGACCGATGTCATGAAGTGTCTAAACCCGACTTATGTTCCTTGCCAAGCTCACCAAACCTTCGCAGAAGAAACCCAAAATTGCTATATTGCCTCACCAAAAAATATGGAAGGCATTAAAGAATCAATATTTAAATTTTTGAGGCTGGATAACCTGATGGATAATCTTACGGGTTATATAGAGGCTCGCATAGAACTGTTGAAGATTGAAATCAGGGAAGACCTTGCTAAGGTACTGGCCAAAGCAATCATGATTCTGATGGTGGTTTTCCTGGCGCTATTGTTTCTCCTTTTTGTAAGCATCGGACTAGCTCACTATCTGAATACTATTTTCGGGAAACCTCATGTTGGCTATTGGATGGTTGCCGGTATTTACGGATTACCGTGCCTGATCTTTATTTTATTCAGGAAATCCATCAGCCACTACATGCAAGAGAATTTGCTGAACATGATCAAAAAGCAAAAAAAATAACATGGAATTGTTAGAAACCCAGGACCCCGAGAAGAAGAGATTATTGGAAACTTCTGATCGTCATAAACACGAATTAGAAAAGGAGGTCAAGGCCATATCAGATAAAACGGAAGGCATTGTTAAAAATGCATTGATTATCGGTGGTACGCTGGTCGTTACTTATTTGATTGTTAGCAGTCTTAATTCATCCAAACGAAAAAAGAAAAAAGCAACGGCAAATGAATCGGAAGTTGCCGGGGAAATGAATGCAGCATTTGAAGCCAACAATGCGTCCCACTCTCCACCCTCCTTTTTATCTCAGGTAGGAGAACGCTTTGCCACGCAAGCAACGGCCCTGCTGTTGGGCATTGCAAAAGATAAGCTCACAGAATATCTGAGCAAACGAAAACAGAAAGATGAAAATTCTTAATACCCTGCAAGAGCGTCACCTCGCAGGCAAGAAAAGTATTGCCGTGTTGGTGGACCCTGATAAAATAGATGATCCGATCCGTCTTAATAACTTATTAAGGCTTGCCAATGAAAATTGTGTTGATTATTTTTTCGTTGGCGGAAGCCTGGTCACCACCCCAAACCTCACTGCTGTTGTCAAGCAGATAAAAGAAACTGTTTCCATCCCTATTGTTCTTTTTCCTGGCAGTTCACTGCAAATTGATCCTTCCGCTGATGCCATTCTGTTTCTCTCATTAATATCGGGTCGTAACCCCGACTTGCTGATTGGTCAGCATGTAGTAGCCGCTCCGATTCTTAAAAACAACCGGCTCGAAGTAATGCCCACCGGTTACATCCTCATCAATTCAGGACGAACTACTTCCGTAGCTTACATCAGCAACACTACACCGATACCTGAAGATAAATATTCATTGGCGGCCTGCACCGCCCTGGCTGGAGAAATGCTCGGCCTCCGGTTAATCTACCTCGATGCGGGCAGTGGCGCTGAACGCGAGATCAATGCAAAAATGATCAGCACCGTGCGCAAAGCCGTTGACGTACCCTTAATTGTAGGTGGTGGAATCAATACCAGTCAAAAAGCATTCAATGCTCTGGAAGCAGGAGCAGATCTAATCGTGATTGGCAATGCTTTGGAGAAAAATCCCGAATTACTGATTGAGATCAGCGACAAGGTGTATGATTGGAATCAAAGTATTGAGGCCGGCAAATAGGGAGGCACTCTTGATTCTATCTCTGAATTTCAAACGAGGAAAAGCCCACGATTTCACCAGGTATCGCTTCAATGCGGTTCACCTTTGCCCGCACAGGCCCCATGTTACACCATTTAATAAACTTATAAAGCATGTCTTCTTCCGCTTCGGCTTCGATATAAACATTTCCATTCCTTTCATTCCGCACAAAGCCTTTAATCCCTAGTTCATCTGCTTTTTCCTTTGCGGATGCCCTATAGAAGACTCCATGTACCTTGCCCGAAACAATAATTTTGAAATGCTTTAGTTCCACTTGCTCCGCGTATTAAAGCACTACATTAGAAAATATAATCCGTACTTAAAAAGGATGATTCACGATTACGGATAATATCGCTGATTATTTTTTTATTAGCGTCTGTTCCTTTTGTAGCCACCAACGTTCGGATAGAGAACACGCGAAGAGCATCGGCCACAGACAGCGTTCCTTCGGCCGAATCCTTTCTTCCATTGAACGGGAATAAATCCGGACCACGCTGACATTGTGTATTTAAGTTAATGCGACCAACCTGGCTTGAAAATAAATCAATCAGCCTGGCAATGGGCTTCGAATCTTTTCCGAAAATACTCAGCTGCTGTCCAAAGTTAGAGTTCACTACATACTCAATGGCTTCTTCTTCATTTTCAAATGGAACGATTGGAACCACCGGACCAAACTGCTCTTCATAATAGACTTTCATCTTATTATTTACCGGATACAATACGGCCGGATAAAAAAACGTGTTTAATATTTCTCCTCCGTGCTCATTCATTATTTTCGCTCCCTGTTGCTTTGCATCCTCAACGAGCCCGGTAAGGTAATTGGTCTTGCCTGGCTCTGGCAATGGTGTCAGCGATACCCCGGCCTCCCAGGGCATGCCGCATTTGAGTTTTGCGATTTCAGCAGATAACTTCTTTATGAATTCATCTACAATACTTTTGTGAACAAATAATATTTTAAGTGCAGTACAACGCTGACCATTAAATGACAAAGATCCCAGCACACATTCACTGACTGCATTTTCAAGGTCAGCATCCGGCAAGACGATAGCGGGATTTTTTGCATCTAATCCTAAAATGGCTTTCAGGCGATGCGGCTTTGGATGAAGCTTCTTTAATTCATTTGCACCTTTGTTCGTACCTATAAAGGCAAACACATCCACCTTTCCTGTCTCCATCAGAGAACCCACTGTTTCACGGCCACGACCATAAATAATATTGATTGCCCCGGCAGGAAAACTTTTTTGAAACGCTTCTAGCAAAGGACGGATTAACAATACACCATACTTGGCAGGCTTAAACACTACCGTGTTACCCATGATCAAAGCTGGAAACAAGGTGCTAAATGTTTCATTGAGCGGATAATTGTAAGGCCCCATGCACAAAGCAACACCGTATGGTACACGCCTGATCTGAGCCATAATGCCTTGCTCATGCACAAAGCCAGATGAATTCCGATCAAGTTGTTTTAGTGAATTGATCGTATCTACAATATAGTCGCAGGTCCTGTCAAATTCCTTTTCAGAATCCTTCAGCGTTTTGCCAATCTCCCACATCAATAGGTTTACCACCTCCTGACGCTTTTCTCTCATTTTTCCTAAAAATAATTCCACATGCTCAATGCGCTGAGCCACAGACATCATGGGCCACGCGCCATGTCCCTGGTCATAAGCGCGCACAGCTGCATCCAATGCTTCCAACGCTTCCTTCGATGTAAGTAATGGTGTGCTTCCAATTATTTTTTGTTCTGATTTATCTCCGTTGCGTACAAATATCGGACTGGCAACAGGGCTCATATCGCCTTGCCATGTTATCATCTTTCCGTCAATCAGATATTCGCGTTGCTCCATGTAGCCCGGCAGTGAAACCGGAGGGGGAATAGATTTCTCTTCAGGAAATAAATTAACTAATACGTCACTCATGATTTATGGGTTGGTTTGTGAAGTTACGATTGAAATTCCGGATGAGGTGCCTAATCGATCGGCTCCAGCCTCGATCATTTGCAGCGCTTGATCTAATGTCTTAATTCCACCGGATGCTTTGATTCCAACATGGGCAGGAACAGACTTCCTCATAATTTTTACATGTTCTGCTTTGGCCCCACTGGTTGCAAAACCAGTTGATGTTTTGACAAAATCCGCACCCGCATCTGCACAGAGTTTACTGGCATCGGCTATTTCTGTATCCGACAAATAGGCTGTCTCTATAATTACTTTGAGAATCTTCTGGTAATCGTGGGTCAGCTTACTACACTTAGCTATTTCGATTTTCGTCCAGGGTATTCCCGTTTTGAATGAAGATACGTTTAAGACCACATCAACTTCATCAGCACCATTATCGATAGCGCGTTGAATCTCGTCCAGTTTTGTTTCTGTCATGTTATAGCCCAACGGAAATCCCGCTACAGTGATGAGAAGGATTTTATCCTTTCCTATTTCCCGCTGTGCACGTTTAACCCAGAACGGAGGCACACAAACGCCCAATAAATTATGCGCCCGTGCTTCATCCACCAGGCGATCAATGTCTTTGACGTTGAGTGTTGGACTCAGATTAGTATGCTCAATATGACGTGCTATATCAATCAACTTCGTTCAATTAAAAAACGAAATTAATTCATTGACATCATATTCCTACATACTATATCTCAGGATAATCACCTGGTCTTGCTAATGACGTATGCCACACTCTTTACAATAACGCATCTTACTCACCTCATGTCGCTTGGGTGGGCGCTTGTGGCCAAAATATAAGGGATTTGTGTACTGAGGCTCATCCATTTTTCTTAGCATTCGTTGCTTTTCTTTGGCAACTTTTTCGACACGCGCATAAAATTCATAGCGTGGTGTATGCTTTACATTGACTTTCTTTAGCCTTACCGAACGTTCCTTCGTAGGACGATGAGCGCGTTTGTTTTGAACATGAACTTTTTCTTCTGGTAAACCCTGATCACCCAACGTGGTTTGAGCTGACGAGAGTAACGGAGAGCAGATTGCCAACAGACAAATTAAAAAAACCAGTCTTGATTCTTGCATAGCGCTACTAGAACGCTCATGCCTAAGAAATATTTCTTTGTACACAAATAAAGAGTAACCACTGTGTGATGATTATGAATTCAGGAAAATTATTGATTAGCCTTTAGCAATGGTGCCGATCACTTGCATCGTTTCCAGTGTGGGTGATTTCTTCCCACCTCGTGGTTCAATAGTAATGGCAAAGGCTTGTGCCGCTGCAATATTTTTCATCTTCAGAAGGCCGGAGAATTGTCCATCGAATACGCCCATATCTACCGGCTTTCCTTCTACGATAGCCCATAATTGAAATTGATTATCCCGTGAGATTTCTTTTAAACTCTGAATACTCAGGTAAGTCTCCTGCGAATCAGCATTCCAATAAATGGAGGCAAAGGCCGTAGGTGCATGCTCTGTGCCCTTCATAATAACTTTAGTAAACGAAGTGCTTTCGATAACAGCAAAGTCTTGTTCTATCTTATCCAGCTTATGATTTACCTCATTATAGTTTTGAGCGATCTGCTGATTTTGATCAATAATCTGATTCATCGCAATCGTTGTCTTTAACCACTTGTCACGATAGTCATAAGCCAGAAAAGAAGAGATTAAGGTAATCACAATCGAAGCTGCTGCCACCCAACGCCAGTAAGAAGACGTTGAATTCAGCGGGATCACCTTCACCTCTTTGCTGTCGTCTGCGCGAGCCAGAATACGGTCCTTTAATTCCTTACGTGGTGCAACAGCCGCTTCCATCATAAAGGCTTCAAGCGTTTGCTCCACCTGCGCGAGTTCCATGCGGAGCTCAGGGTACCTGGCCAGATTATTTTCCACTTCCTTCCTTTCGGTCATGGACAACTCTCCCAGCGCATAGGCCTCTAACTTACCAGTCGATATGTATTCTTTTATATTCAAATCACTTTCAATAGTGTTCTCAATTCAATCAAGGCCATTCGCAGGCGCGTTTTTATAGTACCTAGCGGAATAGCAAATTCCTCTGCCAGTTCAGATTGCGTATAGCCTCTTAAATATAAATATTCTACTACAAATTTATGATCCTGTGGCAACCCTGCCAACACTTCAATTAAGCCAATCGATTCAACAAACAGTTCGCTGTAAGCGTTTCGATCAATCCTATTTACGAGATTATCGATGTCATCGGTTTTTTTACCCTTACTTATTTCTTTTGACCGGGTTTTGTCGATGGCTTGATTTCTGGCAATGTTCAGCATCCAGGTAAATAACTTTCCCTTGGCAGGATCATAAGAACCGATGTTATCCCAGATTTTTAAAAATACATCCTGAAGGGTTTCTTCAGCCACCTCCTCTTTAATAACAATGCGGAGGATTGCACCATATAATGCGCCTGAATAATGATCATAGAGATAGCTCAAGGCATCCTTTTGCCTGGACTTAAGTCGCAAAACCAAGTCCTCTTCCTGATATAATAGTCGCGTGTTAATAAATCTAGATTCTTAAACAGTTAAATATAACGAAAGGATGACTAACTGGTCAAAATAAAATTTTACAAATCAAAAATCCAATCAACTCATGAACTTCGTATGTGTTGGAAATAATAAAACTTTATCAATATGAAAAAATTAGTAATAACAGCCCTTTGTTTGGTTTTAACGGTTGCCGCTTTCGCTCAAAAAACCGTGATGGTGGGCGGTGCTCCAATGTATCCAACTAAAAATATTATTGAGAATGCAGTTAATTCCAAAGATCACACCACATTGGTAGCCGCAGTAAAGGCGGCCGGATTGGTGGAAACTTTGCAAGGCACTGGGCCTTTCACAGTATTTGCGCCTACCAATGAAGCGTTCGCCTTACTTCCTGCCGGAACTGTAGAAACACTTTTAAAACCAGAGAACAAGGGAACCCTGACCACCGTACTCACCTACCATGTGGTAGCAGGCCGCTACAGTTCTGCAGACATTATGAATGCAATTAAGGCGGGAAAGGGAAAGGCAGAATGGAAAACAGTACAAGGAGGCACATTAACAGCCATGATGAGTGGAAAAGACGTGGTACTGAAAGACGAGAAAGGAAATACTTCAAAAGTTACGATCGCAGATGTGAATCAGTCAAATGGTGTCATCCACGTAGTAGATCACGTAGTGATGCCAAAATAGGTTAGAGGGTTAGTTGGTTTAAAATGCTTCATCACATTGATGAGGCATTTTTTTTGACTCTCAAAATCCAAACCTGTTGCTTAGTTCGTAAATAAAATACACACGAACAGGTTAGAGGGTTAGTCTGGTTTAATATGCTTCATCATAATCGATGAGACATTTTTTTGATTCACAAAATCCAAACCCATGGCTTACTTCGTATGTAGGATACAAACATTAAATAATTTATATGAAACTAAAAAACAACTTTAAAAAAATGGCTCTGACAGCGTTGGTTGGAGCAACATTAGCTTCAGGGGCGTACCTGATCGCTGCCGATCATATTGATGCTCCGGCTGTAACTGGAAAAGGGTCTGACATCACCGATTTTTATGCATTTCAAAGTCCTTCCAACAGCAGTAATCTGGTATTTGTAATCAATACACAAGGATTGCTGGCGCCTTCCGCTACCGGTGCTGCTTCATTTGACTCCAAAGTCATGCTGGAGATCAACATTGACAACTCCACTACCAAGGACAGTAAAGAGGATCTGGTGATCCAGGCCACATTTGAAAACGGAAAAGTTCAGGTATATGGTCCTGTAGCTCCAACCGTAACCGGATTGCAAAGCACGTTGGTAGCCAGTGCCAAGAAAGTGGAAGCGCCTATCAGCAAGTACAAAGCCACACCCTTAATCGGAGAAAGCAACAACATGAAAGTTTTTGCAGGACCTCGTGATGATCCATTCTTTTTTGACTTAGATCAGTACAAAAAAATCCTCGCTGGTACAGCCACTTCATTTAACAATCCTGGCAACGACACATTTAAAGGAACAAACGTGATGTCTGTGGTGATTGAAGTGCCTAAGTCACTTCTCGGTGCTGGACCAATCAACACCTGGGTTACTTCCAATCGCAAAAAATAATTTTTATCACACTAAATAAATGAATATCAATATGAAATACTTACCGATGGCAGTTTTTGCCTTATTGACTATCCTAACCGCATGTAATAATGATAATGGCCCACAACCCATTAGCATGTACGAACAAGAAGATCAGATGGCACGGCCCGCAATCAATACCGTTTTTGTTGCGAGTGCAGAGAAAGATTTGTTTAATACAACCATTCCTTCCGCACAGGGCGCTGCTTTTGCTGCAAAGTTTAATACTCGTTTGCTGGCACTGAACAGTGGCTATACCACCAACTTACTGGGACTAAATTCAACCGATTTTACCGGAGTACTCGCTACCGATGTGTTAACAGTTGCATTGGACAAACCCACTACCTTTTATGATGGTACCAACGTACTAACCGGAAGAAAACTGAATGATGATGTAATTACGGTGGAATTGATTTTGATTTTTGGTGGCCCCAGCGGATCATCCAATCCTGGCTTAACCGATGATTATGTAAGTTCCAACGATAAATCTTTCTTAGAAACGTTCCCTTACGTGGCGGAACCATTTTAGTTCTTATTTCTTATACAATCTGATTGGCTACAATCAGAAAAATTATTCTGCTCTTCAACATGATCTCATTAAATAAAAGGATCGTAGCGAAGAGCAGAATTTCTACCGAACGTTTCCTCATAGCATTACCTAATTCCTTAAAGACATCATTACCATGCTCACCAAACCAATACTCTTACTGCTTCTCTCACTACTTATAGGTTGTTCTCCGCAGGAGACTTCGATTATCAATCCGGCCGACTATGAGGTTTACCTAAGCCGTGCGAGTGACGAGGCCCTCAACTCTGTCAATACCGAAATCGAGTTTTGGAGCAAAAAATTAGATGAGGTTCCGGGAAGTGAAACGTATCTTCTTAAGGTGGCCGGACTTTACACCGCGCGATTTAATCACACGGCAGCGATTGATGATGTGTTAGCCTCTGACAGCATCTATAAATCTATAGTACTTGGGCAATCGCCATCCGCTTCATTATACCGGGCATTGGCCGGTAATGCCATCACCCAACATCAGTTCAGGGAAGCTCGTGAATTTGCACAAAAGGCATTGGAACTGGGAGAAGGAAAAGCGGCCACGTTATTTATAATGGTTGACATCAATCTTGAACTGGGTGATTACGCAGGGGCCCGGCTCATCATGAAAGATTTTACCAATAAAAATACGTTTCCATATCTCATTCGTGATGCAAAAATTAAAGATCATGATGGAAAACTGGACAGCGCCATAATCCGTATGGAACACGCTCTGGAGAAAGTACAAGAAAACCCTTCGCTGCTGGTGTGGACTCTTTCCAACCTGGCCGATATGTATGGGCATGCAGGAAGAATCAACGAAGCCTACAAGGCCTACCTCCAGGTTTTACAACTGAATCCGGATTATGATTATGCCCTAAAGGGGATAGCGTGGATTGCTTTTTCACATGACAAAAACTACACAGAAGCGAAAAGAATCATTAACTATATAGCCACAAAAAAAAATAACCCTGATC
>JAYVTB010000031.1:0-8843 GCA_043774805.1 Cyclobacteriaceae bacterium | reverse complement strand
AAGCTGTCCGAGAAAATTCTTATCGTTACAACTTCCATCGGTTATGGTGATCAGATCGGGCACAAAACCAGACAAGGGCATTTGAGCTTGTACTTTGAGCCCGCCTTTTCGTTTGCCGTTTATGGGGTTACGCCCAACACCCTTGAATACATCAACAAATAATGTGAACGTGGTGGCATCAAATAATTTTACTTTGGTAGGATCAACCTCAGCATTGATAGGCAAGGAAAAATAAGCATCCGACAAGTAAGACTTGTAATGATCGTAAAGTAATCTATATAGTGATCCAAATACCGCACTGCTGCGTTTGATGTTGGCATCACTTAGGGTGCTGGGTGGTGGCAACTTATCGATGCCGATATATAGAAGTTTATGATCCAAAAAAAGCAGGCTTTTACATAAGCCCTGGAGTGAACGGCTTCGGGTAACAACACCATATAAAATAAAAACAAGTTGTTTTCGTGTGGTCATCGTCTTATAGTAATGATCAGCCTTATGAAGGGCTACGGCTTGGTCTATAAGATGATCGGGAAGGAAAGAAAGAAGTTGGCACAAAATAGGTTGGCCAGATAATTTTATATTTTTGCCCATGATGTTTTTGCTTGGTAACTCAAACATCACAAAAAAAGGCGGTAAGTAAATTTACTTCCGCCTTTTCATTTTATCTTATTTTTTGTCGGATGACAGTAATTATAAATAACAACATTGTAAAATATATTTGATCTTTTTGAGATTTTTAGAAGTCCCCAAGTATCTCATTCGTATCAATATTGCCACTTTCATGGTATAGGAAGAAATTACCTACTAACTGAAACAGCCATTCAATCAAAAATCTATACCATTTGCTCAATTGGGGTTACTCAACATGATAAAATCAATGACTTTTGAATCAAAATAAATAACAACAATCCAATGAGAAAATTATATATCCTTGTTATGGTAGCATTTATTATGTCAAACACGCTTTCATCGTGTTCGTATGAAGCCTGTCCTACATACTCCAATAGTTCTTTAAAAAAGTATGGTCCAAAATACTCATACGCAAATTCCACTGCAAAGAAAAAACAGAAGAAAAATAAATTCTGGTAATAAGAAAACCTAAAATTAGCAACAATATTTATGGTTAGAGTTGCAAAATATTTCTACTAATTGAATCAAAATAGCGGCAGTTCTTGAATTCATACCGTAGAGATATTTTTGTTCTATGGGGCATTCATATACTATCACAAAATCATCGGATGACTACTGATAATGTATCACATTATGAAATCAAAGGAATTCATTTAAAACTTTCAGCTGCCAACTAAATATCGAAATAGAATTTCATTCCCGTTAGTCATAATTTTGATGGAACATTTCTTTGTTGTTACGTTCCAATCCTTCAATTGGTTTTTTGAAATTCTGAAGCTTGATGTGTTCAATCAAAATTCTACATGGGTCCCGACATTTAATTGTAGAGCCCGTTCGTACATTGCCTGAGCAACGAACAAATCAAAAACCGCCATGCCTGCCGATTTGTACGCTGTCGTTTGATGCACATCAACACTTTGTTCTTTGGTCACTAATTTTCCAATGGTAAAGAGATCCGTTTCTTTTAAGATATTTTTCTTCACGGAATTAATACAATCACCGGGTTCCACACGGGCAAATTCTGAATCGATGAATAATTTGCCCGCCAGTTTAAAAACGGCATCGGGCAACTCTTGCATGGATGGCTTGTAGGAACCAATGCTGATAAAACATTTTCCTTTCAGTAACTTTTCATCGTTCGGCAATACAGGTATTGAAGAAGGTGTCGCAGCAATCACTGCATTTGTTTTACTCAACAACTCCTCTATTGAATAATGTGCTACTATCTCCACGTTTGGAAAATAGGTTTGAAGGAAAGATGTTAGGCGGGCACCACCATTATCGGATCGATGTAAATAATGAATGGTGGATATATTCCGAACCGCACAAGCAAAAGCGGCCTGATGAATTCCTTGAATGCCACAACCAATCAATCCAATACTTGATGTGTTCGCGGGCGTAAGATATTTAATACCGATGGCGCCCAGTGCTCCCGTACGGAGAGCCGTTATTTTGGAGGCGTTCATCAATGCAAGCGATTGCCCTGTTTCTCCGTCATTTAAAAGAAGTGCACCGGTGGTTAAGAGCAGATTCTTTTGGATGTTGGCAGGAAATACGTTCACTAGCTTGGTACTAATATACCGATCTCCCCAGGCCGGCATGCAGATTATGGTATCCATCCCCTTGTCAAGGTGTAAACGCAACGGAACAATCACTTCTTTCTTTTCATAGGCAATCATGGCTTTCTCTACTGCCTCTACCACTTCTTCGAAGGTCAGTAAATTGCCTAGTAAATCATTGTTCAGAATAAGCATGGCATTGAAGTTTTAATTTTTTTGGCTTTGTATCCCAGCCCGAAGCATGACCACAGCCGTGTAAACAATCACTACCAGCACAACCCATCGCAGTGTATCCAGTTCCAATGACTTCACTACGAAGGCCGCTAAAAATACAGCAACAATACCTGCAATAGAAATCGAAAATGATGCCTTCCGATTATATGCACCTTCTTTAATAAATCGATACGAAGCGACAGGCATTAAGAATGCGCATGAGCCCATCATGATTGGAAATGCAACCGCAGGAGACATTCCCAAAGCAAAAACCAATGCCATGCAGGGAGCATAAAGTCCAATACCGGCTGTCATAATTGCACCCAATATGAAATTAACAACTACCGCCACCATCAACTTACTGCCTTCCAACGCAATCGCATTGCCGCCACCTTCCATCCAATTCATTTTCGTTGCTAGCATAAATCCTGCGGTGATAAAAAGCGCAATACCCATCGTTAATCGTATGACATACTCCGGTAATTTTGCAACGATCCCAGCCCCCAGCATTGCTCCGGCACCGGATGCCAGCACCATTAGGATAAGCGTCAACGGATCTACTTCCACAATTTGAATAAAAATAACGGCTTGAATCATAGTAGGGATTGCGTTGCCCACATTAAGGGTCCCTGGAATCAATCGATCTTCTGACTGCTTCATGAATTTTAGCAGCGCGGTTTCAATGGCAAATGAGCCGATGCCCAACGTATCAAAGAAATTGCCGATAAACCCAATGAATCCAGTTTTTGTCCAACTATTGCTCTCCAGATTGGTGCGGTGCTTTAGAAAATCGAGAAAGAGAACGACTCCGATCCAGCAAGCAAGGAGCAGAAAAACAATCCAGATTATTGTAATCATAGTTTACCCATTTAAGGAAGCTACAAATAATGAGAAAAATTTCTTAAATTGGTCAACCCATAATTATTAATTTGATAGTCATGAAAAGTTATCCCAGTATTTTCAATGATGTTATTGGACCGGTGATGCGAGGACCTTCCAGCTCTCACTGTGCCGCATCACTTCGCATTGGCAGACTCTGTCGAGATTTAATGGATGGAAACATCACGGAAGTGTATATTGAGTTCGATCCCAATGGATCATTGGCCACTACTCACAAAGGACAAGGATCTGACATGGGTTTGTTTGGTGGTTTCCTTGGATGGGAAGCCTATGACGAAAGACTGCCCAACTACTTACGAGCAGTAGACGAAGCAGGTATAAAAATCAGGATCGACATCCATCCTATTGGCGCCACACACCCCAACACTTACAAACTCACGTTAAAAAATCCGAAAGAAACGCATACACTCACTGCACTCTCTACTGGTGGGGGAATGATTCAGGTGATTGAAATGGATGGTGCTCCTTTATCAATGGCGGGCGATTTTTATGTAACGCTGATTTATACAAAGTCCCCTGAGCAGGTTGTGAATTTCTTGAAGGGTTCAATTGTCTTTGATGAAATCAATATTCATCAAGGTGATTCACTTTTTGTAGAAGTAAAGTCAAATCAATCTATTCCGTCAGACATTTTTGAGGAGCTACAGCACCTCGAAGGTGTGTTCTCCATAAAAAAACTATCGCCTGTACTTCCTGTGCTGGCGCGCAAGAACCTCACAGTTCCTTTTATCACAAGTGCAGAGATGTTGGAATACAACACTGGCAAGAACCTGTCGCTGTGGGAATTGGCAGTACACTATGAAAGTGCACGAGGTGATATTTCACAGGAAGAAGTTTTTGAAAAGATGCGTGCTATTGTTTCCATCATGCAAAACGCAATTTCAATTGGAATAAAAGGTACCACCTATGCCGATCGTATTCTGGGACCACAATCGGTTAACTTCAAAGAGCAGATAAAAAAGAAAACATTGGTAGAGGGCGATGTATTGAATAACGTGATTCTTTACACTTCTGCCATGATGGAAGTAAAAAGTTCAATGGGTGTAATTGTTGCTGCACCTACCGCTGGCTCATGTGGAGCTTTGCCTGGTGCAGTCATTGGAACGGCCACTACGTTGAATCTGTCACAAGATGAAATGGTGAAAGCGATGTTGGCCGCAGGAATCATTGGCGTTTTCATAGCGGCTCATGCAACGTTTGCGGCAGAGGTAGGCGGCTGTATGGCCGAGTGCGGCTCTGGTTCTGGTATGGCAGCAGCAGGACTGGTTGTATTAAAAAATGGCACACTCGATCAATCACTCGCAGCAGCATCGATGACATTACAAGCTTCCTTAGGAATGATTTGCGATATGATTGCCGATCGCGTGGAGGCTCCTTGCTTGAACAGAAACGTGATGGCTGCTTCTACCGCTATTTCTTGCGCGAACATGGCATTGGCTAATTATGATCAGGTCATTCCCTTAGATGAAGTGATTGAGACCATGAAGAAAGTTGGAGATGCGATTCCCAATACGTTACGTTGTACAGGCCTCGGTGGTCTGGCCATTACCAAAACGGCCAAGAAGATTGAAGCCATGCTGGCAAAGAACGAAGAAATTCAGAACAAAACTTTCTTTAAGGTTTGTTGATTTACATTTCTGTGTACAATCGAGGATTAATATTTAAGACAATCGAAAAGGGTTCTTTAATGGTGGTGGCCAATTCTTCATGCAAACTCTTTACAAAAGCTGTTACCCAGACACTCCGGTTATCATTGTGGCGATAGGAGATGAAGATGTCGTATTCGAATTCATTAATTATCGAGGGCATGAGTATTTATATTTGGATGAAGACCCGTCCACTGAAGCAATGCGTAGGTGGATGTCGTATTTGAAGCCGGGAACTAAAGAGGACATTACCAAAAATAGGTATTATTTTAGTTTATGACTATGAAGGTGTTGCCCAAAAGTATTATTTTGGAAAGCCGACTTTATCCAGCATAATGTTCCATCGAGCATCATCATGAAGGTTTCTGAAAGCTGGCTCTTGCTTTAGCCAATACATTTCCATTTCCCGGTTGGTGTAAGCTTTTTCTAACCAATCGAAAGCAACATCATGATCATTCAGCATGGCGTAAGCCATCGCCAACGCATAAGAAGTGCAGCCTATTGATGATGGGCTCCTTCCTTTGAGTTCATTCAAAATCTGATTGGCTTTCTCTTTCTGCCCGTCTAGGTAATAAGCACTAGCCAGGCAACTTTTATACATAGGGATACCCGTAAAGGTGTTTTTACTCATTGTCATTTCCAGAAGGTCAATCGCTTTTTGGTAGTCACCCGAGTAAAGGAAGATGCGAGCGGCAATGAGATTATTATAGAAGAAGTTAGTTCCAGAGGCCAGGTATTGGTTTGCGGCACCTATCGACTTCTCTGGTTGGCCTTTCAGGAAGTAGACCATCATCAGGTTGCCATTTGGACCACTATCCTTAGTCTCTTCCGCAATGTCCTTTAATGCCTCCTCAAACTTTCCCGATGAAAGAAGAAACTCACTTCCTCTTTTCGCATTAGGGAGTATACTTTTAATGATCTCATACTCTTTTTCTACGGCCTTGAAATCCCAATCATACCAAAGATAAAGACGCATCAATACGTGATGCACGTTAACGTTGTCTGGATCAAGTTCTATTGATTTTCTCAGTAACTCGCGCGCCTTAGCAGCAGCAAGAAGACCTTCTTTTCTGCCCCATGAACTACCGTCCACTATCCAGAGCTGCGCCAAAGCAGTATAGGCGTCAGCATAATTCGGATCTAAAGTCAGTGCCTTTTCGACCAGTGAATACGCTTTGTCGGGGTCATTAAAAAAATTGGCTTGTAGCAGCAGGTTGTACGCTTCCATATTTTTGGTGGGCTCAGACTTCAGCCGCGCCTTTACTTCCGGAGTTAATTTTGCACTGAGCTTGTTGGCCACTTGTTCTGCTACATCGCTTTGAATGGTAAAGACGCTGGTGAGCTCACGATCATAATTTTCTGACCAAATCTGCCGATCATCTTCAGCCCGAATTAATTTTACATTTATCCTGACACGGCCGCCCTCTTTCATGACACTTCCTTCCACTACATAAGCCACGTTTAGTTCGTTGCCAATCTCTCTTATCGATTTATTGCTTCCTTTGAATTTGGAAGAACTCGTGCGTGGATTTACCCTCAGCTCTCCGATTTTGGTTAGATGATTCAGAATTTCATCGGTCATTCCTACACTGAAGTACTCCTGGTCATGCTGAGGACTGTTGTCATCAAAAGGGAGAACGGCCACAGACTTATCGTTTTCATCGGTTTGTGATGAGGATATAAATTTTGGATACAAAAAATATCCAATCATGGCCATTAGAAGAATCCCGATTGCCGGGAAGGCGATTTTTCCAAGCGGTACTTTTCTTTTTTCCAGGGATTGAGTTGCTGTATGATCTGTATTTCTGGGTGGAGGATTTTTAAGCGCTAAAAGTATTTCTTTGATTGCGTTGGCTACTTTGTTAACCTGATTGCGATAATCTGCTTTATTTTGATTATCACTTTTGCTGTCGGTTGACTTAAGGGGACGATTTACTCCGGGTTCTTTGTAGATAAACTCAAGGGCTCTGACCACTCCGCCAATTTCATTTTCAATTATTGATTTGTCTTCAGCATCCAGATCATGAATTTTTATTGGAAGCATTCTGCTTGCCACATTTCCGTTATTCAGTTTAATATCTCTTCCAAACTGATCTTCATTTGATAATTTATTAAACGCAACAAATTCATGCTGCCACGCAAAAGATTTCGGATCGCAATACGTTTGAGAAAGAATAGGAATGAAGATGAGGCACTTCAGTTTTCCTTCGAGGCTCTTGTCTACGTTGTGAGTTTCAAGGAGGCCATCGTGGGGATTTTTATCAAAATAGATGGTAAGAGGCTCTTTGATGGTTGAAGCCAACTCCTCTTGTAATGCGTTGACAAACTCCGTTACCCAACCACTCCGGTTATCGTTGTGGCGATAAGAGATAAATATGTCATATTCAAAGCCGTCAATTAACGAACTCATATTAAACACCGATAATCAACGTGCGCTAGTATTTTAATTTTGAGGCCAGTCATAATCAATCAATGTCATTATTTTTTTCCGCATTTGGCTATAGGCTGGGTCATTTTGTGGAAACATTCTGGCGTTGAAACGAAGGAGCAACAGCACAAGGCGTGGGTCTTTCTCTTCAAAGGCTTTTTCAAACCATTTGTATGCTTCCTGGTATTCACCGGCACTCACGTATGATAACAATAGTCCTACTGGTGATACGTAATCCCCGGCTTCACTTTTTTCCTTTATTCCATCCTTAATTTCTTTGATCAGCCAATCGTTTTTGCCCTCTTTGTAATACCGCACCAACGCCTTATTGTTGGCATGTTCTGCTGCGGAAATTGCCTCATCACGCTTGCTCTCATACCAATAGTATCTGGCCAACCGATAATAGATATCCTTTTGTAATTCCGGAGAATTAGAGGTTGATTCAAGTTCCCGCCTGATTGCCCGAATACCTTCTTCAAAATTCATCGTTACCAGTAGCCTGTTATAAAATGCTCTTGTTGTTGAATTATTGAGGGCCCATGGGCTAACTTCAAAATACTTTTTAAAGATCGCCAAAGATCCTTCATATTGCCCCATCATATCAAGCATATTGGCCAGCCAACCATATGCATTGTCCTGACTGGGGTTGAGCTCAATTGCCTTTCTTAACATTTTTTCAGATTCTCGAAAATTGAGCGTATTTCGATACCAACCGCCAAGGGATGCATAAGCCTCACTTGTTGTGGGACCAAATTGCATTCCTTTGTCAATATATTTCCTGGCCATGGGCAGAACAATTTTTGGATCTTCATATCCGAACCCCGATTCATTCAGGTAGCAATCGGCCAGTGAAAAGTAGGCCTTTGCAAATGTAGAATCAAGTTGAATCGCTTGTTCAAAATACTTTCTGGCTTCGCGAATCGATGACCTATCTTTACTATCAACCAATTCAAAATATCCCCTCAGATAAAGGTTGTATGCTTGCGGGCTGGAAGTAACAGCCTGATTTAATTGATTGGATTCACTTGCCGAAAGCGTTGCTTTTAATATCGTTGCAATAGCCGTTGCCACTTCGCGCTGAATGGTGAAGATGTCCTTCAAAGGTCTGTCGTATGATTCCGCCCATAAATGTTCATCCGTATCGGCCTTAATTAATTGGGCTGTAATTCGAACCTGATCACCCGATCGCTGCACGCTTCCTTCCAGGATTACCGCAACGCCCAGTTCATCACGAATCTCTTTTAATGATTTAGCGTTTTTCTTGTACTGCATTACCGAAGTGCGGGAAATAACTTTGATCGATCTGATTTTAGCTAACTGGGTAATAATATCTTCTGTCAGGCCATCACTGAAATATTCCTGGTCGGGGTCGCTGCTCATATTTGCAAACGGAAGTACGGCAATTGATTTTTCAATACCCTCTTCCTGCCTTGGTGATGATAAAAATTTTGGATAGAGGAAGTAGCC
>JAYVTB010000030.1:0-4929 GCA_043774805.1 Cyclobacteriaceae bacterium | reverse complement strand
AACTTGCCTTTGCGTCTGATGATCTTGCAATCAGCGCTCCGTTTCTTTATAGATGCTCTTACTTTCATCTTATTTGTATCTAAATGTTATCCTTCCTTTTGTTAAATCATACGGTGACATTTCTAACCTCACTTTGTCGCCTGGTAGGATTCGGATGTAATGCATCCTCATCTTTCCTGAAATATGTGCCAGCACTTCGTGGCCGTTTTCCAATTGCACCCTGAACATTGCATTGGATAACGCTTCCAAAATTGTTCCGTCCTGTTCTATCGACTTTTGTTTCGCCACTTGTATGAATAAGCTTCTTCTAAATATTCGTGTGTTGTCAATACTTCCGTTCTGTCTTCCAATACGGCAACCATATGCTCAAAATGAGCCGATGGCTTGCGATCCATGGTACGAATGGTCCAGCCGTCACGTTCCTGTAGCACGTTCTTGGTGCCCATGTTGATCATAGGCTCGATGGCAAAAACCATCCCCGCCTGTATCTTCACGCCCTTTCCCCGCTTTCCATAGTTAGGCACTTCCGGATCTTCATGAAGGCTTCTTCCAACACCATGACCCACCAACTCCCTCACTACACCATAACCAAATTGTTCAACATAGCTTTGAATTGCAAAGCCAATATCGCCAACCCGATTCCCCGCTTTTGCCTGTTCTATACCGAGATATAACGAATTATATGTTCGGGTTAGCAGATCAATCGCCTCTTGCTTTGCGCCCTCCAATGGATAGGTATAAGCAGAGTCACTGTGAAAACCGTTAAAAAGTACTCCACAGTCGATGGAAATGATGTCTCCTTCTTTTATCTCATAACCTCCAGGAAACCCATGCACCACTACCTCATTGACTGAGATACAAAGTGAGGCAGGGAAATTCCCTCCGTAATTCTTAAAAGATGGCACTCCATGATGGTCACGTATAAACTCTTCGGCAACTAAATCCAGATCTTTCGTTTTCACCCCGGGTTTTATCCTCTTGGCTACTTCCGCGTGCGCTTTTCCTAAGATTTGCGCACTTTCTTTAATGATCTGAATCTCCTCGTCCGTCTTTAAGTGAACCATTCAACTTTAAGCCGCAGCAAACTGAGAACGTCCTTTTACTCTTCCTGACTTCATCATACCTTCATAATGTCTCATCAACAGGTAGCTCTCAATCTGTTGAAGTGTGTCAAGGACAACACCCACCAGAATCAATAGAGATGTACCACCGTAGAATTGAGCAAAATTCTGCGTGATTCCTGCTCTCACAGCAAAAGCTGGAAGAATAGCAACGGCCGCTAAGAAGATGGCGCCAGGCAAAGTAATCTTTGATAAAATACTATCTATAAACTCAGCCGTTTGTTTTCCAGGTTTAATACCTGGCACAAAACCGCCATTTCGTTTCAAATTATCAGCAATGTCATTAGACGGAACCGTGATCGCTGTGTAAAAGAAGGTGAACACCAGAATCAAAATTCCGAACAACAAATTGTATTGCCATGAGGTAAAGTCAGCGAACGTGGTTCCCACATAAGCACCCACGTCACTATCTCTCCATATCTGTGCAACCAAAGGAGGAATAAACATCAGCGCCTGGGCAAAGATGATCGGCATAACACCAGCTGAATTAAGCTTGAGTGGAATAAAATCACGTTTGCCACCATACAACTTATTTCCAACTACCTGTTTAGCGTACTGAACTGGAATTCTTCTCGTAGCCTGCGTCAAAGCAATAACACCAACTACCACAAAGAAGAGGGCCAATATTTCAATGATGAATAAAAGCATTCCATTCATTCCTTTTGAATCAATCTCCTGATAGATGGCTGCCGGAAAACGGGATACGATACCAATCATGATCAACATGCTGATCCCATTTCCAATACCCTTATCCGTAATACGCTCGCCTAGCCACATACAGAACATCGTGCCTGCCACCAGGATCATGATTGAACTCACGGTGAAGAAAAGTCCTGGATTTAAAATCGCCTCTGAATTTACAGTGGCTCTGATATAACCGTATGACTGCGCTGCAGTAATAATAATAGTAAGTACGCGCGTGAACTGATTTAATTTTTTGCGACCGCTGTCACCTTCCTTCTGAAGTTTGGTGAAATGCGGAACTGCTACCGTTAATAACTGAACCACGATGGACGCAGAGATGTACGGCATAATCCCCAATGCAAAGATGGAGGCTCTGCTGAACGATCCTCCCAGGAATGTGTTCAGCAAATCAAAAATTCCACCTTGATTTCCGGATAGTAAATTTGGATCAATACCAGGAAGTACAATGTAAGAGCCTAAACGGAAAATGATCAGGAATCCAATTGTATTGAAGATTTTAACCCTCAAATCCTCGATTGAAAATATGTTCTTTATGGTTGTAAAGAAACGCTTCATTATTTCACAGTTGTGGCGGTGCCGCCTAAGTTTTCAATTGCTTTAGATGCGGTAGCTGAGAAGGCGTGAGCCTCCACGCTTACTTTTGATTTCAATTCACCGCGGCCTAAAATTTTCACACTATCATTCTTACCAACAATTCCATTTTCAACCATCAACTGAAGGGTGATAGCAGAAACACTTGTTTTTTGTGCGAGATCCTCTAATGCATCCAAGTTGATCGCCTTGAAGTACACCTTATTGTTATTCTTAAAACCAAACTTTGGAATACGTCTTTGCAGGGGCATCTGACCACCTTCAAATCCAATTTTCTTATGATATCCGGAACGAGACTGGGCACCTTTGTGACCACGGCCTGCAGTGCTACCACCCGAGCCTTGTCCTCTTCCGAGTCTCTTATTATTTTTTACCGCTCCATCAGCCGGTTTAAGAGTATGCAGCTTCATGTTATAATTCGGTTACGCTAACTAAGTGTTTTACTTTTTTCACCATGCCCTGAATCTGAGGAGTATATTCCACTTCAACAGAACGATGGACTTTGCCCAATCCCAATGCTTGAATAGTCCTCAATTGAGTTTCAGGTCTTTTTATAGTACTGCGGGTCTGAGTAATCTTAACTTTTGCCATGACTCTTATCCGTTGAAAACTTTTGATAAAGAAACTCCACGATTGCGCGCGATGGTTTGAGGATCACGCATCGTAGTTAATGCTTTGAAAGTAGCTTTCACTACGTTGTGAGGATTTGATGATCCTTTAGATTTCGCCAACACATTATGTACCCCGGCACTTTCTAATACAGCGCGCATGGCACCACCGGCAATAACGCCTGTACCAGGAGAAGCAGGCTTCAGCAATACGAAACCACCTCCGAATTTGCCCAACGACTCATGTGGCACAGTACCCTTGATAATTGGCACTTTCACCAAATGTTTCTTGGCATCATCTATACCTTTGGTAATAGCATCAGTTACTTCATTGGCTTTGCCAAGACCATAACCTACCACTCCATTTCCATCACCTACCACAACAATAGCAGCGAAGCTGAATCTTCTACCACCTTTCACCACTTTAGCTACTCGTTGGATGGCTACTACTTTTTCTTTCAGGTCGATTTCACTCGCCTTTACTGTGCTGACGTTACTTTGTGTCATGCTCTTTTAGAATTTTAATCCACCTTCTCTGGCTCCCTCTGCCAAAGCTTTGATATTACCATGATAGAGATAACCATTGCGGTCAAAAACAATCTCTTTTACTCCGCTGGCAAGTGCCTTCTCAGCCACTTTCTTTCCAACGCTTTTAGAAATCGTGATATTCACTCCACCTTTCTTATCAAGTTCAACGGATGAACTTGCTGTAATGGTATGCCCTTTTGAATCATCAATGATCTGGGCATAGATTACTTTATTGCTACGGAACACTGAAAGACGTGGTCTCTCTGACGTACCCTCCATGTTCTTACGGATACCCTTCTTAATCCTGGTTCTTCTGTCTTTAATATTTGCCATGACTAATTATTATTTAGCAGCTGCTTTACCAGCTTTTCTACGAACATACTCACCGACAAAACGAATGCCTTTTCCTTTGTAAGGTTCAACGCTACGCAATGACTTAATCTTTGCTGCAACCTGACCAATCAATTGTTTATCGATACCCTCCAGTGTGATCGTTGGATTTTGACCTTTCTCCTGGGTAGCCACTACTTTTAACTCAGAAGGAATGCCCACGATAACGCTGTGAGAATAACCTAGGCTAAGGTCAAGTACATTTCCCTGAGCCGTTGCCTTATAGCCTACACCAATTAACTCCAATTGTCTCTTATAACCGTTGCTTACACCTTCCACCATGTTCGAAATCAGGGAACGATATAAACCATGCATGGCCTTGTGGCGTTTTTGATCCGTAGGACGTTGAACAACTACTTCACCATTCTCTAAAGCAACTTTAAAGTCAGGATCAATCAACTGCTTCAGTTCACCCTTAGGACCTTTAACCGTGACTACGTGATCTGATTCAGAGAATGAGAATGTTACGCCTTTCGGAAGTTGGACTGGTAATTTACCTATACGTGACATGATCTTTCAATTAATAGATGTAACACAAAACCTCACCACCTACATTCAAGGCCTTAGCTTCCTTATCGGTGATCACGCCCTTAGAAGTAGAAAGGATCGCAATTCCCAGTCCGTTAAGAACTTTAGGCAAACTATCTGAACCTTTGTATTGACGTAAACCTGGAGTACTCACGCGTTGCAATCGGGTGATCGCAGACTCCTTTGTATCTGGATTGTACTTCAAAGCAATCTTGATATTGCCCTGCTTATTGTCGGTGTCCTCAAATTTATAATTGAGGATGTAACCCTTATCAAAAAGCACCTTTGTTACCTCCTTCTTGATGTTGGAAGCAGGAACTTCTACCACACGATGACGTGCCTTAATGGCGTTGCGCAACCGTGTTAAATAATCTGCTATTGGATCCGTTGTTTTCATTTGACTTATTTAAAAAGCAAACCCGTTTTTTGGAACGGGCTGCAAAGATATATAACAATTT
>JAYVTB010000029.1:0-3058 GCA_043774805.1 Cyclobacteriaceae bacterium | reverse complement strand
TATTCAAAAAATAGATCTGCACGTGAAATGCCCAACGTGTCATGTCTTCATAAAAATCACGCAAATAAGGGTTGTGGTCTACCGATTCATACAACGCTTGCCATCCATAATGCTTTGAAAGTTTTTCGGTCAATGTGGTTTTGCCAGAACCGATGTTTCCGCAGACTGCAATGTGTTTTGGTTTTTGTTGCATGATTCGCTGCTTTTAGGCAAAGGTATTGGGCGAATGTTCACGGTGAAGAATTGCGCAGAGAATGATCAAAAGTTAATCGTTAAATGTTAATCGCGGGTGTGCATTTGATGTGGTCACCAGAACTAAATGTTTAAGACCTTTATTGCTTCACATTTAACCATTGATCGGCCTAGCGAAATCCCTAAGAAATTAACATTTAACGATTAACTCATTTCTTCGGCATGTACATATAATCCAATGTTACATCCAACATAGCTTTCAATCCGGTGATGAATCCACGTTCGTCAATCATAAAATCAGGAGTGTGATGAGCAGGTACTTTGTTCGGGTCTTGATCAGGAGGCATTGCGCCAACGAAAAAGAAAAAACCGGGTACCTTTTGTTGATAGAAAGCAAAATCTTCTGCGCCCGTTACAGCATTGATGCGCACAACGTTTTCTGCTCCTGCTGCTTTCTGTAAGCTGGCCACCATTTTTTCTGTTAATGGAATATCGTTATAGGTAATGGGTGTTTTGTTTTCAATAATAACTTCTGCAGTTGCTCCGGCACTTTCGGCAATGTTGATAGCAGTCAGTCTTATTTTTTCATGAATTTTCTTTTGCATGTCGGCATCTAATGTTCGTATGGTCCCCGCCATTAAAGCTTCTTCGGGAATTATATTTTCACGAACACCGGCTTGTATTCTTCCGATACTAATAACAGCCGCTTCTTTTGTTAAATCGGTTTGGCGACTCACAATAGTTTGCAGTCCCAATATAATTTGAGCGCTTACAACGATAGGGTCTACGCCCATCCATGGTGCAGCGCCATGCGATTGTTTCCCTTTCACTTTAATCGTAAACCAATCTGAAGCCGCCATCATCCCGGCAGGACGATACGTAATTCTTCCCAATGGAGAAATGGATTGAATGTGCATTCCGAAAATCACGTCTACTTTTGGGTTTTCAAGTACACCTTCTTTAACCATTAAGCCAGCACCACCTTCTTCTCCCGCTGGAGGTCCTTCTTCCGCAGGTTGAAAAATAAATTTAATTGTTCCTTTTAAGTCACTTTTATTTTTTGAGAGCACTTCGGCCACAGCCATTAAAATGGCAACATGTGAATCGTGCCCACAAGCATGCATTACGCCAGTCTCTTGTCCATTGAATGTTGTTTTTTCTTTTGATGCGAAGGGTAAACTATTCCGCTCCGTTACAGGAAGAGCATCCATATCGGCACGCAAAGCAATTACAGGTCCCGGCTTGCCTCCTTTTAATAATCCGACTACACCGGTTTTAGCTACACCGGTTTGCACTTCGATTCCCAAAGATTTCAAATGCTCCGCTACATATGCCGCAGTTTTTGTTTCTCTGTTTGATAACTCCGGATATTGATGAAGGTGCCTACGCCATTCGATCACTTTGCTTTCCATTTCTTTTGCCTGCAAATCAATCTTCGCCTGCAGTTTGGCATTTACTTGCGCGCTCGCTACCAAGGATATTGCGCATAAAAAGAGGGTGTAAAATAGCTTCATACGTTTGGGTAATTAAATTTCAATGTACATGAGACGAAGCAAATAGTATAACCACTCATGGAAATGAATACACTTTAAAAAAACTCTTGGTATAAATGCTACATCAAATTGATCAATGAGAAAGATCTTGTTACCGGACACTGGTCACCTGAAACCGGCAACCTTAGCAGTTATTCCCCCAACTCATCCAGGACAATTACTCATCCTTTGAAAATACCATATGGTGAACATTCCGAAATCATATTCTGTTACCTTAGCGCATTAAAACCAAACATTTAAACACATGGCACAAACTAAATTAGGCGAAAATATGGTAAACATCAATGGCGAACTTCCTGCAATAGGTTCTTCTGCTCCCGATTTTATCTTAACTGGAAATGATTTAAAAGAGGTGAGCTTAAAAGATTTTGCGGGTAAAAATCTAATATTAGATATTTCTCCCAGCATTGATACGAGTGTGTGTGCTACTTCTGTTCGCGAATTTAACAAACGTGCTACAAGCTTAAGCGATACGGCCGTACTTTATATTTCTAAAGATTTGCCTTTCGCCTTTAAACGTTTTTGCGGTGCCGAGGGCATAAGCAATGTTGTAACGCTGTCTGATTATAAGAATAAGGGTTTCTCTAAAAACTATGGTGTTGAAATGATTGATGGCGGTTTGAGCGGACTTTTTGCTCGTGTAATTGTTGTAATCGATAAGCAGGGGAAAATAAGACACACTGAACTTGTTCCAGTCGTTAGTCAGGAACCAAATTATGACGCTGCTTTAAAAGCGCTTTAGAATAGTATTAAGGTTTACAAAAGATCTGTTCAATTGCATTGATTGTATTGAACAGATTTTTTGTTTTACATCAATCGGGTAAGTATGGTTTCAGCAGTGCAAAGACCCACGTCCCTACTAAAGCGGATAAAAATGTAATAATGGTTACAAGATAGCCAGCACCAATCTGTGCATACAACGGCCCTGGGCATGCGCCAGTCAGGGCCCAACCAAAACCAAAAATCAATCCACCAAAAATCACTCCGTGGTGATAGGGCTTTATAATCGGCTCAACGTTTTCTCCCTCGAACGTTTTAATCTTGAATTTTCGTATGAGCCAAATGCTCAATGCGCCAATCGGCACGGCCGTCATAAAAATTCCATACATATGAAATCCCTGAAAATAAAACATCTCCTGCATACGATACCAGGATATCGCTTCCCCTTTAGTGAGTGCCACTCCGAAAACAACTCCAACAATTAAATATTTTAGGTTCTTCATTATTTTAAAGAGCTAAGATGTAAGGAAGAACAAAATGGCTAATCAGAATTCCGCCAACAAAAAAAGAAATGGTGGCGAGTAACGATGGCC
>JAYVTB010000028.1:0-13034 GCA_043774805.1 Cyclobacteriaceae bacterium | reverse complement strand
ATATAAATGTAGTCATCACCGATCAGACGTCTTGCGATGTTACCAGTCCTAATGGAGTACTTAGTGCCTCCATGGATGAAACAAGCATTGGCGGTGCCGTGGCCGAAACCGCTGGCTACTCCTATCTATGGACAAATGACGGAAATCCCTTAACAGGAGGTGGACCAACCGTTGGAAGTACTGCTTCCATTAATTCCTTGCCAGGCAATCTCTTTTACTCATTAACTGTGCAGCGTACATCAACCCGTTGTTCAAATAAACAGAGTGTTTTCCTGCCAGAAAGAATTAGGCTACCAAGGCTTGAATTAGTAGCAACAGATATTGTTGATTGCAATACACACGGTTTTGTTACGGCAAAGATATTTATCGATAAGAATAACGATGGTGACTCTAATGACCCCGGTGATGAGCTAACTTTAGCTGAGTATTCTGATTACTCACTTTCCTGGTTCCGTGGAAATACTTCCGGAACATTGCTTTCTGAAACAGACAGAGTATTGAATGAATTAAGCGCTGGTGTTCCGCTTGCTGCCGGTAATTATACCGCAATTGCCACCAATACTATATCTAATTGTAAATCATCTGATTTTACTGATGTGGTTAATGGTCCAACAGGGCCGCTGTTTAATGTTGATGTTGAAATTAATAACAAACCTGCATCGTGTGCGGATGCCGATGGAGTAATTACAGCCTTTGTCGATAGCGGGGGTGGTGTTCCTGCACCGTTTGGAGGATTCACCTTTCAATGGTTTCAAGGCAATCCAACGAATGGTTTAGATATACCAACTCCAAGTTTTTATACTGATCCGGTTGTAACGTTTATTCAGCCTGCGCTCGACATAGATCCCAATTCTTTGTTTGGCACTCCATATCCAGGATCGCCAGGACCACAAGCCCCTACAGGTACTAAATCCGGACCTACTTTATTCGGTCGACCATCAGGAACATATTCCGTTGTAGCGCAACGCAATTCAGATGGTTGTAAGGAGTTTAAAACGGTGTTCCTTCCATTTCTGCAGGAGCCAGTCATCATTCTGGCAAGAATAAAACCGGATGAGTGTTCTGGAGATGTGGGTGAGATTGAAGTTGAATTGACAGCACCTAATCCTGCGAACCAATATTTGCTTCAAATTTATCCAACGGCTAATCCTGTTTTAGGAAGTGGAATTTTGAATCAAATCACTGCCGCACCAGCAGGTAATATTTTCTCTGGTCTTGCTTCTGGAATCTTTACCATCGTGGCCAGAGAGAACCCTGCATTTATTCCTTCAGCGTGCTATTCTTCTCCTGTGCTGGTCAAGCTTATTGAGGCATTGCCACCTAAAGTGGACATTCTCGGATCAACTGTCAATACGACTTGCGTTGCATCGCCTGTCTCAGGTGACGGCTCACTACAGATTAAGGTAGTGACTGATGAAAATGATCCCTTCAGTGCTTCCTATCCTCTGCCGCCTCCGCCAACGATTCTTCAGAAGGGAGCAGCCCCCTTTGTTACTTATTCGATTGATGTAAAAGATGCTGGTAACGTTGCAGTTCCTGGATATCCAACTGCCTCTACTTTTATAGACGGAGACATAGAAAACATTAGTGGCCTTCGGGGCGAACAGTATACAATAACAGTAACATCATCAAAGGGATGTTCAACTACTAAAATATTTGATATTCCAAACACCCCCCATGTAGCCGAGTTAAATGGTGACGTAGTCGTCTTACCAGCATTGGCGTGTGACCCTTTATTGGAAACCAACGCATCTGTCGAGGTCAAAAATCTCTCTATTCCAAGTGTGACAGCAAGTGATAATTTATCGAATTATCAGTTCAGCTGGTTCACAAATGTGACTCTAAGCACCAATATTTTGTCAGCCAATGGTGATAATAATCCTGCGATAAAAGGAGGTGAGGTCTTATCCAATATTGGTGCACCACTGCCGTCAATACCAGTAACGACCGGGTCTTATTGGGTAAGAGCAGTAAAAGTAATAGCGGGCACTACAGGCGGATTGGGTTGCTTAAGTTCACCCTTCAAAATTGATGTTGAAGACCAAAGTGTTAAGCCATCAGGTGGCCTCACACCTTTTGCAAACACGGCATGTGACGCTAACTTTGAAGGGGCTGTCATTGCCAAAGTGACAAATCCAGGATCTGTAGCCACAGCGACCTATAATTATGTTTGGACTACTCCAGTTACTTCTCCCATCACGAATGCCCTGTCAAATGGTGATGGGCTTGGTGCAGATGATAACTTTACGGGATTAAGCGATGGTACTTATTCATTATCATTCAAGAATAATGCATCGGGATGTATTGGACTTGCGCAAACGACAATTGTAAAAACGGCTACACCCATTGTTGTTATCAATGCCACTCCAATAAATCAGCTCATCTGTAATCCGGATGGAAGCATTACGGTTGGTGCGAATGATATACTGGTGGGTGGGGTAGTGGATGCGACACATTCAAATTTCGATTTTACATGGTCGCGCACTAATGCGGGTATTATTGTAGTGGGACCAACTCAAGGTGCTGATCTACTTAATGCCACCAATCTGCCTACCATTAGTGCGGATTCATATTTTGTAAAAGTTAAGAAGCGTTCCGGTTTAAATCCTGGTTCTGGTTGTGAGTCTGCTCCATTCAGAGTGGACATCCTTGATAGAAGTGTAGATCCTACGGTTATGCTTACTCCATTTTCCAATACCGCATGCGAAACTAACTTTGATGGTGGATTGAAGGTTCTGGTTACCAACCCCGGTTCTGCACCTTCTCTAAATTATGATTATACCTGGATTAGTACCCCACTGATTTCACCGATTGCCAACGGAACTTCAAATGGTGATGGACTTGGCGTGGATGACAATTTCTCGCTGTTAAGTGATGGGTCGTACTCGATCTCTGTTAAGAATAATACTTCTGGTTGTTTTGGTATAGCGCAAACTACCATTACCAAACAAGCAACACCAATCATCATCATTAACGCCACTGCTGTCAATCAATTTGTCTGTAATCCGGATGGAAGTATTACGGTTGGCCCCAACGATATACTGGTTGGTGGAGTAGTTGATGCGACACATTCAAATTTCGACTTTACCTGGTCGAGGGGAAACGCGGCTACTGCTGTAGTAGGGCCAACTCAAAGTGAAGATGTACTTGATATCACTAATCTTCCTACAATTGGTGCAGATTCATATTTTGTAAAAGTTAAGAAGCGGTCGGGACTTAACCCGGGATCGGGTTGTGAGTCAGCTCCATTTAGAATAGAAATACTGGATAATAGCAAAGTCCCTGATATTGCATTTACTTCAGTTGTGCCAAATTCAAGCTGTGATCCTTCAAGCCCTAATGGATTTTTAGAGGCAACAGCCTCTGAACGTGTGGGGCCAACTGGTGCATATAGTTTTACGTGGACATTTAACGGAGGAGCTTTACCACCAACCAGTATTCTTGGTGGTGCATCTCCATTGAGTACTATTGATTTGGCCGGGCCAGGTCCTTATTCGGTTGTGGTAACAAACACGAATACAGGTTGCAAGTTTAATCAAGTGTATACATTAATAACAAATCAGACCCTGAGTCTTCCTAACATTATTGATATCGATCAAGTTAATCCTTCCAACTGTTTGCCACAGGGTAGCGTCAAGGTGGTGTCCGTTACCATAGGGGGGACTACAACATTGACAAATCCTCCCGATGATTTGGATACCGATTATGATTATGAATGGTACAAAAACTCATTCCCATCCGGCTTAATTGCGGGTGAGCAAAATAGTTTACTTTCAAACCAGTTGACCGGTAAATATTTTGTAAGAGTTAAAAATATTATCACGCAATGTATTTCTGCTCCAGTGGAGGCGGTCATAGATTCAGCCAATATTGTTTACCCGGTGGTGAGCATTCAACAAATAGCACCACAGATTATGTGTACGGTAAACGTTGGTTCAGGTGTTCTTACCGCCTTAGCAGATGGACAAAATGATACCAACGCTAATTATGATTTCAACTGGTTCTCAAATTTAAATTTAAGTGGAAGTTCGTTTGCGTTCACCAGCACAATCAATAGTTTACTTGCCGGTGACTATTCCTTACAGGTACACGATCTAACAACAAATTGTAAGGCCTCGGCTATATTTATTCTGCCTGACAATAAATTTGAGTTCAAACCTGTCCTTGCCTTATCGAGCAATCCATTAACAGAGTGTAATACGGTTGATGGTTCGGTTTATGCCAGGGCCGTTGCGTTCCCGGTAAGTACAGATCCTTCTAAAAATTATCCTTTCACTTATAATTACAAGGCCGACTTGTATGTTGGTGATCCTCCAGCCGATTTGAATAATCCGGAGTACCCTAATATGCCGAATGATCCAAATAGTCCACTGCTTACAGAGAACCATGTTCAGGAGAATTTGCCCAATGGGATTTACACAGTGCGCTTAACGGATATAAATACTGGATGTGTAACTATTGATAAAGTCTCTGTTGATGATCTTCGTAAATTCCCTCAGCCTGTTGTTACCAGTATTTCACCAGTAACAAACTGTGATCCGGGTAATCCAAATGGTGTGGCGCGGGTATTGGTGGATGGAACCTTTGTGGGATTCCAGTTTAATTGGTATGAAGGAAATGGAATTGCTGGCACACCTGTTTATACCGGTGCTGAATTCGGTGAATTGAAGGTAAGTCCACAGCTATATACCATCGAGACCATCAACCTTGTTACGGGTTGTTCGGCTACTGTTCAGACGAGTGTTGCTAATGGAACATTACCTATCCCGGTTCCGTCAATTAAATTAATTTCAGACGTTACCAGTTGTGTTTTCAATAATGGAGCACTTTCAGTTTCGGTTGGAGGAAATACAATTGACTATATTTTTGATTGGTACGATGGGAAAGCTGAAGTTCCTCCCGCTGATTTTGTGGGTGAGATCTATGATAGTCTGGCCGCAGGAACATATTCCGTCACGGCTACAAATCGAATAACGGGATGTAAATCTCCATTGGCAAACAAAGATGTTGTTGAAAAAAAGGAGATTCCAGACTTTGGTTTTGCCATTACGAATGCCGCGTGTGATCAACCGAATGGTTATGCTGATATCATATACAACTCAACAGTTGGTATTGCCTTAATTGAATGGTTTAGCGGAAATCAGGTTGTGGCGGTGGGCCCAAATCTTATGGAAGTATTCTCAGGTTTCTACACAGCGCGAATAACTTCAGAACTGGGTTGCCAGGCAACAAAAGACCTTGTGATTCCGGCTGACATACGGCCACGTAATGGTATTTCCCGAAATGGTGATTCACAGAATGACTATTTTCATATTGACTGCATCGATAAATTTGAAAATAATAATGTAAAGGTTTTCAATCGGGCCGGAACATTGGTTTATGAAGCGAATGGATATGACAACAGCAGTACGTTATTTGATGGAATATCTAACCGGGGTGTCAGTCCCATGGGAACGAATGTACCAGATGGTACTTATTTCTATATTGTGGATAAACGTGATGGATCGAAACCACTTGCAGGATATCTTGAAATTGTAAAATGACAACGATGATAGCCAAAGCAATTTCCTCACTTTTTATTACGATCATCATCGTTATCGCTGTACACCATCGGGTAAGTGCTCAGCAATATCCTGTGTTTTCTCAATATTATTTTAACGAGCTGGTGATTAATCCTGCCTATGCCGGTAATCACGTACAACTTAGTTTAACATCCACATACCGCAATCAATGGGTAAACTTTCCGGGTGCACCCAGAACATTCTCCTTTAGTGGACATACCTCTTTATACAATGGTAAAGTGGGAGTAGGGCTACTCGTTAATCATGATGAAATAGGAAGTTACGGTAACCAAAACGTGTACGGTTACTATTCCTATAAAATTGCTTTTGAAAATGTCACGCTCTCCATGGGCTTACAAGCAGGATTTAATTTTCTGGGAGCTGATTTTTCCAAGCTGGATTTATTAAATCCCAATGATGCCTCATTTGCGTCCTTGAATACCTACAAGCCTAACTTTGGAACAGGCATTTACTTGAATTTTAAAAATTCCTTTTTGGGTTTCTCTGTTCCGTTTATTCTAAATAGCACCCTGGTTTCCAGTGTGGATGCGTTCGGATCATCCTTAAAGGAAGCCCGCTATTATTTTTTGAGAGGAGGAACTTATAAATCATTAAATCCGAAGGGCACGCTTAAGTTAAATCCTTCCTTTTTGGTGAGGGCACAAGAAGGTCAACCGTTGAGTGTGGATTTGAACCTGGGGGTTATCATCCATAATATTGTTAGTACTGGCGTTTCATGGCGCAGCGGAGACGCATTGATTGGATTTATTGATTTGAAAATCAGTGAAAGCTTTCATTTTGCTTATTCGTTCGATATGACCGGTTCGAGTCTTAATAAATTCTCAAATGGATCACATGAGTTCTTATTGAATTACAGGACAAGGATTCGCAAAATCCACAAAAACCTTGACTGTCCTGATTACTACGGCTACGGAATAAATGGCAGACCCAGGTATCAAAAATAGATCGACTTGTACTTTAATCACCAAGGAATTTGATGACAATGCGTCTTTTACCCAGGATCTAGAGAAACTGGATGCCATGTATCAGGTACTGCGCGAACAGATGAAGTCACATCCTTCGGAAAAAATAAAGGATGCGCTTATACTGAATATGCTGGTTCGCATTGATTTACTAAATCAGCAAATAGAAAACCTGGAGGATTCAGAGAAGAAAGCGGAAGAGGTAACGATCTAAAATTCCTCTTCGCTCTTGAATTCAAATTGTTCCGTATTGGAATCGACCATATTTCCGTCCTCGCATTTCAACACACGAGCTGGAAATTTTCGTATCAAGCCATAACTATGAGTAGCCATTAATATGGCAGTTCCACTCTTATTGATTTGTTGAAACAACCTTAAAATTTCACTGGCCACCTTCGGGTCGAGATTTCCGGTGGGCTCATCGGCAATGAGAATGAGTGGTTCGTTAACCAGGGCTCTGGCAATTACAACCCGTTGTTGTTCACCACCCGATAATTGATGAGGCATCTTCTTTTCCACCGAACCTAAACCAACCTGCATAAGTACTTCGGCCAGGCGATTTTTCATTTTCGCGTTGTCCTTCCAACCGGTTGCTTTCATCACGAAGTTCAGATTCTCGCCTACAGTACGATCGGGGAACAGTTGAAAATCCTGGAAGATGATTCCAATTTTTCTTCTCAATAGCGGAATCTGGCTATTCTTTATCTTTCGAATATCAAAGCCAGCCACATTAATTTCGCCCATGTGCAGGGGCAGATCGGCATAGAGTGTTTTTAACAGAGACGATTTGCCTGATCCTGTACGGCCGATTAAAAAGACAAATTCACCCTTAGCGATTTCAAAACTTATATTATCGAGAACAGTGCTGTTATCTTGAAAGATGGTGGCATCTTTTACTCTTACTACCGGATCAGTTGAAAACATATTCTCAATTTCAGTTAGTCCTTAGAGTATATAAGAGATTATTTTCTATCACTGAAGTTATCCATTTGTTTTTTTGTGATCAGAGAGGAATTTTTCTAAGCCACTATCCGTAAGTGGATGTTTTAACAAAGCCGTGATCACATTCAGCGGACAGGTTGCAACATCGGCACCAATTTCGGCACACTTGATTAAGTGAATAGTATGTCTTACGCTGGCGGCTAAAATCTCTGTTCCGTAGCCATAGTTGTCATAGATTAATCGGATTTGAGCGATGAGTTCAAGACCATCCTGAGAGATATCATCCAGGCGACCAATAAAGGGAGAAACATAACTTGCCCCGGCTTTTGCGGCTAACAACGCCTGGCCAGCAGAAAATACAAGCGTGCAGTTGGTCCGAATTCCTTCACTGGTGAATTTTTTTATGGCCTTAACACCATCTTTTATCATCGGAACTTTTACGACAATCTTATCATCAATTTTTGCTAGTTCTTTTCCTTCGCGGATGATACCTTCGAAATCAGTAGCAATCACTTCGGCACTCACATTATTATCAACAATGTTACAGATTGCTTTGTAGTGGGCCATAACCTTCTCTTTGCCGCCAATACCTTCTTTGGCCATCAGCGATGGGTTGGTAGTTACCCCATCCAATACGCCCAGATCATAGGCTTCGTGTATTTCATTAAGATTAGCAGTATCAATAAAAAACTTCATGGAGATAGTGGTTTATAAAGTGTAAAACTAACTCAAAAATCGAAAAAACCGCAGTGGTTCCGGTGAGGAGAGGGATAAAAAAAGTGGCAAACCGAACATCGCACCGCTACAACTGCCTACCCTTGCTACCTTCCGATCCTGGGGGAGTTCAGCAGGAGCTGGTCGTGCCGATTTGCCGGTGCAAAACTAACAAAAAGATGTTCAATACAAACAATCACAGCAATCCTGATAAATAAATATTGAACTCCAAAGCATTCACTTCGATGAATCCATCGTGCTTCAAGTCATCAAAAATTTGATCATCAAATTCCAGATCGCGACTTTGCAATTCACCAGATTCATCGATAATGAGTTCAGTCCCGGTAAAGTAAATGGGATTTACTTTAACCAGAATTTTACCTCCTTCAATTTCTTTCTTGAAGTATTGATGAACAATGTTTTTGTCTTTGGCCATGACAGGTTAGCTATCCAAGTGGAGTAACCTTCGTTACTAACTTTATTGGTGTGTTAATTTTTGGTTTAAGATACATCTTAATCAAGAACACACCTTGCACATTTTGGGAGTCATGCATATTTTTTTCCGTTCTTGTAATTCTATTGCCATGACAATGATCAATTCTTATCTTGGGATTTGATCAAATATTTGACTTTATGAAGAAATTATTTACACTGCTATTTGCCAGTATCACAACACTTATTTATGCACAGACCGAATTACAACAAGTTGAAAAACTTAAGGCTGATGCTGCTCTGGAAGTAGAGAAGTACGCCACGCTGGGTCAGCAGATCAATGATATGTTGTTTAGTTTTTCAGAACTTGGTTTTCAGGAAGAAGAAACACAGAAGTACCTCACTTCATTACTTGAAAAAAATGGTTTTAAAATTCAAAAGGGAATTGCTGGAATACCGACAGCATGGACCGCCACATGGGGATCTGGTAAACCAGTAATAGCGCTGGGATCAGATGTAGATTGTATTCCCAAGGCCTCACAAAAACCTGGCGTTGCTTATAAAGATCCAATTGTAGAGGGCGCACCGGGCCATGGTGAAGGTCATAACTCCGGACAGGCACTTAATATTATTTCTGCCCTGGCCATTAAAAAGATCATGGAACGCGAAAAGATTTCGGGTACGCTTGTTATGTGGCCAGGTATTGCCGAAGAGCAACTGGGCACCAAGGCCTACTATGTACGTGCTGGCGTGTTTAAGGATGTAGATGCTTGCATCTTCACACACGTGGCCAGCAATCTCGCTGTATCTCATGGAGATGGAGGTTACAACGGAATGATTTCCGTGAGATTTAATTTCGAAGGCGCTGCTGCACATGCTGCTGGTGCTCCCTGGCGGGGAAGAAGTGCTTTAGATGCTGTTGAGTTAATGAATATCGGTTGGAATTTCAGGCGTGAGCACCTCGCGCTTTCCCAGCGATCTCACTATGTTATTTCGGATGGAGGTGATCAACCAAACGTGGTGCCCTCCAAAGCTTCAGTTTGGTATTACTTCAGGGAGCGCACTTATCCTGACATCAAGGCACTGTTCGACAAGGGAATTAAAACCGCAGAAGGTGCAGCACTAATGACCGATACTAAATTTACTTACGAGATATTAGGTTCTGCATGGCCTGCTCATTTTAATAAACCCATGGCCCTTGCTGCTTATTCAAATATAAAAAAGGTAGGATTGCCTAAATGGTCAGCGGAAGATCAAACCTTGGCTAAGGCAGTACAATTGGAAATGAAATCACCCAAGCAAACCGGGTTGGCAATTAAACTGGATACGATTGGTTTGCCAGACCCTCCGGGAATGGTGAACATCATGGGACGCCAGTTGATGTCATTGGTAGGAGGATCAGATGATATTGCCGATATATCATGGACAGTGCCAACGATCGTGCTCGGCTATCCTTCCAATATTCCAGGGCTTCCTGGCCATCATTGGTCAGATGCCATTGCCATGGCAACACCCATCGCGCACAAAGGTATAGTTGCCGGTGCAAAAGTGGAGGCCATGACATTGCTCGATTTATTTTTATCACCCGAGATTCTGTTGAATGCTAAAAGTTATTATGTTAACGAACAGACTAAGGAGCAGAAGTATATACCGTTGATTGGTGAAAAGGATCAGCCGGCCATTACCCTCAACAAAAAAATAATGGAAGATTACAAACCTAAGTTGAAACCATTTTATTATGACCCGGTAAAGTATAAAACCTATCTCGATCAGCTAGGCATCAAGTACCCGGTGATTCGCCCGGATCAGAAAGAAGCAATCGAAAAATTAAACACCTCACAAAAGACTAACTGATATTAGTGATGAAGAGAATCATAATACTTTTCTGTTGTCTTGCTCTTTTTCATTTTTCAAGGGCGCAAACGGAAGTGCAACAAGTTGAGAAATTGAAAGCCGAAGCTGCTTTGGAAGTCGACAAGTACGCAGTGCTTGGTCAGCAGATCAATGACATGTTATTCAGTTTTTCTGAGTTGGGTTTTCAGGAATACGAGACCTTTAATTACCTGACCAGCTTATTAGAGAAGCAAGGCTTCAAAGTACAAAAAGGTATAGCAGGAGTTCCCACTGCCTGGACAGCAACTTGGGTAAGTGGAAGTGGAAAACCGGTTATTGCTTTAGGTTCAGATGTGGATTGTATTCCCAAAGCATCTCAAAAACCTGGCGTGGCTTATTCTGATCCCATCGTAGTGGGCGCCCCGGGTCATGGCGAAGGTCATAACTCAGGGCAAGCGCTTAATATCATCTCTGCATTGGCATTAAAAAAAATCATGGAGAAGGAAAAGATTTCGGGCACCATCATGTTGTGGCCGGGTGTTGCCGAAGAATTAGTGGGGACGAAAGCTTACTTTGTGAGAGCTGGATATTTTAAAGATGTCGATGCCTGTATTTTCACTCACGTTGCCAACAACCTGGGTGTGGGTTATGGTGATGCCGGTAACAACGGTCTTGTCTCAGTGCGCTTCAATTTTGAAGGTGCAGCCGCACACGCAGCTGGTGCACCATGGCGGGGAAGAAGTGCGCTTGATGCCGTTGAACTAATGAATATAGGTTGGAATTTCAGACGTGAGCATCTTGAGCTTACGCAGCGTTCACATTATGTTATCACCGATGGAGGAGATCAACCCAATGTGGTTCCGTCCAAAGCAGCGGTATGGTATTATTTCAGAGAACGCACGTATCCCAACATAAAGAAACTTTTCGATATCGGAGTTAAAATTGCGGAAGGTGCTGCCTTGATGACGGATACTAAATTTACTTATGAGATTCTGGGATCTGCATGGCCAGGCCACTTCAACAAACCCATTGCAGAAGCCATGTATCAAAATATGAAAATGGTTGGGTTGCCAACGTGGTCGGAAGAAGATCAACTGCTTGCAAAAGCAACGCAGATTGAATTAAAAGCTCCCAAGATTGAAGGCCTTGCCATAAAACTGGATACACTGGGATTGCCCAGCCCAACTGGCCCCGTTAATGTTATGGGACGCCAACTCATGGCAATGGGCGGAGGTTCAGATGACATTGCGGATATCAGTTGGACGGTGCCTACTGTGGTACTGAGGTATCCCTCTAATATTCCAGGTTTACCGGGGCACCATTGGAGCAATGCGATCTCGATGGCAACACCGATTGCTCACAAAGGAATCGTATATGGGGCCAAAGCTGAGATCATGACAATGTTGGATATATTACTGAAGCCTGAAGTGTTAAAGAATGCCTGGGAGTATTATCGCACGGAACAAACGAAAGAAATTCAATACACACCTTTGGTGGGAGAGAAGGATAATCCGGCCATCACACTAAATAAGAAAATTATGGAGGAGTATGCACCGAAGCTTAAACCTTTCTATTACAACCCAGCCAAATACAAAACGTATCTGGATCAGTTAGGTATTGTTTATCCAACCGTACGCCCTGATCAGAAAGAAGCCGTGCAAAAGTTGGCGGAGAAGAAGTAGTGGATCGCGATTATTATGACCTGTAATTTATTCATTATTTTGCGTAGTAATTCATTCTATCATGTTCACTGGAATCATTGAAGCACTTGGCAAGATCAGGGAAGTAAGAGAAGATCGCACCAATAAAAGTTTTTGTTTTGAAAGCCCGATCAGCAATGAATTGCGTATTGATCAGAGTGTATCACACAATGGAGTATGTCTCACCGTTACGAAAGTAGAAGGGAATTCACATTGGGCAACTGCTATTGACGAAACACTTTCCAAGTCTAACCTGGGGCAGCTAAAACCGGGCGATGAAGTAAACCTGGAACGTTGTATGGTTGCCAATGGCCGATTTGATGGTCATGTGGTGCAAGGTCATGTTGACCAAACAGGTAAATGCGTGACCGTAAAAGATCAGGATGGAAGTTGGTTATTTGAAATCGAATATGATCCTACAGGCGGAAATGTTACTGTCGAAAAGGGATCCATTTCAATAAACGGGGTTAGCCTTACCTGTTTCAATAGTAAAGATAACGGGTTCACTGTGGCGATTATTCCTTATACCTATGAACACACGAATTTTCATCATATCAAGTCGGGAAGCATTGTAAACCTTGAATTTGATATTATAGGAAAGTATGTCAAGCGATTATTAAATAAGTAAAGCCGCCCGGTTATATTCCTGAATGATTTTAACTCTTTGTGCCTTAGTTTGTGCCATGAAGTTCTTTTAAAGATGATGAAAAGCTGGCTCATCGACAATACTGTTCAGGCAGGATTGTCAAACCACCTTGCGGTGCTGGAGTTGTAAAGTTTTGGTATTGAACGGACAAGGAAAAGCCTTGGAAAACGAGGCAGGTGAGTGTCAAAGAGATGAACGAAAGTGAACTGCCGATGAAGTGACG
>JAYVTB010000027.1:0-6375 GCA_043774805.1 Cyclobacteriaceae bacterium | reverse complement strand
CAAATTCATCATTCTAAAAAATATCCTTCGGTGGTGCGGTTGCCGGTTGTTAAAAAATAATTTGTATCCGGTAAGATAGGTGAATCAATTCGCGTGGATTGGTGATAACACCGACCACGGGCAAATTTATTATTGATTTAAAAATTTTGATATCTCTGGCGACAATGTACTTAATGTAATTCCAACAATTAAAAAGACAAGACCGATCAAAGAAATACTTAGATCAGTTGTATGCAAGTCCTTCAAGTTTGAATTAATTTCGCTCTTCACTTCCTTAGGCATTTTGGATATTATTTTACTCTGTTCCTCGTAGGAATCAGTCAATTTATCAATGTCGCCTGATTGCTTAGATTGTTCTGCGCGCATTCGATCAATATTTTTTACAATTCCTTCAATTCTTTTTTCAATTGGATAATCTAAATGATCCGGTGTCCACACCTCTGCTCGTGCCCTCATACCAGCAAATGTAATTTCACTTGTTCCAACATTTATGACAAGATGCTTCTTCCATTTAGGATGTTTACTAAACCAATCAGAAAATATTTTAGGATAAGTCTTTAGCTGAAAATATTGTCTAATACTCAACAATCCTTTAATAGCGCTAGCCATTCCAAGCATTTGCAATAGGTAGCCAGTTATTCTAATTGAAGGCTCGCTGGTTGAAATGAAAATGCAAGAATAAATGGATAAACCAATGACTAAGATTCCAAACAAATAGATTTTCCCATCCCATAGCCAAATGAATGTTTCTTTAATAAGAGAAGGTAATCTTTTAAAAAGCAATTTTATTCCAGTGATGTATTTCATTCTATTTCAATTTTATTAATCTCCTTCATCAACCGATCCGTTTCTGTTAACGATACAATGATCTTCTGATAATGAAGGATGTCATCAAACTCTAGTTTTCTATCCTTTCTATCCTTGAGCCATTTTTGTGCGGGTTGGTAGCCTCCTATATAAAAGTTCCATGCTACTTCGGGCACATTAGCGAAGTATTGAAAATCGTTAATGTACACGTTGCTGCCCTGATATTTTATTTTCACTACTAAGTTATTGCCATCGATGGGATATTGGGTGATGTACTTTTCTACTACTCCACTTTCCAGTAAATGGATTTGCCTAATCTGACCTCCGAGTTTTACGAGCTTCCAGAATGTGGTGCTGTCTTTGGGGTAAGGCACACGGGGAAAATCTATTTTCAAAAACTCTTTGTACTTCACACGGTAGGTGGGTGAATGCAGCACGGCATAGATATAATCTAATATATCAATGGGTGCAAAGGTGGTTTTGTATTCATCGCGCAGCCCGGGACTATCGGCAAAGCAGAGGTTGCCATGCTGATCAACTTTCTCGTTCACAAACTCTAAACCTAATTTCTCTGCGAGTTGCTTTACGATGTCTGCGTTTAGGTTGGGTGTTCGTTCGGTGGTTTGACCGATGGTTTGTTGGGCTTTGTTATCTGGATATAGATATAGCGGAAAAACCTGAGTTCTTTCTTTAGTGGCAATAGATAGTGGGTCTCGATCGCAAATACTGTTTGAAATAAATGCGTGTCTAAAATTCTGTGATGATATCTGTCGAGTTGTAAGTATAGATAAATTCTGATTTTCAAAATTTCTCATAATATCATTGGCCGGACGACTTATGAGAAGCGGATTGTGGTAAAGAAATAATTTATCAAAAGGTCTGTATAAACATTGCTTTATAAATATTGGATTATACTTAGTGTTTAAGCGTTTAGTTAATAGACTATAACTTGAAGAATCTGCAACGTTGTACTCTTCCTTAAATCTGCCTTCAAAACAACGTTCTGAGTAAAAAGTATCAAATCTTTTCTCTATATCACTGAATTTAAAATCATAGAATAATTTGTCTCGATCTGTGCCAATTCCATTCCCAAACTTTAGAAACAACTCATCAATTTTAATATATCTATTATAAGAATTTTCAACACTAAAATTCTTTTCAACAAAAAAGAAATACGGCTCTTTATATTTTAATTTATTCCATTTAATCTTTTTAAAATCATTTTCGATAAGTGCTTTGTATTTATCTTCTCTAATCCCATGCAAGTCATAATGATTTACTTCCGCTAATTTTTCCTTCTTCTTGTCATTTACCTTTATGAATAAATTAATAGAAACACCTTGTTGAATATCGAATACATTCTCGTCCTTACTTCCGTCCAAAGCAGTTTCGCTTTTCTTTGTACTTCCATGCAAATCAAGAATATAGATTTTATCAAAACTCTCCAGTAAACTCTTTCGCATTTGCCGATGTGTAATACCATCGATAAAGCTATTATTTGAGATATATGCTAATACTCCACTGCCATTCTTATCAATAAAATATTGTCCATAGCGAATGAACTTTATATAATCATCATCAAGATTAATTTTCTTTTCATTCAAATCCTTTTTGTAGTCAGCGATAAGACTTTGAATCCATTCTCCTTTATTCGTGCTGCTCACACTATAAGGAGGATTACCCATCACCACCATCACCGGTGTATCACGCTTAATATGATTAGCTTCATTGGCTTCTGCACTTAACCAACCGGCAAACAAGGTTCCTGTTTCGGGGTGGCTCTCTTCAAGGCTGTTGGTGAGGTACACTCTAAAGCGTTGGTCGCGTGTGGGTTTGTAGCCGGTTTCGGTAAGCAATAAATCTAACTTTAAATGTGCCATGGCATAGCTGGCCATCAGCAACTCAAAGCCATTGAGGCGCGGCAGCAAATGGGTTTCTACATAATTGCTCCAGATGCCTTGCTGCCCTTCAAACTTTTTATGAATGTGTTTGATCACTTCGGCCAGAAACGTGCCGGTGCCCGTGGCGGGGTCAAGTATCTGCACCTTGTGCACCTCCTGCTCCACCGGCTTGCCCTGCACATTTACTTTTATTTTTGTTTTGCTGTTGTCGGCCAGCCCTTGGGGCAAACCAAATTCTGTTTTGAGAATATCATCTACGGCACGCACAATAAAATTAACCACCGGTGCGGGGGTGTACCATACACCGCGCGCTTTGCGCAGCTTAGGATCATACTCACTCAAAAACGTTTCATAAAAATGGATGATCGGGTCTTCCATCTTCGTTTGCTTGCCATAGTTCTTTAAAATCTCTTCTACGTTGCACGCCAGAAAGATGTCGACCAGACTATCTACAATCCATTTAATGCGGTCGTCAATGTCGGGTCCGGCTATGTAGCCAAACAACTTGCGCAAAAACGGATTGCTTTTAGGAATGAGTTCCGCTGCCTCCTGCCGGCTAAAGGTAGGGAGTGTAGGATCGTGCAAACGTGCTGCAAACATGCCGTAAGCGATGGTTTGTGCATACACATCGGCAAACCCTTTGGGCGTGATGTCGTGAATCAGAATTTCTCTGAAGGCATTCATCTGATCTTTGAGCGTGCTGTCTTCCGCTTTGTCTTCATCGCTGGTGAGCGCCTTTTCAATTACCTCAGAGAGCAAACGCGCTTTGCCTGCCATCATCCCGGCCAGCTTCTTCGGGCTCTTAATGCTCTGGCTGATGTGCGTGCAAAAATCGTTGATCAGGTTTTCAAACGAAGCAAAGTTTTCGGGCAGTGGCTTAATGCCTTTGTCAGTTACTTCGCCAATAGCCACTTTTGTTATAAACTGTCCGTCACGATAGAGATGGAAGTCGATATAATCCGTAAAGAATAAATTATTGAGCGATGCCTTATAGCGGTCAAACTGTTCTTTGTTTCCGGTTTTGCGCACACCATCAAGGTCATCGTCACCAATGTCTTTGGCTTCAATGAAGCCAACGGGAATATCTTTTTTAGTGAGGATGTAATCAGGCGCACCGCATGACTGGCGCTTGGGTTCATTGGTGGCCCTGATGTCGGGCACAATACTTTCTATCAGTTGTTGCAGATCTCCCCGAAAGGTGTGCTCGGTAGCATTGCCGAGGTTATACCGTTTGTTAATGCTATCGATGTACTGGCTTAAGGTCATAGGGTAAAGTTCAAAATATAGACATCGTCCAAGTTCTGAAAAATAAATGGGATTTGGGTATAGATTAGATCGAAAGCTCATTTCTGGTTTCAGCGTTTGCAAACATTAATCATCAAAATAGAAAATGGTGGTCGTCAGTGCAGACTTCAGAGTTTTGTATATTTGATTACACCTCATAAGGCACTACGGCCATGATGGGCAAATACTATGATCAACAAAACATTCCTCTCTTTTTTCGTTGGGGTTGGGTGCATCCTGATGATGGTCCATTGCACCCCCAAAGAGGAATATCCTATCCGGCTGATTACCTTCAAAGGAGAAGAGATATTTCCTTACACAAAATTTACAGGACTAGGTTATGATGATGTCAAAGATCATTTTTCCGCCTTCCCTACTCAGAATGGAGATCTATTAGTATCTGAAAACTTTATGATCAGAGTAGGGGAAGATCTTACCGATACGCTGGTGCTTAAGGAGGACGACTCATTATTCTATATCAATAACCAAGTATCTGGAATAGCCCTTAATTATAAGCAGCCATCTTCTGGATTTTTTGAACAATTATCGGATGAAGACATTCGGCAACTGCGGACGATACAATTGGATACACTGCTGACTGATTCCCGAAAATCCTATTTAAAAAGAATAGCCCGGGTAAATCCCAATATCGACCTGGTTATCGGTTATAATTCAGTTATCTATGAAGATCTGTTTTGGCTGTCTCAGCATTTTAATCCAAGTGTCCTGTCAATACCCACTTATGGCGATTCATTGACATCATCTTGTCTTGTAAGAATGACTCATCTGGAAACACTCATATTGGGTACTCCTTCATCGGTGGAAATTCCTAAACTCCCAAAACTTAAATCACTTCGCAGTCTGTTTATCTTTTGCGATTCTATTCCATTACCATCTGCTTTCTTTAGTGAAAATTTACAGCTAGAGAGATTAACTATATTTGACAATTCAGACAAAGTTCCAATCCACGCTACCTGGCATGAATTAAAAAATCTGTGAGAGTTGACCATTATCGCTGACAGCCTGGTCCCCTATTCCATTGCTCAACATCATCCAAAGTTACAAACCTTAACCTTTGCCACCAATGGGAACTTATCCGCAATCACTGATCTGAAAAATTTAAAATGGCTCACCTTAGCCACGGACTTTTCAAAAGATGACCTTGACTTTCTGTCTGTCGCTGTAACCAACCTGGAGCTGTTGCGTATTGCCAATACCGATACCCTGGAAAATTATTCGGCATTAAGTAAACTGTCAAAGTTGAAGTATTTAATTATCGCGAATGAACCTGGAATAGATACCACGTTATACCATCTTAAAGGCCTCACCTACTTGTCTATGTCCGAAGATTTTATGAATGACTCTGTAAGGTTCAATGCCCTTCAGTGTGCTTTGCCTAACACAATCATATCACCCAATTCAGGAATGTGCATGGGTTCAGGATGGCTATTGCTCCTGATCCCACTCACGGGGCTATGTTTTTTCCTACATCCACACTTCAGCAAAAAGAAACGGATAAAGAATGTTGCTTAGTCTGCCTATGAAAGGTCTCATTCTTTCTCTTTACCTGACAGCAACGTTATGGATTTTCGCACTGTTTATTAATTCTACTTTTCCTCTCAACGGTGTTGCCATCGTGGGATTAATACTTTCCGCGTATTGGATGAGTGTAATCCAGTTGAATAATCAACAAGCAGCGCTGAATGCTACCCTTTGGCAATGGAGAAGATCATGGGTTGGCATGATGCTCATCGCGCTATCCTTATCGCTGATACTCTCCATTCTCTATCGGCTTTCGATTCAACTGCCAGAGATACCCACACACCTTAGTGGCTTCGTTATTATTTCTGTACTCATTGGTTGTTGCGAAGAGTTAGTTTTCCGTGGCTTTGTTCAGGGAGCAGTAAACCAATGGAATGCCAAAGCGGCTATCGCTCTCGGTGCACTGTCACATGCCGGATACAAAGCACTCCTCTTTGTTTTACCTGAACAACGGATTGACACTCCAATTCAAAATTTATTCGCGTTTACCTTTATAGTCGGCCTGGCATTGGGATATACCCGCTACCGATCAGGTTCACTATGGCCTTGCTTAGTGGGTCACGCCTTCTTTGATGTTTGGGTTTACGGGGAGCAGTCTTCTGCACCCTGGTGGGTTTGGTGAGCCGGATAAACAATTAAGTTCGGGCTGCAATCTTTTCTGCTTTTATCGGAAGACTTCTTTCAATCCTAATCGTGGACAGATCAGAGGTAAGTCCCAACCAAGTGCATATCGTTAACATCAGATTACGAGATTCCACAACACCTGCCCTCAACGAATACCTTCTTTGCAATTAATGCTTTTAATATTTCGTTGGATTGCAGTAAATCCAATTGAAATGGA
>JAYVTB010000026.1:0-7934 GCA_043774805.1 Cyclobacteriaceae bacterium | reverse complement strand
TGCGGGTCATACAGATAACAAAGGAAGCATTGCGTATAATCAATACCTTTCTGAAATCAGAGCCCAAGCCGTGAAGAAGTTTCTCACCTCGAAAGGGGTTGATGGAAACCGAGTGACTACAATTGGCTATGGTGAAACTAAGCCAATTGTCTCTAACGATGACGAGAAAGATGGCCGTGAAATAAATCGGAGAGTTGAATTTAAGATTAAGAGTCTCTGAAAGAATTCTTATTCTCAAAATGAAATTTATCATTATATAATCCCAAAATGAACTTTTGCTTTGCCGTTCCATTCATCTCCGCAAAAAGTTTATCCATCGAGTAATGGATTCGATGTCCGAAATGATGTAAGTAGAACAAAGGTTGTTTGTTTAACATGCGTCCATTATTAAACAAACGACCACTTATGATGAAAAAAATGACGTACGTTGGCTTGCTTTTATTTATTACATCATCTTTTCTTTATTGTGTTGACGATGCACAACAAGATCCTCTACCTGATCAAGCTGATGCCAGGGCAAGGATAAAACCAAAAGCCAATGCAGGTCTGGATGCTACGATTACATTGCCAACCAGTTCGGTAAAATTGGATGGAAGTAAATCAAAGGACTCTATCGGTGTGATTACCAGTTATCAATGGAGTAAAGTTTCAGGACCTGCTTCCTCAACTATTACAAGTCCAACCACTGCCTTAACTGATGTTACTAGTTTAATACAAGGAAGCTACACGTTTAGGTTAATGGTAACCAATAATAAAGGCGCAAAGGGTTTCGATGATGTCCTTATTACAGTAAATAATAGCACGGTGACAACCACTTCGACCCCAACTCAAACTACGGTGGGCGAACTTTATTTCAGCGGCAACATGGATAATGTTACAGTGTCTAATGACAAACTAAATGGATGGACCGACCTGATCAATAATCCTTATATTTCAGGGGTGTACTTTAATAACTTAGGAGGCTCTGCTTATGCTTTTGAAGAGATCAGAAAGGATCCTGTAAATTCAGCCACTAATGTTTTATATGCGCAAACGATCGATGATGATCCTTCTCAGGGCGGAACAACAAGAGCTCAAATGTCAATTGGTTTTCGAGATGGAGTAGATTTGCCCGTTTATCATACGAGTCATAGAATGTATTTAAATCCAGACATTGCCTATCTGACTAATAACCCGTCTGCCGTTGGGTGGTTCACACTATTTGAAATGTGGAATAAAAGAAATGATGCATGGGGTGGTGACCCTGCCGGATCTTGCCGTTGGAATTTGGCCTTGTACAAAGCGACTGGTATCGGACAACCACTGTATTGGCAAGTTGAAGCCGAGCTAATGCAGCCATCTACCCAGAATTGGATGTGGAAAGTGTCGAACAAAACTGTTCCTATTCCTATTGGCAAATGGTTCACATTGGATATGTACATGAAGAGAGGTGAGGGTACTGCCGGAAGGTTTACAATAAAAATTACAGTGGATGGAGTAACTTCTACCATTTGTGATGTAGCCAATACAACCATCTACCCAGGTCATCCAGAACTTCCGTTGAAATCAATCCAACCGTTTAAGTTATATGCCAGCGATGGGACGTTAGATTGGATGAGAACCAATAACAAGACCATGTCAGCCGTGTATAACGATTTTAAATGGTATAAGAATTAATAGGAGTTAGTAAGCAGGGATCTTAGTCATTGATACAAATCATCGTATCAATGACTAAGTTTTTTTTATTGGTGGTAATGTCCTTTAGGCATTACAATGATCTCATGCGTTGCTCAAGAGGTTGAATGCTGGTGTTTTCTTTAGCGGCAATTTTATCCATTGCATATTCACTCAATGCCGTAATCGTTAGGGATGGATTTACACCAAGATTACACGGCATGATGCTGCCATCCAGAATGTAGAAATTGGGATAGCCATGCACACTGAAATTCTCATTGACCACTCCCTCTTCTTTTGTTTTACCCATTGGGCATCCTCCCAGAATATGTGCCGTGGAAGCAAGCCCAAACATAATTTCACTAAATGCATTTTGAGGCACCCCGTTCACTTTTTTAGCATAGCGATACAAGGCCTCCTGCCCGATAGGAATAAAACTGGGAACCTTCTGCCCGGATTCATTTTGCATGGAAAGACGTGAACCAAATATTCCTTTCTTCAATTTCAACTGCATGGCGTTGGGCAAGGATTGCATGATCAAAAAGATAATGCTGGTCTCGGCTGGTTTAAAATTAAATACAGATCGAATAAAATTCCAAGGCTGCATAATGATGTTTCCAACCATCTTTAACGTCCGAACCACAGGGGTTCCATTGCCTGCGGCCATAACGGCCAATCGGGTCATCGCCCCTGAACCATTAGGGAATTTACACAACTCAATATGCGTGTTTGCATCCGGATTAAAAATGGTGCTGATCGCAAGGCCATGATTCAGTTTCCGATCGGCAGACACTACTCCGGATAACATCTCGGAGTTTGTTAAGATGTTCTCACCTAATTTATCCGACAAGTCGGGCAATGTTCTATCAATATATTTTTGTCTCAATAAAAGATTCAACGTTCCAAGCACTCCCCCACTTACAACTAATCCACTGGCAATAAATGTTTGCCTCGCCTTTCCAAACCACACCGTGCTCTGCTCAGTATGGATATGATATTCATTGTTGATGTACTCAATCTTTGTAACCAGTGTTTCGGCAAGCACGCTGGCACCAAACATGTTTTCAGCAAACCAGAGATAGTTTTTGTCGAGCGTGTTTTTTGCGTTGTGCCTGCACCCAACCATACATCCTGCACACTCGATACATCCCTTGCGCAATGGACCCAGGCCCTTGAAGTAAGGGTCCTTTTCTTTTGTTGAATCTCCCAGGTATACGCCAACATAATCCACACGATCGTACGAATCGCCTTGGCCCATATCTTCTGCCACCGACTTCAGTACGCTGTCTTCTTCGAACTCCTTAGTATACTTTTCGCTACCCAGCATGAATTTTGCCTTTTCATAAAAAGGGGCGAGCGTTGTTTTCCAATTTTTGAAATGAGACCAGGTTGGATTTGAATAAAAACTATCACGGGGCATCATGTGGGTGTTGGCATATACCAATGATCCTCCGCCAACTCCTACACCTGAAATGATAAATACTTCTTTAAAGAAGGTAAGCTTTTGAAACCCAAAACATTTTATCAATGGAAGCCAGAGATATTTGCGGATATTCCAATTGGTTGTTGGGAAATCGTTGGCTTTCCATCGTTTACCTTTCTCAATCACCAAAACAGAATATCCCTTCTCTGCCAGACGCATAGCCGAGACTGATCCACCGAAACCGGAACCAATGATAATGTAGTCAAACTTTTGACTCATGCTTTGCTATCTACAACTTCGGCAGCTTATAGCCATTGTTGTACTTCGCAGCCAGCAATGCATTGGCTTTCTCTTCGTTGAATTTTCCTTTTGTAGGATCCCAACTCACTTTACCTCCTGTTTTATATGATATATTTCCCATCTGGCATACCGTGGCAACGTGAGCGCCAGCCTGAATCGGGCAAGTAAGTTTGCTGAGGTCACGACTCTTAACGGCTTGGATAAAATTGACAGTATGCAGATCAAGTCCTGATCCTTTATTGGGTTGAACTGGAATTGCTTCCATTCGTTTTTCATCGGGGATTACCTCCCAACCACCACGCCATAATACCAATGTTCCATTGTTGCCGATATAAGAAATGCCATGGTCTTTGCCATAGTTACCATTGCTGATGCTCTGCGCTTGCTCCCAAATCATATTATAACCGTCAAACTCATACACGGTAGCCATGGTATCTGGCGTTTCATGCGGACCATCAGGATATGCATACTTGCCTCCTAACGCTACAGCCGACTTTGGAAAGGATGCATCCATGCCCAATAAAGCATAATCTATCAAGTGCACTCCCCAGTCGGTCATCAGCCCACCTGCATAATCCCAAAACCAGCGGAAATTAAAATGAAAGCGATTTGGATTAAATGGTCTCTTGGTTGCAGGCCCCAGCCACATATCATAATTAACACCCAGTGGTGCAGGGCCATCAGGCTTGGTTTCAATGTTTCGCATCCACCCTTGATACGCCCAGGCTTTCACCGTGCGAATCTTTCCAAGCTTACCTGATTTTATAAAGTTTAATGCATCTACAAAGTGAGGCACACTGCGTTGCCACTGACCTGCCTGCACTGCTCTATTATATTTCTTTTGCGCAGCCACCATGGCATTACATTCTTCAATGGAATTGCCCACTGGCTTTTCTACATAGACATCTTTACCTGCTTCGCAGGCTTCCACCATTTGCAAACAATGCCAGTGATCAGGCGTGCCAATGACAATTACATCAATGTCTTTATTCTCCAACATCTTGCGATAATCCGCATAGGTTTTCGTTTGAATTCCATTCTTGGCCAATTCATACTTGCGATAGTTGAGAACATTGTCATCCACATCGCAAAGCCCAATCACATTTACTTCAGGGATCTTCGAAATGGACGTCAAGTCTGACCAGCCCATACCATTAATCCCAATGACGCCAACGTTGATTTTTTCATTGGCTGAGATCAGGCTCTTCGCCTGAGCAAAGGATTCCCATGGAAAGGTGGTAGCTAGTCCTGTGGCAACAGCAGCTTTGGCGGATGTATTCAAGAAGTTTCTGCGTGTATGTTTCATAAGGGTTCGAGAATTAATATTAGAGTGAAACTTAATCAATCTGTCGCGAAAGATAAATGATTATTATGATGGGTGGTCAACTATATTTCCGGTGGGCCATAATCACAAATATTTACGAGTTCAAAGGAATATGTAGCAAATGGTTACACTTAATTTACATCTCTAACACATCTGAAACCAACCGTAGCGTTGCGCTCAAAACCAGGTGATACTCGCAACAGGAATTGGCGGTAATGTAGCTCGCGCGGACCACCCTGCACATACCACCAACTTGAAGACGGCTTGAAGTAACTTCCACCCTTCATCATGATATAGCGATAACTTCCACTCTCGTATATATCGTTGGTCAATTGCCACACACAACCAACCAGGTCATAGAGTCCATTTGGATTTACACCTTTCTTGTATTTACCAACTTCATACAGTTTTCCATCGCCCAGATTAGAGTTGCGTGCATCTATGCCTTCGATGTTTTTAACCGTTAGCGTCTCTGTCACATAAGTTTCTTTACGTGTCACCGGTTTGAATTGCTTCCAAGGCCATTCGTTGCCTGCTGATGTTTGTGCAGCATATTGCCACTCTAGTTCGGTGGGAAGACGTTTTCCTGTCCAGGCAGCGTAGGCCTGTGCATCCTCGTAGGAAATATAGGTTACCGGATAATTCTCCTGACCTTTTGGTATTTTTTGATGAATCCAATGTTTTAAAAAGTTTGCTGTATCCTTGGGTGTGTAGTTACTTGTCGCTAAAAAAAGTTTAAATGCTGCGTTGGTAACCGGATAACGATCCATCACAAATGCTTTCATTGAAACCTCTTCCATGAGATGATCTTTTGGGTAGGGAATAAATTCATCGCCCTGAGTATAATTCACGTGAAACTTCCCTGCAGGAATCATCACCATATCTGCAGGGAATTTTGTAGAGGCAATTGTGTTACTCCGTTCTGAAATGAGTTTAGGCGTACCTGGCCTTAATAATAAAATCTGTTCATCGATAAGTTCATTATCAATCAGCGATTGAACCACTAGCTTACCTTCATATCTCCCTACTTCTTTTGAAAGTGACAATGAGAACTCGTTGTTATTGGTAGGTGTAACAATGATTGGCTCTTTGTTGTAAGCAGGATTGCCTTTCCACACCTTAATGATAGAACCTGGTTTGCTTTCTCCGCTAAGCCAATCACCCGTAAGGTGCACTTGTAATGTTGGTGTAAATCCAGCAATACAAGATACATTGCCTTCATTATTTGTTCCTAAGTCGCGAATATCAAAGCCATCAATATTGGTTATCGCATAGGCCTTATGACTAATTTCTATTGATTTCACTTCTTCGTGTTTCCATAAATCGATGAAATGTTTTGCTGAATTTTCTAATTCGAACAAAGGACCGTGCATTCCTTCGGCATTTAGACTAAATATGGTGTAAATGGTCTTATCCTTATTTTGCCATTCATTTACCCATACACTATCGCGCAAGGTTGAAACCAGGGGAGAATAATCAGAGGTAAAAAGTGATGTATTCTCTCTGAGAATGCGTGTTGTTCTCCCCAGGTATCGATACTGTTCTTCTTCCCAATCCGGATGACCGGGTGCAAATTGATTGATCTCGGTTCCATAGCCGTTAAAGAATGCCAGCGCATATTCACGTTGAATCGGTTCTTTATACACTTCGGCTACCCGGAAGATGGCAAAGTCGGGACGAATGAATTTATTGAGGTTTAACATCGGTGGATAATAAAGCGCGTTGTGAACCCGGCCACTGATGATGCCTTGCATGTCTTTTGGCACGGCCATTCCTTCGCTGTACATGACCACGCCTTGCCTTACCTTATCCGCTGCATCTTGCAACTCCCGACTTGATTCTCCTTTCGTATCCAGCACTACGCCATCGGCTGCTGTTTCCTTAATCAGGTAGGCCAGACCTTGTAAGTGTCCTTCACTACGGGTGCTTTCATCCCATGGATTGTAGGCCACAAAAAATTTTGTACCCTGGTTGTGTACCTCATCTGCAATCTCTCTGATTTTCCTTAGTCCACCCGGCAAATCACGATACATATCAAACTGGTTGCGCTGATCAACGCCTAATGTGGGCCACGTAGGCCAGATACAGACCACATCATCACCACCAAAAAGTTTCTTGCCCTGTTTAACAAAATCGTTGAGATGGTACTCCTCTTCTTTTGCATTATAAAATTCCTTATCCCATGCCATGAGTAAGTGCATGACGTAGGCTTTATTGATCCATGCCAAATCATGACGCTGAAACAGCGATGCATCAAATTCATTTACATCATACAGGTATCTCTTTTGAAAGGCTTCACGCAATCCAGATTGCCAATCACCCGCATAATAATCAGCATAGTAGTTATACGATACGGATCCGTTTGGAGCAATTACAGTCTCAAAGCGTTTTCGGGTAGCCTTCAGCATTGAACTCAAATCCCTACGTACTAACCCAAAAAGTTTTTGACGCTCATTCAATTGTAATCCAGCATATCCTAATTCCCAGGCATTGTCAGGCACAATCACATTCACAGGTTTCCGTCCCGGCAAGAACAAATGCGTACGCGAAAGCCGATGATTGCCAAGGCCAGTGATATATGCTTCACTACTCTTGGTTCCAAAAGGCACCACATTTGAAAGCGTAAGAGTGTCACGGGTTGAATTTGTAAAAGTTAGTATCCCGTGAATACCTCTACCCGTTAACACCTCCTGTTTAAAAGTAACTTGTAACGCAGCAGGTTGATTGGAAGAATGAAGCGTGTTATTAATTTCAAAGGTAGCTAAGGGTCGATTGAGTTTATGGATATTGCTACGATCATCTTTTAAGTTAGTCACCTCAAGATTGTCGATCGTAAACTCAGTCACATGTTGGGCCTGAGAAAACTTAGGGATACAAAGAAGAAAAAAAAATACAACCGTAAGTTGTAAGTTCATGAAATCAGTGTGAAGTGTTGGCATCAATGGTTAATCGTTTGATCATTTCTGTACTAAGGGATTCGGCATAAGCGCCATAGGCATCCACTAAAACTCCTTTAACACCTGTGGGTGATTGAATGGCAAAAAGAATAGCGCTATCATCTGGATCATTCATTCCTTCAAACCGATATACTTCATCAACATGAAAATCGGTAGGCATTAATCGTAAATTGAGTGGTTGACACTCTATCCATTCAGAATGCAAATTGAAATCGTGCACGTAACCGCGATTTCTCAAGTCGGCAATAGCCTCTGTCAGTGTTTCAAAGTTTTTCAT
>JAYVTB010000025.1:0-24594 GCA_043774805.1 Cyclobacteriaceae bacterium | reverse complement strand
AAGCCCACCCGCGCTGATGGTACTAGGGTAAAACCCGGGAGAGTAAGTCGTTGCCTATTTTTTATCTAAAACCCTTCACTAACCGTGAAGGGTTTTTTTTGCCCTAAAATGTGGCTTATCGTCACCGAAGTAAATCAGTGTCTACTAAAGTTGTAATCATAATTCAAATTGCTTTCCGATTTTATTTAAATTTGAAAAGTGATAAAGAGGATTGTAACATTTTTTCAACTTTCTATTTTACTCCTAATTTTTTTACTCGGTTCGTGTGAGCCTAGTTTTGAAATTTCCGCATGGGATGTAATAGATAGTAATTCTATTTTGGTCTTTGAATCAAAGTTTGTCCCGTTGCTACCGGACAAGATTTACAAGCCATTTTTTTCAAATAAGGCTAGTCTATATCTTCTAGCTGTTCAAAAATCGTCAAAAGAAGATTTTGATATTGTTTATTCTTATCTCCTCCCAAAGGAAAGCTATGATTCAATTTTGAATCACAAAGTATTATCAGAATATCACAAACTCATAAACCGTAAATTCAATGGAATTGAAATTCATGAAGTTAAGAATGGACACAATGAAATTCAGTTAGCGTTCACGTATATCAATGGTGTTTTAGTTTTAAGTAGTTCATCAGTATTAATTGAAAATGCGACACGGGTTTTTCAAAACCGCGAAAAGAAAAATTTCAAAATCAATAATTCTGCGCTTTTTCTATTTCCATCGTTAAAGTCGGATCAAGGAGACATCTATCTCAATAGTTCGCATATTTCAGAAGTATTTCCCGGTGAATCTAGTTTAATAGAAGCAATTCCGCTGATAAAGGAATTAAAAACTCAGGCCGTTTATGATGTCAAATCATCAAATGGGTATTTGTCATTAAACGGATTTTCAGTTGGTGATAACTCCAGTATTGCGGTATTCCAAAAGCAAAAGCCTGTAGCATTTAAGATCGCTAGATATATACCTAATTATTCGACTTCGCTGGTGCATTTTGGTGCGTCAGATTTTCATGCAATTAGAAATGAGATTGATTCTACTTTTCTCAAGACATTCGATATCGGAAACGAAATGGCTTTTATATCTGGAGGGAATGCCTCCAAAAACCTGGCGGCTTTTATAGAATACCGATCAGGCTCCCTTGATAGTTTTGATTTTGTTACAAGCTACAGCGAGATTTATTCCAACTATCAAATAAGAAGTGTAGATGGTAATAAACTGAAAGATGGATTTGGAAAAATGTTCCCTACTATTCAATTTAATTTTTGCACCGTGAAGGATAATCATCTTTTGTTGGCTCAAACGGTTGAAGAAATAAAATCTATTATTGATGCGATTGAAATCGATGATACTTGGGGCAAGACATTGGATTATCAAAAATTCAGTGAAAAAGGACTTCAAGAGAGTAATGTTACGCTTATTGTTAAGAATCCGACCGTGTTCGCTGGAACTAGCGCTATATTAAGAGACTACCCAACACTATTTGAAACCTTGGGGCTTTCAAATATCAGGTGGTACTCTGTTCAGATGAGTGCGTTAGATAATCACTTTTATTCTAATATAAATTTTGGGCTAGGTTCAATGGATATAAAGTCGCCAGCGCGTAAGCGGGATGTGAAATCCGCATCAATTGAATTGCCAGTTGTTGTAAAATTTGCAGCGATAGTAAAAAACCATAATACCGAAAAAAATGAAATCTTGATTCAAGATTCTGATTTTTGGATATACCTCCTTTCGTTAAAGGAAGGAATTATCTGGAAGCGAAAAATTGAGAGTCAGATAGAGGGGCCGCTAACTCAAGTCGATTTTTTAAAAAACGGCAAACTTCAGTATTTCTTTTCTTCCGACAATAAACTTTTTTTAATTGATCGACTGGGACGGGATGTTTCAGGTTTTCCAAAATCTTTGTCATCGAATATAAAATATTCCAGTGTGGTTGATTATGATAAAACCAAAAATTATCGATTCTTGATTTCACTATTGGATAATAACACTTACTTGTTGGATAAAGAGGGTAAAAATTTGAGCGAATGGGGCCCAAAAAGACTTGACAGTGAGGTTGCCAGTACCCCCGAACATATCAAGATTGGGGGCAAGGATTTTTTTATTGTTTTTCTGATTGATGGAAGCGTTCAGGTTTTCAATCGGAAGGGTGAGCGCGCACATATTTTTTATACGCAGAATAAGGAGACATTCAGTGGAGATTATTACCTGGAATCAGGCATGTTGTCTTCTAAAAGTTTTTTATACTATATCACCATTGATGGAACGTTAATAAAACAAAATCTTGACGGTGAGATTTTGTCAACCAGTAATCTTTTACGGGGAAGAAATTCGAAATTTATTTTGAAACGAATCAAAAATAGAGATGGGTTTTATATCAGCCGGATAGATACCGATAAAATTGTAGTATTTGACAAGCAAGAGAAAATTGTTTTTGAAATGCAAAACAGCGGATCAAGCCATGTGGAGTTTCAGTGCTTAGAAAGAGAAAGTAAAAAGATGATATTTTCTTTTTTTGATATTGAGCAAAAGCTTGTTCAGATAGTTGATGAGTCAGGGAATAGCCTTACGCGTACTCCAATTGAGAGCGATGATGAACCATTATTTGTTTTTGGAAAATCGAATGGAGAATCCGGTGTTTATTCTTTTTCACAGAAATCAATCATCTTTAATGCGCTTCAATAGCGAAGTCCATACTACTCTCAAAGGCTAGCAATTATTTTCCCCTTGTTTTTTCAAGGGTATCCCACATATCTTCAGTTATCATTTCCAAATGACTGAACTCCCCGCCATTCCTTAGCCACTCTCCGCCATCAATAGTAATGACCTCTCCATTAATGTAGGAGGAGTAATCTGACATTAAATAGGCAGCGAGATTTGCTAACTCCTGGTGCTCGCCTACACGTTTAAGTGGTACACGCTCAGCCGGATCGAATTTTTTTGCCAGATCGCCAGGTAATAGTCTACTCCACGCACCTTCTGTTGGAAAAGGGCCGGGCGCAATCGCATTGCTCCGAATGTTATACTTTGCCCACTCTACTGCCAGAGAACGAGTGAGGGCAAGAACGCCCGCTTTGCTGCAGGCCGAAGGCACAACATATCCTGAGCCTGTCCATGCGTAGGTAGTCACGATATTAAGGAATGTACCAGGTTGTTTTTTGCCGATCCAATTCTTACCGATGGCTAGCGTCATGTAGTAGGTTCCTTTCAATACAATATCAACAATGATATCGAATGCCCGATGTGACAAGCGTTCCGTAGGGCTTATAAAATTTCCAGCCGCATTATTTAATACGCCATGAATTTGCCCAAAGTGGCCACCTGTAATCTTAATGACATTTTCGATTTCGTCATACTTTCGGATGTCGCAGGTGATGGGCATAACTTTCCCTCCTGTCTGGATCTCTAACTCGTGAGCAGTTCGCTCCAACACTTCTTTTTTGCGACTTGTGATCACAAGGTTGGCGCCTAGCTCTAACATGTATTTACCCATTGATTTGCCAAGACCAGTCCCTCCACCGGTTATGACAATAGTTTTCCCTTTAAGCGAATCGGGCATGAGCATACCTTTCATAGTCTTTCGTTTTTGTTACTAGTGAAAATACGACTAATTACTTACTGATGGCATGAAGTAAGAATTGAATTTTATTTTGGATATTTACGGTTATAATTTTTTAAACTATGAAATCAACCACCATTGTCCTCCTGAGTCTAACATTTTTTCTCTCCTCCTGTATTGTTAGTAGAAAGAAATATGATGATGTGCTGGCTCAAAAAGTGAAAACAGAAGGTGAATTAGGTGAGAAATCAAAACAACTTGAAAGTGCTAATGCCTCTTTGAAAGAGTTGAATGAAACGTTAACTAAATTAAAGCAAGACACGACCGATCTTAATCAAGCTTATCGGGTGGGCAACCAGAAGTTAAGTGCTTTAAATAAAGAGTATGATCAATTGAATTCCTATTATAAGAATCTGTTAAACAACAGTGGTAAATTGAACAGAGATATGGCACAACAAAAGGATCAGCTATTTGCTATTCAAAGTAATCTGGAAAGAACCCGGAAATTAAATGATTCTTTGAGCACGAGTTTGATTGAACGCGAAAAAAAGGTTAAGGACCTTGAACAGATTTTGGCAAATAAGGATAAGGCTGTGTTGGATCTTAAAAATAGAATTAGCAGTGCGTTGTTAAATTTTAAAGAGAATGACCTTACTGTGAAAGTTAAAAACGGCAAAGTATATGTGTCTCTTGCAGAGCAGTTGTTATTTGGATCGGGCAGTATAAAGGTTGATGCGAAAGGAGTGACTGCCCTACAACAGTTGGCCAAAGCAATTAAGGACCAGAAGGATATTCAGATTGTGATTGAAGGACATGCCGACAATGTTCCGATCTCAAAGAAGTCGCAATACATGCAAGATAACTGGGACCTCAGTGTGATGAGGGCTACTTCAATTACAAAGATTCTGACCAAGGCCGGAGTTTCAGCTAATCAGGTTACCGCTGCGGGTAAAGGTGAATTTTCTCCCTTAGCTTCAAATGATAATGCGCAGAATAAACAGAAGAACCGCAGAACAGAAATTATCATTACACCAAACCTGGATGAGTTGTTTAAAATATTAGGCACCAATTAACACGGTATATGTCAAGACTAATAGCCTTATTTATTTTAATCATTGATGTAATTGTTGTCATGGATATTTTGAAGGGCAATAAGGACAATGAGAAAAAGATCCTTTGGATTATTGCGGTGGTGTTCTTACCCGTTTTGGGTCCCATACTCTATTACTTCATAGGAAAAGCTAAATAAAAAAGGGAGCGAAATCTCGACTCCCTTTTTTAGCAGAAGATAATTTCAATTACATCACATCAATCGTAACAGCATTTACCTGCTTTTGCTTGATGAGTTCATTGAACTTTGGCACTTTTTCATTCATTACTTTCTTCAGTTGGTCAAGCTGAAAATCAATCTTCTCTGCAACTTCATTATAGACCTGCTTAACTTGCTGTGTCGGACGATAGTCGCTTCCATCTACCTCGCCACCCAAGGCTGCCAGTTTATTATTGAGTCGTATGGGATAGTTTAGCGGATCCTGACCACTTTTGTTTTTGGTTTGATACAGTGCTTCTTCAATTCTCTTCATCTCGTCCAGAATGGACTTTGATAATTCATTCACATCTTTCATGTCCTCTTTCCCTTTCATGGGTTCAATGACACGATTGATTTGCTCACGAGCAGTTCTGATCTTCTTTACGGCCAGGTTTGTTTCAGAAAGTTTATTCCGCACGCCCATTGAGAAATCAAACTGAGCTTTGATGTCTGCTGCCGTGCTGCTTGTTCTTGGATCTTTTAGAATTTCAAATTCTGTTTCCGCTGGAGTTCCGTTAACCGTAAGACGGGCCTTGTAGATGCCAGGTACTGCCTTTGGTCCTGTGAGTGAGCCAGCCCACATGATTAAGCCATCAAAACCTTCGGCATTTGCATAGCGCATATTCCAATTGAATTTATTCATTCCAGTCTTGAGTTTCATTTCTTCATCTTTTGCCTTCTTATCGGGCTTGGTTGAAAACTTCTTGATCAAGGTTCCATTGTGTTCTAAAATTTCCAGTGAAACAACAGCTTTGGTGGTGTCTTTCAAATAGAAATGAATCATTACACCATTCGGGTGATTAATCCCTTCATTTTTAGGCTGACCCCTTGTGCCGGCAGCGCCACCATTCATGCGGTAGCTTGGCATAGGTTTGTACAGGTGAAACTCACTCTTCGCAATAGTTTCATTAAGCTGATGCAAAGGTGTAAGATCATCTATGAGCCAAAAGCTTCTTCCTTGAGTTGCAGCAATAAGGTTATCGTTTTTGATTGTCAAATCTGTGATAGGTACAAGGGGAAGATTTAACTGGAATGGTTTCCAGCTTAGGCCGTCATCAAAGGAAATGTACATTCCAAATTCAGTACCTGCATAAAGTAAACCTTGACGTTTAGGATCGGCCCTTACTACCCGGGTGAAATGACTTGGATCAATGCCGTCTGTAATTTTAGTCCAGGTTTTTCCATAGTCTTTCGTCTTGAACAAATATGGATGGTTATCGCCAGATTTATAGCTGGTAGCAGCCACGTAAGCGCCACCTTTCACAAAGGGATCAAACTCCAAGCTATTGATCATGGTCCATTTAGGCACAACAGATGGCGTTACATTTTGCCAGGTCTTTCCTCCATCACGGGTGACATTGATCAAGCCATCATCCGATCCGGTCATGAGAAAATCTTTTTCGTAAGGAGATTCTCCGGCTGCGAAGATGGTACAGTAATACTCAACACTGGTATTGTCTTTTGTAATCGGACCACCAGACGATCCCATCTTGGTTGGATCATTGCGGGTTAAATCCGGGCTTATGATTTCCCAACTTTCACCTCCGTTGTAAGTGACATGCAGGTTCTGCGAAGCGGCATATAATTTCTTTGGATCATGGGGCGAAAAGAAAATCGGGAAGTTCCATTGGAAACGATACTTGGCGCCTTCTGCTCCATGCCCCATTGGATTATCGGGCCATGCATTGATGCCACGTTCTTCACCTGTGTTGTGATTCTTACGAACGAGTAACCCGTCATAGCTTCCCCCAAAGACCACCTCATTATCAGTGGGATCAACAGCGAGGTGACCACTCTCACCTCCTGCCGTTATGTCCCAGTCACGTTCACCAATAGAAAATCCATCCGTTCTATGCGCGATGCGTTGAGTGGAATTGTCTTGCTGAGCTCCATAGATGCGATAGGGAAAGTGATTGTCAGTGACTACACGATAATGTTGTGCTGTTGGCTGATTATTGTAAGTAGTCCAGTTTTCTCCTCCATCAAATGAAACCTGGCCTCCACCATCATCGGCAATCATCATCCGTTGATTATCTTCTGGGGAAATCCATAGGTCGTGATGATCGCCATGTTGTGCATTATAGGCCGTAAATGTTTTTCCTCCATCTTTTGATTTGTGATAGGACACATTCATAACATACACCATGTCTTCATCTTTCGAGTCGGCATAAATTTTTGAATAGTACCAGGCGCGCTGCCGCAGGTTTCTGTCATCATTCATCTTGAGCCACGTTTTTCCGGCATCGTCAGAGCGGTAAACACCACCATTGTCATTCTCGATAATGGCATAAACCCGATTAGAATTTGCGGGAGAAACAGTAACGCCTGATATTCCCCAAATACCTTTTGGAAGACCTTCATTTTTTGAAATGTTGACCCAGGTATCACCACCATCTGTGCTTTTCCAAAGAGCCGATCCTTCACCACCGCTTTCTAAACTATACGGTGTTCGCTTGATGCGCCACGTGGAAGCATACAAAATGCGAGGATTATTTGGGTCCATGCACAATTCGACTGCACCGGCATCCGCGTTAGCGAAAAGAATTCTTTTCCAATTCTTTCCGCCATCTTCTGAACGATATACTCCACGTTCCTCAGATGATTTGAAAAGATCTCCTAATACAGCTGCATAAACCAGATCAGGATTTTTGGGATGGATGCGTATACGTGGAACATGCCTTGAATCTTTTAATCCAACAGAAGCCCACGTTTTTCCGGCATCGGTAGATTTGTAAATTCCGTTTCCATACGAAACGTTTCCCCTTATGGTAACTTCACCCTGGCCGACATAAATGACATTATTGTCCCATTCACTTACGGCAATTGATCCTATAGAGCTTCCGAAATATCCATCCGAAATATTTGTCCAGGAATTTCCGGCATCGGTAGTCTGCCAAACGCCACCACCGGTACTACCAAAATAGTACAGATTGGGTTTGCCGGGTACACCGGTAACAGCGGCAGAGCGACCACCACGATAAGGACCTATGCTTCGCCACTCAATGGCATTATATAGACTTTCGTCAAAGCCTGCTGTAACTTTGGCTGGAGTTGAAGCGCCTTTTTTTTGAGCCCACACTCCACCGCTTAAAAGCAGCAGTGAAAAGAGGAATAAGGAGTATTTCATAATCGGAGAAGTTTGTATTTACGAGCGAGTTTATACTTAAATTATCAATTGCCAATTTATTTTTTGATCAAAGGCTAAACGCTATGAAGTGATGGAAGGGGTTGGATTTTGATAAAAGTCACCTATTTTAATGGAAATTTTTCCTATGGATTCAAGAAGCCTAAAGCAACTTTTTAGCATTCCTGTAATTGTAGCGGCCCTTGGCTATTTCGTTGATATTTATGATCTTCTTCTCTTTAGTATTGTTCGTATTCCGAGCCTTCGATCGATGGGAGTTGCCGATACTGAAATGCTTGCACAGGGAGAATATTTAATCAGGGCCCAAATGATTGGGCTCTTATTGGGGGGCATCATTTGGGGTATCATGGGCGACAAGCGAGGTCGCCTTTCGGTTTTGTTTGGATCGATCTTACTTTATTCTTTGGCCAACATTGCGAATGGATTTGTCACCTCAGTTGATCAATATGCGGCATGGCGGTTCATTGCCGGTATTGGCCTGGCTGGTGAGTTGGGGGCCGGGATTACATTAGTATCAGAGTCATTACCAACAAAACTCCGAGGATACGGAACTACACTTGTTGCCACGGTGGGTTTGATGGGTGCAGTGCTGGCCAACTATGTTGCCAAAACATTTGATTGGCAAATGGCTTATTTCATAGGAGGGGGCCTGGGATTGATTTTGTTAGTAACACGAATCAGCGTTTTTGAATCCGGGATTTTTCTTAAGATCAAAGAAGAAGGGCTGGAGCGAGGAAATTTCTTTCAACTATTCAATCAATGGGATCGATTCAAAAAATTTCTTGGTTGCATTTTGATCGGATTACCCATTTGGTATGTCATTGGAATTCTCATCACGTTCTCACCAGAATTTGCAAAAGCGATGAACATCACCGGTGTGATAGCGGGCGATGCAGTCATGTTTAGCTACATTGGCTTAGCTGCCGGAGATTTAACGAGTGGATTTGCAAGCCAGGCGGTACGATCGCGAAAGAAAACAGTTTTTGTATTTATTCTCCTTACCCTCCTTTTTATCATCGTTTACCTTTATTGGCCATTCACAAATTCAACGAGCTTTTATGTGGGATGTTTTTTCCTGGGTTTGGGAATTGGGTACTGGGCACTTTTTGTAACCATTGCGGCAGAACAGTTTGGCACTAACCTACGGTCGACAGCGGCAACCACGGTCCCGAATTTTATTCGAGGGTCCGTTGTGCCGCTCACTTTTATGTTTAGATATCTTCGCGAGAATCTGGATATATTACAAGCTGCCCTGATCGTGGGGGTATTTACTATTTTGATCGCCTTTTGGGCTTTGCGGCTTATAGATGAGACTTTTTCCAGGGATCTCAATTTTGTGGAGAAAGATCAATGACAAATCTGCTTCCTGGTATCACAGAGTGATTATCTTTCTTACATGACTTCTAAGTTTAGCGTTAAACTTTATAAATTTATAATTCAATCATTATAGATAAAGGGAAGAAGTCAATGTTGTTGCGAGCTTTTGTAGTATTCAGTCTTTTCTTCTATCTGAACTTTTCCACCGGCTTATTTGCTCAAGACCTTTCTGTTATTGATAGTTTGAAAGCGGAACTTCAATCGGCTAACGAACAAAGTCGATTTGATATCCTTAATGCCATAGGATTTGCGTACCGGTATTCTTACCCAGATAGTACGATTGTTTATTGCACTAAGGCCCATGAACTCGGTAAAAACATAAATCTTCAGAAGAATTTGGCCCGGCCATTAAGTTTCCTCGGCCTCGCATACACTAATCGGGGTGATTATAAAAAATCTCTTGAATTTCATGAACAAGCCATTCAGATAGCAGCTGATCAAAATGATTCTATTCAGTTGGGTCATAGTTATAACAACTTAGGTCGTATGTTCTTTGATGCTGGAGACTGGGTGCGGGCCTTTAATAATTTTATTAGCTCCAGAGAAATATTTGAGTCAATTAAAGACCCTTCTGGAATGGCCTATGTATACCGAAGCCTTGCTAATATTTATCTGGCTCAACATGATTTTGCGAAAGCCAGTGAAATGTCTGAAATGGCTTATCGGATAAGAAAGGAGATTGGTGATAAACATGGTATCATGTCATCTTTAATCGAGCTGGGGTTATTGTATAAATCGAATGGTGATACTGAAAAAGCGCTTGAAAAATATAAACAGGCCGAAGAGTTAGCTCGCCAAATAGATGATAGAGTTATGCTGGCCGAGATTGCCATAGCCATGGCCGAGATTCAGGTAGAAGAAAATCAATTTACGCAGGCACTTAAGAGTGCTTCTATGGTGCTGGAAGCAGTTTCGGAAACTTCCAATCAGAAAATATTTATCAGGGCACTGATTGTAAAGAGCAAGATATTAATTCATGATCATGATTTTTTACCAGCAACACAAATACTGGATAAAGTGCTATCTGAATCGCGAAGTTCAGGCAACTTAACTTATGAGCTAGAAGCGCTGAAGTTAGGCGCCTTCTGTTTTGAAAAGCTTGGCCGAACGGACAGGGCGCAACATTACCGCAATGACTATGCGCTATTAAATGAGAAAATAAAGAATACTGATTTGCTTAGAGAAATTGATCGTTTACAGTTTCAGTTGCTGGTCGAAAAAGTGGAAGCTGAAAATAAAATTTTAAGAACCACTAAGATAAATAACGAATCAGTAATTTCTAAGCAGCGATTTCAGAATACGATTTTACTGATAACTGTACTGTCATTTCTTGTCATTTCCACGGTTCTTTACATCTATCTGAGGAAAAGAAGAATTGTTAATCATAGACTGTCTCAGCAGAATGAAAAAATCAGTAATCAGCAAAAAGTAATTTCTGAGGCAAATGAAATGCTGATAGCGAGAAATCATGAATTGAATGAGATTAATAGCGAAAAGGATTCATTAATGAATATAGTTGCCCATGATTTAAAATCACCATTAAATCGGATAAAAGGATTAACCACATTGTTTGAGATTGAGGGAGAGTTATCACCATCGCATAAAGAATACCTTTCAATGATGAGGGAAGCAACAAAATCAGGCATCGATTTAATTACCGATTTGCTCGATGTAAGCTACCTGAATGAATCAGCTCAAAAGCAAACGAACGTTTTGATCGATTTAAAAGCACTGCTTGAAAAACGAATCTATTTCTTTCAGGTATCGGCTGATTTAAAGTTGATTCGAATTGATTTCAGTTGTGATATTCAGGCGGAATTTTGTTCTGTTCCTGACTATATCATTCGCATTGTAGATAATTTGTTATCCAATGCCATCAAATTTTCGTCAAGGCAATCCACCATACATATTCAATGTCATGTGAGTCAGGAATTCGCAACAATTTCAGTGCGAGACTCAGGTCCTGGTTTTACCGAAGAGGATAAGCAATATTTATTTCAGCGTTTCAAAACACTATCCGCCAGACCTACGGGAGGTGAAAGTTCTAACGGTTTGGGTTTAGCCATAGTAAAAACATTGGTGGATCGATTACAAGGGGAGATAGTTTTGAACAGTGAAGTAGGATATGGCGCTGAGTTCATTGTTAAAATCCCGTCAGCCATCCAAAAATTAGTTTGACTACTGAATTAGTCATCTCTAATAATAGTTAGAACTAAATAAAGAGGCGTGCCGGCAGGCCTCTTTATTTATACTTTTGAAAGAGCCTGCTCGAGGTCCGCAATTAAATCTTCGACATCTTCCACACCAATACTTAGGCGGATGAGTGAGTCGCTCAATCCGTTTTTAATTCTTTCTTCTTTGGGTATGCTGGCATGAGTCATGGAAGCCGGATGGTTAATTAATGATTCCACTCCACCCAACGATTCAGCGAGCGAAAATAATTCAACACTCTCCATGAGCTTAGTCGCATTCTCAAGATTGTCGCTCTTAAGGGTGAATGAAAGCATACCTCCAAAATCATGCATTTGTTTTTTTGCTATTTCGTGATTGGGATGATCTGCAAACCCGGGCCAGTATACTTTTCCAATCTTAACATGCTCACGTAGGTAGTTGGCTATTTTTCTTCCGTTAAAACAATGGCGCTCCATTCGCAAGTGAAGTGTTTTTATTCCACGAAGAACCAGGAAAGAATCCTGGGGTCCAGGTACTGCACCACAGGAGTTGGCAATAAAGGAAAGATCCTGTTGAAGTTTTTCATCATTTACCACCAGGGCACCCATGATGACATCACTATGACCCCCAAGGTATTTGGTTACCGAATGCATCACAATATCAGCTCCAAGTTCGAGCGGATTTTGCAGGTAGGGTGAGGCAAATGTATTATCAACCGCTACAATGATGTTATGCTTTTTGGCGATCGCTGTACACGCTTGAATATCGATGATACGCATCAGCGGATTAGACGGAGTTTCTAACCACATGAGTTTTGTTTTTTCATTGAGATAAGGTGCTATGTTGCTGACATTAGTCAAGTCAATAAAGTGGAATTTTATTCCAAACTTTTCATAGACCTTCTTAAACATGCGATATGATCCGCCATAGAGATCATTACTGGTGATCACTTCATCCCCCGGACTTAGTAATTTAATGACCGCATCTGTGGCGCCCATACCGGAAGAAAAGCAAATGCCAAACTTACCATTCTCGAGAGCAGCAATACTTTTTTGTAATGAATTGCGGGTGGGGTTTGCTCCACGGGCGTAGGCGTACCCTTTATGCCTGGAGGGAGACTCCTGCACATAGGTAGACGTTTGGTAAATGGGTGTCATGATCGCCCCGGTGGAAGGATCAGGTTCGACCCCGGCATGTACAGCTTTGGTTCCGAATTTCATAAAGTACGAGTTTTAGTCAATTGTCCAAATTAACCAGGTTGTTGTGTATTTAACCCTTGGTCGTTTCAGATAGTTTTTTTAATATTAAATGGAGAGTAATCTAAACCACGACAAACTTGCAATTTTTTTCGCGATATTCTTACATCTGGAAGTTTGATAAGGAGCAGGAAAAGAAATATGATCTTTTCGTTAAACCTTCTAGCCTCGCCTCGCTACGCCTGGTTACCTTCATCACCATTTTTGGGATGTCAGTTTTTTTAGTCGTTGATTACTTTAAAAATGTCGACTTCTCTATTGTATTTGCAACCCGACTTTGTGTGTTGACAGTTGGCTTCATTGTGATGTGGCTGACCTATAAAAAATTAAGTTCATTAGGGATTGTATTGTATGTGATATTGATGACCATGATGAATTTTGGAGCGGCAATGGTTACCGCTGCTTTGGCAGGTATGCCCTCCTATTATTTGACCAATTTACTTTTTCTGATCTTTGTATTGGTGATTACCGCCAGTGGGCTGCACTTCAGGTATGCCTTGTTACTCAATATATTCTGCTTGTCGTTATTCATTTTCTATTCCAATACGATACGTGTGGATGCTTTTTACTTTAGTCAATATCCTCACCTTTTTGCAATATTTTTTTATATCCACATTGTAGGGATAGTGTTGGAAAGCAGAAGACGTGGCAATTTCTTACAGTTCAAGGATTTGATGGAACAAAAAAGAATAATAGAAGACCTTAATCAACAAAAGAATAAGATCATTTCTATTTTATCGCATGATGTGGCGGCACCGATGAATTCACTGTCTACTTTGTTGTATCTGCAAGCAAACGGTAGTATCAGGGAAGGGGACTTTAACACCTATTTGCCAAAGTTGAATGAGCAATTCCATAACGTTTCAAGATTATTATTTGGCCTGGTTCGTTGGTCGAGATCGCAGATGGAGGGTTTTGTTTTAGATAAGACTACCATTAACATGGTAGATATGGTAGAAAAGAAAGTACAACTTTTTCACCTGCAGCTTTTAGATAAGGGACTAGAGATGAAGATTATTTCAGATAATCCTGTGCATGTTAAGGCTGATGAAGAGATGATTCGAATTGCAGTACATAATCTTATCTCAAACGCCATTAAGTTTGCCAAAAACGGAACGTCTATTCAATTGAAGGTCTTTCTAAATGAGCAAAATAATGTGGTTGTGAGTGTGACTAATCAGGGTGAGCCTGTGCCTTCAGGTCTGGTGGATAAATTATTCACCTATCAGATGCCATCGGCAGCGGATTCGAAGGGAGAAAAGGGAACGGGGTTAGGACTAGCAATGTCTTCTTTTTTTGTTCGCCTCAATGGCGGGAATATACACTTAGTTCCCTCCGAAGATGGAACCACCACCTTTTGTATGGAACTACCCGAGGAGTCTATTCAGCAACCTGTATCTGCTTAGATGGACCTGGTGATATCAAACTTTTCAAGGTAGTCAGCCACACGCCTTACTACACTTCCCCCCAAAGATCCATCCACAACGCGATGGTCATAAGAGTGAGATAGGAACATCTTATGACGGATGGCAATAGCATCACCGTATGGAGTTTCAATAACAGCAGGCTTTTTCTGAATGGCTCCTACAGCAATAATGCCCACCTGCGGTTGCATGATAATAGGTGTGCCCATCACATTGCCAAACGAGCCGACATTTGAAATGGTGAATGTTCCGCCCGATAATTCATCGGGTTTAAGTTTGTTTTCTCTTGCTCTTTTTGCGAGATCGTTAACCACCTTCGCCAAACCGGTAATATTATATTGATCAGCATTTCTGATCACGGGCACAATCAAATTGCCCGAGGGCAATGCCACAGCCATACCAATGTTAATATCTTTTTTCTTAATGATGCGATCGCCATCTACCTGAATATTGATCATGGGGTAATCTTTGATCGCCAGCACCAAGGCTTCAATAAAAATAGGAGTGAAGGTAAGTGAATCGCCTTCACGATTCTGAAACTCATGCTTCATCTTATTTCTCCAAAAAACAATATTGGTAACATCGGCTTCAACAAAAGAAGTAACATGAGCGGCCGTTCGTTTTGAATCGACCATGCGCTCTGCAATCATCTTGCGCATGCGATCCATTTGAATGATTTCATCACCGGCACTAATGGAAGCAGGTACGAGTGGCGTAGTATTTTTTTGTTGAGATGAAATGGATTGGCCTAATTTGCGATTTTGAACATACAATAAGATGTCCTTTTTGGTCACGCGACCATCGGCACCGCTGCCCGTAATGGTTTCCAGTTCGGCTACCTGAATGCTTTCCTCTTTGGCAATATTTTTTACAAGAGGTGAATAAAACCTGGCTGTACTTTTATAATCGGATACTATGGGAGTTGGTGACCCATTGGAGACTACCGGAACAGGCGCTGGCTTACTTTCCGTTTTAACCGGAAAAACCTTCGTTTCTTTTTCCGGTGTGACTATGGTTTTATCCTCTTCACTTTCTGTAGAAATGATGGCAATCGGTTTACCCACTTGCACAACTTCTCCTTGCTTGGCTAATATCTCTTTCAGGATTCCACCATGTGTGGATGGCACTTCAGTATCTACTTTATCGGTGGCAACTTCCAGCACGGATTCATCTTGCTCAATCGTATCGCCTGGTTTTTTTAACCAATTCAGAATGGTGGCCTCCATGATGCTTTCGCCCATTTTTGGCATGATAAGTTCAACTAGCGCCATGCTACAATCGTTTGATTTGATGGCAAGTTAGCATTTTTGACTTGTTTTTGAGCAAGCCATTTTTGATTTGGATTTTGAATCTATCTGCCAAATACACCAGCAATCCATGTGAATAAACAAGGAAAAGATTAGGCGTTTGACCTTTCCGCAAAAAGATTTCTCCTTCTCTGGCCCTGGATCAAACCTGATTTGAATCGTTTCATTCGCTGATCAATATCATGTTTTCTTAAGGATAGTGAGGATAATTTCGTTTAACAAAAAATTAAACATTATGGACACCATCATACTAGACAACCCTACCGATAAAAAGCAAAAAGCTGTGAAAACAAAGTTTGTCTTCTCATTTCATGAAGGAGATGGAAAGAATAAACAACTTATCTAAAGATTGGTATCTGTGGGGAGCATGGCGGCCATCCCGAGTCCATTATGTTCTGTCATAAGATCGGATTGAATTATGTTTCATGTTCGTCTTTGAGAGTGCCGATAGCCAGATTGGCAGTAGCGCATGCAAAGCTGGGTGATTCTAAGTATTCATAACTAATCCGGCACATCTTCTAATGGGGGCAGGGCTGAACGAAAGTTCAGCCCTGTATTTTTTTTTAACCATCTAACAAAGATTATTGGAAGTTGCTAATTCATTATGATAACCCTTACCGTCTGGATCGTGTTATCACATCTCATCTGGATCAGGTAAACTCCCGAAGGCAATTTGTTGGTGTTATTTTCTCCCGTCCATTCAAATTGTTGATAGCCAGATTCCAGTTCGCCAGTGAAAATGTTGGCAAGCGTAATTCCAGTTAGTGATTTTAACGCTAACTGTACGGGATACTTCCTTTGCCAATCCGGTAAAAACAAATGAATGTTTATAGGTCCTTTTGATGGATTCGGGGATACCTCAAGAATTCTTGCGTTACCTAATCCTACTTCTGTCTTAATATAATTTTCTGAGCCGTACACTACTTTGAAATTTACCGGAGGCGTAAAGCTATAAGCATTGTATTGCTTCATGTCAACCCATACTTTCGAGTGCTCATCAAAAAGAATCAGGTTGACATCATTAGATCCCATGTAGTGGTTATCCCATGAAATGGAAGCGAGCTGATCAACAGCAGAGGCATCTACTTTAAAAGTCCATGTGTGATTGTCGGTGGTAGGAATAACATCTTTAGAATAATGATATTGATTCAATTTTTTATCATGATTTAGGTCAAGGTATTCACTGAAGCGAGGCATCGAAAATCCGTCATAAATATCAAAGTCTTCAGATGCATCTAATCTCATGCCTACTCCACCAATTACATTGGCCATGTCTCCTTGTTTCACTGCAAAATCAACGTCCCATTCCGGTTGATCGATTGAGTTTTGCAAGGTGCTTTGAGCAGATTCAATACGGTTTCCTGTATTTTTCTTAACTGGGAACAAAAGATCCATGGGACTAGCCACATTGACAAAGCCGCCCTCCATAGGATTTAGTATTGTTTTATTTTCAAAGTTTTTAATGATCCCATTATAACTACGGAATGTAACTGGGAGCCCAGCGTTGGCCGCAGCTAAATCTTCCCATTTAATGGTAAAATTATAGGGGTTTCCAATCTGGTTCCACCCGGCTTTTAACGAAACTTTGTACGGTTGCTGACTCACATCTACCGTTTTACCTGCCCCGGTTGTTAACGGAATGCCAGGATTATCTTTTATTAATAGCCAATACCCAATTCCAGGTGCTATTGAAGAAGTTGGCGTTAATTCCTTATTTGAATTGGTCACGTTATCATAAAGAGAAAGACGCCATTTAGTTTTATCATACGGCATCAGTTCATCAAAAACTTTTTCTACGGACGGGTTATCCAATTCCAGCGGGATTGAAATGATCCGATAGTTGGATATGCTGTTACCAAAGGACATATAGGGAATTGTCAGCCCTAAACCGGAAAATAAAACGCGCACTGAATTGAATGGACCGGTATAAGTCAAGTTTTTCTCATTGGTGGCAATGAATTTATATTCTACACCTAACTCATTAATATTGGCCGGTGTAATGTCCCCCACCCAGAAGCCATCTATTTCAGAAAGAGAAAGTAGATTGGTCTGCCCTCTGTTTGTTACGGATTGATAAATTACAGAAGCACTTACAACCTTAGTCTCCGGATCAATGAATTTTGCTTTTATCCGCAGATTTGCACCAGCAGCTATTTCGGATGGAGTAAAATTTTCCAGAGTGGGGGCAGTTGTGTCAACAATCTCAACGGTGAAGTCTCCTGAACTATAAACAGTCACCCCATTTACGGTTACAGAAATAGGCCCTGAAACTGCTCCTTCAGGTACTTTTGTAATGATTGTGGTAGTACTGGCAGCACTTGTCTCCGCCAAAACACCATTAAACCTGACGGTAATTTTAGCTTCATCAGAATCGAAATTTATGCCCGTGATATTTACAATTGAACCGACAATGCCGATTACAGGACTAAAGCCGGAAATAAATGGCGTTGGCATTACGGTGAAGTTGATAGCACTAATAACAGTTACACCACTTGATATAACAGAGATTTTTCCCGTTGATGCTCCTGCCGGCACTTTGGTAGTTATAGTGGTTGAGGTTGATTCGGTTATCAGAGCGGTTACTCCATTGAATTTCACAACATTTCCAGATGATGTATTGAAGTCGGTACCGGTGATTATAACTTCTGCACCAATCGCACCGCTGACAGGATTAAAATCAGTAATGGTTGGTGTAGGCAAAATAGTAAAAGCAGTTGCACTGGTAATGGTAACGCCATTAACCTTAACCGTAATGTTCCCCGTAGTCGCTGCCACGGGCACAGTAACGGTGATGCTGGTTGCTGTGGCGGCAACCACGACAGCAGTCATACCATTGAATTGAACTAAATTATTGGCTGCGATAGGGTTAAAATTTGTACCTGTTATAGTTATTGTGGCTAATACTGCACTACCAAGCGGTGTGATGTCAGTAATGGTTGGAGTAGGCAACACGGTGAAGTTAGCCGTTGTAGTAAGCGTAACACCATTTACGGTTACAGAAATCGGACCGGTAATAGCGTCTGCGGGTACTTCTGCACTAATACTAGTTGTGGTGGATGCCGTAATGTTGGCAGTGATTCCATTAAACGATACAGTGTTTTCGGCAAGCGGTGTGTTAAAATTTGTTCCTGTAATAGTTACAATCGCTCCAACAGCGGCACCTGTAGGACTAAAGCTACTTATTGTTGGATTGGGTAAGACAATAAAGTTGGTTGCTGAAGGGAGGGTGACTCCGCTGGTGGTTAACGTAATATTACCTGTCGTAGCACCAGGCGGAACTTTGGTAGTTAGGGATGTAGTTGTCGCTGAAAGTGTTATTGCGGTCGTGTTATTGAATTTAATAATGTTATCGGCAGTAGTGGGTCCGAAGTTTGAACCATTGATAGTAACCACTGCGCCAATTGCTCCGCTACCCGGTGTAAAACCTGAAATACCAGGTGAAGGTAATACGGTGAAATTTGAAGTGCTCAACATCGTAATCCCGCTGACGGTTACACTAACGGGTCCAGTACTTGCCCCTGCAGGGACTGAAGTTATTAGTAATGTAGCCGATGATGAGGTAACCGTTGAGGGTAAACCGTTAAACGACACAGAATTATTTGCAGGTGTAGTACTGAAATTCGTTCCTGAAATCATAACTATTGCTCCCGGTGCACCAGTGGCAGGGCTAAATCCGATCAACGTAGGCGTAGGTAATACAGTGAAATTACCAGGACTATAAACAGTGATACCGTTTAATGTAAGTGAAATTTTTCCGGTAGTAGCTCCATCGGGAACCACTGTTGTAATGCTGGTTGAGGTGGCAGCACTAACAATGGCTGTTACGCCATTAAAAGCCACAATATTATTGGCAGGCGTAGCACTGAAATTTGAACCATTAATAATCACGGTTGCTGCTTCAGCACCACCAGATGGGCTTAGGGTAGTTATGGTTGGAGTTGGTAGTACATTGAAATTTGTGGCGCTTGTCAACGTTACACCACTTACAGTTATTGATATCGGACCAGTACTGGCGCCAGCCGGAACTGTTGTAGCAATGCTATTTGTCGTAGATGCAGTTACGACACTTGCAACACCATTAAATGCCACCATATTGTTTGCTGGTGTCGTGCTGAAATTTGTTCCACTAATGGTTAAAGGTGTACCCACCGCCCCGCTGGTAGGGGTGAAACCTGTAAAGGTAGGTGAGGGTAATACAGTGAAGTTGGTTGCACTGCTAATTGTAACACCGCTTACTAATATTGAAACCTTGCCCGTGGTGGCTCCTGGCGGAACCGTAGCAGTAATGCTGGTCGGAGTAGATGCAGTAACTATCGCAATCACTCCATTAAAATCAACATCATTGTCAGATGGAATAGTACTAAAGTTATTTCCCGTAATGATAATCGAAGCACCTACGGCCGCACTGACGGGACTAAAACCTGACATTGACGGTGTGGGCAAAACGCTAAAGTTTGAAGCGCTTAGTATAGTTACGCCACTTACTGTCACTGAAATTTTTCCAGACGTTGCACCCGCAGGAACTGTTGTTGTTATACTACTAGCTGTTGACGAAGTAACCGTGGCCGTTGTGTTATTAAATTTCACAACGTTATTAGCAGGTGTTGTATTGAAATTGCTACCATTAATAACTACTATGGCTCCTACCGCTCCGCTGGTTGGAGTGAAGCTTGTAATGGTTGGCGAGGGAAGGATAGTAAAGTTTGCTGAACTTGTGCCAGGAACTCCATTTACTGTAACCTTAATTTTTCCTGTTGTTGCACCGGCTGGAACGGTAGCAGTAATACTTGTCGTAGTCGATGCGGTTACTACAGCATTTACACCATTAAATTCGACATCGTTATTGGAAGGAGTTGTGCTAAAGTTTGTTCCTGTCAGGATGATGGAAGCACCAACGGCACCACTCGTTGGGCTGAAATTTGTAATCGTAGGTGTCGGTACTGTGAAATTAGCTGAGCTTGTCCCGGTTATTCCGGCTACCGTCACCGAGATTGGTCCGGTGACAGCTCCCACAGGAACCGTAGCAGTAATGCTGGAGGTTGTTGATGCAGTTACAGTTGCGGTAACGCCATTAAAGTCCACAATATTATTGGCCGGTGTAGCACTGAAATTGGAGCCTGAAATTGTCACCGTCACGCCATAGGCACCACTAGTTGGTGAGAAGCTAGTAATTGAGGGTGTCCCGAAAACGGTGAAGTTGGAAACAGTCGTTACAGTTACTCCACTCAATGAAACGGAAATCGGTCCAGAGCCTGCTCCTGTCGGAACTGAAGTTGTAATACTTGTGGAAGTAAAAGAAGTAACTACAGCAGGGGTTCCATTAAATACAACGGTTGGTGTAGATATAAAATTAGTACCTGTGATAATTACTGTTGTTCCTACTCCCGCAGCAGTTGGACTAAAACTTGAAATAGTAGGTGATGGTAATACGGTGAAGTTGCCCGAACTTTGCACTGTCACACCACCTGTTGTAACTGATATTTTTCCTGATGTGGCGCCTGCAGGCACGGTCGCGGTAATAGTCGTAGAAGTGGAGGCGGTAACGGTAGCTGTCGTGCTGTTGAATTTCACAACATTGTTAGCAGCCGTGGTGCTAAAGTTTGTTCCGGTAATAATAACCGTTGCGCCAACGGCACCACTAGTCGGGTTAAAACCCGAAATGGATGGCGTTGGAAGTACCGTAAAGTTAGATGCGCTGGTAATCGTAATGCCACTTGTTGATATTGAAATTGGTCCAGAGCCTGCGCCCGCAGGAACAGAGGTTGTAATGCTCGTTGCCGTGGAAGACGATACCGTTGCCGCAATTCCATTAAACTGAACTACCGGAGACCCAGTGAAGTTCATACCGCTAATTGTTACTGTTGCTCCTACTGCACCTGAAGTTGGGCTGAAACTTGTAATGGTTGGGGTGGGCAGAACGGTGAAATTGGTAGAACTCAAGACCGTTACACCACTTGTTGTTACAGATATTTTTCCCGTAGATGTGCCTGAAGGAACAATGGCCGTTATGGCTGACGCAGTTGATGATAATACAGTAGCTGAAACCCCATTGAACGATACCAGAGGTGAAGCACTGAAATTATTACCATTAATTGTGATGGTTGCTCCTTCAGCTCCGCTGGCAGGAGTAAAGCCTGAAATAGCGGGCGTAGGTAATACCAGGAAATTGGATCCGCTGCTGATAGTGATTCCATTCACAGTAATTGAGATTGGCCCCGTGTTCGCACCAACAGGAACTGAGGTGGCTATACTCGATGTTGTTTCGGAGGTGACCGTAGCGGTCGTGCCATTGAAAGATACAACCGGTATGGTAATAAAGTTCGTACCTGAAATTGTTACAGCTGTACTTACAGCGCCACTGGTGGGACTAAACCCTGTTATGGTTGGAGTAGGCAACACAGTAAAGATTGATCCTGAAGTAATGGTTACGCCATTAACTGTTATTGATATTGCTCCGGTAGATGCCCCAACAGGAACTGCAGTTGCTATAGTAGTAGTTGTAAATGAAGTAACCGCGGCCGTTGTTCCGTTGAACGATATAGCTGGCGTTGTGTTGAAATTCGTTCCTGTTATGATGACGATTGCTCCCACTGCTCCACTAGTTGGACTGAAGCTAGTTACCGTTGGCGTTGACAGAATTACAAAATTATTGGTACTTAAAACGGTGACGCCACTAACGGTTACGGAGATTTTACCAGAAGTTGAACCAGCAGGAACTAAAGCAGTAATGCTATTGGTGGTGGAGGCTGTTATTATGGCTGTAGTATTATTGAATTTAACAATATGATCACTCGGTGTATTGCTAAAATTCGTACCGGAAATTATCACTTCAGCACCAACTGCTCCACTTCCAGGGCTAAAACCAGAAATAGTTGGTGAGGGTAATATTGTGAAGGAAGATGAACTTGGCACTGTTACACCGCTGGTTGTAACGGAGATTAATCCTGAAGATGCTCCGGATGGCACAGTGGTTACTATGGTGGTTGAATTAGCTGAAGTAACTACTGCCGTTGTTCCATTAAATGATACCGTTGGAGAGGCACTAAAATTAGTACCGGTAATGGTTACGGTTGCTCCAACCGCCCCGCTAACGGGAGTAAATCCAGAAATTGATGGCATCGGCAACACAATAAAATTCGTGCTGCTGGAGACGGTAACTCCGTTCACTGTTAAAGAAATCAAACCCGTTCCGGCCCCAACGGGAACGATGGTGGTAATACTATTGGAGGTTGAAGCCGTAACTATAGCTGCTACTCCATTAAATTTAATATTATTCTCAGATGGGGTTACACTGAAATTATTTCCGGAAACAATAACGGTAGCACCAACCGCACCTGAGGCAGGACTAAATCCTGTAATGTTAGGTGTTGGTAATACAGTAAAGTCATTGGTACTGATCACGGTAACACCACTTACGGTTACAGAGATTTTACCTGTAGAAGCACCCGCAGGAACAGTAGTAGTGACGCTATTGGATGTTGAGGAGGTTACAACAGCATTCGTTGTATTGAATTTTACAACGTGATCACCTGGTATGTTGCTAAAATTTGTACCAGAAATAATAACAGTTGCTCCCACGGCTCCGCTGCCTGGGCTGAAGCCAGATATGGATGGAGTTGGCAATACCGTAAAGTTGAAAGAGTTATTTATCGTTACACCACTTGTTGTCACTGATATAGGCCCGGTCACCGCACCTGCAGGAACCAAGGTGGTGATACTGGTGGCATTGGAAGATATCACAGATGCTGATGTCCCATTAAAGAATACAGATGGTGACGGGTTGAAATTGGTTCCTGAGATAATTACCGTTGCACCAACCGCACCGCTGGTTGGGTTAGTGTTTGTAATGGTTGGTGTTGGAAGCACCGTGAAATTTGAGGAGGATGTGACGGTGACACCACTTAATGTTAAAGAGATCAACCCTGTGGTTGCTCCAACTGGCACGGTGGTAGTTATGGAAGTGGTGGTTGAGGCGCTAACAGTGGCAGGTGTACCGTTAAAGCTGATCATGTTTTCCACCGGGTTAGTGCTAAAGTTTGTTCCCGTGATGGTTACCGTTGCGCCAACGGCTCCAGTAGAGGGGGCAAAACCAGTAATCGATGGCGATGCCAAAACGGTAAAGTTATCAACACTAGTTATGGTAACTCCGCTTGTAGTAACGGAAATAGGTCCTGGACCAGCACCAGATGGCACGGTGGTGGTTATGCTGGTTGCATTGGAGGAGGTAACTACGGCTATAATTCCATTAAAGTCCACAGTCGGAGCAGGACCGAAATTTGTACCGGTGACGATTACAGTTGCCCCAATTGCACCACTTGTAGGACTAAAACTCGTTATTGTTGGTGTAGGAAGTACAGTAAAATTCGAAGGACTTGAAACAGTGACACCATTTAAAGTTAACGTCACAAGGCCCGTAGTTGCCCCGGCAGGTACGGAAGTCGTTAATTTTTTACCATTAGGAAGTGATATGGTAACGACAGCAGGGGTTCCATTAAATAGAACGGCATTATCTGAGAGCGTTGTGCTAAAATTCGTTCCGTTTATTTGAACAACAGCGCCTATTGCTCCACTACCTGGATTTAGTCCTGAAATAGTTGGTGAAGCCAAGAGGGTAAAACTGCCTACGCTGGTTGCTGTTCCTCCAGAAGTGGTTACGGAAATATTACCTCCACCAGAAACAACAGCAGTAATTGTTGTTGCATCGACTACATTAAAAGATGTAGCAGCCGTTCCTCCAAAGCTTACTGCGGTAGCTCCACTGAAATTAGTACCTGTTATGGTTATAGTTGCTCCCAAAGAACCACTGGTTGGGGTGAAAGAAGTAATGTTGGGAGCAGGTACAAAAGTAAATCCGGCTTGTACATCGGTTCCACCTGCAGTAGTGACGGATACATTTCCTGAGGTACCGGAAGCCACGACAGCAGTGATTGTTGTCGCATTAACCACAATAAAAGATGTAGCAGCCGTTCCTCCAAAGCTTACTGCAGTGGCTCCACTGAAATTTGTTCCGGTGATTGTGACGGTGATCCCAGGCCCCGCACTGGTTGG
>JAYVTB010000024.1:0-139582 GCA_043774805.1 Cyclobacteriaceae bacterium | reverse complement strand
CAATCGCTATGATTCCAGTCTGCAGATGGAATAGAGAATAATGTCGAAAACAAAAAAATTAAAACAACATGAAACCCTTATTAATTGTACTCAGCATTGTATTAACCCTCACGGGATGTGAGAAACTCGATCCTAATGAACCTGGATTATTAGTTCCAATGACTGTTGATCAGGATGGTTCGATGCCATCTATCATCGCAAACAACACTCAACTCCACACTGAAAGTTTTGGCAACTCAAGCAATCCGATGGTAGTGGTTTTACATGGTGGTCCTGGATCAGACTATCGTTACTTGCTTAACTGCAAAGCAATTGCTGACTATGGATATTATGTTGTCTTTTATGATCAACGAGGGTCCGGTTTATCCAAACGGGAAAGTAAATCAAGTTACTCATTACAAGTTATGAAGGATGACCTGAATGCGGTGATTAACCACTACCGTACTTCACCTGATCAAAAAGTTATTCTATTGGGACATTCGTGGGGAGCAATGTTGGCAACTGCCTATATCAATCAATATCCAACAACCATTACCGGAGCCATACTGGCCGAACCCGGAGGCCTTGTCTGGAAGGATATTAAAGACTATGTGAGTCGCGCACAGAACTATGGAATCATGAGCGAGACATTAAATGATGCCACCTATTTAGATCAGTTTATGTCTGGAAAGGAAAATGATCACGATATATTGGATTATAAATTCGGATTATCTTCTTTATCAGGAAATTCAAGCGACAATCCTATCGGCAATGAGGACAACGTTCCATTCTGGAGAATGGGAGCCATTGTTAATCGCGCAATGTTCGAAATCGGTGATCGCGATAAACCTGATATGACAACAAACCTGGCATCGTTCAGCACTAAACTTCTCTTTGTATTTAGTGAACGAAACAGTGCCTATGGATTTGAATACGCTCAGCATGTTTCATCTGCTTTTCCAAACGTTCAACTGGCACGCATTGATGGTGTGGGTCATGACATGCTCACCTTTTCTACGGGCTGGAACATGTTCTTACCAATCGCTCTAAAATATTTAAACGAACTATAATTATGAAAAATCTTTTTTTGTTAACAGCCACTATCCTGGTTGTCGGTATTTCAGGCTCCTCGATTGCTCAAACAATTAACTGGATGAGTTTGAAACAAGAGCAGAAGCATACCGTAAGTGTGAATGTCGGCTGGGATTATGCAACTTCCTTAGGAGTAGGCTACGGCTACAAACTGAATACGAAAATTCCAATCACGCTCAATGCTCAATTTTCTGTTCCTGCTGGAAATAACCTTAGTGATGATTTCAAAGCAAAGCTTGGCGGTCAGTCGCGAGTATTTAAAGCTGGAAATTTTCAAACAACGGTCATGGTATATGGAATTTTCAGACAATTCGAAAAAACCAATTTAGTCAAGTTCCAAAATTTTAGAGGTGAGTTCAAAGGAGTTGCGGGATATTACAAGCCAACCTGGTTTGTGGCTGCCGAATTTGGATTTGATAAGGCCATAGTCACTCATATTAAGAATAGCCAGATATGGAACAATATTATCCTTCCGCCCGCAATGGCTGGTACATTCCGACTGGTGGAAATTTTAAATATGGTATTCAAACCGGATGCACCATCAAAAACGTGGATGTGAATCTGAGCCTTGGAAAATTAGTTGACCAGAGTTTTAAGTCAACTGCCGTAGTGCCCTTCTATTCTCAATTCGGTGTTAATTTAAGATTTTGATGATCATGCAGGCCAGCTAATGTGGTGTCAGGTGATGAAATAGGTACCTGACACCACATTCATTGCTACACCGAATTGCGCAACGTAAGGTGAAACGGAACCTCAACATGATCCCGTGAATTATCCAGAATAAGCTGCGCTGCCCGTTTACCCATCCAATGGAAATCAGTAGACACTGTAGTGATGCCATTCAAAATGATTTTCTTCAGCGGAATTTCGTTGTAAGATATAACGCCAACCTCCTGCCCTATCGTCAATTTTTGCTCAAGGATTCTCTCGATTAACAGCACAAGATCTCTCTCCATCACATTCATGTAAACAGCCCCTTTTTCAATGGCATTGTTTCCTAACTGATGAATCACCGAGAAATTAAAAGCAAACTGGTGGCTGAATCGTTTAAGGCCATGGATGATCTCCTCGGGGTAATACGTGTGTTCAGGAAAAACCAATTTAATAGAGTGATATTTTGAAAGTTGTGGAAGTGCCTGTTCCATCGCATCGTAAATATTCTTCTCAAAATTTTCATACACGGCAGCATATTCCCCTTCTATTTCAGGAATCAATTTGTCCAGCAACAAAAGTTTACCTTTTGGGAGTGAGTCAATCAATTGATAGGCATGTTCATGGCCTTCGACAAAATGTGGAATGATGACATAATGTGAATACGCACCCACATGACGGGCAAGTAGTTTTTTGAAAACGGAAAAATCGTTGTTGTAAATATAAAAATCGATGGCTGCCTTATCACCGAGTGCTTCCGCAAAGGCATCGTAAATGATTTTCTTGTGTTCACTGAGTTTATTGAACAGCAGAAACACCTTCAACTGTTTCTCAATATCGGTGCTTTTGATAAAAAAGCCTTTACCTGGAATAGATCCAAGAACACCATCGCCCTTCAACTTTCTGTACGACTTCTCAATGGTATCGCGGGAAACTGCCAGTTCAAAACTCAACTCATTGATAGAGGGAAGAGTATCATTTATTTTCAAATGACCTTCCATCACGGCTTGCTTGATCGAATCCGCCACCTGCAAATATTTGGGATTGGCGGAGTATTCGTTGAGGTGAATATGATCCAGAATAGAATTTCCTGCACCGTTCATAAGAACTAAAAGTAGTTAGAAGCAGGCAAACACAAAAGCTCCCTGTTCAGGAAGGGTAAGGAATAACCCAAGTGAAAACCTCCACCTCAAATTTTTAAACCAATTAAAAAATTAATCTACCACCACAAACTATTAAATTCGAGAATCAAACCCCTCTCCCCATGAAACACTTCTCCCATATTGTCATCTTCTTCTTTGTTCTCACTTCTTGTGCGACCCAGGAAAATTCAGCGAACAAACCATTAACGCCATCAGAACCAGAATCAGCCGGTTTTTCTGCAGAGCGCCTGGGCCGGTTGGATAGCACCATGAACAAATGGGTGAAGGACGGATGGACGAATGGCGCTGTCGGACTTGTAGCTCGTGATGGAAAAATCGTTTATTTTAAATCGTATGGGTATAACAACCTTAATTCAAAAGAAAAACTGAATCTGGATGGCATTTTCAGAATCGCCTCTCAAAGCAAAGCAATCACCAGCGTGGCGGTAATGATGTTATATGAAGAAGGGAAATTCCTACTGGAAGATCCTGTTTCCAAATTCATTCCTTCTTTTGCCAATCTCACAGTGATGGATAAGTTTAATGAAAAGGACACCACCTATACAACGATTCCAGCAAAGCGCTCCATTACCATTCGAGATCTACTTACCCATACATCCGGCCTTGGCTATGCTTATATAGGAAGTAAAGAGGCGAACGCTATTTATGCCAAGAATAAAATCACAGTAGGGCTGGATGTTTATGAAGGCACCCTTGCTGAAGCGATGACGCGATTAGGAACGTTACCATTAATGCATCAACCCGGAGAGCGTTGGACGTATGGATTAAATACTGATTTACTGGGCTACCTCGTAGAAATCTGGTCAGGCATGTCGCTGGATGAATTTTTCAGTAAACGGATCTTTCAACCATTGGGAATGACTAACACTTATTTTAATGTGCCCGAAGAAAAAGCGAACCGTGTGGTCAATTTTTACAAGGAAGACTCTACCGGGATACATATTGAAGAAATGGCTCTTGGATGTAAGATGAACTATCCCCTTCGGAAAAAAAGTTACTTCTCCGGAGGTGGCGGATTATCTTCCACTATTTATGACTACGCTGTCTTTCTTCAAATGATGATGAATGGTGGTGAGTATGATGGCGTGCGACTGCTGTCACGCAACACCGTGCGGATGATGACGATGAATCAGATGAACGACCTGATGCTGGGAGATGATAAATTCGGTTTGGGGTTTGGGGTAGTCACCGAAAAAGGAAGCAGCTTGTTTCCTCATCAGGAAGGTACTTATTTCTGGGGAGGGGCATTCTCAACCACCTATTGGGTCGATCCCAAAGAAAAAATGGTAGTACTACTCTATCGGCAGATGTGGGGTAAGCATGATGATGCGATTGACCCGACATTTAAAGTACTCGTTTACCAGGCATTGAATGATTGAGTAATCCAAGAATCAAAATCGAAATTTAATCCCCAAAAGAATTCAACTGTATGATTGCCAGGTCGATCATTCTTTTACAATCTGACGTTCGATCTCTTCTAAAGTTTTTCCTTTTGTTTCAGGTAATATGAAATAGAGTACTAAAAAACCAAAGGCACATATTAACCCATAGAGCCAGAAGTTATTGGCCCATCCCAGGTTTTCCTTGATGGCTGGAAATGAAAACGTAAGGGAGAAGTTACCCACCCAATGTGCCAACGCAGCAATCGACATTGCGGCACCACGTATTCGGTTGGGAAAGATTTCCGAGAGCACGACCCACAATAGAGGTGCAAGTGTGATCGAATAGAACATCACATTGGCCAACACCAATAAGACAATCACAAGGCCAGTATAATTGGCATAGAAACAATATCCGATCATCGCATAAACAATCGCCATCGAAGAAGTTCCAAACAGCAACAATGTTTTCCTTCCCAATTTATCCACCGTGAGCATGGTGACAACAACAGACAGCACCATCACCGAACCGATCACCACAATATTCAACATCATTTCTCGCAGGTTATAACCTGCTGCCTGAAAAATGTCTGATGCATAGTAGATTACTACATTCAAGCCACTCCACTGTTGAAGAAAGGATAAGAAAATACCTAATCCAACAATTTTTAAAATCCGGGGACTCAATAACTCTTTGAAGTTAACATGGTCCGCATCCTCAACAGATACGGTTGACTTCACATCGTTGATTTGATTGGATGCATATTCCTTTCCGCCTATTCGGATCAGAATTTTCTCCGCCTGTTCTATCTGACCGTTTTTCACCAACCAGCGAACACTCTCAGGGACAAAAAACATAAGGAAAAAAAAGATCAATGCAGGTAATGTTTCAGCTCCAAACATCCATCGCCATCCATACAAACCGCTCCAGCTTTGCGAAATAATTTCATTGGAAGCATGAACATCGAGGTCGGTATCCAGCAAAGCAATTTGCCAATTTGCCAACTGTGCTATCAAGACACCGAACATGACCAGCAATTGATTGATGGAAACATACATGCCTCGTTTGTCAGGAGGTGCTATCTCTGCGATGTACATGGGAGAAAGATTCAACGCAATGCCCATGGCAACGCCACCTACAATACGATAAAAGTTAAACCAGAAGAAAGTAGTTGCAAGCGCAGTACCCACAGCTGAAATGGTGAACAACAATCCGGCTATGATCAGAAGACGTTTTCGTCCGTATTTATCTGCCAGAAATACACAGGCCAATGCACCTGCCATGCAGCCCACCAGGGCAGAACTAGTGCCCCAGCCTTTTTGTGTGGCTGATTCTAATCCGAAGTATGGTTCATAGAAAGGCTTTGCTCCACCAATCACCACCCAATCGTAACCAAAAAGAAAGCCGCCCATGGCGGCCGTTAAGCTGACCAACAAAATGAATTGCTTATTATACGGAATCGGATTACTCATACACAAAAAATCAGATTTTAGAGTAGTGATTGGTGATTTTAGATTTGTGATCTATCGCTTAATCTTGTTTCAACTCTTCCTCTCCAAAGTAATTCAAAACTCAAAAATCTATAATCAATAATTACCAATCAAAGACGACCAATCTATTTTGTTATACTAAAAATCAGATTTTAGAGTAGTGATTGGTGATTTTAGATTTGTGATCTATCGCTTAATCTTGTTTCAACTCTTCCTCTTCAAAGTAATTCAAAACTCAAAAATCTATAATCAATAATTACCAATCAAAGACAACCGATCCATTTTATTATACTAAAAATCAGATTTTAGGTTTTGTGATCTATCCGCTTAATTTTGCAATACATCTTCCTCAATCAAAACTGCACCTGGGCCATTTTTGGCTTGAAAAATATGATTTTAGGATAATCTTGAATTTTGAATACAGTTATCCCTTCCAATCCACCCCTGTATCTTTCCAACTGCGTGTGTTAGCTGATGCAATCACGGCCTCGCATACTTTCTGTGTCTCCAATGCTTCCTGAAATGTGGGTGAACAGGGTTGCCCAGTTTCAATGCTCTTTAAGAAGTCGGCCACCTGGTGAATAAAACTGTGTTCATAACCAATGCCTAATCCGGGAACCCACCACTTATTCATATAGGGTTGGTCACCATCGGTAACATGGATGGAGCGCCAGCCACGCACGATAGATTCATCGTTATGATCAAAATATTCAAGGCGATTGAGATCATGTAAATCCCAGCGAATGGAAGCGTGCTCACCGTTAATCTCAAAAGTATACAAGGCCTTATGTCCACGGGCATAACGAGTGGATTCAAAAAGCCCCAACGATCCATTCTCGAAATGGCAGTGGAAAAGACAGGCATCATCAATGCCTACTTTCTGTACCTGGCCAGTCAATTGATGAACCCGGCTTTTGATAAATGTTTCTGTCATGGCAGAAACATCTTTGATCCCTCCATTGAGCCACATGGCCGTGTCAATACAGTGAGCCAGCAAATCACCAGTTACACCTGAGCCTGCCACATCAGCGTCCAAACGCCACAACCCTGCTCCTCCCTGCGGAAGATCAGCACTGATGGTCCAGTCTTGTAAAAAATTCGCACGGTAATGAAAGATCTTTCCGAGTTTACCGGAAGCAACGATCTGTTTGGCCAACGATACGGCAGGCAGTCTGCGGTAGTTATACCACACCGTGTTGGGCACGTTTGCTTTTATAATAGCATGCACCATCTTTTGTCCTTCTGCTAATGTTCTCGATAATGGCTTCTCGCACAAAATCATTTTACCTGCTGCCGCTGCTGCAATCGCAATCTCAGCATGGGTGTCGTTGGGGGTGCAGATATCTACGGCATCAATATCATTGCGTGCGATCATTTTCTTCCAATCGGTTTCCACTGATTCAAAGCCCCATTGTTCCGCGAAGGCTTTGACTTTATCTTCACTGCGTGCACATACGGCTTTTAACACTGGACGATATTCTAACTCCGGAAAAAAATCACCAACACGCTTATAACCATTGGAGTGAGTGCGACCCATAAAGCCCGTTCCAATCAATCCTATTCTCAGTTGTTTTCTATTGATCATTGTTCATGCTATTTATAGTGTTCGGTATGCGAATTAAAAAGATGAATAAGCTTCGAGCTGTGAGCCTTGAGTAGCTCAAAGCTCATAACTCGCAGCTAAATTACTCATGCCAGCCATGTGCATCACGCACCTTGATCATGGTAGCAAGGATATCATTCCAGGTTTGCTGACGATTCATCACTTCATTAGGGAACATGCATCCATCCCAACAGATGTGCTTAAACGCCTTGGTAAGATTTCCATTTTCATCGCGTAGCCAATATCCTGCATCATGAACGATGTCGAGTTTTCCATTAGGATCTGTTGCCTGGCAATGACGACCTGTTTTATCATGCGACCCGGAACCGAATACAGAACCATCATTCTGCGCTACATGGAAGTCGAGGGTCCATGGACGAAGTGCTTTCGTTAATGTCTTCAGTGCTTCCTGTAACGTCTTGCGATCTTTCCAATCAAAATCTTTTGGCAGGATGCGATCTTCCGGACTATTGTAACCCATCGTATATAATAACGTGTGCGCCATATCAGCCTGAAAGCCGATGTTCGGACGATCAACAGCTTCGAGTGTATTCAACATCGCCTTCCAGCTATGCATACCTCCCCAACAGATTTCACCTTCCGCGGCAAGCTTCTCTCCATATCCCGCTGCTACATCACATGCTTCGCGAAAAGTCTGTGCAATTAGTTTTGTGTTACCTACGGGATCAGCCGCCCACTTTTCAGGAGAGCTTGCTGAGTCGATGCGCACTACTCCGTATGAGCGAACGCCCAACTCGCCCAATCGTTTTCCAAATTCGCACGACTTGCGCACCATGTCAACAAATGTTGCTCGTTCTTCTTTGCTTCCCATAGCAGGACCACCCCAGATGGGTGCAACCAAACTACCCACATTGAGTTTGAGACCTTTTAATTTATCAGCCAGTCTTTTAGTATCATCATCGGTGAAGGTAGCGAGGTCAATGTGCGGACCGAAGAGGCCAAGATCAACGCCATCAAACTTAACGCCATTTACTTCCGCATTGGCGGTGAGTTGCAGCATGGTGTCGAATGCAATAGGTGGTTCTGAATCGGGACCTTTTCCTACAACGCCAGGCCAGGTAGCGTTGTGAAGCTTGGGATAATTATTTGACATAAGTTATTTATTGATTTGTTGATTGAATGATTAATTGATGATTATCCTACAACGAGATCCGGATTGTTCGGACCAAAGTGTTTAAGTATCACAATGGGATCGGTAGAAGATGGATTGATGATCTTCACTCCTTCCTGTGCCGCTTTTTCTGTGATGAAATACTCATCGTGTGTTAATTGACCATAGCGAATCAAGGCAGGTGTTTCAATATCCCACACTCCCATCTTGCCATGACCCTGCATCACAATGATGCCACAGGCTGCACTGTCTTTGATGGTGACGGTAGCACCTGGTGCAACGGTAAGCTCTTTCGCGCTGAACGCCTCTGATTTATAGCAAACCCAATTCTCGACATATCCTTGTGCTTTCATTTCTGCCACTGACCGAACAGGCTTCGGTGCCATGAAACGGGTTTGAAGAATATTCGGATCGGTGTTGAGTCCCCAGTCGAGTACTTCAATCAACTCATCATAATCACCGATCTTATCTTTCGGTGTTCCATTCCATAACAGTTCTTCGGGAATGATCGCTTCGTTTACGAGTGATTGATACATCGCAAATACATCCGATGCTTTTTGTGGTTCATAGGTACACATGCTCCCTGGAGCATGAAGCATTCCGGGAGGAACATCCCAACCGGTGCCGGGTTCGAGTTTGAATGCTGATGAGAAGTTGGTGATTTTGTTATCTCCTTTCGTGAAGGTAACCAAACACTCACGAATCTGAGTTTTGGTAGTGCCCGGAGAAATTCCAAAAAACGTATAAGGAAAATCACCACCGTGATTATTTAATTGTGGAGGGAAATAATACGCTTCGGGTTTTCCCAACTGACCAATCAGTGCCGCCTTTTCATCATTGTGATGGACGTGGTGAGGCAACGGACCCATGTTGTCAAAGAACTTTGAATACATTGGCCAGCTCTTATGTTGATTCCATAACCGATCGCCAATGATGGCGCCTTTCAGTTCATCGATCACATCTTTTAATAGTAACAGTACTTCAGTAGATCCATCGTTAAAAACCACCGGACTTAAGCCTTCATGCTCTCCTGTGAGTGGACCATTCTTGGCAGGTGTAGTGGAAGAAAGCCAGCGTTCATCAATGCCTCCGCGATTTCCTCCAAGCACATAATAATCATCTGGGTGCAACTTGATTCTTCTACCCGGAACACAAAACGAACGCGGTACCCATGTAGGAGCCAATCGTAATATACCCTTTCCTTGTTCTAATGCTTTTGCTGCCAGACCTTCCTTTTTAGTTATGTTCATCTGTATAAGTTTATATCTTTCTATTTATGCTTCAAAAGTTCAATCAAGCGATCGTTATCGTGGTGGATCACTTCAATCTCCACATCATAACTCATCGTTTCTCCGGGTGCAATCTGTATTAACTGATTTTGTTCTCTTGTTTTTGATTGTCCGATCACCGGATTGGTTCCGGGTTCAAGCCCTAACACATACTCTCCTTTTCCCCAATGCTGCCAGTTGGTGAACCATGGCAGTTGCTTTTTCGGAAACCGGATGGCCACACCTAAATCAAGTTTGCGATTATATAAACCTCCCGTGCACATACCTGTATCGTCTGCAACGATGTCAACGAAAGCAACATCTTCGCCACTGCCGCTATGATCTTCAATGGGAGACGGGCATCGCTTGAAGTCGTTTCCTTCTTTATAAATTTTGCTGTTACTTTTTGCCGGTTGCCATTTTCCCTGCCAGATAATTTCAGTTCCTTCATCCACCAATGGCCAACCAAAATTGCAATGATATAAGAGCATGAGTGGCGTAGCCGTGTTTGCCCTGTTCATGACTTCATCATGAATATGTATGGAAGACTTTCCTATCGTTCCGGAAATAGTACGTCTTAGTTCCAGGCTTGGGCCGAATATTTTAGTTTCCTTTATGATACCCGTGATACTAAAATCCATCTTGCCCGCTACTGGATCCGGTTGAATAATGGATTCGATCTCTGCCGGGTTATTACTGATCAATCCATGTAGGCCACGCTCTCCGTAGGAATCTTTCTCCGGTGCACCGTAGTGGCTGAGACCGCAGGTGACAAGTAATCCTCCAGCAAATGTTCTCAGCCAATCGAGTCCCTGATGTGAAAACGGTTGAGGGGGTGTAACACCCAGATGACTTAACCATGCTATGCTATGCTGATTGTAAAATGCATCGGCAATATCCATCGCACGATCAATAACTACTTTATAACGTAAGCCGGTACCGGTGTTTATCCATGCAATGCGTGTTCCCCGTCCTGCACCGTTGTCGATAACAGAAGTTTCGATACCTCCCAGTTGGGAATGATTGGAGATTTTATCGGTCCAGGGTTGCGGTGTCAATTTGATTTAAACTTTGTATTAAAATGTTATTTGCCTTACCTCTCTACTTTAGCCCAAATTAAAAAAAACTCACGATCAATCCTTGACCGTCAAAATAATATCTTTGCCGCCCTCACCTGTGATGTTGTTTTGGATGTAGACTATCTACGCCAGTTTCGAGTGCCTGCCAATGACAGGGGGTCAGACCAAAGAAAGTGGGCGATGATATCTCATCTTCGAATTCAATTAAGCTAATTCACACCAGTAGCGAGGCGTACAAGCTATCGTAGCATATTTTGATCATTTTGACTTGATCGAATTTTACGACCGAGAAATGGCTGGGCCGTGGCGAAAAACTTTCTACCATAAACGGGTTATTAAATTCGCTTGTACAATGTCGTTTACAATGGGTAGTACCAATGGCTATAGCGTGCCACAAAACGACAACAAAGGTAATAAGTGGTCGCTCAGCAGTATTAGTGTCTTAGTTTTAGATTTAAATATGTCAGTTTTCGAGTGCCTACCAATGACATGGAGATCAGAATAAGGAAAACAGCGTCATACCATTTTCACTGCGAATTCCATGTCTTGCTTTCTTTTCAACTCCTGCCAATGCACGCAAACACAATGGTAAGCGTAATAACGAATAATAATATTCTTCCTTTCATCTGAATTGATGTGAGTTTTTCTGTGCTGATCAACGTATTTCTACTGATCAGTTAAAATCATAAATGGTACAAGACAATGGAGGCACATTTATGGACACATTCATAATCGCTTTTAGATCACTTATACTACTTTGCTTGTACGTTAGACTTTGTGACCATTCGTCAATGAATTCGGGTTGATAAACGCATTTCGTATTCTGGGTTACATTGCCTGTAAAGCCAGTAATGCTAAGCGGAACGGATTGATTTTTTTTTGACTTGTTTAGAATAAAAACTGACATTTTTGAGAAATTCATATTGTGACTAACTGTGATTTCAACAGCATCGTTATTTAGTTTGGTCTTCTTATCTACTACAGGATATACGTGATCGTTCACCACCTTAAGAGAAAGTCCTACAGGAGAAAGTGTTGTTTCTTTACTATCAGAAAAAACATTATAAGTATTTTCCAGTCCACCCTGATACCAGGTTACCCAATTCATCGTTCCGATTACATTTGGGTAACTACCATATTGCAGAAGCAGTTGAATATTATGAAGACCTTTCCATGCACAATTATTTTTAGCATTTGCAGGAGCAAAAACGCTGAGAGAAGAAATCTCTGTGACGAGTACCTTCGAAGGAATACTGGAATCATTCAAATTACCTCGCGCTATGATAAATCGTTCAACCATGATTTTCATTGCTTCCATTCCAATTGAGCATATCCTTAGTTAAAAAATCCGTGTAGGTCTGAATTGCTGAATATTGATGAATTACGGCAAAGCCCATCTTATCTTTAATCATCGGTAAAAGTTGCTGCCATCGTTCCGTGTTCCAAAAGGTATTTGCACCGCATTGAATCGTAGGATCAATTTCCTTAAGCAGCGGAACCAATTCATTAAAAACTTCGGCATACGTTTCTGCCGTTGTATTATCTGGCCCAAGATCATCTTCATTTCCTATTTCCCAATATTTTACTCCGTAGCCTTTCGTAATATTCGCATAGGTTACAAACGCTTTGTGAGCTTCGTACAACTCTTCTCTTGTCATCTTCGGCCCAGGCGTGGAGGAATAGGCAGCATACATTGGCAAGAGAACAACTGGCTCAGCGTTGTTCGATTTGCATAAAGCAATAAATTCATCGAAGTCTAGAGCCAGAGTATATTTCCAATCGTTCATATTACCCATCATCGGATTGCTCAACTCGCCATTTCGGCTATAGGTATAATTGGTGACAGACGCTTTGCCCTTGGGGGGATTTCTAAAATCAAAAACAATTGTACTCCCTAAGTAATACCGAATGAAGTGAGGATTGAATTTTTGCAATGAAGTACTCGTGAGGTTTGCATCGCTGAATGAGCTTGTACTCACGCCTACCAGCGTACTCCCATGATCCACATAAACCGGATCACTGTACGTTACGATCACAGAATCAACAACAGGTATTTCCGTAACTACAGCATCATTATCACATGAAGCGAGTGCGAAGCCATTTGTGATCAATAATAATGTAAGGTATTTTTTCATGAACATCATACCCCTTAGAACTCATATCGGCCAATATCCGGAGCACTTCCTGTAAAAGAGATACCAACATAAATGCCTTTATCAACCACTAAACTTCCGGATGAAGAAGGTTTGTAATACGTATCCCACCGTTCACCAGAATTTACAAAACCAGGAATGCCGCGAATGTTATCCAGCTGACTGGTTACGCCTGTAACAAACCAGAGTTCGTCTGTAGTCGTGTACTTTAAATTATTCTCAAAAATAATATTGGTAATATTTGTACCACTCGCCTGCACATCAGTTGTGGTAGTATTCAAGAAAGCATTATTCCGAACGTAAACATTTGATATATTATTACCCTTAATGTTTACCTGTACTTTGTGCGTATCAAATACATTGTTGTAGATATTGATATCAGTAAAGGACCATGTTCGGCTATTATCAATATAAACCGCTGCACCATCGGCCCAGTTGTATTTGGATGTGGTGTTGTAGAAAATATTATTCCGTATCGTAACATTTTCTCTGCCCATGTCCCATATTGCTATTCCGATTCCTTTGTTCTCAAAATAGGAATCATAAATTTCAACACCAGGTGTTCCGATTTCTATGGATTCCTTGTTGCTTAGCCCATCCTTATCAATCATTTTAACATTGTATACTTTCATGTTCTCTGTGCCCGTTGGTGATCCGAACATTTCAGGGTGATTCACAATTGAAAGCCATGTGTTGCAGTTAATATTATAAATGGAATTGCCTGGACCAAGATTCCAGAGTTCAATGGCAATATCTTCTCCCCACTTTGAATCGGTCTCATTCAATTCAATATTACAATCATGAATTTTCATATTTTTAAAATATCCATCATAAATAAACTTGATACCATATCCTTCTGTATCCTGAATATTAATATTATAAATATCAGCGCCATCCAACTGGGCAATGCAGAGATTACCAAGTGTTTCATCGGTAAGATCACGACCTGAGTTGAAAAATGTACAGTCATGAATTTTTGTGTTAGTCATATAAAATTCCGGATACGTGTACCATGGCTTTCCTCCTGGAGCAAAGACAGCGCCTCGCTGACCCAGACTTTTAAATGTCACATGATGCATCGTTACGTTATTTCTATTCTCCACCCAAACACCCACTTTCAAATCTTTATTGGTAGCAAGAATGGTGAAGCCACCAATCGTTTGATTTCCGTTTGCTGGCGCTGCGATTGCACCTGAACTAAAGTGAGTTGAGACAAGTTGAATCAAACTTCCTTCATAACTCAATTTAAAATCGGAAGAGCCAGCATTTATTCCAGGTGAAAGCGTTACCCCCGCTGAAGAAAGTATAGTTGCTGTTTCATCTTCCCCAATTACGTTCACACCTATTGGAACCCGTGCAGGATCAGTTTCAATATAAGTACCTGCTTTAATTAAAATCGTGTCACCTTCCGAAGGTGGAACACGCGTTGCAGCATACGCTAAAGTCCTAAAAGGTTCTAACATTGTTCCTCTATCAGGATTGTCTTCTCCTAACGGAGATATGTAATATTTTGAAATATCAGGTGAGGGAAGCGGAGTTGTGCTGGCGGTTCGAAACGAAATTCCAGCATTGGATGCATCGGTTGAGCCATCTTTATTCGAAGCGATTACCTTCCAGTAGTAGAGAAAACCATCGGACAGTGGAGTGCTAGGGGCAAACGCATTTCCTTCAATATTTTTCTCATTAATAATCAGAATTGAAAAATCATTTTTTGTTGACACCAGTAACGAATAGTGCGTTGCATTCGCGGAAACGCCCCATGTGAATGTTGGACTGGTCGATACTTCCTTTGATCCAGCTGTTGGTTCAATTTGTTGAAAATCTCCCGTCTTTGGCGGCACCTCCTTTTCGCATGATGCAGCAAACAACAGCATCATGAATAATTCCACTGAAAGTAAGGTCCAATACTTCTTCATTCAATCCTTTTTTTAAACTACTACAAAAACCACAGGTCAAAAAGCCTCCTATTACATGATCTAACATGCTCGAGATTTAACAAAACCAGAATGAGATGAGCGCTGAAATTCCAAAAGGATAGACCCTTAACAAATACTGCTCAAGAAATTAAATTCCATCATTAAAGTTCAATTCTATGGCTGGGATAGCCCATACAAAATTCTCACTTGTGTATGGATCAGTTGAACTTCCTCTATCGCCTTGAGGAATAGGAGCTTTTATTCCTCGTAGGTAATCAATGCGATCACCTTCGTTGAGCATTTCAATAACACGCTCATCGTTTATCATTTGCTCGGTGATAACACTCGAATTAATCGGAACATACGGTCCTCCAATGGCAACATCCCATGCTCGTTTACGCACAACATTTAAATCGGCTGCAGCACCACTTGCATCACCTGACTTGAATCTTAAAATCGATCGTGTTAAAATTATCTCCGCCAATCGAATTAATGGAACGTTTGTAAATAGTCCATTAGGGCCCCGATAATACTTATTTGTAATGATGGTTGTGTAATCTCTGACACCGGCACGGGTTTCAAACGATTGGTTTGGCAAATGTTGATTGTATGGATACCGAACCGCCATCAGTTGCAAAAAACGCTTATCTCGTTTTGCTGCAATATTTAATGTAGTATCGTTCTTTGGGTCGGTCATAAAGCCAACGCGCTTAACCGTTGACAATGCCATATGCGTCTCGACCCAAGGTGTGGCACTACCCGACCATGCTTGATTATGTACTGAAAGGTGGTTCGGTGAATCGCGGTTTACATCATAAAAGGGGGCGTAAAAAATTACCTCTTTTCCGCGTGATACACTACTCTTGCTAAAAGCCACAATCGGGTCTTCAGACAAATTATACTCTCCATTATTTTGATCAATAATGAAATCACATTCTAACTTTGCTTTGTCGAACTCACCACGTTGTAAGTACGTTCTGACTAACATTCCGGAAGCAGCAAATCGATTTGCGCGCACTTCGTAAGAAGGATGATGTTTTGAAGGTTCAAATTTTAAGGGCAGTAATTCCTTTGCCTTTATCAAATCACTCAATATCAAATCATACACTTCTTGAGTGGTTGCCATTTTGGGATTGCGTGCTTCAATGGCCGATGTTGCCAACGCTGTGGGCATAGCAATGCCAACGGTAGAATTATCGCCACCTGGAATGTAGGCACGCCCGAAAGTGGTTTGTAACATGTAATAGGCATATCCCCGAATAAAATGAAGTTCACCCGTAATGCGATCCAAGTTACCTTTACTGGTTTCGGCTGGCGACAAATCTGGATATGGATTACCATTGTGTGCTGCTAAAAAATCAAGTGCATTGTTTACCGTGGCCACTACACGATATAATTGAATCCAGTTTCTAAAGTTATAAACATTAAACTCCTTAGAATTTCGATTGTATCCATACGAAGGGTCGGTTGCAAATCCGATATCATCTCCGGTACTGGTTTTTACAACGCGTTCATTCACGAAGGCCATGTTCCACTGATCTCCGGAAAACAAACTGGTGTATGCGCCAATGGGTGCACGTTCGAACTCTGTAATCGTACCCCATGGAAGTTCCGGTGGTCTATCTAATTCAAAAAAATCTGAACAGCCGCTTGCAACAATAAACACGGCTACGATTATTGAAAGTCGAATTCGTTTCATATCAAAAGATCGTTTAGTCATCATCACAAAAAAATTAAAATCTCAAGTCAACCCCAAATGTTATGGCTTTCAACTGAGGTATGGCATTGGCGTAGTAAACAAAGCCGGGATTCTGCGCTGATCCCGCGCCTTCAGGATCAAATCCCGGGTAGTTTGTAACAGTAAACAAGTTGCTACCCGAAACATAAATGCGTGCGCTTTGCACTTTTATCTTTTGGGCTACTTTACTGGAAAGGTTATATCCCAATTGAACACTTCGGAGTCTTACAAAATCTCCTTTGTACAAAAAGCCATTGTGAAATGCATTCTGCCCGTTGAAACCGTCAACATTTTGATTGTTTACACGATATGTAAAGTGTGCTCTCATTTGAGGATACTCCGCTATATCTCCAGGATTACGCCATGATTTTTCATATACTTCGCTTAAAATAGCATGGGTCGGATTTACAATAGTAGCCACCTGACGGTCATAGTCTAAAATATAATTACCTCCTGAAAAGATGAACATAAAACTAAAATCAAAACCCTTGTACTGAACGGTATTGGTGACACCTCCCTGATACTTTGGATCGCCCGATTTATTATTTTGATAAAACAAATTGGCTTGCATGTTTGTAACCGTGGCCGGAACTAAGATTTCCTCTCCTACATTACTCTTTAAATGAACAGTCTCGCCCGTAGTCTCGAACTTTTCCTGATCGCGGGCATACAGCATCGGTACACCTGTGGCGGGATCTACCCCTGCATAATCGGCCACATACCAGATCGCTCGCCTATCACCTTTTCTTGAAATCGTGTTGCCAAAACCATTAATCAATCCTCCGCCATTTTCATCTATGCTTTTATCGAGGCTCGTAATCACGTTTTTGTTAAAGCCGATGTTAAAGTCAGTAGTCCACTTAAAGCCATTATGGTCGATGTTGATGGAATGTAGTTCTAATTCGTATCCGGAGTTCACCATGTCACCAAAATTTCCCCAGATAGAACTGCTTGCATAATCGTAGGCACCATTATCTGAAATTGAATTTTCTGAAGACAAGCCGGCTGAAGGAGCAATGGGAGCTTTAAGAAATTGTTTTGATATCAGTCGATGATAATATGCCACCGAACCATTTAAACGATTTTTAAAGAACCCAAAATCCAAACCTACATCGCTACTACGGGTAGTCTCCCATTGTAAATCTTTTACACCAATATTAATCGGAACCGTTCCATTCACACCCAGAATATTTTGACCTCCGTATATTACAGGGCCACCGTTGTTGTAGTTTACATAATCCAAAAAGGAAGGAATATTCTGATTTCCTGTTTCTCCGTAACTGCCTCTTAATTTTAGTAAAGTATTACCTTCTAAAAAGGACATGAAGCTTTCTTCGGAAATAATCCATCCTGCAGATGCCGCTACGAAATTGCCCCAACGGTTTTGTTCGGTAAACACCGATGAACCATCGCGTCTGGCGCTTAAGCCAAACAAGTACCGCTCTTTGTACTTGTAATTTGCCCTGCCAAAGTAGCCCAGTAAATAGCGCTCGCCTTCTTTTCTGCCAACAATTTCTGTTAACGTAGTCGGCTTTCCCAATTGCTGGTACTTACCTAATAGACCCGTTCCGGAAGCCGATAAATAATCCTGAAAGCTACGTGTGGCCTCAGCGCCTATGGTAGCCGATAGGTTATGTGCACCAAAGGTTCTGTTGTAATTAGCATACAGATTATAGTTAATGCTCTTGTAGGTAACATTTTCCTGCTGGGCGGCAGACTGCGGTTGATTAATGCCACTCAGTCGTATATCGTCACTGAACCAGTTCGTTCGATTGCTTTGTACAAAGTCACCACTTAATTCTGTTCGCAACGAAAGGCCTTCGACAAAAGGCATGTTATAATTCAAAGATACTCCTCCCAGCACGCGGTACTGTTGATTTCTATTTAATAGATTATTCGGATCCGATAGCGCTACCGGATTTGCTCCAGTATACGCATTGTAATATCGATTTAGATCATCCAACTCACGAACAGGAAGCCAGGGTAAAGCATTTACGGATATACTGGTTATACCGCTCTCTCGCTGATCATTTTTGGTTAACCCAACCGTCAACTTTGAACTAATGGTGACGTTCTTGGATGGATTAAAATCCAGGTTCGATCGTACCGTAAACCGTTCAAGAGAATTATGTTGTTGAACACCATTATCCTTTCTATAATTTCCAGAGACAAAGAAAAGTGTTTTGTCAGTACCCTTCATGCTCGATAGGTTGTAGTTTTGAAATGTACCCACTTGAAATAATTGGTCATACCAATTAGTATTAATAGCTTCTGCTTGTTGTCTTGTAAGCTGTGGAGAAGAAACACCGGCCAAATTTGCAGCAGGCGTTTTACTGTAATACTCGCTCATATCAAACACTTCGTTTGAATTCTGATAGGCTTCATCCATGATATTGAAATAGTCATTTGTGTTAGCATAACCAACGTCATCAGGCGTGCGCGTTAATGTTGAAAAACCAGTAGCGAAATTGAAAGAACTGCTACCTTCACCTTTCTTTCCACTTTTTGTAGTAATAATGATCACACCGTTGGAGCCTCTGGAACCATAAATAGAAGTTGCTGCAGCATCCTTCAGAATCTGAACATTCTCAATATCATTTTGATTGATGAGCGACATGGGACTCAGGTTACTGGAACCCACACCGCTTGAACTCATCGAGATGGGCATACCATCAATAATATACAATGGATCAGTGGTTAGATTGATCGAGTTCGCTCCACGTATCAATATTCTAACAGGTGCTCCAGGAGATCCACTTTGCGATTGCACTGAAACGCCTGATGCCAGGCCCTGCAGACCTGCTTCAAAGTTCGGCATCGATTGCTGCTTCAGATCCTTTGAATCAACACTGGAAATTGAACTGATTACATCTGATTTCTTTTGGGTTCCATACCCGACCACCACTACTTCCCCCAATATTTGGACGTCTTCAACAAGGGTAACATTGATTTCACTCGTGCTTCCTACTACAATTTCCTGTGATGTAAAACCAATAAAGGAAACGATTAGGACCGAATTCTCATTGTCAACGTTCAGAGAATACCGTCCATCCGCATTTGATGTCGTGCCTGTTGCTGTTCCCTTTATAATAATGTTTACACCCGGCATGGGTGCTCCTAAGACATCAAGAATACGGCCTGATATCAGGATAGTATCTTGATCAGGACCTGGCGAATTTAAATTCAAGCTTTGATCTTTCTTTTTAGCATCCGCCTTGGTTAGGATGATCTGATTGCCATCGACTTCATACTTTATTTTTCGTCCTTCCAAGATTTTATTCAGAACATCTGCCAATCGCTCATGGCGAGCCGTAATCGTTACCTGTTCTTTTGCAGAAACCAGTTGCGAATAATACAGGAATTTTACTTCTGCGATTTGCTCAATCTTCGTTAGTACCTCTCGCAAACTACCCTGTTGTACATCGAGGCTAATTTTAGTGTCCAGAATTTCCTGCCCTGCAACGTCTCCAGCAAATGCCACGGTTGCTAAAACACTGATGAATACAGCTTGCAGGAAAGAAATTTTCATAATGAACCGTATTTTCTTACGAAAATATATTCGATTTTTCATAAATTTGATAAGGATAGTCTTGAAAATGAAAATTTGAAAGATGAAGTACAAACCGGTAATGGTCGCACATTGCCGGTTCTTTTTTTGTATTTAAGTCTTCATTGGCATTGTTATTATTCTAAAGTATTGAATCCTGTCAATTACATCCTTTGCCCGAAATGATGATGTGGGAGTCCATTATTTCATACTGAGCATTGATACCTTTGCAAATCAGTCGCATTTTTTCATACAGAGGCATGTCATCCAGCGTAGCATTGAGCAAACAATTCCTCATTGCCTCTTCATCAAAAACAATATCAACACCATACGCCTCTTCAATATTTTGAAATACTTTTTTCAATGGCATATCTTGAAAAACAAAACGATTTTTTGCTGCGCCATTTAACAGGGTTGGATTCTCAACTAATGATTTAACTAACCTTGATTCATCACGAATAAAAACGACTTGTTGATTCGGTATTAGTAACACTCCTTCGAGCTGCGCATTTCCTTTATTCTGATTTACATTTGCATCTGCGGCTGTGTAAACAGAAACCTTACCTGTCATAACCTGAACCGATACATTTCTTTCGCCTTCCACCGCGCGTATAGTAAAACTTGTACCGAGAACTTTGGTGATAAGCTTATCAGCATACACCAAAAATGGTCGCTTGGCATCCTTGGCAACTTCGAAAAAAGCTTCGCCCGATAATCTTACCTCGCGGTAGTTGGTTTCAAATACACGTGGAAACTCCAGGGCGCTATTAGGCTCCAAAATAATGGAACTACCATCTCCTAAAACAATGGTTTTGGGCAGCGTACTGTTATTATATTCTTTAATAAGCGATGCTCCAGCAGAAATCTCTGTATTGGCCGGTACATGGTTAAAAGAATATAGCCACCATCCTGAAACCACAACTCCAGAAACAATCAAAACCGATGCAGCAATTCGAAAATACAAACGTGTATAGGATTTCTTTTGTTCCTGTCGGGTTGCATTAATGGACTGCTGAAGTTTTGCCCAGACTAGCTTTTGTTTCAACTCAACATCATCACGTTGTTCATCTTCAACGATGGCCAGAATCATTCGTCTTGCCTCTTCTACTTCCTCCTGCTTTTCAGGATGGGTGGAGACCCAGGATTGCCAGAAATGATCTGTCGTGAACTCCTTACCGGGGTGCTTCACCCATGTTAAGAAGGTGCTATCCTCAGCGAAATCAATGGCATTATAATTTAAATAATCGTTCATGTATCGGGTAAATCTCAAAAATCAAAATAGAAATCGTTATCTAATTAGTAAAAGTGGGACACGTTGTTTTTAACTCATTTTTTATACAAAATATTTGTAGCAGTTACTTTGAATTCATTTTTTCAAACTCATGGTATTAAAGCAAAACAAAAAACAAAAAACGAAGTGATTTTGGAAAAGTATCGCAGTTGTTCCAATCCTCGCTGAACAAGATTGCGTGCCGACTGTTCATTTACACACAATAAAGCCCCAATTTCCTCATATGAAAGTTCATCGTAAAAACGAAGAATGAGGGATTCATACTGGCGAGGAGACAGGTTGTTAAGCTGCTTCTTTAATTTATCGCTCTGTTCATTAACTTTCTCAGCTTGAATCAATTCATCCTCATGTGAGAACGTTTCCCGAAGAAAGTACTCATCAAGATGAAAATCAAAATGAGAGGTGCCGCGATCTTTATCCTCATTTTTAACAATCCTTCTTCGCAGTGCGCGGTATAGATAAAACTGAATAGACGTTGTTGTATTCAGGTTTTCATGATAGCGCCACAAGTCAAGAAACAAATCGTGAATGGCGTCTTCCACAATTATTTTATTACTACACACCTTTCGCCCATAACCATAAAGCATTTTAAAATAACGATTATACAACGCCTCCAACGCAGCCTGATGGCCTCGCTGAATGTTCAGCCAGATTATTTCATCTTTTGTTTGATCGGTAAAGGATGTCATCAATAAATTTCACCTTAAAAGTAGTCTTTTTACTGCTACAAACTGTTTTGAGAGATAACCCAGTAATACAGCGTAACCCTTACAGAAAAATATCAACGATGATGTCCAGTATCTCTACTGAACACCATCGTTTATTAACCCAAACACCTGCCGCATGATGAGGGAGCAAGTCTTAAGGCGCTATTATTTTGAAAATACCAATTCAATTAATTCAATTTGACCAATCGCAAGTTATCAATTGAGATACCATTTGTTCCCAAGCCACCGATGCCAGTAGTACCAGATTTAAAAACAACATAGTGTACGCCAGCGTTTGCAGCAAGAACAGTAAATACACCATTTTCATCTGCTCGAGTTCTAGCTTTACGCCCCGCTAGTATTTTTGGAGCTAAGCCATCGGTTGCTGGATAATCAGTAGACTCCGCACGTCCTGTCCACGCATTAAAAAAGAATCCCGTTACAGCAGCAGGGATGTTATTTCCATCTGCATCAAGTTGACCGGTGGGGTTATTGTCATTGTACCCATTGTTATTGCCAGCGGGTTCTGTTTCGTCAAAAGTAGGTTTTACTTTGCCAACGAACATTTCGAACCACTCCTCTTTCAAAGCAGTGTTATCCGCACCGTTTCTTTTCTCAGCTTCATGCTTGATATTAACTGAAAACATATACGTTCCGGCAGGTAAGTTTACTTCCTGGTAAAAAACACTTCCTACCTCTTCACCCGTTTTGCCTTTAAAAATATTCAAACATTTTTCAGTGCCTGCCGATGGCTTGTTTGTATCTGATCCGAAGGCATAACCCACATGGTTAAATGTTTTTACATCACCTACGACAGTCTTCTGACCCGAATAAATTACGGTCCATTTAGAAGCATCAGCAGATTCCATACCACCACCTTTCACAATATTTGGTAAAGCTGCGATAAGGTCTTCCACAACTACTGGCGTTGTTTTATTCGCTGTCGCTGGTGCCGCACCGGCCGCAGCAGCTACTGATAATTTAACACTGTAGGTACCTGCCTGACTATATAAGTGAGTCGGGCTTTCTTCTGTAGATAAAGCTGAACCATCACCGAAATCCCAGGAGTAAGCACTGGCATTTTTCGATGTGCTCGTAAATTTTATTCTAAATCCGGTAGGCGTAACAAATGAAAATCCATCTGCAGCAGAAGTGAAATCTGCCTGCGTTTCTGGAGCAACTGGATCGTCTCCACAAGAAGATAATGTAAGAGAGATTGCACCAATTAGTGCAAGGGCGCTCAATACCAGATAATAATTTGATAATTTCTTTCGCATAGTGTTAAAAAGTTAAAATTTTAAAAATGGTTTGATGGTAATTCAAAGGAGAAACCGGCTGAGTTCGCATTTCAATCGATTCCTTTTAACACTAAAGGCCGTTTTTTTGAATTTAACTCACTTGCTGAAATAAATATTTAAAAACTCCTAATTGGGATAAATAAAAATCATTCACCCAAGACCGCGGGTTCAAAGCATATAAATTGATTGGGATTTGGTGCCCTCGTTAACGGATACGTTAAATAGATTTACATCAGCCCGTTTCGCAGGCTCTGCGCTATAGCCACACTGCTTGCTGGCAAAGTCAAATTAAAATCTTGCAATTTTGATATGATTTTCCGCTTCCCTCCTTGGTCTGTGAACTTCAATATTATTGTTCCTATTGTTATCCTGCTGCTGCATTTGGAGAAAACACCAACATGGGGTGAGTCATTAAACTTCAGGCTCAATGTATTTTGCCAACAAGTGCCTTGTTGCTCTCAATCAAAAATTTAATCGTATCAACAGCGTTATATATGCCTTGTCCAAACTTACCTTTCTTGAATTCTGGCACCATCACCGTTCCGATAATCTGATCTGCGATCTCGTCCTTAATTATATCCTCCAATCCAGATCCAACTTCAATTCTGATCTTCTTATCCTTCAGCGATAACGTGATCAACAAACCATCCTTTTCTTTCTCTCTCCCTAACGAAAGTTTTTCAGCTTCCTGAACGGAGAACTCATTGATGCTTACACCATTTAGCGTGTCAATGGTTAATACCGCAACCTGTGAACCAATGCTTTTGTCGAGATCTTCAATTAGTGAATTTATACTGTCCTCGCTGGATTGGATTAATAAATCAGCATGATCAAATATCCTTTGCTCCATGGTTGCCGTCTTTTCAGAACAAGAAAAGAGTCCAGCAACCAACATCAATAGTATCAATTTTAAATTTGTCATGCTCGTGGACTAAAGTCTTATGTACACATCTATTCTAGTCGGTACCCAAATTAAAAAAAACACACAACCCATCTTTGCCTGCCACAATAATATCTTTCTTTCCTGTTTTGTGTAAATCGGCTATAGTGAAAAATACTCCTGTTCCTTTGCCTTCACCTAAGGGGCCGTAGCTGATTACATTTTTTGTAAATGACCCACCATTCCATTTAAAGTAATATAGTGCTGGTACATTATTATCGCCTGGATCATTTCCATTGTGCGCCCGATAGCGGTGGCCTGTGACCAGTTCCATTTCACCATCGTTGTCAATGTCTACCCACTCCATAGTATGATACTGTGAATTATAAGGATCGATGGCATGCTTAACAAAGCTGATTGTTTTTCCCTCACGCTTTTGCTGATACCAGTCGAGGCCATAGTTGTGCGCCTGACCAACAATGAGATCATTCAACCCATCGCGATTTACATCGGCTACAATCACCGGAACACTGGCCGTTCCCAGATTAAAATCTGTATGCAGCACCCATGGTTTATTTTTCCGGTCGTCCGGAGCCTCCAGCCACCCACTGGGAATTATGAAGTCCTTTCGCCCATCACCATTGATATCGCCAAAGCCGAGACCATGGCCGTGTGTTTCTACTACTTGTGTCTTTGAAAATTGCCCTGTTGCTTTTCCTTTGTCATCTCGCAATAACGTGTAATAGGCTAATGGTTTGCCGGGGGTGTTGGGTACAATCTCTTCAAATCCATCTCCATCGATATCCCAGGTGCGGGTAGTTTCAATATTGCCTGTCTTGATGATATCATTTAGTTTCCACTCTTTATTATCTCCGGGGTTCTCGCGCCACCGAAGGGTTTCTTCAAACCATCCACCTGTAATGAAATCCATTTTGCCATCACCGTTCACATCCATGGGGATGGTTGAAAAATCATCGTAGTACTCGCCTACTCTTTTTACATTACCAATCAGGTGACGCTTCAAAAATCCAGGACCTTCATACCAGTAGCTTCCAGAGACGATATCCAACTGCTGATCGCCATTCACGTCAAACACGCCCACCGACTCATAACTCTCAGCGGCAATCATTTGCTTTCTGAACTTTAATTCACCCGGTGGTTGAAATGAAAGTAGAGGTAAAACAGCAAGTACCCAGACGATGAAATGAAGCCGCTTCATTCAACTAAAATTTATTGTTTTATCCGGATGTTTCGGTATTCCACTTTCATGGGTGGGCCAACGTGCACCTGCACACCGAGTAGTCCGCTTTTTTTACCGTTAACCGGATCGTTGTCAGTGACATCGCTCATCAATATTCCATTCACATAATGCATGAGTCGATTGCCTTTCACTACCAGGTGAACTTCATTCCAGTCTTCACTCTTGATAAAGTTCTGCAATGAGTCTTTATTCATCGACTTCATTACTTCCGCTTTCGTCCAGGCGTTATTCTTAACATTATCCTTTACGGCTGAATTCTTTTCTCCAGGATTAATCTTTGTCGTTTGTCCTCGATAGGCAAGAGTAGTTCTTCCACGCTCTTCATAATTCTGACCGGTATAGCGATTCATTCCATCAATATCTGCCTGATATCCTTTTAAGGCAAAGGGCACCTCCTTGATTTGTTCGCTTCGATAATTGATACCGCTGTTACCCTCTTTGCTGATGCGGTATTCCAGTTTCAACTCAAAGCTTTTTGTTTCACCACCACGCCAGATCAGAAAAGTATTTGTCTTCAATAATTTGTCAGCGGTGATCTCTCCTACAATGCTACCATTTTCGGCACGCCAGTAATTGGCATCTCCCTCCCATCCATTTAATGTCTTACCATCAAAAATGGAAACAAATCCCGGTTCTTTTTTTTGAGCGTTAATGATGGAGGGTATGTTCATCACCAAGAGCACCGTTAGTAAAAAAGTAAAAATTGAAATCGCCTTTTTCATGTTCATGTTATTTAAAATTTACCAAACGATTTACTTTTCTGACGTATCTTTCGTTTCTGTTTTTCCCTTATAGACTTCATGGTCAGGGTTGCCACCGGCCACCATGTAAGCGATGATGTCTTTTATCTCCTCATCATTCAATCGGCCTAGTAATCCAGGAAGCATCAATGAAACTTTGGATAGTTTTGTTGAAGCCACATCGGCTTTTGCAATCTCGCGCAACGATTGAGGCATGAATGGATTCTGTGAAACAAAGTATTTACTTTCTTCTTCGTTGATCAGTCGGCCAACAATAGAACTGCCATCATTCATGGTGAATACTGTAGCCGCATATTGATCTGAAACTTCCTTGTTCGGGTCCAGTGTGTTTTCGAGAATATCCTTCGCTGAAAAACGAGTGCCCACTTGTGTCAGGTCTGGACCAATGGCACCACCTTCACCTCGCATGCTATGGCATGAACTGCATAAGGTAGCAGCGAACATGTTCTTTCCATTTTCAAAATCACGATTCACCAACGTCCCATCTACTAATGCCAATGATTCTTCCAATGTGCGTCTTCTTCCCGGGCCTTTAGGCTGAGGATGGTCAGCCAAATCGTTACCTGATTCGGTTAAGAGGTCAGCGCCTGAAAGTTTATTGAAGTATTCTGTTTTATCGGCCGGAGTATGAGCCAGGGCTTTCCTTCTTGCCTTGTCAATAAATCCAATGTAGCTCACCCCTCCTTTAAAGGTAAATGCATTGGCAAACCATTTGAAATATTTTTCATGAAGTTCCGGTGTCCAACCTGTGCTGGCTTCAGAAAGAACGGTAGCTAAATAAGTTTGTTGTGCAGGCGGAACATTGGATAACATTCTTGCAATGTCCAAACCATACTGCGGGTTTCTCATGATAAGATCACTGGAAGAGCTTACCGTTTTATCCATGGGATCATCTTTGGCAGTTGCTAACAATGTCAATGTCTTTTCAACGGAACCCGGTGCACCAATATAAACAAGCACTTTGCTCAGCACACGATCCAACTCATTGGATGAAGAAGGATAATTTGGATTCAGGTAAGCGACTAATTGATCCTTCGTTGCTCCCTCTGGTTTGCCTGTCCGGAAGATCACTACCTCCAATGCCCGAACGATATCGATCTTTTGTGATGGCGTAAGTTTATTAAAGTCAACCTTAACCAAGGCTTGAATCATTTTGTCACGCAACGTTGGTTTTCCATGTCGCGCCAAAGCAATCATGGCCAGCGTAAGCGTTTGAGGATCGGTTTCCTTTAAGGCACGCTCTTGCCATTCGCTTACAGATTGATGTTCCACGGCAATGCGCGCAGCATAGCGTACAAAACGGTCTTCATGTTTTAAATTTGGCCACGCTATTCCCAAAGCCATCTTATTGGGCTCATGATACATTTCCAATGATCTTCTTAACTGGTTTGCATCATTAATCATCGATTCTGCTCCACCGGTCGTTGCTGCCGCGTTGTCTTCAATAGCAGTGACGCGATACAAGTCGGATTCTAATCTTCTTCCTCCCGTAAGGAAATACATTGCTCCATCCGGACCAATGGCACCATCGGTTAATGGCAGTGGGGCACCCGATAAGAACTCTTCTGCTTCTGCAGTATACGTTGCACCTTGTGGTGTAAGATGGATGGCGTAGATGATACCAAAGCTCCAGTCGAACGCAAACAATGACTTTCTGTATTTCTCTGGGAACTTTGCACTTGAACCACTCATGAAGTTGGTAGGTGAACCCTGACCAATGTTGATTACGGGAGGAAGATTATCAGGATACAAGGCAGACCATTTTCCGTTGCCTGTTCTCCATCCGAATTCACTTCCGCTGGTTACATGACAAATGCGCGTAGGCCGATACCATGGCATTCCAAAATCCCATTCCATATCTGAATCATACGTAAACAAATCTCCCGCCTCATTGAAGGTGATATCAAATTCATTGCGAAAGCCAGCGCCAATTAACTCCCACTTTTGTCCCAACGAATCAATGTGTGCAATCCATCCACCCGGAGCCTTGCGATTATTGGCATGGCCTCTTGGATCTTTAATCTGTGGAAACAAATTGTCTTCCTGCCAAACCGGAGGCAGACGATAAATATCAAATTGTGGAACATCCACATGGTTTCCTGCCGACATGTAAATTGATTTCTTATCGGGTGACAGTTTCATACTATGCGGGCCATGTTCTCCTGGCTCTCCTTCAAAAGATCTAAGTAATGTAACCTTATCAAACTGGTCATCCCCATCCGTATCCTGAAGCCGGTAAAGGCCGGTATTCTTATCAAAATTCTCATCGCTGTTATGATTCACCATCACATACAAACTATTGAAGGCATAAAGCAATCCCTGAGCAAACCCCATCCCCACCTTAAGTGTAGTGGTATCGGCATTGCGATCGGCCTCAGTTCCGATGATCAGCTTTTCTACCTTGGGTTTGGTGGTATCGCCCTGCATAGGTAATACCAAACGGTAAATTGCACCGTATTGATCAGCGGTAATCATTCGACCTTTATTATCGAAAGTCATGGCTACCCATGAACCTTGGTCATGCTCTTCCGGACTATATAAATGCTCTGCCTTAAAGCCAGGAAGCAATTTCAGTTTGTCGATTTTTGGGTTGGCCGGGTTCTCGGGCTTTTGATTACACGATACGATCATCAGAGCGATCAGAATCGTTAATGAGATGAATTGAAGTGATGGGTATTTTAAATGGCGCATGAGGTATGATGAATGTTACAGGTTTCTATCAAAATAAGAGCGGTTAATTTAAATAATGTAACCATGCTTAACTATACCGCTCACGGAAATAAAAAAATCAAAGTCGAGCGTGCTGAAACTCAGGTTAATTAACAAAAACCTCATCGATGAGGAGAAGTGCCACTCCTTCTTTCCGTTTATGCCATCCTGGAGGTTTGCTCAGGGGCTTAGCGATGATCATTAAATTGGAAACCATATGAGGCTTAAATGCAAAATTATAAAGCTGAATGTACGGTTTTCGATATGCCTCTGGCTGCTGAGGTTTTACACTGGCAATCAATTGAAGATTATCTTTTGAAACTCCCCCCCAGATTTCGATGGAGGACGGAGGAAAAATATAGGTTTCTGTCTCTATCAGGGTATTAATGGCCACCGATGAAATCTCTTTCGGTGTTTTATAATCAATCACCACCTTCATATCATTATTATTAAAGCCAGCCCAATTGTTGGCCCACGCAGGACTGTTGGCATTAAACCCTCCGAGTTGGTGATCAAAAAATGTTAGTGCTCCATTTGCCGGGTGTACCCTGCTCAGGCGCGTAAGTAAGTAGATACTGTCTGGCCTTATTCCACTTCTGTAAACATTCAAGGTGGCCACCTCGCTGCTGATCCATCCGGATTTGAAGGCCCGTGCTTTTATAGCAGTACTATGCTTTACACTAATCTTGTCTTTGAATACATCACCATGCACACTGTCAGGTTCACTTCCGTCTGTCGTGAATCGAATTTCAACACCTTTCACCGGATGGAATAATTCGAGCAACATTGAATCCTCAAAGACAACACTCTTGTTCTTGATTCGTGGCGCATTTAACTTAATCGGGTTGCTGCCATCGTCAACAAATCCCGTAAGGAATTTAATATGTTGGTTGGCCAATTGTAATTGTTCGATCTGAACCTGTGACAAACCGGCTTCCCAAATGGCGAGTGTCGCCAGGCTTTTAAGAGACGGCAAGGTTTGTTTTAAATCTTCAAATGTTATTCTTGTTCCGCACAGGTATAAACGCTTAAGGTGCTCCAGGGTGCTGAGCGACTGCAATCCTTTCCCTGAAACATCCGTGAAATTGAGATTCAACCTCCGGAGGTTTTTAAAATGGGAAATAATTTTCAAATCAGAATCAGTTACCGGTAGCTTGCCCACTTCAAGCGAAACAATCTGGTCTTTTATTTCCCGTAATTCATCGAGTGCGCTAGCATTGTATGTTTCGCGATTGTACAAATTAACGGTTAACGCAGGAGAGCCCTTTGCCAAGGGAGAGACAATCCGGTAGTTGGTGGATAATTTTTTAATGGATTGCTCATCTGCCTCCGGAAAATCATAAGCCTCCACGTTTGATTCCTGGACATTTAAAAACGCGGTGGCCATTATTCTTAAAGAGTCGCTGGCCGGTAATTCAATTACTTTTTTAGCAAAGAGGACATCCGATTTAATCCATTGATTCAATAAAAGAATTTCATCTTCCGTTAACTGGCTTTTACCAGAGGGAGGCATGTGCTTTTTATTTTCGATGGGAAGATGTATCCGCTTGAGGAGCAAGCTAAGTTCTGGCTTTCCTGCTTCAAACAATTTCCCCGTCTTGCCACCTTTATAGATTGAGGTTGAATCAGTAAGTATTAATTCACCTTTAGATTTATCAGCATTATGACATCCCATACATTTACTTTCAAGCACGGGTTTGATGACATGATCAAACAAACTGGCTTCCTCCAATGAAACCATCTGACGCTCGACATTCAAGACCGGTTGCCAGACAAAATTTTCACCGTGAGTTACCGTAGCACCAAAGTGTGCTGCGAGCAATATAAATAAGGCGGAAGTAATTGCTCCGACCTTCGAGTACATCGGTTTATACCAAGGTAGATTCCGGCTTACATAAATGAACGAGGTAACGAAAAACAAACAAACTCCTGACCATTTGTGCCAGACCAGTATTGGTGAAATGTACTGCTCTTCGTGTGACAGAAATAAACCCATGATGACCGTAACACCAGATGAAAGCACCCCCGCAAGCAATATGTATGAAGTCAACTTCTGATAAAATTTTTCTGAACGAAACGATGGTTTAAACCTGAAGAATTCCAACCCCATGGCCAGCAACAGGAGCACAATAGGAAAGTGTAGGAGCAATGGGTGCATCCTTCCGATGGGCTGTAGCCATTGAGGAACCACCAGCTTACTTTCAAAAAGTAAAATGAAGGCCACAAAGAGATTGAGCGTAAATAAGAAGTTGTTTACATAACCTTGACGGCTGCCTTTCATAATCGATTTGTGATCTTCTACGCTAAAATGTCTTTCACTATTTTCCCTGACACATCCGTCAATCGATATCGCCTACCCAAATGTTTGAACGTTAATTTTTCATGATTCAATCCAAGTTGATGCAGCACCGTAGCTTGAAAGTCATGCACATGAACGGGATCTTTGGCAATGTTATATCCGAAGTCATCAGTTTCACCATACACAATACCCGGCTTAATGCCACCACCTGCCATCCAGATACTGAAGCATCGCGGGTGATGATCGCGTCCATAATTATCTTTGGTCAAAGTTCCCTGGCTATAGCTGGTTCGTCCAAATTCACCACCCCAGATCACCAGAGTTTCATCCAGCAAGCCGCGTTGTTTCAAATCCGTAATCAATGCTGCCGAAGCCTGATCTACATCTTTTGCTTGCTTGGTTATTTCATAGGGAAGATCACCGTGTTGATCCCATCCCTGATGATACAATTGAACAAACCGAACTCCATTCTCAGATAGTTTTCTGGCGAGTAACGCATTGGCTGCAAACGTGCCGGGTATCATGCAATCCGGACCGTACAGTTTAATAATGTCATCGGATTCCTTAGAAACATCCATCACTTCCGGAACAGCCGTCTGCATGCGATAGGCCATTTCATACTGCTGAATCTTTGTATTGATTTCCGGATCACCAAATGACTCATAGGAAATCCTATTCAAGTCAGCGATGTTGTCCAGCATTCTTCTGCGCATGTTCTTGTCAAGACCTTTTGGATCTTTTATGAACAGCACGGGGTCTTCACCCTTACTGAACTGTACTCCTTGATGAATAGAATCCAGAAAACCATTCGACCATAATCGGGAGTAAACACCCTGACCATTGCCGATGCCACGGGAAAGTAATACCGTAAAAGCAGGCAAGTTCTTATTCTCACTACCAAGTCCGTAGCTCAACCACGAACCCATGGAAGGCCGGTTGCCTTGTTGTGCACCTGTTTGAATAAATGTTAAAGCGGGATCATGATTGATGGCCTCGGTGTACATGGATCGCACGATACATATGTCATCGACTATTTTTGATGTGTATGGAAACAAGTTGCTGATCCATGCACGTGATTCACCGTATTGTTGAAAATCGACAAAAGATCCCGCCAACGGAAATGATGATTGGTTGGCTGTCATCCCGGTAAGTCGTTGGGTGCCCCGAATCGATGAAGGAAGTTCCTGCCCCATCATCTCCCTCAGCTTTGGTTTGTAATCGAACGACTCTAATTGAGAAGGTGCACCATTCTGAAAAAGGTAGATGATTCGTTTGGCTTTCGGAGCAAAGTCGGGAATTCCTGCTGCCAGATCATCTTCATTATTTTTACCGCTAAAAAGATCGGGCATTAAAAGAGAGCCTAATGCAAGCGTGCCCACACCTAAACTTAGTTTGGATAAAAAATGACGCCTGTTGAAATTTAAACCGTGCTCTAATAGCTCCTTTTCCATATTACGATTTTGTAATAGCCTCCTCTAAATTGTAAATAGCAGTGACCACCTGCATCATGGCTGCCAGGGTGATGCGAACCATTTTTTCCGGAAGCGGAAATTCACCTGTACTTAATAAATCATTTGCCGCTTCAGCCGTAATATTTTTTAATTCATTTTCATAGTAGTTGTTCAGCAACGCAATTTCTTCTTCATCGGGTTTACGACAGATAATCAAACGGAATGCTTTATTGATTTTATCTTTTGTCTCGTTGTTTTCCGTCAATAGTTTAGCCGCCAATACACGTGATGCTTCCAGCACAGTAGGATCATTCATCATCATCAGGGCTTGTAATGGAGTATTCGTTCTCAACCTTCGCACTTCGCACTGATCGCGGTTACTGGCGTCAAAAATACCCATCGTGGGTGGTGGTACCGTACGCTTCACAAACGTATAAAGTCCTCTTCGGTAAAGAGCATCACCATGATCCTGTTTATAAACTGATAAAATTCCCCGGCCTGATGTTGCACCTTCCCACAAACCATCCGGTTGATAAGGTTTAACACTGGGTCCTCCAATCTTTTTTACTAACAGCCCGCTGGAAGATAAAACAACATCGCGGACAAACTCTGCATCCAGGCGTGTTCGTGGTGACCGCGCCAGCAGAACGTTGTCAGGATCAACATTATATTTCTCCTTCGTCACGATTGCTGATTGCTTGTAGGTGGAAGATGTTACTATTTGATTGACGAGGCGTTTGATATCCCAGCCATGAGTCATAAAGTCCACCGCCAGCCAATCAAGTAAAGCAGGGTGCGAAGGCAGCTCCCCCTGCATACCAAAATCACCAGATGTCTTTACTATTCCCCTGCCAAAGAATTCCTGCCATGTCTGATTGACAAACACGCGGGCCGTAAGTGGATTCTCTTTATCAAATAACCAGTTGGTTAAACCCAACCTGTTCCTGGGAAAATTTTCTTTAAAGGCTAAAATTGATTTTGGAGTTCCTGGTTCCACAACTTCTCCATGAGCATCATAACCGCCACGAATCAGGATATGAGTTTTGCGAAGCGTATCGAGTTCTCCCATGACGGAGACAATCAGCTTGTTGGTGTCAGGTTTATTAATAAAATTGAGAATACCATTTGCTTCCTCATTTGATATTTCAATGAAAGGCTTCTTTGCATAAGTCTCCGGTCCACCTACCACCGATTCAATACCTACTTCTTTGATGTTGTTGAAGAATCCGTAAAGCTGATAATATTCTTTTTGCGAAAAGGGATCAAATTTGTGATCATGACAATGCGCACATTCAATGGTGACACCTAATAATGCTTTGCCTAACATATCTGTGCGATCAGTAACGTACATCACCCGATATTCTTCATCGATGATGCCACCTTCTTCGGTGATCTTATGATTGCGATTAAACCCAGTAGCCAGCACCTGTTCTTTGGTGGCATTGGGCATCAGGTCACCCGCAAGTTGCCAGGTAATAAATTGATCGTAGGGCATATTCTCGTTGAATGCATGAATCACCCAATCACGCCACGGCCACTGACTGCGGTAGCTGTCATCCTGAAAACCATGCGAATCGGCAAAGCGGGCAACGTCCATCCAATGCACAGCCATCTTTTCTCCATAGGTTTGACTTTGCAAAAGTTGATCTACGACTTTTTCATAGGCATCACTACTCGCATCAGCCAAAAAATTATCCATCATCTCCATGGATGGGGGTAGCCCGGTCAGGTCGAGACAAACACGTTTCAATAATCGTTCTTTATCCGCTTCTTCATTAGGAGTTATTCCTTTCACCTCCAGTTTTTGTAAAACGAAATAGTCGATTTCATTTTTTGGCCACGTTCCATTTTTAACTTTTGGGATTTCAGGACTCTTTGGCGGAATGAATGCCCAATGAGGTTCATACTTTGCTCCTTGCTTTATCCACTTTTCAATGAGTTTGATCTCACGATCGGACAAGGCTAAATTGGATTCTGGCGGAGGCATCCTCATGGATGAATCTTCACTGGTGATGCGAACAAAAACCTGAGACAACATGAGATCTCCTGGTACCAATGCATGCGCGCCTGGATGTTCATCCAGTGCTTTATAGGCATTCTCTGCAATATCCAATCTTAGTCCAACTTGCCGTTTGTTGGCATCAGGTCCATGACAGGCAAAACATTTATCTGATAAAATGGGTCGGATGTCGAAGTTATAGCTGACTATTTCTGGTAAACTTTCATTGTGATGCTGGCTACCCGTTTCTTTGTTACAAGATTGCAGTATGATCAATACCAGGTATAAAACAATAATAAGATAATACTGCCTGTTACTCATACGCCATTTAGAAACTTGAAAAGTTTGAACTTCTTATTTAATTAACCGGCACAGAATATTAAGCAGCTATCATTCCGTGAGGGTCAAGAACAAATTTTTTCGCAGCGCCTTTGTCAAAATCTTTATATCCGTCAGGTGCTTTTGCTAAAGAAATGACCTGGACATTCACTGCTTTTGCTATTTGAATCTTATTGTAAAGAATAGCCTGCATTAATTGCCGGTGGTATTTCATAACGGGACACTGACCGGTATGAAAAGAATGGGATTTAGCCCAGCCCAGTCCTATTCTTATTTTAAGGTTTCCTATTTTGGCGGCATCATCAACCGCACCAGGATCGCCCGTTACGTATAACCCGGGAATACCTATTGAACCGCCTGCGCGGGTAATTTCCATTGCTGCATTTAACACTGTGGCAGGATGCTCATGTCCACAATCTGATCCATGACCTCTTGCTTCGAAGCCTACACAATCCACGGCCGCATCTACTTCTGGCACACCCACTAGTTGGGCAATTTGTTCAGCAAGACTAGCCTCTTTTCTTAAGTCAACAACTTCGCAACCAAAACTTTTCGCTTGCATCAATCTCTCCTGAATTAAATCTCCGACAATGACTACGGCAGCTCCCAATAATTGACAAGATGCAGCGCAAGCAAGACCCACTGGTCCAGCTCCAGCCACATATACAATTGAGCCCGGCCCAACTCCTGCCATCACCGCTCCGTGATATCCAGTAGGAAAAATATCTGAAAGCAGCGTCAGGTCTTTAATCTTGGACATCGCCTGATCTTTGTCGGGGAACTTCAACAAATTAAAGTCAGCATACGGCACCATCACATAATCGGCCTGGCCTCCAATCCACCCACCCATATCTACATAACCATAAGCGGCACCAGGTCGTGCGGGGTTTACGTTAAGACAAATTCCCGTCCTCCCTTCTTTACAGTTACGGCATCGCCCACAGGCAATATTAAATGGAACGGAAACGATATCCCCAACTTTTATATACTCTACATCTCTCCCTGCTTCTATTACTTCCCCGGTAATTTCATGGCCTAAGATTAGTCCCTCCGGGGCAGTTGTCCTTCCACGCACCATGTGCTGATCGCTTCCACAGATATTGGTAGAGATAACTTTTAAAATTACTCCGTGGTCACATTTTCGCGTACCTATGGCCAGTTTAGGGAAATCAATTTTTTGTACTTCTACTACACCGGGTTTGATGTAGGCTACTCCTCTATTTGGTGTCATAAGTGTGGGGTTAAAGGGTGAAGTTAATTTCTACATACCTAACTATCTATTCTTAATTGACGCCTTACTTAACCTTACGTTAATATCTCAATACTTACCTCGCATCTCTTTTATAAAACTAAAACCTTTTTCAGCCATATCCCATGGTTGGGAATATTCGCGCCATACGTTGATGGCATTGGCAAAATTAGGATCATTGCGTGTAAAGGCTTCGATCGTCAACCAACCATTATACTTAATTTCGGCAAGTGCTGCAAACGTTTCATCCCATGGAATATGTCCATCACCTGGAGTTCCCCTGTCGTTTTCGCTGATGTGCACATGGGCCAATACAGGAGCGATCTTACGGATAGCGTCTCCTATTTTTTTCTCTTCAATGTTTGCGTGATGTGTGTCGAACATCGCTTTTACGTTGGGATGCGATACACTATTCACCAACCTGGAGAGTTGGTCCATGGTGTTGCATAGGTAACATTCAAAACGATTCAGTGCTTCCAAGGTGAGAACGATGTCAGCCTGAGCAGCGTATTCTCCTGCTGCATGTAAAACTTCCGCGCTCCATTTGTACTCGCTGTCACTGGGAGGATTCCTATCCAGGAAGACGGCAAAGGCAGAATGAAATGGTCCGCATATAATTTTTGAACCAATGGCATGAGAACAATCAATGGCTTGCTTTAATCTTTCGATTGCTTTATCACGTACTGCTTTAGATTCACTGATAGGATTTTCATCTGGACCTACGCCCAACACGCACGTTGCTTCGAGACCAATACGTTGAAGATGATTCCCGAACTTTTTATACACTGCAGGCTCACGTTCTTCCATAAAACATTCAATACCATCGTAGCCAATTTTTTTTAATCGCTCCGTGATCGGCCAGAACGTATCTGACAACCCTCCCGACCATACCAAAAGATTGAATCCGATTTTAGTTTTCACAGGCGTTTCTTTCATGTTATCTATCGCAATTAAATTGAAGTTAATCGATCCCTATCATTTTAAATTATAATCAGAAGGCTTTACTCCTCTTTTAAATTTATCGAAGCCAAACATGATTGGTTCATACACGCCAACAGTTTCCGCATTACTCTTTTCGGCTATCTGTGCTTCCATTTCCAATGCCCAGTAACTTGCATTAATTAACATTCTTCGCAGGTCTTCACTTTTCAAATCCATCGAGGCGCCCATGGTGGTAGAAAATATTTTTGCCGTCTTACCCTTGTCTGTCTGAAAGGATGTGGTCCAGCCAACAGGCATGATCGATTTAGCATAACTTAGTGGAGCTTCGGAGGTCATCCCTAATGACGACTGGCCATACAATAATATATTAGTGTTGGCATTTAAACCAGTTACGGTATAAACATCCGTTGGTCCCCAGATATCCTTCACTCCTTTAAGGATAGGATGGCTGGCTGACAAACCATTGATTAATCCTCTGGTGCCTTCCGAACCATGTGCACCATGATGAGAAATCCATGTCTCGCCTAATACTTTTTTACCAAAGCCACCTTCCCAGTTTTTAACTTTACTGTCGTAACTGTATCTCGCATATATGCTTTCCTTATTCCGTGAATAGAGGAAAGCATGCGTAGAAGTGCGCAAGGCAACAATAGGTTTGCCGGATTGTAAATATTCATCAAAGTATTTCATTTGATCATCCGGCAATTCGCGAAAACGCATGCAGATAAACAGCATGTCGGCTGTTTTCAGTTGTTCCATTCCAGGGATATTGGTTTGTTGATTGGGATCGATGGTTCCCGTTTTCGGGTCGATTGCAAAAAGCACGGTACATGTAAATCCATGACGCTGTGATAAAATTTTTGCCATCATGGGAAATGATTCTTCTGAGCGATATTCTTCATCACCACTTATGAAAACAATATGCTTGCCTTTGCCTGGTCCTTCCTTGCCTTCATACCTCACCCATTGTTGCATAGGTTGCGCGCAGGATGAAATGGAGGAAGCCAGTGTCACAACAATAGCAAAAAAGTTAATGTATGTGGTACGATTTGTTGATTTCATGTCAATTATTTAAGCATGTAAAATTACTTGATTAATCTCCTAATTTATGAATTGTGTTTTGAATTAAGCCAGTCACTTTCTTTCCAGAACTGTCCGTTATTTCATAAGTAATTTGCATTACCCAGGTTGGCTTTATTTCCGGTATGACGAGCATTACACTTTTGCCATCATTGCTTACTTCCACTTTTTCAACCTTGAGGGTTTTAGTATTATGATGTTCGGAACCGTAACTTCGCGAGCGTTTCAGATCCCAGGTTTCCACTTTATAGTTAGAAACATCCGAAGCACTAGTGGCATCTACTTTATTGGAGAAAGTAATTTTCATTCCACTTTTTTTAGCGTTAAGTCCGGTTGGAATAATGGCATTGGTTTCTTTATATCTTATCCGATAAAGACCACCCAAATCAGATTGAGTTGATCCCCATGCGGAAAGCCCGCAGGCATAAAGATTTCCATCAGCAGCATTGAAGCGGCCACGCATGATTCCGGTTGATAACCTGGGCAGTGGTAATTCGAAAATCCCTCCTTGAATTTGTAATCCTAACTTCTCGTGCATGACGTTCAGAATCTTGCCATAACCATATGATAAATTCAAAAGGCTTCCATTGAGTGGTCCCCAATTTTTACTTTCTACCCAAAGAAGTTCTGATGGAGATTGGTCAATACTTCTTTCCACCCATACTAATGGTTGCTCCATTCCCGTGTTCGAACTATCTGCAGGAGGGTTATACCCAAACATATTTCCATAAAACTTTCCTTTGGTTACCCAGTTGATCCGGTTCATGGGGTTCCAGTGACCTTCCTGATCCGTTACAATAAAAGATCCATCCGGGTTAATACATACGCCATTGGCGGCACGGAATCCAGTAGCAATGATTTCAGTTGTAGTTCCGTCCTTACTCACTTTTAGCAGCGTGCCATGTTGCGGCACTAATGCACGTCTTGCGTGCCTGGCACTTTTCGCATAGTAGAAATTTCCCTCGGCATCGGTTTGAAGGCCCATGGCGAATTCATGAAAATGATTGGTCACCTGGTGATCGCTATTAAAGCTTTCATAAAAATCAGTTTCGCCATCGCCATTCAGGTCATGCAATTTTACCAGTTGATCGCGACACGTAACAAAGATCTCTTCATTCACTATTTTGATACCCAGTGGTTGAAATAATCCGGATGCGATCCGACTCCAGGTTAGCGTACCTGAAGGTTGGGTTATTCCTTCCACAATCCAGACATCACCATCGGCAGAACATATCGCAGCTTTGCTTTTATCAGAGAAAAAGTCGATGCCACTTAATCGCAATTGATTTTTCCATGGACTATTGAAGGGTGGACTTAGTACATCCACCTGAAATGATCCTTCCTCCCCACCTTTATAGATCGGAGTTTTTATTTTTTGAGGATACCGTGCTAATCCTCCATCGGTATAGTTTTCAAGGATTTCAACCGGTGCGGAATTGGTTACATGCTTGTCAATGTCTTCCTGATTCGCTTTTGATATCAAGAGTTTGACGTTGACTTTTTTTGATTTTGGAATTTCCAGTATGAAAAAACCGTTGTCTTTCTTGATTGATCCTTCATCACCAACAAGAGCAACTGCATTGGTAGTGGGTGCAATACGCATCTTCAATGCCGTGTTGGATGGACCAATGTTTATGGTCCTCGTGAAAACGGTTTGTCCTTCCTTCGTTTCTTCTTCACCAAACAATTCAAGCACAGGGGCTTTGCCGACCGTATAAGAAATAATTGTTTTGCCCTCATGCTGATAAAGACCTTTGTATTGAGTCCAGTCACGAGCTAACTGGCCGAATCTTCTTTTATCTACTGCCATAAATCGGTTATCAGTAAATGATCCGGTGGCAGGATTCGCCCATCCCGGGCCTACTGGATTTTCAAACTGAAGGTCACCGATAGTGCGCGGTGAAATATTGTGTGTGCCATTAAACAAAATTCCTTCCCAATCAATAAAACCCTGACCACTCCAGGCACCGGCCACCCGCATCAGATCATGATCAAAAATTATCCAGTGTTTTCCGGCTGCAATGCCTCCATCACCTTTATCCAAACGGATGGCAATTCCCTTGTAGGCAAAATTTGCATCAGTTAAATCCTCATCCTTTAGCGGGGCCTTGCCTTCCGATCGCTCTCTGGGTTTTACATCAGCACTAACCAACTCATACGTGTTGACCAGGAAATTTCCATAATCCATTTCAGCCCAGGGCCTTTGTTCCGCAGGATCAGGACCTTTGGATGTTCCTTTTGGTAGGCTGCTTAAATAATCGGAGTCGATGGTGAAGTATTGATCCGTATTTTGCTTTACCACAAATTCGTTTCTGATGTAGTTAATTACATCATACTTCTCTCTCGGGGATAATAAAGGTTGCGGTGGCATCGAACCAAACCCTTTTGTTAGTGTCTGATAAATTGAATACGGATCATTTCCTACTTTGAAGTTGCCTTTCCAAAATTTGAAAGCCATAGGAATTGATCCCTCCTGAAGGGGATCGCCATGACAGGTAAAGCAGGTTTTACTATAAATATATTGCCCCGTGCGAAGTGATTCATCATATCGATCCTGAATGCCGTTGATCAGGCCTTTGTGATCAATATCTTTTTCATAAGCCGGTAGCTGCTGATCAGTCAACGTGAATACTACGTTGGATTGCTTAACTTCTTTTTTAGAAATGCATCCTGTGATTAAGAATGAAAGCAATAAAACAATATAGTAAGGCACTGGTGACAGTCGCATGTTTGAATCTAATTTAACTATTTCTCCATCGGATGTTGCTTCAATAATTCATCCGGAGAATAGAAACCTTTTTTGTCTTTAATTGCCTCGCGTACCATTTTCACTTTGTCAGCAGAGATGACGGAAGCTTTGTTGCCAAACGCGTTTCGTACGTAGGTTAGTACGGCAGCCAGTTCATCGTCTTTCAACATACCCCCGAATGGAGTCATTGGCACCTGTCCTCCGTATTTATTTCCGTTGACTTCGATCGGACCATAAATACCATTCAATGCAATTTGAATCAAGCGCTCTTCATTGCCCAACACCCATTGCGTACCCACCAGAGCCGGAAATCCCGAGGCGGAAAGTCCTCCTCCATCGGGTTGATGACACGTTGAGCAATAACCATCACGGGCATAAATTCCTTTTCCTCTGATGAATGACTCGCGGTCTGCTCCAGTCAGGTGTGTTATAACTTCTTCATCTTTTTTCTCTTTCAATGACATGCCATTCAAATGAGCTACTGCGGTGGCATAAGCATCAACCGCCCATCTGTCCATCGGCATTTTTCCTGCAGCTTCAACAATGGGCAACCCAACTTCCTTATCCAACCACGTTGCCGCCACCAATGCTTCGAGGCGAACACGACTGTTTTCGTCTTGCGCTGCCCTCATCAATAATTCCGGCTGATTTTTAATTTGATGTCCGCTGTAACGAAGCACGCGCACTGCTGCTGTTCGGGCATGGAAATCTTTTGCCTGAAGCACCTGGTGAAGTAATTGCTCATCTACCTTGTCAAGTCCCCATGTTACCCACAACGCTTCCAACAGGTGGTGTTCATAGCGTGCATCTTCGATGTTGAGTTTGGCCACCCATGACTTTAACTGAGGAAGAACTTCACTTGCATCGCGGCCACGCAATTCACGTCTGGTGCGATAGCGTGTTCTGAATTCAGGAAGCTTCAGGTTATCCAATAACTCCGGAATAGTTGCTCCGGCTACCTTGGCTGGAGTTACCAATGGCCTTGACGGATACGTGATGCGATACACGCGACCATGAACATGATCACGTAGCGGATCGCGCGCATTGTGTTGCATGTGACCGATCAGGATGTTGTGCCAATCGATCATATAGAGCGACCCATCAGGAGCAAACTCCATATCCACTGGTCTGAAATTTTTATCTTCAGATTGTACGAGGTCAGCCCGGTGATGACTCTTGTAACCCGTACTATCATCTTCCATCGTGTGTTCCTTCATTCCTAAAAATCCGATCGTATTATTAATGAGTAAGTCTCCCTGCACCTCATCCGGAAAATGTCGGCTGGATACAAACTCCAACCCTGAAGTTGGGCGAACACGATGCTTTTCTTCAATGAGGTTAAAGGACTTATGAGTCGATACACCATATCGGGGTTTGATCGTTCCTGGCATCATCCAGCGCACATCCGGGCCTGACGTCTCTGCAAAGAAATTCTGTCCCCAGTCATCAAAAGCAATGCCCCATGGATTGGGAATCGCCAACTGCGCGGTGCGTTCAAGTTTATGTCGTTGCGGAGTGTAACGGTAAAAGCCTCCGTTAGTACCGCGCACCGGACCATAAGATGTTTCTACATTCGTGTGCAAGAAAACACCTTCCGCCATATAGATCGCACCGGATTCATCCGCAGCATAAGCACTATGGGCATGATGGGTATCGTGATCATCAAAACCACTTAATATAATTTCCTTTTTATCGGCTTTGTCATCGCCATCGGTATCAGTGAGCAGAACGAGGTTCGTGCCCTGCGAAACGTAGACACCTTCGGGAGCAAACTCAAATCCAACGGGAAGATGTAACCCTTCGGCAAACGTGATCTGCTTGTCTGCTTTTCCATCAGCATTGGTGTCTTCGAGAATAATAAGTTTATCATTGGGTTTACTATCACCCGGTTTATAGTGAGGATAACTTGGCATGGTAGCCACCCACAAGCGACCTTTATTATCGAATGACATTTGAACCGGATTGGCTAAATCAACAAACTCTTTTTCAGAGGCGAAGAGATCAATTTTATATCCGGGAGGTACGCTCAATTTTTTCAGTGCATCTTCACCATATAAGTATTGCAGGCTACCATTTTTTTCCGGATCGTAATTGGTTACTACTGGTGGAAGCTTTGATGTATGTTGATCAGCAACCGCGAGATCCAATTTCTCTCCTTTAACCGCAAGCCAGATCGCTGAATCACGGATAGCCGTAAGCTCTCTGATTTTAGTAAGCTCGAAAGGATAATTATCCGGACCAAACGGATCATACCTGCGGCCAAACACGTGAACGCCATTGGGAATTTTATAATCGTTGTGCCACATCCAGTTTTTTTCCATCACGGCAGCGTGAACCAGATCGCGATGGGCTTCTGCCTTTGCCTCTGCTTTTCCAAATACTTTGTCCGCCAGCAGCATTGAGAATTTTTGATAACCCGCATCATTGAGTTGTGAGCCATCGATAGTCAATGCTTCATCACTTTTTGTATACCAGTCTTTGGATGGTTCGAAGGCATCGATAAAGTGCACCTTGTTGTTGGCGGCAACCTCTTTCATGGCATCCGCATACAGTGAAAGATTTGCATTCTCCTTCTTGCCATTCGGAAGATCCTGTTTATCCGACAAATCTTCAAAGGCTATAGGCGATACAATGGCCAGCTGCGGTGCTGATTTTCCATTATAGGTTTGAGATAAAGTATATTTGATAAAGGCATCCAGTTCAGCTTTGTAGTTTTCAAGGCCTGCTGCTCCCTGGAAGGATTCATTATATCCGAAAAAAGCAATGATGACATCAGCCTTCAATCGTGTAAGCCATTGATCGGGTGTTTCAAAGAACCCTTCGCTGCCCGATGGATGGGCCAGCTCCGTCTGGAATTTTTCAGCGCCCGGAAATGCCCATGGAGTCACACGGCCTGAGTGAGGCCTGAAGCCGGGCGTATCTCCACCATCGCACATATTGCGGATGTAGAGTAAACTATCCGGGTAACGCACTTGCATTTCCGTTTCGAAGTAGCCAAAGTTCATCATTCTTGAACCCAGGTTATTACCAATCAATAAGATGTGAGCGTCTTTATTAATCTTCAATGAAGTATCAGGTTGTGAACACTGAACGGCACAGAAGCCAATCAAAATAAGTACGGAAATTTTAATCGCAGTTTTAATCTTCATGTTATTCAAATATTAACCCAATAGGACATCTTAGAACTTGCATTCTTCTAAAAGTAATGAGACCATTTGAAAATAAATAACCGTTAATCAAATTCAGCCTGTAAAGTGATCGTAACCCCTGACCGCAGATGCCTTGTTGAGCAGACCGCTGTTGTTCGTTTTTCGTGATTGGACTTCAACATTCGGCATTAGTTCCGACTCACTATTCTATGAAACTGTCATACCGGTCGAGCAGGAAAAAAGTTGGATAAAAATATAACGGGAAAGCGTTTGAAATTAACTCAATTCGGTGAATGGCGAGAACCGGTATCCCGTTGAAGTCTCACGAAAGTCTTTGGTAGCCTCTCTTGCACCTCCGCTTCATCGGGATCCCGGCTCTCATTAGCTTAAATAGCAAACGATCAGAATTAGTATTTCGGCCGGGATGACAGCGTTGTAGTTAAGAGCGGGTGTATGCTCAAGTTATTAAAACTCAAGTATCATAAAACCATCCTATGAAACGGTCATACCGGTCGGGTAGAAAAAAAGTTGAATGAAAATAAAAACGGGAAAGCGATGGAATTAACTCAATTCAGTGAATGGCGAGAACTGGTATCCCGTTACAGTCGCACGAAAGTTTTTCATAGCTACTCTTGCACTCTCGCTGCCACGGGATACCGGATCGAGTGGTAAGTGTAAAGAAAGGAATTAATAAGGTTACTCGTCCGGTATGACAGCGTTGTAGTGGAGTGAAACAACAACGGTCTTATTGGAACATTACAGGCTGTACCCAAGCCATCTCAACATCTCCTTCCTGAAAAGGATTGGGTTTCAATTTAGAGGAAGTTACTCTGGCCCTTACAAATAGATATTCATCCGTAACGGTAAATGTGCCTTTGCTTCCACTTATGGTTTCGATCACGCTTGACTCTTCTTCACCCTTTTTCACTCCGATAAATTCGATCGTATACTTCACGTCTTTTTCTTCAGCCACTTCCAGGCTGATTTCATTGTCTTCTACTAGCAGTTGCTTAAATTCAACACCGGTAGAAGCATAAAAATTACCAGCTTCCATTGCGGATATCAGCGAAGCGGCATCTAACTTTTCAGTTTGCACCATTACCCAACCACGACCGGCATTACTAAAGGCGGCTCCAAATTCATGATAAATATGACTGTCGTCCGTAGCCAGTCCATACATCAACGGCTGATTCCGGTTTACATAGGCGATATTGATTTTATCCCATATGGCTTCCATGCCAAGATGAGTTGAATCACCATAGTTACTTACCATGGGGTGACCATTAAATACTTCAAAGAATCGTTCACCTTTCAGGCTGATCATATCTTCCACCGTAATGCCCCAGAAAAAATTGGGATGGTTGATGTGCGTAAACATGGGAATGCCGGTGCGCTCACGTTGTTGTAAGACGGCATCTACCGCCAGTTGCATGGCTTCTGCTACAGTTGTTGCAGCTGGTGGCGCTACAAACTCCTGAATGTTGGTGGCATTGATGTGAACTGGTTTGTCGTTTACACTATTCGTTATCTCCTCTGAAGGAATCACAAGAAAGCCAGGCTCTTCCATTTTCTTTTTATACTCTTCATAGGTTTTCAGTTTCACCTGAATCCGTCCGGTGTCAGTTTTATACACTACCCAATCTTTACCGAATTTATCCAGGTACTTCTGAAAACTTTGCTCATACATGGGACTCTTGGTCACCAACGTCCACTTTTCATCACGGGCGATTGTATTGTGATCCGACAAGGCCACAAAATCATAGCCATTGGATTTATACCAATCCAATACCATTTCTGGAAATTCATCACCATCACTCCAGTAGGTGTGTGTGTGAAGATTTCCCTTATACCAGGTAAGTGGTTTTTTCTCAACAGACGTACAGGTCGAAAATAGCAATAGGAAGAAAAATCCTATCACATAAATATTCTTGTGAGTGAACATAAGTGTAATTCCGGTGATTCGAGCCCTAAAAATAATACTTATCTGTTCGATTTCAATTTTGCTCCTTCCTGACCGCCCATTTATAGTTTGATGCATTCCCTGACAATAATCTTTTGTCAATGATCACATCCTGTTATCTTTATTCGAAATGAGAAACCTGAAATGGCCATTAATACTTTTTCTTTGACAGAAAATAAGCCTGGTTATTCCTGCGACTACTAACTATGAAATGATTACTACATGAAATATCTGTTTACTTTCCTTTATCTGATGACGCAGATCGCCTATGCCCAACAAGAAATTCCGCTTTATAAAGGTGCTGTTCCAAATTCACAGCAACCACTCACTGCATTAGATACTTCTTTGGTAAAAGGAACCAAAGATGGTATCGATCGTGTCGTGGGTGTGGTTCGCCCCACATTGACAGTTTTTTTACCAGATCCTGCCAAAGCAACAGGCTCCGCAATAATTATTTGTCCCGGTGGTGGATATGGTATTCTTGCCATTGGTCATGAAGGCTATGATATGGCAAAGCGATTCAACCAGGAAGGTATTGCTGCCTTCGTTTTAAAATATCGATTGCCAAAAGGAGGCATCATGAAAGATAAAAGTATTGGACCGTTGCAAGATGCGCAACGTGCCATTCAACTGGTGCGAGAGCAGGCCAAGCAGTTTAATGTCAATCCTAACAAAATAGGAATTCTTGGCTCGTCAGCTGGAGGGCACTTGGCGGCTACGGCAGGCACACATTTTAATGATGCAAAAATTGATAACCCAAATAACATCAGTCTTCGTCCGGATTTTATGATTTTGAATTACCCGGTGATCTCCTTTTCGGATAGCCTAACCCATCAGGGCTCGCGCCAAAATCTGATTGGCACAAAAGTATTTGATGGCAATACAAAAATGCCAACTAAAGCAAAAGAGCTCGGCATGTCTGATGCTGACATCATCTATTTCTCCAATGAGATGCAGGTGACACCAAAAACTCCACCCACATTCATCACTTCTGCATTAACAGACCAGGCCGTGCCGGTAGGAAATTCTTTAGCTTTTGTTTCGGCCCTGGAGCAAAACAAAGTGCCGGTGGAAGTCTTTTTCTACGCTAAAGGAGTACATGGTTATGGTATGATCAATCCTAAATCAACAGGAGCACAATGGATCGATGCCTGCCTGGGATGGATAAAGAAAAATTTTGATCAACCGCCCATGGATTGGGCAAACCTGAAACGATTCCAGGAAGAAAACAAAAAAGTAATGGCACCAAAAGCGAATGAGAACCGTGTTGTATTTATGGGCAATTCCATTACGGAAGGTTGGAGTAATTCTGATCCGGGCTTCTTTGAAGGCAAACCTTATTTCAATCGTGGCATCAGCGGACAAACCACTCCACAGATGGTATTGCGTTTTAAACAAGACGTGATTGATCTGAAACCTAAAATTGTAGTAATACTCGCTGGTATCAATGACATTGCCGGAAACACCGGGCCGATGACACTGGAACAAACTCGCGATAACCTCATCGCCATGGCACAGTTCGCAAAAGCAAATGGTATCAAAGTAGTTTTATCATCGGTAATTCCTGCCTATGATTTTCCCTGGAGACCCGGACTAGAGCCTGCTGAAAAAGTAGTAACACTCAACAAGATGATCAAAGAGTATGCTGACAAAAATAATATCGTGTACCTCGATTATTTTTCTGCTATGGCCGATGAACGACATGGATTAAAGAATGAATTAGGTTATGATGGTGTGCATCCTAACCTGGAAGGATATAAAGTGATGGCACCTTTGGCGGAGAAAGCTATTGCAGAAGCATTGAAACGGAAGTAATCACTAGCCTCTTGTTCTTATGGTCACCTCGTTCCTGTGATTAATAGATAAGAATTAGTAAGGACGCGGGCCAGACCTCCCTCAACAACGAAGGTGATTTTTAGATAACTGGACGAACCTACTTTAATGGCTTTTGCCTGGCCCCGCGGAATATTGATTAATTCAATTTCCTGCTTTCGTAGTTTCACCCGGTAGGTGATTATTGTAAGCTTGTTCATTGGACCATGATAAACATTCTTGTGCCTGTCTGTCTTTTGAAGTAATTCCGGATACTAACTACAAGGTAAAAAACTCATCACTCTCATGAACAAAATTCCGAACTTCTTTATCTGTCCAATGTTCTTCCAGATAACGGACGATTTTACCGTATACCTGAATCGCTTGTTTAGTCCAGACTAATACTAACGCCATTTATTGTACTTAGCCATTACCTCTTTATGTGCCACTACTTCCCCTCGATCGGCCTGGGCTAATCCTTCTTCTATTTCCGTTTTCTCTTCTGCACTGAGTTCATCCGACCAATCTTTTTGCTGTTCCTTTTTTAAGGCTATAAATCTTTTGAGTATGGCAGTGCTATTAAGGCCGGCTAACCATTCTATCAACTGCAGTTTTTCAGCTTGTATATCCATATTATTCAAAGATTGATTGTCCAAAGTTAATACTACTTTCAAGTCTCTAAAAACGTCTGCTAAAGTAGCATTTTCGTTGATTACATACACAACCACATAGCCTTCTTCTTTTATTGTAGGTAGCGGAGGCTATCGCAGAAGCATTGAAAAGGAAATAATCACCAGCCCAACTTCAGTCCCTGCTTCAACGCCCTTTCATACTTCTTCTTATCAAAACGATATAGGAAAGGTGCTTTATGCGCACCACCTGTCTTTCGTTCTTTCAGTCTCTCTAAAATATCAAGCGCTAGTATTCTTTTTTGAAAATTTCTCCGATCGAGGACTTCATCCAGAATGGTTTCATATAAGCGCTGTAACTCCGGCATGGTAAATTTTTCGGGAAGCAGATTGTGTCCTACCGGATGATCATTCAAATCCATTCGTAATGATTTCAATGCCTTATTCATAATCTCCTTATGATCATAGATTAAAGCAGGTACCTTATCGATACCCCACCAACGGCATTCTATGCTGAGTATATCCGGTTGAGGGTTCACTTTCGAAAATTCAACTAACGCATAGTAACCTATGGAGATAAATCGTTTGTTCATCCAACTTTTGGTGTCAGGTATCTTCTTTGCCTTCTCACGCTTAGGGTCTCCAAAGGTGTGGAACTGCCGGAGGTGAATATGATCTAGACCGGTTCTTTCATTAAGTGTGCGAACAGCGGAATCATCCACCGATTCATCATGCTTTACAAAACCACCTGGCAAGCACCACTGGCCCTCTTTCCATTTTAACAATAAAACCTTAAGCTGATTCTCATGAAAACCAAAAATCACGCAATCCACCGAAACATGGGGTAAGAATACCCGATCACCACGCTGATAAAAATCTTTTAAAGAAATTAATCCCATAAGTCCCATTCAGAATAAATGCCCAAGATAAGGCATCGGTCGAATTCTTTTGGCAATCTATGGAGTCGTGTTGAAAAGTCAATAATAAATTGATACTATTGTGTCGATTATACACATTGAATATTTATCTCTCCTTAAGATATGCCCCATGATTCTAAAGACCCCCTCTACCCTTATGGTTTTGGCATCACCTATAAATAAAAACTAACTCATAATCGATAATTACTAAATGAAACAAATCAAACAATTTTCAATACTCGCGGTTGTGTTGACTACGCTGGTGAGCTGCGGACCAAAATGGACGGAGACAGAATTAAACGGGATAAAGACCGTAAAGAATGAAGAAGGTAAAACACTGGGCTATTCAGCAACTTCCGGTGTTACGATTCTTACGGTTGACCGACTTGGATTCAAGGATCTGAACAAGAATGGGAAACTGGATAAATATGAAGACTGGCGTTTGTCTGCCGATGAGCGTGCTAAAGACCTGGCCTCACAAATGAGTGTTGAACAAATTGCAGGCTTAATGTTGTATAGCAGGCATCAATCCATTCCAGCGGCAAACCGTGGTTTTATGAAGGCCACCTATAATGGAAAAGATTTCAAAGACGGTGGTGCTAATCCCTGGGATTTATCTGACCAACAAAAAGAGTTTCTAACTAAAGATAACCTTCGTCACGTACTACTCACTTCTGTTGAAAGTCCTGAAACATCGGCAAGGTGGAGCAACAACGTGCAGGCCCTCGTGGAAGGAATTGGATTAGGTATTCCTGCCAATAATAGTTCGGATCCCCGTCATGGCACCAACTCCAAAGAAGAATATAACGAAGGTGCCGGAGGTAAGATCTCTATGTGGCCGGGTCTGCTTGGATTAGCAGCCACATTCGACCCCCAACTGATTGAGCACTTCGGAAGCATTGCATCAAAAGAATATCGTGCACTAGGGATTACCACCGCATTATCACCACAGGTTGATATCGCCACCGATCCGCGTTGGTACAGGACTAATGTAACGTTCGGTGATGACGTTGCGCTCACGACCGATATAGGACGTGCCTACATTGATGGGTTTCAAACATCGGTGGGCGACAAAGAAATTGCGGATGGATGGGGTTATGAAAGTGTCAACGCGATGGTGAAGCATTGGCCGGGTGGCGGCTCAGGTGAAGGGGGTCGCGATGGACATTATGGTGTTGGAAAATATGCGGTGTATCCAGGCAATAATTTTGCTGAACTGATGATTCCTTTCACCGAAGGCGCATTCAAACTTAAAGGTAAGACGGGAATGGCTTCCGCAGTAATGCCTTACTATACGATCTCATATAACCAGGACACAAAGAACCATGAGAATGTGGGCAACAGCTATAACAAATACATCATCACCGATTTACTCCGCGAAAAATATAAGTATGATGGCGTAGTGTGCACTGATTGGTTAGTAACCGGTGATGAAACTACGATTGATGTGTTTATCACGGGCAAGTCCTGGGGTGTAGAGGGATTATCCATTGCGGAAAGACATTACAAGATATTGATGGCTGGTGTAGACCAGTTTGGAGGTAATAACGATATGAAGCCGGTAATTGAAGCATACACTATGGGCGTGAAAGAACACGGTGAAGATTTTATGCGTGCACGGTTTGAGCAATCTGCTGTGCGTTTATTGAAAAACATTTTAAGAACCGGACTGCTTGAAAACCCTTATCTGAATATTGAAGAATCAAAAGCAACGGTAGGCAAGCCAGAGTTCATGAAGGCTGGATATGATGCCCAGTTGAAATCAGTGGTGATGCTGAAGAACAAAGGGAACGTACTCCCATTGGAGAAAAATAAAACCGTTTATGTTCCTAAGAAATTTACTCCTGCTGGAAGAAATTTTTTGGGTATGGAAACCCCCGAAATACTGGAGTATCCGGTGAACCTGGATATTGTAAAAAAATATTTCAAAGTAACTGACAATCCTGACGATGCGGATTATGCGTTGGTTTTTGCTAAAAGTCCGGAATCTGGTATCGGTTATAGTAGTGAAGATGCAAAGAAGGGAGGTAATGGCTATGTGCCCATCTCGCTTCAGTATAACGAGTACACGGCTAAAAGTGCCAGAGCGACAAGTATTGCTGGAGGCGACCCATTGGAGAAATCAACCAACCGCAGCTACAAAGACAAAAAGAACAAGGCCAAAAATATTACCGACCTGAGTATGATTAACGATACATACAAAAAAATGAAAGGCAAACCGGTAATTGTTTCCGTTGTTGTAAGCACGCCTATGGTATTCGCTGAGTTCGAAAAAAATGCGAATGCGATTCTTGTTCACTTTGATGTTCAGGATCAGGCTCTGTTAGATTTAATTACTGGCACCGCTGAGCCCTCGGCCCTGCTGCCGCTGCAAATGCCTGCCAATATGGAGACGGTAGAAAAACAATTTGAAGATGTGCCGCACGACCTGGATTGTTATGTGGATGATCAGGGTAACAAATATGATTTTGCATTCGGCATGAACTGGAAGGGTGTGATCAATGATGAACGGAAAGCGAAATACATGAAATAAGAGTTAAATAAAACCATACCTGCCGAGGCCGTTGGCCTGCAAATACTTTTTTGTGGAGCAGGATGCAGCACCACATCCTATGGTGAATGTTACGACCAGTTTTAAAAATCTAAAAGCATTGATAGGATAAGGTGCTGACGCCAAATCTCATATTCTAAGCCGGGATCACCGGCTTATTTTTTTAGGCATGATGGTACAGGATGGCGGTAAGATGTTAAGTCTCTATCTTTAACTCACCTTAACGCCTACCTCATGCAGATCATTCTCGGTGTCATTTTTCATTTTATTGGGGGCTTTGCTTCCGGAAGCTTTTACATGCCCTTCAAGAAAGTGAAAGGTTGGGCGTGGGAAAGCTATTGGATCATCGGTGGATTATTCTCGTGGCTCATCGTTCCCCCATTGGCAGCGTGGCTTACCCTTCCTGGATTTTCTGAAATTATCAGAAACGCATCCACATCATCCATTCAATATACAATTCTGTTTGGTGTGTTGTGGGGCATTGGCGGTCTTACCTATGGACTTGGCGTTCGTTACCTGGGAATGTCTCTTGGCAATTCTGTAGTGTTGGGATTTTGTTCTGCCTTTGGGGCGATCGTTCCTTCTATTTATTATGCCATTGTTCCCACTGAAGGAAAAACCAGCATTATTGAAATGATGACCAACACGTGGGGCCAAGTGGTATTACTTGGAGTTGCTTTATGTTTATTGGGTATCTACATCAGCGGCCGTGCAGGCATGATGAAAGAAAATGAATTACCGGAGGAAGAGAAGAAAAAGAGTGTAGCCGAGTTTAGTCTTGTAAAAGGATTGATGGTGGCCATCGCCTCTGGAATTCTTAGTTCCTGTTTTAACTTTGGTATTGAAGCAGGAAAGCCTATGGCAGAAACCGCAGTGAGCATGGGATTGAATCCATTGTTTCAGAATAATGTGACGTACGTAGTCTTATTATGGGGTGGCCTCACTACGAATTTCATCTGGTGCATGATCTTAAATGCACGCAACAATACGTATGGCGATTATACCAACAAGAATAGTCCACTGGCCAACAATTACCTTTTCTCGGCCCTTGCAGGCACCACGTGGTTCATGCAATTCTTCTTTTACGGAATGGGCGAAAGTAAATTAGGTAACGGACCAAGCTCATGGATCCTTCACATGGCCTTCATCATACTGATCGCGAATGGTTGGGGAATATTACTGAAGGAATGGAAAGGAGTAAGTAAGAGAACAAGAACAACCATCATACTGGGAATATCTATGATCATTTTATCTGTATTGGTGGTAGGATATGGTAATGCAATAAAATAACAACATGAACCACGAAGCTCAGCGCCTTAGTGGTTTAAAAAATTAAATGAAAATGAAAATGAATATGACAAAACAATTCAAACACGTAAGCTATCTCTGGGATGAATCCAAAGCAGCACAATTAAATGGTGATGAAGTAGGACTATTGATTTATCGCTCTAACCTACTAGGAGCCGATTTGCGTCTCACCAATTACGGAGGTGGCAACACTTCCTGTAAAGCCATGGCAAAAGATCCAATTACAGGAAAGGAAACTGAAATCATGTGGATCAAAGGATCAGGGGGCGATATCGGTACGCTGAAAAAAAGTGGACTTGCCGCCCTTTATGCTGACCGATTAAGAAACTTAACCAACGTATATCGCGGACTTGAATTTGAAGATGAAATGGTGGAACTCTTCAATCATTGCATTTATGATCTCAGCTCCAAAGCACCTTCTATTGATACACCACTGCATGGATTTTTACCATTCAAACATATTGATCATTTGCACCCTGATGCAGCCATTGCCATCGCAGCAGCAAAAGATGGAAAGAAGATTACACATGACTTATTTGACGGCAAGATCGGTTGGGTAGAATGGCAACGCCCAGGTTTTGATCTTGGATTGAAACTTAAACAATGCCTGGACGAAAACCCGGGGATCATCGGCATCATGCTTGGCTCACATGGTTTGTTTACTTGGGGTGATACGGCCTACGAAAGCTATATGAACACGCTGGAAGTCATTGAAAAGTGCGCTGAATACCTGGAACGAAATTACGGCAAGAGAAGACCCGTCTTTGGAGGGATGAACATCAAGTCATTGCCCAAAGAAGATAGGTTAAAGCAGGCTGCCACCCTTGCTCCTATCCTTCGCGGCTTATGCTCCAGTAAAACACGCATGATTGGTCACTTTACTGATGATGAACGTGTGCTTGAATTCACTAACTCACAAGATCTGTCAAGACTGGCGCCCATGGGTACCAGCTGCCCTGATCACTTCTTGCGAACGAAAATTAGTCCACTGGTTTTGAATCTTGCTACAGATGAAAACCTATCGGATGCAAAGGCCACAAAAGAAAAATTAACTCCGGCCTTCGAAGCGTATCGTAACATGTATGCTGATTACTATAACACTTGCAAACATGAAAATAGTCCGGCTATACGCGATGCCAACCCTGTGGTAATTCTTTATCCTGGAGTGGGTATGTTCACCTTCGCCAAGGACAAGCAGACAGCACGCGTGGCCGCTGAGTTTTATATCAATGCCATTAATGTGATGAAAGGTGCTGAAGCCATTTCAGAATATACTTCATTACCAAGGCAGGAAGCGTTCAACATTGAATACTGGTTACTGGAAGAAGCAAAACTTCAGCGTATGTCCAAACCGAAACCACTCACCGGAAAAATTGCATTGATTACAGGAAGTGCCGGTGGCATCGGCAAGGGAATTGCAAAGAAATTTATAGAAGAAGGTGCTTGCGTGATTATCAATGACAATGATGCAGATCGTCTGGCCAAAGCCGATGAGGAGTTCAAGACAAAATATGGTAAAGATGCTTACGCGTCTGTCCTGCTGGATGTATTGAAATCAGAAAACATAAAAGAGGCGTTTGGCAAATCGGCTCTTGCTTTTGGTGGTGTTGATATTGTTGTGAACTGTGCCGGCATTTCCATTTCAAAGCCGTTGGAAGATCACACGGAAAAAGATTGGGACTTGTTATATGATATCCTGGTGAAAGGCCAGTTCCTCGTTACACAAGGTGGTGTTGAAATCATGCGCAAACAAAATCTGGGTGGTGATGTGCTTAATATCGTAAGTAAGAATGCTCTGGTGAGTGGGCCAAACAATGCAGCCTATGGTTCTGCGAAAGCCGCTCAACTTCACTTGAGCAGGTTGAATGCCGCTGAACTCGGTGCCGATAAAATCCGGGTGAATGTCGTTAATCCAGATGCCGTTATCTCGGATAGCAAAATCTGGGAAGGCGCCTGGGCCGAAGGTCGTGCAAAAGCGTATGGGGTTAAAGTAGAAGAGTTGCCTGCCTATTACGCAAAACGTACCTTGCTAAATGAAGTCATTCTACCAGAAGATATCGCCAATGCATGCTTCGCTTACGTAGGCGGATTGCTGAATAAATCTACCGGCAATGTGTTGAATGTAGATGGAGGTGTAGCAATGGCATTTGTGAGATAAAGATATGAACCACGAAGACTCAACGAACACGAAGGAACACAAAGCGCTTAGTGGAACTTCGTGTCTTGGTGTGGTTCAAAAATCAATGCTATGAAACGACTCGCTTTTAAAATGAAACTTCATCCCGGGCTGGAGGAAGAATACAAACGAAGGCACGATGCGTTGTGGCCTGAGTTGAAACAACTGCTGAAGCAAACTGGTATTGAAGAGTATTCGATTTTTCTGGACGAAGAGACACTTACTTTATTTGGAGTACTTAGAATCAATACGCCAGAAGCAATGGATGACCTGCCCAATCATCCTTTGATGAAAAAATGGTGGGCCTACATGAAGGATATGATGGACTGTAACCCGGATAACTCACCGGTGAGCGTTCCTTTAAAAGAAGTGTTTTATTTAGAATAAATTAAATTGAATCACAAAATTGCACTCAAAGTCGCAAAGGCCGCTAAGTTTGTGCCGCGTATTTCTTTGCGTTCTTAGCGTCTTAGCGTGGAAATGTATTTTGTGCAACTTAGAATTATCACAGTTCATACACCTACTCTATGAAAATAGACAAAATCCAAATCCAGAAACACAACGACAAACTTTATTCGTCACATCAGCGAAAAGTAAAGCAACTCGTTAATGAAAATTCCAATGCAAAAAGAATTATCAATAAACTGGCAGATTTTCAAATCGCCATACCCAGTTGGGCCTTAGGAACAGGCGGAACTCGCTTTGGCAGATTTTCCGGAGGTGGAGAACCACGTTCGCTGGAAGAAAAAATTGGAGATGTTGGCTTACTCCACTCACTGAATAAATCAAGTGGTGCCATCTCTCTTCATATACCCTGGGATATCCCATCGAGTACGCGCAAAATAAAAGCGTTGGCCGCAGAGCATGGATTATTGTTCGATGCGGTTAACTCCAATACATTTCAGGATCATCCAGGACAAAAGTTCAGTTATAAGTTTGGATCACTGCAACACGTGAATGCCAAAGTTCGTCAGCAGGCCATCGACCATAATATTGAAGTGATCAAATATGGCAAAGCATTGGGGTCCAACTCTATTACAGTGTGGCTTTCCGATGGATCTTGCTTTCCCGGACAATTGAATTTCAGAAAAGCATTTCAACGCACATTGGAAGGCCTGCAGGAAATTTATGCGGCACTTCCCTCCAATTGGAAAATGTTTGTCGAATACAAAGCTTTTGAACCCAACTTCTATTCCATGACCGTGGGCGATTGGGGTCAATCTCTTTTATACGCCAATAAACTTGGCCCAAAAGCTTATACACTGGTAGACCTTGGGCATCATTTACCCAATGCCAACATCGAACAGATTGTTTCTTTGTTATTGATGGAAGGAAAACTCGGAGGCTTTCATTTCAATGATTCAAAATATGGTGATGATGATCTCACGGTAGGCAGCATCAATCCCTATCAGCTCTTTTTGATTTTCAATGAACTGGTGGAAGGAATGGATGCCCGAAAGATGAGCCATGCCACTGACTTAGGCTGGATGATCGATGCCTCGCACAATGTGAAAGATCCGCTCGAAGATCTTTTGCAGTCGGTGGAGGCGATCAAAATAGCTTATGCACAGGCCTTGTTGGTAGATCGCAGAGAATTAAACCGTGCCCAGGAAACTAACGATGTAGCCAGAGCTCAGGAGATTTTACAACGAGCCTATCGCACCGATGTGCGCCCATTGGTAGCTGCATCAAGACTAAAATCAGGAGCTGCATTAAACCCTATTCAATTGTTCCGCGACCTTGAGGTAAGAAGGAAATTGATTTCCGAAAGGGGACAGAAATCAGTTGCTACGGGATTATAATACTGGTTACAAGCTTCAGGCCGCTAGCTTGAAACCTGAAGGAAAACGAATATGAGAACACCTGTCATCGCCATTTTCGACATCGGCAAGACCAATAAAAAGGTATTTCTGTTTGACGAGGACTATAAGCTTCGTTATGAGAAGTCCAGAGAACTGCCAGAGATTCAAGACGAAGATGGTTTCCCCTGCGAAGACATTCAGGCACTTACGCATTGGGTAAAAAGCACATTCCATGAAATACTGACTCTGTCAGAATTCGAAATCAGAGCGTTGAATGTTTCAGCACACGGGGCAAGTTTTGTTCATCTTGGCGAAGACTATACACCGGTAGCTCCACTGTATAACTACCTCAAACCTTTTCCCGAAGAATTGAAGAAAAAGTTCTATGATACTTATGGAGGAGAGGGAGAAGTTGCACGGACCACGGCTTCACCAGTATTGGGTAACCTCAACTCTGGTATGCAACTCTATTGGTTGAAACATGATCGCCCGGAGACGTTCCATCGCATTAAATATTCACTTCATCTTCCCGAATACATCAGCTACCTATTTTCCGGTCAATTCGTTTCAGGGATCACGAGTATTGGTTGTCACACCAACTTGTGGGATTTTACGCAAAGCAATTATCACGCATGGGTTGCAAGAGAAAGTGTTCTTGAAAAGCTGGCCGCCATAAAACCATCCAACAAAGCAGTGGTCATACGCGAGGGAGTTCATTCTTACAAAGTTGGTATCGGGCTTCATGACAGTTCATCGGCACTCATCCCCTACCTTCAATATTTTAAAGAGCCCTTTGTTTTGCTATCGACTGGCACGTGGAGCATCAGTCTAAATCCTTTCAATCACGCTGCACTCACTGCCGATGAATTAAGAAAAGATTGTTTGTGCTTTCTGAGCTACGAAGGAAATCCTGTAAAGGCCTCCAGATTGTTTGCCGGAAACATTCACGATGAAGCGGTGAAAAAAATTGCTGAACAATTTCACAAGGATGAAAAATATTATAAACAGGTTCAATACGATTCAACATTCCAACTTCAACATTCAATATCCACTTTTGAAGAGGCCTACCATCACTTGATTTCAGATCTGATCCTACAACAAAAGGAATCCACGGACCTGATCATGCAGGACAACGTACAAAATATCTTTGTGGATGGTGGCTTTAGCAAGAATATGATTTTTATGAAACTTCTCGCTACTGCCTACCCTACGCGCAACGTCTTTTCTGCCGACTTGCATGAAGCATCTTCCATGGGAGCAGCGCTGGCCATTCACGAAGAATGGAATTCAAAATCCAAACCAGACCAACTGATCACGGTTGAGAACATCAATCAGTAGTCAACCTTTTTAATTTTACTTATTTCCATTCATCAAGCGGAGCTGTGAGGAGATTGCTCTGTGAAACTATTAAAGGTTCAACTCAAGTTCAACGCCCAAGTTGGTGAACCCGGTAGTTTGTCTAACCTCTATATCTTTTCAATCATTGGGCTGTTTAGATTCGGGAATGAGTAAGATAAATAATTTCAACCCACCTAAATGTGAATGCGGGCGTGTATTACCTTATTGACAATTGAACCATACGGACATTGCACAATCTCAAAGAGCACGATCATATGGAATCCTTACCTTCTTTCCCTCTTTCAATTCAATATGGCACCATTGATAACTTATCACATCTCCTTTCCCGATGCGTAATTGTAATACATCATCTACCGGGTTGACTCGGTTTTTCGTAAAAGCAGAAAGCGGCCCAGAGAACCATGTTGCTTTTACACGATTATTGACTGCCTCGGGAAACAAATCTGATACATTGGCAGCTACCTCGTAATATTTCTTCCAAAATAAAAACCCCTTATATCGGATAAAGTAGGTGTAAATATCAATGAGGTATAATTCATTATTAACTATTTCCCATGTCCCTTGATATCCCCTGTTATCACTCGTATATCCAGAATCTATTTGCCAATGTTTTTGTGCAGTGGTTGGTTTTTCATGATTGATGAAAAGATACTCCAATGGATAGACTAAACTAATGCTTAGTCGTTCTCCATTTACTATAAGAAATTCTGAAGACTGATCCGACATGGTTGAGGTTCTACAAAATTATGAGGAGATCTTATCATGGTTATTGAAGTTCGTCTCTTATTTCAACAAAACAGGTCTTCCATTCATAATCGCTTCAAGGGGTTCACTATGTTCGAGAATCGTTTCCAACTTGGCGTTGCCCTTCTATTCTTAAATGCGTGGCGCTTATCTTGGAATATACTCTCTAAAGCGACCATTATCTGTCTGAATAAAATCCGGCTTTGACCTCCACACTGCAGCGATAGCATCAGGTTCATTGACGACCCAGATAACCAGGCCGTATCCTTTGTTGTGTATCAGTTTGACAACTTCAACATTTATTTCCTCCACTCCATACTTCAACGAAATGGCTCTTGACTTGGTGACCTTTGCATTTGCAATTCCCTTATCAATGTCGCCCAGAGAAATCACGCATTGTCCCACTAAACTTTGATGTTCCAATTCGGCTAAAAATGCAGGAGAATCAGATTCAACCAGGACCCTGTTCACCAAATTGTACTTAGACACCAAATCAAGCACGGCTCTGGCCATCGTTTTCATTACTGAAGGTATTACGAATATCTGGCAATACTGTCCCTTAATATCAAGTGAAATGAAGGCATTCGGGTATTTATCAACCATCACCTGAAAAACGGATTCGAGCGTATGATACCTGACTACTCCATTACATTCAGCAGCTGCATTAATTGCAACGTCTGTCATTTCCTGAAAGCACCCTACCACGTTGCCATCACAATCATGAACCTGATTATCATGATCAAGCCAGAGAGTGCCATCTTTGCTGAGCTGAATATCCAGTTCTATACCATCTAGTTTGCTTAGACCATATTCAGCAGCAGCCAATGTATTTCCTACCAAATCCGGGTTGTCACCACATCCTCTATGCATTAGCACTCGTGTTGGTATTCCGGCAAACGGGTTATCGACAGAGAATTCTATTTTGTCGCAACCACTTGTTACGAATGTCATCAAGATAAGTCCAAGAATGCTCCTTTTCATTTCTTTCCCAATTTATAGATTATGTTTACCCGGAAATTTCCATTTACCCGTTGAGGGAATCCAGCTTCTACATTTTGCTTTCGATCCGATTCTGCCACATCACTTAATACAACACCACCTTCAACGCGAATCGTTAGGGAGGGGGAGACAGGATACGCCAACAACGCCATCATGGGCAATGATAACGTCTTAAAATAATACAATTCATCATCACTAGTCCACAGCAGGATGCCAACAGAATAGCCAGGTTTTATTTTCCATTTGGCAGGCTTAAGAAAAACCTGATCGAAGGAAAGACCAGTAGACCATGAGGTAGTTTCACTAACACCAAAATTCCAGCCACCGTAGGCGGATAAGGAAGATCTCTTCGAATAGTTCCATTGTATTCCGACATTCGCAAGCTCATAGATTCCTACTCCACCAGTAAGAGAAATTTTCGTCTGAGCAAAAATATCCTGCCCTGCAAATAATGTTAAAATAAAAACTACGCAATTAAAGGCTTTCAATGCTTTACATTTTGTTTTCTTACACATGAAAAAAGAGTTCAAATCAATACGTTCCGTCAAAATAATAATAATAGCTATCTACTTCAACAGCACCGGACTGCCATTCATCATTACCTCCAATGGTTCACCATGTTCGAGAATCGTTTCTGTTTTTTCATTAGAGACCTTCACCTTCAACACCCGACCACGAAATTCGATACGGAATGAGTAGGACTTCCACTGATCCGGAATGAATGGTGTGAAGTGTAACTCACCATCACGCACGCGCATACCGCCAAAGCCCTTCACTACACTCATCCACGTGCCTGCCATAGAGGTGATATGACACCCTTCTTCCGTATCATTGTTATAGTCGTCCAGATCCAGGCGGGCTGTGCGTAAATAAAATTTATAGGCTTGCTCCTTATAACCTAGCTTACTGGCGAGAATCACGTGAACGCAAGGCGAGAGTGAAGATTCATGGACCGTCATCGGTTCATAGAAGTCAAAATTCCTGCGCATTGTATCCAGGTCAAAGTCATCTTCGAATAAGAAGATACCTTGCAGCACATCAGCCTGCTTGATAAAGCATGAGCGTAGAATACGATCCCAACTCCATTTCTGATTGAGCGGACGATCTTCTGGCTTAAGGTCAATCGCACGGATCAGTTCCTTATCGAGAAAACCGTCCTGCTGCAAAATCACTTTACGCTTGGCGTCAAACGGATAGTACATATTATCCGAGATGTGCTTCCACTTCTCAGTTTCAACTTTTTCGTTGAAATTAGTTTTGGCAACGATCTCCTCATAACGTTTTTCGTCATTGCTTTTCACATAGTCAATAGCTTGTTGTGCAAAGCGTAGGGTCCAGGCACCAAGGTAATTCGTATACCAATTGTTGTTTACGTTGTTTTCGTATTCGTTGGGGCCCGTAACACCGAGGATTACATACTTATTTTTATCGGAAGACCAGTTAACGCGTTGTTCCCAAAACCGTGCAATGCCAATGAGCACTTCCAATCCATATTCAATAAAGTAGTCCTGATCTCCTGTATATTCAATATAATCACGCATAGCGTAGGCCATCGCACTGGTGCGGTGAATTTCTTCAAAGGTGATCTCCCACTCGTTGTGACACTCCTCCCCATTCATCGTTACGAAAGGATAAAATGCTGCTCCATTTTTGAATCCGAGTTTCTTTCCATTTTCAATTGCCTTTTGAAGGTGCTTATAGCGATACACCAACAAATTGCGAGGCACCTTTGGCTCAGCCGTGCTCAGGAAGAATGGAAGGCAGTACGCTTCTGTATCCCAATAGGTGCTACCGCCATATTTCTCCCCTGTAAAACCTTTAGGTCCTATATTGAGACGTTCATCTTCACCGGTGTACGTTTGCGTTAGTTGAAAGATATTGAAACGAATTCCCTGCTGCGCAGTTATGTCACCATCAATAGTGATGTCGCATTCCTCCCACTTATGCGCCCATACATTTGCATGAGCCTCAAAGAGCTTTTCAAAACCTATAGCCATCGCTTCATTTAATTTTGCTTTGGCGTGTTCTAACATTTTTCCCTTGACGTGATTCTCTGAAGATAAGATCGCAGCATACTTATAAATCACCAGCGGTACATCCTGCTTCAATTCAGTCTGTACGATGTTGTCTGCATATTTTTCCCGCGTGTTTGTGCTCACCTTTGTCACGGCATTCTTTCCACCTGACTCAATTTTGTAGGTCATGGCAGTGGTCACATGAAAAAATGTTTTGCGTGTTTGTGCTGTTACCAATGCGGAACCAGGCTGAGCTTCTTTATATACTTCATCCCAGAATTTTTCGTCATAGTTGGAGTCTTTATTCACGACATCGGCATCCACCGAAAGAATAATTACAACGTCTCCGGAAAAATTTAACGGGGTAATTTGATACCGGATAGAGCCAATTTCTCCATCCGCCATCGAACAAAAGCGTTTGGAATCAACTGCTATTTTCTTTCCATCAGGCAACGTGGCTGTAAAGGTGCGTTGTAGTAAACCCGTCTTCATGTCTAGTACGCGCACAAAGTTTTCTACAATACACTGCGCAAGATCCAGGGATTGTCCTACAATCCTGATTTTGATATCAATCCAACTTGGAGCATTGAGTACCTTAGCAAAATACTCCGGATAACCATTCTTCCACCAGCCCACACGAGTTTTGTCGGGATAATAAACTCCGGCCACATAACTGCCCTGGTGGGTTTCACCAGAGTAGTCTTCTTCAAATGTGGCACGCTGACCCATGCGTCCATTGCCCAGGCTGAATACGCTTTCTGAAATTTTGTTGTAATGAGGGTTCAATCCTTCTTCAATGATTTTCCACTCGTCTTGCTTTAGATATTGCTTCATAACACGTTATTCAGGATTCACTATTTATTCAATATTCAAAATTTAAGATTCAAGATTATTGCAAGTTTTAATACTTATATGGTAGTCAAATCACCAACCTTAAAATCTCCTGTCTTTGCAATTACCCGGTCCGCTTTACCCAATTGCTCAGTGCTGCCAACACCTACACATTTCATTCCGGCCGCCAACGCTGCCTCCACCCCGGCTTCGGCATCTTCAAATACAACACAATCAACAGGAGGTACATTCATCAGGGATGCTGCCAACAAAAATATTTCCGGATGGGGTTTCGTGTGTGTGATCATCGTGCCATCCACGATGGCATCAAACATATCTGCAATCTTTAGGAGTTCAACTACCCGTGGCGCATTTTTACTGCTCGATGCCATGGCAATCTTTATCCCATTCCCACTCATGGTTTGAATGAGGTCTGTCACGCCAGGGAAAATTTCCTCCGGCCGTATCGACTCAATATATTCTATGAACCAGGCATTTTTTCGAGTTGCTAATCTCTCTTTCTCTTCTTCCGGAAGTTTAATGTTACCGAGTTCAAGTATGATTTCAAGTGAACGCATGCGACTCACTCCCTTCAGTCGTTCGTTTTGCTCAATGATGAGATTGATATTAAACTCACTCGCCAACCGTTTCCAGGCAATGTAATGATAATGGGCCGTGTCGATGATTACACCGTCAAGATCAAAAATGGTGGCCTTTATCATGCGATTGAAAATAGATAATTCGATAAGGAAATAGCACTAGACATGGCCGTTGGCAATAATCTTATCTGTTTCTTCTAATGATTTAAATACGTCAAATGTTTTTCCCTGCGTGCGCAACGCCCCAAAAGCATTTCCATATTTTGCTGCACCAATATAATTTTTGGCCTTACTTACCAATCCAAAAGATATTCCACCGGCAAATGAATCTCCGCATCCCGTAGTATCAATTACTTTATCAACCACAATGGATGGCACCAATTCTTCTACAATAACACCACCACGCTTTTTATAAAAGGTAAGGCAACCACGGGAATCGAGCGTTACGTACACACACTTGACTCCTAATGCAAGACAGTGTTCGGCAAATTTTCGAATCTCCTTTCGTTCTAATTCCAGCTCAGAAAAATCCCTGCTCTCATACTCCTTTTTAAACCAGGAGGCATGGGCTTCTTCCAGGTTCATTTTCAATACATCAATATAAGGCAACCACTGATCACGGTCGATCCAGAATTTGCGCTGCCGCTCTCCGTTAACGAGGCAGGCTGTGGTAGGGCCATGTGCATCAAAGATGATCGTGCCTTTGCTTTTTGACTTCAGGTACTTGAGCGTATCAATTGAAATTTCATAATCACTGATGGGAATAAAAACGAAAGCGTCACAATCAAGAAGGTTGGACATATCGGCAGGAAGAATCGGATCCATGAAGCCGGTTTGGCGTTCAACGCGATTGTTCTGATCAAGAAACCGGAGGCTGATAATATCACCCTGATCAAAGGCAGAAGTGATATGCTTCAGACTAATCCCTTTGTATCCCTTAAACACTTCCGCCACGTTATCTTTATCAACCGTTCGCACATGCGACACGGGGATGATTTCAAGGTCATCACATCCCAACACCGATAAAGCAATTACCGGATGGGATACACAACCCCATTTCTGAATGAGATCTCCCTGATGCGTGACAATATGGTCGCGGGGGATGGGTCCTACTACTGCAATTTTTTTCATAATCAGGCGACTAAAAATGCGGCACCAAATACTCCTGCACTATCACCCAACTTGGGTTTCAATACGGGTGTATCCAGGCGGTTATTAAAGACAAATTTTTCTAAGGAAGCTACACCTTCTGAATAGATAATATCAATGTTGCCCACACCACCACCAATCACAATTACATCAGGATCAAGAATATTTACTACCACACTCAACGCAAGTCCAAAGAAATGGGTTAATCTCTCCATGGTTTGTTTGGCAAACGGGTCGGTTCCCAACTTATATGAATCGTACACTTCGCGCAACGACTTTTGCTGGCCGCTCACCGATGCATAATATTTTTCCAGGCCAGGTCCTGCCAGTACTTTTTCAACACATCCACTCTTTCCACAATAGCAAGGTCCTCCGGATTCATCCAAAAAATTATGCCCCCACTCTCCCCCTATACCCTGGAGTCCGTTGATTACTTTTCCATCTACTACCACACCACCACCTACACCGGTGCCCATTATCACACCAAACACAACCTTAGCATTCGGATATTTCTCTTTGGCAACACCCATGTTGGCTTCCGCCAATGCGAAACAATTGGCGTCATTGGCCATATGAACTTCCATGTTCAGTATTCGCTCCAGATCAGTCTTTAATGGTTTTCCGTTAAGACTGGTAGAATTACTATTCTTCATTAAACCAAGACCAGGATCTAGTGTGCCGGGAGTTGCAATGCCAAGCTTCTTTGGTCGGTAACCCATCGCTGCTTCCATCTTGTCCACAACAGATTTGAGCTGACTTAAAATATGATCATAGCCTTTATGCCCTTCGGTTGGTAATCGATCGCGAAACAGAACATTGGGATTGGAAGCAGACTGAAGAATAGCGCCTTCTACTTTCGTGCCTCCCAGATCAATTCCCCAAAGATTGTCATTCATAAAAGATCATACTATTAAATTGTACAACGATATACGATTGCTTCCCAGGCTCGCACTTCATCTGCTATACCAACATCCGGGTAGTTCCCTACTAGTCGTTCGGAGATAGCTGGTCTTACTCGGTCAGGTAAGTTAATACCCTGATCAGAAAAATTAAGAACAATTAGCAATTTTTCTTTGTCGCTTTCGCGGAAATACAGGAAGAGAGAATCGGGTGTTTCCTCCAGCGGCTGATAACCTCCATAGGTGAGCACGGTATTGGCCTTGCGAATTGCCGTCATTTTTCTGAAGTAGTTGAGTATAGAATCCCGGGACAACTGTTGATCTTTTACGTTGATTCTATCGGTGTTTCTATTGACAGTCATCCATGGCTCTTTGTTTGAAAATCCCCCGCGCAACTCACTACTCCATTGCATTGGTGTACGGGCATTATCCCGACCCGAATAATTTGCTGCTTTAAGAAATGCCTCTTCCTTAATGCCTCCCTTCTGAGCCTCGCGCCAGCCCGTTAATGTTTCAATATCTTTCGATTCACTCACCGAAGAAAGATGCATGTTGGTCATGCCAATTTCATCACCCTGAAAAATGAAGGAGGTGCCACGCATCGTGAGCAATAAAGTGATCAATAGCTTGGATGATTTTTCCCAATAATCCTGATCATTTCCCCAACGAGACACCATGCGTGCAAAATCATGGTTACCCAGAAATACGCTTCCCCACCCTTTTTCTTTAAAGGCCTCGTTCCAGGTTTTGAATACTTGCTTGAAATCCGTCATCTTCCATGGGACAGGGTCAAATCTTCCACCCGCACCTTGATCCATGAACATATGGCCAAAATGAAAAATCATGTTGAGGCCATGCTCATCATCGAGATAATCCTTAGCATTTTGTGGGGTGATTCCAGGTCCCTCGCCCACGGTCATCACGTCATAGTAATCCCACACTTTATTTCTTGCCTCACTGATAAATTCTTTTAGCCGTGGACCATTAGCATAATACTTCCGAATCGTTTCATTAAAATCCTGGGTATCGGTATCCGGAAAATCAGTGCGCTTGGAAATGGCTGAGATCACATCGAGACGCAAACCATCCACTCCCTTGTCCAACCAGAATCTCATCACCTTATTCAATTCTTCTCGCAATGCAGGACTTTCCCAATTCAAATCCGGTTGCTTACGCGAAAAGAGATGAAGATAATATTCACCGGTTGCGTCATCCAGTTGCCAGGCGCTACCACCAAAGAATGATGGCCAGTTATTCGGAGGGCCACCGTTCTTACCAGGTTTCCAAAAATAATAATTGCGACAGGGGTTATCTTTTGATTTTCGTGATTCCTGAAACCATGGATGCTCATCCGAAGAGTGATTCAACACAAGGTCCATGATGAGTTTTAATTTTCGCTGATGAAGCCCGCTTAACAATTCATCGAAGTCCCGCATCGAGCCGAACTCCGGCTGAATAGAATAGTAATCACTGATGTCATAACCACCATCATCGTTGGGTGATTTATAAATCGGGTTGAGCCAAACGGCATCAACGCCAAGGCTTTGTATGTAGTCCAGTTTTTCGATGATACCACGAAGATCTCCGACTCCGTCCTTATTGCTGTCTTTAAAACTGCGCGGATAAATCTGATAGACGATGGCTTCCTTCCACCATGTTCGGTTGTTCATAGCGTTTTGAAGTCTTGATGGATAGATAAACAATGGCCGCTGGCTACAAGCTTCATGCTACAAGCTTCACATACATAAACTAAAGAAGCCTGCAGCCCGAAGCTTGAAGCATGAAGCCAATAAAAAACAGAATTGAAAGATGTACTACTCATTTATTGTACCCGGTAAATAACGTGTAGTGTTAGGATGAAATGTTCTCCATGAATGCCAGAATTCCTGGTAGGATTGGATTACATTCAATGATGCACCTTGCATGATTCCCTGAGTACATCGGCCACTCCAATCCCAGACTGAATTAGTTTTCGTATCGATCAATGTTTTCAAACTATCGCTATAAGAAAACCTCAGCGTATCATTTGCTACAATACGATTCCACACGTGAAATGAGGCGGTGTCGCTCTCCAATGCTACCATCAATGGCGTCTGTTCAATTTCATCATTGATCACTCTACCGGACTTCAGGTCATTCCAATCATAAGCTCTGGCAAACAACCCCAATGACACACCTACTACCCAGGACTTATCCTGCCATGAAAGAGAATCTGTTCTTTCCAGCTTGCCTTCGATCTTTCCTTCATCATATTTATCAAGACCTTCGTATTCTTCTTTAAACAAACTATCCGGTTGAAGAACATATGAATCCGGATGACGCGATAACCAGGCCTGCAACGTCATCTGCTCTGAAGAAAGCTCTTTTAATTGTTTTCCTTTTAAAGGTCCAATTATTGCTTCGCCACTCACCTGCCTCCACCAACTTTTGGTGCGACTATCTTCGAACATGGCATTGAAATGATCCATTCCAACCAACCTGAAATTTTCGGATACTCCATCGATCATCGGACTATACACCCGCCCTGTTCTGCAAACTGTGCAATAGGTTACCATTACAGGCTCACCCCCTACGGTATCACGCACCTGGTGATGGTAGCCAATGATTTCAATTGGGTAAGCTTTCGCCTGGTTGTTGATGTAGACACCTAAAACGAGTGCCCGGTCATTCACTTTATTTCGCGAAGTTGTTGCAAGAATTTTATTCTCTGGCTGATAGAACATCTTGTCGGCCATCAGGCGGAAATTGGAATTAAATAAGACAAACAACCAGAAGACAATTAATACGATCACCGTCCATCGAAAGGTAGGCTTACCAAACCCTATCAGCAGATAGGCAGGATAGGAGATTAGTAAAATACCGGCTATCCGAAAAAGATAAATGTAATTGTGAAGAAAGTAAGCGATGTGAATTACGTTATCCTCCTGGCTGCCTGGAAAAGGCATGATGAAATATACCCGTGCAACTTCCGCACAAACAAGAATAAAAATACCTAAGAGGAAAAGAAATATTTTCATTCAGCAATAAAGTTGTCCGTCTTGTCAATCAAATTTTCCATTTCGGTCATCTCCGATTCATATCGATGATCGGTCCACTTAAAATGTTTCATAAATTCCATCAACACGGGAATCAGTATTCTGTTAAGTTTTGGGCGATTAAAGTAAAGCATTCCAGTGCGTCTTATTAAAAAATCAGATGGTTTGATTACCATTTCGTTCTCAAGACAAAACTGCAATTCCGCTATCGTCAGGGCAGCAACTCCGTTGTTGCTATTCATACCTTCCAGTCTGGATAAAATTGCGCTGCACTGTTTTCCATAATTATGCACGAGATAGGAAGCTTGTTCCTCTGCACCATACATGCGTAAGCGAAATGCCTGAGCGGCAACATATTCACCTACTTCTTTGTTGTTTTTAAACCCGGATCCCATGAACAATATTCGCTCGGTTTTACAATCCTTAAACTTATCTCCAAAATATTTTTTCATGACGCGATCTACGATACGCTCTGCCATTTTTCGGTACCCGGTAAGTTTACCTCCTGCAATAGAGATCAGCCCGCTTGAGGATTCAAATATTTCATCTTTGCGCGAAAGTTCGGAGGCAGACTTCCCATCTTCATGAATCAGAGGACGTAAGCCCGCCCAGCTTGATTCAATGTCTGAAAGGGAAAGATTTACTTCCGGAAAAGTCTGGTTCACCGCTTTAATCAGATATTCAGCATCCACCTTTGACGTATAAACTTCTTCAAGACTGCCTTGATAATTTGTATCTGTGGTGCCGATATAAGTAGTTCTTCCGCGTGGAATAGCAAAGATCATACGGCCATCCTCCACGTCAAAGTAGATGGCTTGCTTCACAGGAAATGTATCATGCGAAACTACCAGATGAACTCCCTTCGTAAGATGAAGTCGCTTGCCTTGCTTCGATTTATTGATATCCCTCAGTGTATCTACCCAAGGGCCAGCCGCATTTACAACCACCTTTGCATCAATATTAAAGTGTTTACCTGTTGAATGATCAATAGCCTTTACACCAACAATGATTTCATTGAGATAGATGAAATCAAGCGCTTCACAATAATTAGCAACGCATGCTCCCTCTTTTGCTGCCGTCTTCATGATTTCAATGGTAAGCCGGGCATCATCCGTGCGGTATTCCGCATAGATGGCTCCTCCCTTCACATCCGTTGGGTCAAGCAATGGTTCTTGCTTTAGTGTTTGATTGCGCGTAAGCATTCTTCGCTGATCCTCCGGCTTAACCCCGGCCAGAAAATCATAAAGCTTCAATCCAAATGAAGTGAGTACGCTGCCAAAGCCACGCTTCTCATATAAAGGCAGTAACATCTTTTCAGGTACTACGAGATGTGGAGCTAATTTATGCACAACGGCTCGCTCACTGCCAACTTCCTTTACCAATCCAAATTCAAGTTGCTTTAAGTAACGAAGGCCGCCATGAATTAATTTAGTTGAACGACTACTCGTGCCAAAGGCAAAATCATTTTTTTCAATGAGGGCCGTTTTTAATCCACGCGAAGCGGCATCCAGTGCAATACCGGCACCGGTAATCCCTCCTCCGATAATCAACAGATCGAAAGAATTGCTAGCGAGCACTTCTATATTTTTTTCTCGATTCAAATTTTAAAATTTAAGATTCAAAAAAATAAGTCTCAATAATTCTAAATTTGGAATATGGAATTTTGAATTAATTATCAATCCAACCCATCGTGCGCTCTACCGCTTTCTTCCAACCTTTATAAAGTTTTTCCCGGATCACCTCATCCATAGAAGGAGTAAACCGTTTTTGAATTCTCCGATTGCTTAGTATGTCTTCCTTCTTCCACAACCCCATTTGTATGCCAGCCAGATAGGCCGCACCTAGTGCTGTTGACTCAATGACTTCAGGTCGCTCTACTTCTGCCCCTAAGATGTCGGACTGAAACTGCATGAGAATATTATTCGCGCATGCCCCACCATCTACTTTCAGACTCGCCAACTTTATTCCGGCATCCTCCTGCATCGCGTTCAGAATATCTTTTGTTTGATAGGCTAAGGATTCAAGCGTTGCTTTGATGATGTGATCTTTTCCGGTATCGCGTGTTAATCCAAAGATGGCACCACGGGCATACATATCCCAATACGGTGCGCCTAATCCTGCAAAAGCAGGCACCACATATACTTCATTGGAACCAAGTGCTTTTGCTGCAAAATATTCTGAATCCTTTGACTGATCAATGATGTGTAAACTATCACGAAGCCACTGCACTGCAGCACCGGCAATGAATACGCTTCCTTCCAATGCATACTCTACTTTTCCATCCAAGCCCCAGGCGATGGTAGTGATCAAACCATTCTTTGATTGTTGAATTGTGGAACCTGTATTCATCAACATAAAGCAACCCGTTCCATAGGTGTTTTTCGCCATTCCGGGTTCAAAACATGCCTGGCCAAACAAAGCTGCTTGTTGATCGCCTGCTACTCCGGCAATGGGTATTGCCACTCCGTTGTAGTTCCATACTCCAAACGTGGCGGCAGAGGGTTTCACCTCAGGTAAAAGGGACTGAGGAACATTCAATTCCTTCAGCAGGGTTTCATCCCACTTCAACTCGCGAATATTATAGAGCATCGTGCGAGATGCATTGGAATAATCTGTTACATGCGACTTGCCATTGGTCATTTTCCAAATCAGCCATGTGTCAATCGTACCAAATGCAAGTTCCCCGTTCTCTGCACGTTGTCTGGCTCCCTCTACTTTATCCAAAATCCATTTTACTTTGGTCCCAGAAAAGTAGGAGTCAATTACAAGACCAGTATTCTTACTTACATAGTCTACAAGTCCTTTCGATTTCAACTCTTCGCAAATGTCAGCAGTTCGTTTGTCCTGCCACACAATGGCGTTGTAAATGGCTACTCCGGTTTTACGATCCCAGATGACAGTAGTCTCGCGCTGATTAGTAATGCCAATGGCAACAATTGATTTTGCATCGATACCATTATCGGTGATTACTTTCTGTAGCACTCCAGCCTGTGTATTCCAGATTTCTTCGGGATCATGTTCCACCCAACCTGGCTTTGGAAAAATCTGCCTGAATTCCTGCTGCGCTATTCCTTTAATTTCTCCGCTTTCATTGAAGAGAACAGCCCGCGAACTGGTAGTTCCCTGGTCGAGCGCGATGATATACTTAGCTTGAGCCATAAACTGGGTCTTAAAAAATTAACTGATACAATAACGCTCCAACTATTCCTCCAACTATTGGCCCTGCTACTGGTATCCATGCATACCCCCAATCCGATGAGCCCTTGCCTTCAATCGGCAACAAGGCATGTGCAATGCGTGGACCCAGGTCACGGGCAGGGTTCATGGCAAAGCCTGTGGTGCCCCCTAAACTTAGTCCAATGGAAACAATCAACAGTCCTACAACGAGTGGTTTAAGTCCCTGGGTAAATTCATTTACTCCTATAAACAAAATAGCAAATACTAATAACGCGGTGGCAATAACTTCATTCATAAAATTTGAGAATGTATTTCTCAGTGCAGGGGCTGTAGCGAATACAGCTAGCTTGGTGGCCGCATCCTTGGTATTCTTCCAATAGGGTTGATAATAAAACCATACCAATACTGATCCGGTGAAAGCGCCTGCAAATTGAGCCGCGCAATACCCCATGACCTTGCTCCATTCAAATTGCCCGGTAACTGCAAGCGCAATCGTGATGGCTGGATTTAAATGTGCTCCGCTTGCTCCGGCAGCATAAATACCAAGTGTTACGGCAAGACCCCAGGCGATACATATCGTGAGCCACCCGGCATTTTCCGATTTGGTACCTTTTAATACAACACCTGCAACTACTCCCTCTCCTAAGAGAATGATCAACATGGTGCCAAGAAATTCTGCGAGGTAGATATTCATAATTTAATTTTAATGACCACTTCCGCTGATCATTGGATTGGCTGAAGTCCTTTCTGACTTAATCAAGAGTGTTGCTGCAGCTGCCAATAATAACAATACACCTGCAAACAAAACTGCATTAGCAGAATTGTTACCTAAAAAATTCTTCATAACAAATCCAAAAGATAAACTTTGTAAAATCATAGGCACCACAATCATCATGTTGATGATACCCATATAAACGCCATATCGCTCCTTTGGAATTTTACTGATCACCAACAAATATGGAATACCCATCATACTAGCCCAGCCAATGCCAAATCCGGTGATCGCTGGGAATAACATATACTTGTTTCCAATCATCGGGAAGATAATAAGGCCAATGCCGGCCAGCACGAGGCAAGCAAAATGGACCATCTTGGGCGATGATTTTTTCACAAACCAAACCAGCGCAAAGGCAGAAACAAAGGTGACAATGTTGTACCAGCCGTTGACAAGACCGGCCCAGCTTACTGCCTGTTCATATAATGGTTGATTATCCGAAGGAGTGGTGTTCCAGACAGAAAGGGCAATACTCTTTGATGAGTTCTGCCAATAACAAAATAAAGCATACCATTGAAACAGGTATACCAGCGCGAGCTGCCACATTACTTTAGGCATGTCAATAATCGCTTCGATGATCTCAATGTTTTGGGCAAATAAGATTCTGATTATGTGACGTGATTTAGCGGCTTCAACCAACTTATGAATTAAGGGGCGATAAAATAATGAAGGCACAAATAATATAAAGAGTAGTGCATATCCTATAAACGATGTAAGGATGGAAATGAAGAATTGAATAACCAAATGAGGATGACCTTCATTACTTTTTGTAACGGCTTTAAGTTCCTCTTCCGTTGGCGTAATCTCTGGGGTGGTTTTCATACTCCACCAGATCGTTCCAATCGAACAAATGGAACCTAAAAAGAAAGAAGCAAAAACCCAATTGGGTATAGCCCCGGTCTTGCCAATGATCAGCAAGGGGAATACAAACAATGAACCGTTGGCCAGAGTCTGCCCGAGCCCAGTAAAAAAACTTTGAGTCTGGAAGCCGGTAGGTCGTTGGTCATCATTTAGCTTATCCGCGATAAAAGCCCGATATGGTTCCATGGCCGTATTATTACCAACATCTAAAATCCAAAGTAATCCGGCTGCCATCCACAATGCACTGCTGAACGGATAAAAGAACAAACAGATGCTGCAGATCATAGCGCCAATAAAAAAATAGGGCTTACGTCTACCAAACTTTGGGCTCCAGGTTTTATCACTCAAGGCACCAATGATGGGTTGTATAATCAATCCTGTAACAGGTCCCGCTAAATTCAATAATGGAATTTCATCAGGGCTGGCACCCAAAAAATCATAGATCGGATTTACTGCACTTTGCTGTAATCCAAAACTATATTGAATGCCGAAAAAGCCAACATTCATGTTAATGATCTGCCGGAATGAGAGCTGGGGTTTGACGGACATGAACTACATGGAATTTAATCTGGAATATGAGGAAAGTAACTCAAAGTTACAAGCATTTAGAATGGCCGTCAATCAAGAAAAAAAGCCTATGAAATTCATCCTTAAAAGAAATAAACTTACAGTATCTTTCTAACTTTAGAGCTAATTCCAAATCGCCCAATTCTTCTCATGTTATCCCTTAGAAGACTCTTTTTACTGTCGCCCTTGTTCTTGATTTCAATAACTTGTTCTGGACAAACTGATTGGGAGTCGATTCCCTGGAAAACAATAGGCACAGCCACTTCAGACGGGAACGTAGTTGTAACGGGAAGCATTAAGTCAAAAAACTCCAAGGAAATGATCGTTGGAGCCTCTATATCGGCCGATTCATTCAAACACTTTGATTACTCCGATGAAAATGGTAAGTACATTCTTCTCATGCCTGTTGGTGAATATAAAATTATCGTTCGGCATATTGGAATGTTACCTGGGTATTTCAGGTTAAAAGTTCTGTCAAATGGTGTCTTTAATATTGAACTGGAAGAAGGTGTTGTTAACCTTGATGAACTGGTAATAACAGCAAGGCCTCTTGATAGTAATATTAAACAGTCCCTTTCAGGTATGACCACATTGAATGTTGCCGAAATCAAAACATTACCCATGCTACTAGGTGAAGTAGACATTGTGAAAAGCCTTCAACTTTTGCCTGGTGTAACTTCAGTTGGCGAAGCCTCTTCCGGATTTAATGTAAGGGGTGGCAGATCAGATCAGAACTTGATGTTATTAAATGATGCACCCATCTTTAACACCTCACATGCACTTGGTTTTGTTTCTTCGTTTAATCAGGATATCATTCGTGACTTCAGCTTGTACAAAGGATCAGTACCCTCTCAATATGGTGGCCGGGCATCTTCAGTATTGGAAATTAATACACAAAGAGGTGACTATGATAAGTGGTCCTACCGCGGGGGCGTAGGGCCTATCTCTACACGTTTCACTGCTGAAGGCCCAATACAAAAATCAAAGACTTCACTTCTATTATCAGGTCGTATAGCCTACCCTAACTGGATGCTCAATAAAGCCTCCGATCCTAACGTCAACAAGAGTTCAGCTTCATTTAATGATGCATTTGTGATGGTAAGTCATCGCTTAAGTGAAAACAGTTCACTGGAGGCCTCATTGTATCGTAGCCACGATGAATTTCAGTTTTCAGATCGCTTTGGATATGAATGGGATAATCTTCTCACTCAGGCAAAATGGATCGGTCTAGCTAACCGTAAAGCTTCTCCCACAGTTTCGTTTTCATATGGTCAATTCAAAACAACGTTGATTGATCCTGAAGGTCAAAATGCATCTCAATTAAAAAATACTCTTAATTATCTGCAATTTAAGCCTTATGTAAATTACTTGCCCAATGACAAACATAGTATTACAGCGGGTGCCGAATCTATACTATATCTGCCTCAAGATGAACGCAAGGAGGCTTATCAGGGAAGTGCCTACATTTCAAAATCCGTTAACAAAGACAATGGATGGGAAGCTGCTTTGTTTATTAATGATGAATATAAGTTAAATGAAAAAATATCCATCTCAGCAGGTCTTCGATTGTCCGGCTATATGCACGTGGGTGCAGACACCATATTTAACTATGAATCTAATAAACCCAAATCAGTCGCTACAATAACCGACACTGCTTACTACAAACCTTTTGAGAAAATAAAATCGTATGGTGGCCTGGAACCACGACTTTCTGTTCGAATTAATACATTTAAAAATCAATCAGTAAAAATAAGTTTCAACCGAATGCGGCAGTACATTCATCAGATCAGTAACGCTGCCGCAGCAACCCCGGTTGACATCTGGCAGGTCAGCAATGGGTACCTGCCTCCCCAAATTGCAAATCATTTCTCTATCGGCTATTTCTGGAACCTTAACGATAATGAGTGGGAAACTTCAATTGAGGGATTCTATAAAAAAATGCAAAATCTGGTAGAGTATAGAGATTTTCCTCAGTTATATGTAAACCAACATATTGAGACTGAACTTCTCACTGGAGAAGGAAGAGTCTTCGGGGCTGAAGCTTATATGAGAAGATTGAAAGGACGTTTGACCGGTTGGGTCTCGTACACCTATTCTCAAACTAAAGTAAAAGTAAATTCTTCCACTACTTCAGAATCAATAAACAATGGAGAATGGTTCCCATCGAACTACAACAAGCCTCACGTCTTCAATCTTGTCTTAAATCTAAAAACTTACAGAAAGGGAGCCTTGTCCTTGATCGCTTCGTATTCTTCGGGCCGACCTCTCACTGCGCTCCAGTCGAGCTACATCGTAAATGGTGCCGTGGTACCTATTTATTCCAATCGAAATCAATATAGCATACCTGATTATTTCCGGATAGATGTTTCCTTTACAATAGGAAGCATATTAAAAAAGATAGATGATTCCCTGGTGTTTTCCTTATATAATATGTTTGGAAGGAATAATGCCTATTCAGTTTTTTACCAGCGCCCCAATAACAATTATTTAATTCCAAAACCTTATCAACTCTCCATTCTAGGTTCAGCTCTTCCTTCCTTAACATACAATTTTAAATTTTAATGAGGTTTAAGAATCTTTTAATACTGGAATTAACTTACCGATTGATCCTGTTCATTCTACTGACGGGCTGTATAAGTCCAATTGACATTAAAGTAGAAAACACAGGAGGTCAGTTGGTCGTATCAGGACAAGTCACTCCGATTGGAGAAAGAAATGAAGTTCAGATAGGAAGAACCGCAGAAGGCAGGCTACCCGTTCCTATTACCGGAGCTATTGTTCAATTAATTGATGATTTTAATAATAGTCTTTACTACTATGAAAGTAAGGAAGGAGTATATGTAGGGACTCAGGGAATACCCGGTGTAACATATCATATCCAAATTCTGCTTCCGAATGGAGAGACTTATGAATCAACTCCGGAAACAATGCCAGCTGTTGCATCATCCGTAGATGTCACTCACGAATTTACTGAAGAAGCCTATACTGATCTTGATGGCATTAACCAAACCAGGAAGTTTGTTAAACTTTATGCCTCTACTTCATTACCTCCGAATTGGAAAGAGCGCTATATCAACTGGACTGTGGAAGAAGTCTTTATTTTATCACCTACCGATTTTCCTGATCCCTTTGGTTATACTCCTCCAGCTTGTTTTATAACTCAAAAGGCGGACGCAAACAGAATTGCCTTATTTGATGGTACAAATTCAGGGATCACCGAAATAAAAAATAACCTGGTATGTTCCCGGATAATTGATCGCACCTTCCTGGAAAAGCACTACTTCAATACCTACCAGTCTATCATCACTCGAGAAGCTTATGACTACTGGCAAAAAGTAAACATTCTCGCTAATCAGACCGGATCAATTTTTGACACTCCACCAGCCAAGATTATAGGAAACATAGTTAATGTAAATAATCCTGAAGAAAAAGTATGGGGCTACTTCCAGGCTACCAACGAAACCTTACATAGATTCAACCTATTGCCTTCTGACTTTCCATATCCCATATTCTTTCCTTTTGGAGATTGCATGTATTCAGACTCGAGAACGCTTGAGTATGCTCCCTACTGCCTGGATTGCCTCTCTGTCAGAAATAGCAATTTAATAAGGCCTGAATGGTTTTAGTTATCTTTTTTACGCGTTTTTATCTTCTGAAGAATATAGGTGCCAAGGGCCCTGCCTTCTATAATGCCCTGTTCTACGGCTGGCCTGTAATGAATTCCTCCATACATTCGGCTGATGGCCGCCTCTTCAGATGCTTGAAGAAAAGATGAAAAACTTCTTGCCGAAAGACCAAATTGAACTTCCGTTGAATCAGTAAATGCAAAATTATCCCCCAGTAAACTAGTAAGTGTGATTGCCGATGCTGAAGATATTACACTATGGCCACTGGTATATTCCGGAAACGGGGGGGTCTGCAATACCGGAACCCAGTCTTCATTAATATATTGATTGATGTAAGTCTCAGGGCGGATCAGTTTGCTTCTGTACTTTTCATCCCAACATGAAATAAAGGCATCAATAAGCGCTATAGAAACGCGCGCGTAAGCTTCAGAACTTTGAATGAAGTCTGCGTTCGTTTTTTTGCACGCAACGTTCGTAATATTCATCCAATGACCACCGGGGGAAATTTTTTTGGTGGCAAACATCACATGTCCTTTCACGTTCATCATAAATGGATTGCAATCCCAAAAGAAAGCAATCTCACGTTGCTCTGAGGTAAGGTTGTTAACCATGTCGTGAACCTCCAGGGCTTCTTTATAAAACTGGCTTTTTTTATCAGTAGAGAATGCTGTGGGTGGGATTGGCTTAAATTGTTGGGCAGAGTCAATTGCAAAGGGTCGTATTTTGTTCCAGTGTGGTTCAACTGCATCCATGTAGGCTGGTGGCGTAGGCTTCCAGGTAGGCTGATCATTCTGTATCGAATATTTAGGGAAGGACCGTGATTGCTTGTAGTTATCTCGGGAAGACCACGCGATAACATGCTCAGCAACTTTCGTCCCGTACTCAATAGATCTCTGAAATACATCATCGGGTAGACCAGAATCACGAAATTCTTCCATGATGTCCTTATAAAAGACATCCATCTTATCCTCTGAAAACACAAAGGTACGTCCCACTTTGAGGGTAGCTTGTACTGATGCCAATGGATAGCAGTATTCTTTGCCCGCCTCAGGTTCTGGACCGGCTCCAAAACCGGTTAGTTGACCAGCCAGACTGCGATATGTTGAGTCTTCATGAATGGCTACCTCATAAGCTGCAATACTTGAATAAGCATAAATGCGGGAAGCAACTGGAGGCGAAAAAATATCATAAACAATAGCATCTGTAATCTGCCTGATCGAGCGATGCAAATAGTCTGGGTTTCGTGTCTTTACCCTCCATTCTCCATGATCCGCTGAACAAGAGGAAATAAGAATCGCAAGTGCGGCTACTTTTATTATATTTTTCATAAGTCCATTTTCAATTTCCAAAAATAGGTTATATCCAAATATAAAGTATGACTTCAATCATCAATTGTTAATTTTCACACTATACGTTCCTGTCAAGCATCACAAAGGTTTCATTCTTGCGAATACCAAGATTGATAATAGTCAATCCATCGAAACCAAAAAAAAGCACATGCTTCATAATCATGGATGTTTGAAAATCAGTAAACGATCATTATTCCTGCTAACCAATATACTCTTTTCACCATTAGCAGTTGACACAACTTTCATGTCACGACCTTCACCAGTTACCCAGAAGCCAGAGTCACCTGGATTTAGGGGGCTGAAAATTCCACTTCCATCGCCCAACAATACTAACCCATATCCTGCATCCTGCCGACCCAGATCGGGTTGAACAGCAAACCAGTTTCCAACTGCCAAAATATCTACATGACCATCTTTATTAACATCTTGTACAACAAATGAAAATATCGGAAACATCTGGGCTTCTCTTGGAAGAAGATGAATCTGATAATCTTGATTTCCTTTGTTTTCGATCCATACTGATGAAAATATTTCTGCTTTTCGGTGAACAAATGTGTTAATCTTTTCATCCGGAATGATGTCTTCTATCCTGACGTTCTTATAATCTTCATATCTGAGGAACTTTCGCTTAAGAGGCGGCACTTGTTTTATTAGTTGATCTCTTGAAACAAATGGGTATCGCTGGTGATTATTGTAGTAAGTAATTATTGGGTCATAACTTCCGTTAGATTCAATATCGCCCACCCATAATTCAATCGGTTCACTGGTACTCGCACGTAATCGTAAGTTAAGGCCTGCATTGCCTGCCAGAAAATCCATGTCACCATCATTATCTACATCTGCCTTGCTGATCGTGTTCCACCAGCCTGAAGTTTTATCAAAACCATATTCCTTGGTGCGATCAATAAATTTACCTTCTATATCCTGCAGTAAGAAAGTGATTGGCATCCATTCACCTGTTAACACCAGATCTTGCTTTCCGTCACTATTCAAATCGTGCCACGAAGCATCCGTTACCATACCCAATGAAGAATCAGGCAAAAGTGCGGTTTCATTAGAAAATTTTCCTTTACCATCATTCTTCAATAAAAAACTTTTAGGGGAACTACCATATTTACCAGCCACCACACGCCCCCCAATAAATAAATCCATATCTCCGTCTCCGTCATAGTCTCCCGGTTTTACACAAGAAGCATTAAGATATATCTCTGGCAACATATTTAATACTACACTGAATTTTCCTCTGCCTTCGTTAATATAAAGCCTCGGCTGCAGTTCTGCGAAAATACCTTCCCGTTCTTGCCCTCCACTCACCACAATCAAGTCTTGCCTGCCATCTCCATTGGCATCAAAAAAAGCCGCATCGGTATCTTCGAACATTGAATCTCTTTCCAAAAATAGTTGACTGGGTTTTATAAAATCTCCCGAATTCTTCTGCATAAATAATGCTCCCGATTGATTTTTTGCACCGCAGATAAAAACATCATCTAACCGATCGCCATTAATATCCCCTATGGCAATTTTTGGTCCTTGCGTAGATAGTGTGTGAGGGATTAGTCGCTCCACTTCAAAACCTGTAAATTCATCTTCCTCGTGAGTGAAGTCAATACCGTTACCAGTTGGGCGTAGTAAAGGCTTGCTCTGATTATTTTTGAAGTACCAATCGTTTTGTGAATCTGATTGTTTCAATAGAATTGTTTGATTGGATTTAACTGTCTCAATCTTTTGAAACTTACCGCCTGGCCAGACAACTATTATTGAGTCAATAAGTTTGTTTTTACCTAACCCAAAATGAAGAAGGTAATCACTACTGGATTGCCAGCCCCTGGCAGGTATTAACTCTTGTGTCATACTTAATGTATCAGAATAAACAATAACCTTCGCTCCAATCCCGAAAGTATTGAAAGCAGCACCCTGAAGTTTGATTTTTATAAAATTTGAACCGTGGTTTGTGTTTCTGAACATGGAGGAGGGTTCATTGATATTGTTAATCACCAGATCCATATTTCCATCATTATCAAAGTCTGCGTAGGCAGCACCATTTGATAATGTGGGCCGCAGAGTTGCCCACTTTTCAGAAACATTTTCAAATGTTAAATTTGATTTATTTCTAAAAATAAAATTAGTAACCTTTCCTGAAGGCATTTTATCGATCATCGCCCGATCGGAAAGAAAACGTTGAGCAGAATCACTAGAAATATAATTGATGTAGTCCAGGTCATTGGGCCTTTTCATAATACCATTCGTCACGAAAAGGTCAGCCCGTCCATCATTATCAAAATCGGTCATCAAAGGCCCCCAACTCCAGTCTGTGGCTTCTATTCCAGCTAAAGGCGCGATGTCACTAAATGACAGCAAATTATCGGCATTGACTCCTCTGTTCAATTGAAGTGTATTCCTGGAGAACTGATAATGATAGCCGAAGTGAAGTTTAAATTTAAATATTTCATAAGGATCCTCTCCGCCTGACGCTTTGATTATCTGCTCCTCATTGGGTAGCATATCGAGGGTAACAATATCCTGCCAGCCATCATTATTAATATCAGCAATATCATTACCCATGGAAAAACGGCTTGTATGGGGAATAATTTTTTTCACTTCCTCCTTGAAAGTACCGTTACCTTGATTGATGTAGAGGTAATCATTTTCATGAAAATCATTTGACACATATAGATCCAGAAATCCATCGTTGTTCAGATCAGATACCCCAACACTCAATCCGTACCCAATCTGACTGTTATAGATCCCAGCTTGTGAAGTAACTTCGGTAAACCCAATTACTCCTGATGGTATCAATTCATTGCGATACAATTTATCACCCGCTTTCCTGTCACTCTGATCGCGGAGCATAACATCACCGTAAGATCGTACGGAATGAACGGAATGGTTAACTAGGTACATATCCAGGTCTCCGTCATTATCATAATCGAAGAAGGTTGCTTGCGTGGAGAATCCTTGAAATCCCAGACCATACTCACCGGTTCTATCCGAAAAAGTGAGATCTCGGTTATTAATCAAGAGTTGGTTCTGTCCTGTAAAATTTTTATAACCACCTACACCGCAGCTAAATATATCAAGATATCCATCACCATTCACATCGGCCATTGTAACACCTGTCTTCCAGTTCCCCAGCCCGGCCACTCCTCCATTCTCAGAGATATCGTCAAACTTAAAGTCTCCTTTGTTAAGAAAGAGTTTATTAGGGCCTTGATTAGATGAAAAGTATAAATCTGGCAGTCCATCGTTGTTGATATCACCTGCAGCAACACCTCCTCCGTTATAGAAATACAAATATTCTATGATATTAAACTGATCGTTTTCATTGAGGTGATTAGAAAAATCAATTCCCGTTTGATGCGAGGATAATTCATGAAAGATCTTATCCGCTCCATTCTCCTCCTTGCTGCAAGAATACAAGAAGAAAGCCGCCAGCAAGATAATAAACCCACTTATTCTATTTTGAAGCACTTACCTAATCTTAAGAGTTAACATAGAGTTATTTTAGCGGCAACCAACTGATAAATAGAATCATTCAAAATTCAGCTCAACTCTGAAATTAATGTTGAAATGAAAAATATGTCACATTTAGCGAGTTTAATCTGCTTTCATTTTTAATAATCCGCAATTAGCTTAAAAAGTTTAATGATTTTTTGGTTAATTGTGACTGTGAGGTGAAATTAACTATTTCACTTTATACTTCCGCTCAGAGAGTATTGTTAAAGAAAAACCGATCTCAAAGGTTTAAGTTACAAGAAAGGTCCCTCAATTTTAAGTGACCATGGATCACTATAATCCAGTTCAATTATCATCGACAAGAAAGGCTGCTAAAATATTTTATTTTTTAGCTCAAATCAGGTAGTATCTTTCTCGATTATTCAATAAATTTATTCAATAAATTTGTGTTTGGTTACTTAATAAATTATTATAATGAAAATAAAAATTGTAACAAGTCTGTTTTTCAGTATTGGTTTTATGGGATTACTTTTTATTTCCTGCACAGCCACGAAGAATACCAGTTCAAATCAAGACTCCAGCGGTAACGCTAAAGACATTAACAGCACGACTAAAGTAGTCGCTACAGTTGAAGGCAATAATAGCTTGACACTTGCCAATTATTTACGAAGGGTACCTGGAGTTCAGGTTGATCAGCGGGGCAGTGATGTAAGTGTAATGATAAGGGGGGCTTCATCAATTGGCAACAACAATCAGCCTCTTTTTGTGGTTAATAGTTCTCCTATTGGTAACAGCTACCAGGAAGCCGCTAATGCGGTTGATGTCAATGACATTAAAAGCGTAAACGTGATTCAGGGCACAGAAGGTCAGCAAACATTTGGTATGCGCGGTGCTAATGGAGTCATTCAGATTATTACTAAATCACCAAAGATCAAGAAATAAAGACCGTTCTGCCTATCAATATTCCTGAAGATGAAGATAAGTAAAAATTGCTTGTCTCATTTCCTGTGCCTAATCTTATAGGCAAGTATTTTATCATTGTTGCGTGCTATTAGTATCAGGGTTTCCCCTGCGTAGGGAATAGAAATAATATCTCTTATTTCACCTTCTATCTTAATTCCAGATTCATTTGATGTAACGGGTTTAAAGTCACCTTTACCATTTCCAATTAATAATAAACCATAACTGGCATCATAACGGCCTACTTCAGGCTTGGATCTGTAAAAGTTTCCTCCTAATAGAATGTCCTGATTTCCGTCTTCATCAAAATCAGCTATTTCAATTCCGTATGTAGCGGCAAATTGCGCTTCTACAGGAAGTGCTTTCAAGGTGAATTTTCCATGACCCTGATTGAACAATAAGTTAGTTGATAACTCATACGCATCCAATTTCACTGCGGTCCTCAATTGTTCTGGCGTGAAGATGTCTGTTATCGTTTGATCCTTATAGTTTTCATATTTCAAATATTTCTTTTTTAACGATGGTATCTGACTTACCAGATCATGACGCAAAGCCATCGGATAACTCTTATCATCATTGTAAGTGCAAATGAGTTGCTCTATTGTACCATTCTGATCAAAGTCATTGACATACATACATACTGGCTTATCTACCGAAGCCCGGAACCTGGAATTCAGTCCATGATTACCAATAACAAAATCAATATCACCATCATGATCAATATCCGCGGCCTCTAGCCTGTTCCACCAGCCATTGCTTTTGCCTAACCCTGCCTTATCCGTACTGTCTACAAATTTTCCGCCTTCATTCATAAACACTTTTACCGGCATGTACTCTCCGACCACGAGTAAATCTTCATCATCGTCCCCATCAATATCCGCCCATGCTGCATCGGTTATCATGCCGAGCTGCTGGAGAGCAGGTGCAATCTGTCCGGCAACATCGGTAAAATTTCCTCTTCCATCATTATTTAAAATGTAACCATTGATAGGTGAGCCGTATGAAAATGGAAGAAGCCTTACACCCACAAATAAATCCTGATCACCATCTTTGTCATAGTCTGAAGATTTTACTGTAGAAGTGCTTTCAAATTTCGAGACAGGTAATATTTGGGCCGACCGGGTGAAATTTCCCTTGCCATCGTTTATATAAAGCCGGTCAATCAAGGCGGTTGAACTTGAGGAAAATTCATTACCCCCGCTGCAAACGTAAAGGTCCTGATCTCCATCTTTATCTGCATCAAAAAATAAGCTCCCCATATCCTCCGAAACTTTATCCTGTTCTAACAATGCCTCGTTTGTTCTTTTAAAATTACCATTAGCGGTTTGAACAAACAGTGCCCCTGCCTGGTCCTTGGCACCGCCAATGTAAAGGTCTTCCCGCCCGTCTCCGTTAATATCACCTTTGGACATTCGTGGGCCTTCTGCACTAAGCATATGATAGATTAAGTGATCACGATCAAAATCCACAAAATCATTCTCAACGTGATTAAAGTGGATAATATCCTCCGAAGTCAACTCAATAAAAAGTGGTTTATCACCTCCCCTAGACTGATCAGATTTAACAAGATTCAAATGCTCTCCCTTGCGCTGATCCAATAGTATAGTTTGATTGGTGGGCACATTAACTAACTGATTGAGTGTTCCATCAGGCCACTCAATCAAAATTTGTTCAACAGTATCAATTTTTCCAAGACCAATATTAGGCCTTGGATCCATGGAAGACTCAAAACCCCTAATGGGCATTTGTTCTAAATAAAAAATATTGCCTTTATTGGTAATCGTAATTTTTGTACCGAAGGCATACGTATTTTTCCCTACGCCCTTTAATTCAAATTTCAAATAATGGTTTTGAGGTAGTTGTTGATTGGTCTCGTTTCGAAAAACAGATGCTTGTGAATTAACGTTGTTTATCACTAAATCAAGGTCGCCATCATTGTCTAAGTCACCATACGCAGAACCGTTTGAAAAACCAGGTGTTCCCATACCCCATACTTTTGCCTTGTCTACAAAATTCAGATTTCCCTGATTTTGAAAAGCAAAATTAGAAATTGGTGTTGAAGGAATTGATTCAACGAGTCTTTTATAATCGACTGTATTTCCTGCCACGATTGATTTAACGACCTCTTCATTTGATATATATTGGAGGTAATCCTGATTAGTTAAATCCTGATAGATACCATTGGCAACAAAAATATCCTTGAGTCCATCATTATCCATATCAAACATCAACGCACCCCAACTCCAGTCGGTAGCCTCCACCCCACTCAATCTTCCAATTTCACTAAAACTGCCATCACCGTTATTAAGCTGAAGCATATTTCTGGTAAACTGATGGTAATAGTCATTACTCACATTGTATTGGTATCGGTCCCAGTTCTCAAATGTCGTAACCGTTTTCAATCTTGCTTCCTGATGTGGCAGCATTTCAGTAACAAAAATATCTGGATATGAATCGTTGTTAATATCGGCAAGATCAGCCCCCATAGATGCCCCGCTAATGGATCGCATCTGCTCAGGAAGACATTCTTTAAATGTCCCGTCTTTATTATTAATGTATAAGTAGTCCCGTTCGAAAAAATCATTGGAAACATAAATATCGGACCAGCCATCTTTATTTATATCTCCAACAGTAACGCCTAATCCAAACCCAATCACACTTCCATAAATACCCGCCTCCTCACTGACATCCGTAAAATAATCTCCATCATTTCGCATCAACTTATCACCACCCAATACATCGCGCTTGGGGCGTTCGTTCTTTTTTAGGTTAAAACTTCCAATAGCCTGGTAAGAGTTATTTAAAATGTAAAGGTCCAGATCTCCATCCTTATCGTAATCGAAGAACGCGGCATGAGTAGTGTAGCCTGGGTCAGCGATTTTATAAGCTTCAGCTTTTTCTGTAAACGTCAGATCACCATTATTTATAAAGAGTTCATTTTTTTTGTTATCTCCTTTGATATCGCCAGAATTGCAGACGTAAATATCAATCCATCCATCTCCATTTATATCGACCATATTTACACCAGTGGACCAAGCACTTTTACCCGTAACACCTGCCTTCCCGCTTATTTCCTCAAACTCAAAGTTACCCTTGTTCAGAAATAACTTATTAGCGCCTAAATTAGATGTTAAATAAACATCGATAAGACCATCGTTGTTGATATCTCCGAGTGCCACCCCACCTCCATTGTAGAAGTTACGATAAGTATAAATATTAAATTCCTTATTGAATGGAAGTTCGTTGACAAAGTCAATACCACTCTGTTCCGTTTTAATTTCGGTGAATAGTGTATTTCTTTTTATGTTTTCTGGTGCAGAGCACCCTGCTATCAGGGTTGTCACCAAGGCATATAAATATAATGGACTAAACGCGTTAAGATAAATTCTCATTTTGGAATATATGAAATCAAGGAAATCGGAACCTGTTACTTCTTCTCCTTTACTTCTTTTTCGACTTTCAGATTTGTGAAAACAGCCTGAACAAACTGATCATCTTTAATAAATAAATTAATTCGTCTTCTGCCTTTCATTTGATAATAAATAGTCCCCATGGTAGGATGTTGCAACGTAAGAAAATCATCGCCATACCATTTTTTAAATAAAGTCAGCATTTCTATAAAAAGCTTATCGGAACCAAATTCCTTATTCCAGGGTGCCCATGACTCATAATTAAAAAGAACTGGCATTTCATAAATCTTATCCTCGTAGAATGATGGATAAAACTGCATCCTGACCGCGCTATTTAGTTCATTCACCAATCTATATTCCACGCTCTGGTTGGTAGGTCCATGCGTAAATAGCCCCTGACGATTCTTCTCCCAGCAATAATCATAAAATGCTTTTTTCTCCATTCCCATCGAAATCCCCAAAAACAAACTATCATTTTTACTATTGTTCGCTCCTAAAGATTTCCTCCCATTGCAGGAAACCATGAAGGCAAAACAACATGCCATCAATACTACTAACAATCCTTTCATTCTCATGTTTCTAAAATAGTTAATAACTATAAAATTGCATCCGATCATTATTCTTACCTACAAGCACCGTCCTTTTTTTATGATAAACAATTTTTTCCATTGACCTGATTTCACCTTTAATTAAAATCCCTGACTCACCAGACGAAATAGCCTTAAAATTGCCAAGACCATCGCCCTTTAACAAAAGTCCGAAGCTGCCATCATAAATTCCTGTCTCAGGTTTAGCTCTATATAAATTACCACCCAAAAGTATATCTTGGTTCTTATCTTTATCAAAGTCATCAACTAAAATTGCATACACGGGAGAAAACTGGGCCTGCACCGGCAATACTGTTCTTTTGAATGATCCTTTTCCCTGATTAATCCAAACGGCTGTTTCAAAAGTGAAGGCATCTAAAATGATTGCGTCTTTAAGTTGATCAGGAGTAAAAATATCGGCTATAGTTTTTCCTTTGTATTCATTAAAGTGAAGGTATTTTTTTTTCAATGAAGGAATCTGGGCAATAATATCCTGTCGCAATGTTAGAGGATAAGCAGTGCCATAGTTAAAACGGGTAATTACTTGTTCAATCATTCCATTTTGATCAAAATCGTTTACGTAGAGTGAAACAGGTTCTGTAAGAGATGCTTTAAATCTGGAATTAAGTCCGTGATTTCCGGCCACAAAATCAGTGAGTCCATCATTGTTAAAATCACCTGTTTCAAGTGTATTATACCAACCGTTTGTTTTGTCTAAACCATACTCTTTAGTCCTTTCAATAAAATTATTATTTTCATTTATAAATAACCTTATCGGCATCCATTCGCCAGTAACCAGCAAATCAATTTTATCATCGTTATTAACATCAATCCATTTTGCGTCAGTTATCATTCCTGAATTTAACAAGCCTGAAGCTGCCATTTTGGTCACATCCTTAAAATTACCCTTTCCGTCATTGTTTAAAAGATATCCGTTGCCAGGCAGACCGTACTGCAAAGGCATTATTCTTACACCAACAAAGAGATCGAGGTCACCATCGTAGTCATAATCACCGGCTACCACTGTTGATGTACTTTCAAATTTATCCGACACTGGAAAGAGTTGCTTGCCTTTCTCAAACTTGCCATTGCCTTTATTAAAGTAGAGACGATCTAATAAAGCCCCGGAGCTTGAGGAAAACTCACTGCCCCCACTTGTAACATAAAGATCAGGTATCCCATCATTATCAGCATCAAAAAAAATGCAATCTGTATCCTCTGTACTTTTATCCTCATCAAAGACTTGCTGGCTAGACCTGGAAAAACCACCTGACTTCGTCTGCAGGTACATAGCACCCGCCTGGTTCTTGGCTCCTCCCACATAAAAGTCTGTGAGACCATCATTATTTAGATCTCCTGAACAAAGGCATGGGCCCTCATTGGATACCATATTAAACAAAATTCGGTCTTGGTCGAAATCACTGTAGTCATTTTCCTGATGAATAAAGTCAATGCCTTGAACTTCCGGAATAGTCTTGAATACCGTTCCTTTGGATACCCGTGACTTGTGCGTTTCAATTTTAATCTGCGCATCTTTCTCATGCAAAGAGATTCGCTGATTTGTTTTCACATCGGTAAGAACGGTAATCTTACCTTGTGGCCAATCAATAATGACTGAGTCCAACGAAAGAATTTTACCAAGGCCAAACTGGACATCATAATCAACCGTAGACATAAATCCACGCATCGGAGAAAGTTCCTGATAGAATTGCAGCCCATTGGCTTTCAGCGTTATTTTTGCTCCAATTGCTGAAGAGTTTTGCTTTTCTCCATGCAATGAGAAAGTAATTGAAGCATTTTCAGGTTTTAATTCTTTTGATCGGTTTTCGTATACAAAAGCTGGCATATTTACATTGTTCAGCACGAGATCAAGGTCACCATCATTATCTAAATCACCATAAGCCGATCCGTTTGAGAACGAAGGGAGATCAAGTCCCCATTCCGAAGATTTATTTTCAAATTTCAGGTCGCCCTTATTTTCAAATGCGTAGTTGGGTATCCTGACGGAAGGAATTGAATCAATCAGGCGGGTGATGATGTTTTTCTTCCGATGTAAAATCTGGTTTATTATTTCTGGATCCGCACTAAAGTTTACATAGTCCTGATCAAGCAAGTCTTTATAAATCCCATTGGCCACAAAAATATCCTTCCACCCATCATTGTCCATATCAAAAATCAACGCCCCCCAACTCCAGTCCGTGGCATGAACTCCAGCCAACCTACCGATTTCACTGAATGAACCATCTCCATTATTAAGTTGCAGAACATTGCGGCTGAATTGATGATAATAACCCATACCTACACTCCTTTTATACTTATCCCAGCTCTCAAACTGTGTGGTTGTTTTTAAACGATCATCCCCTTCTGGCAGCATCTCTGTTACAAAAATATCAGGCAACCCATCGTTATTGATATCCGCCATATCAGCTCCCATGGAACCAAGGCTGATCTCACGCAAATACTTTTCCAGCGACTCACTAAAAGTACCATCCTGATTGTTGATATAGAGATAGTCCCTTTCGAAAAAATCGTTGGACACATAAATATCTGACCACCCATCTTTATTTACATCACCAATAGTTACTCCAAGACCAAACCCAATGGCACTTGTATAAATACCTGCATGCTCACTGATATCACTGAATTTTCCATTATCGTTCCTCAACAGTTTATTCCCGCCTAACGGATCAGGTATATTTCGCTGATCTTTACGCAAGTCATATCCGCCCACGGAGCGAATTGAATTATTCAACAAATAGCAATCTAAATCACCATCTTTATCGAAATCAAAAAAAGCTGCATGTACAGAAAGGCCTTCAAATGCCAAACCGTATTCCTCTGCCTTTTCGGTAAACGTGAGATTACCATTATTAATAAAAAGCTCATTGGTTCTTCTGAAGTTTGAGGGAGGTCCCGACTTGCATATATAAATGTCCAGGAGTCCATCTGCATTAATATCCACCAGGCTCACCCCGGTAGTCCACATGCCTGGAATACCTACTCCCGCTGATTCGGAAATATCATCAAAATGAAAATTACCTTTGTTGAGATAAAGTTTATTGGGTACTAAATTCCCCGAGAAAAAAATATCCGGCAAGCCATCATTATTAAAATCACCTAACCCCACCCCGCCTCCGTTATAAAAATTTTTAAAAGTGTAGGTATTAAGTTCTTCTGTGTAGTCAAGCTGGTTTACAAAATTAATTCCCGTTTGATCAGAAGAGAGCAGTTTAAAGAGCGTGGTTTTTGATTCCTTCCGTGTTTCATTGGTGCAAGCTACAAGCACCAGAAGACCAACTCCAATAAATAATTTCAACGTAAATCGCATCCTCACTGTTCGATGATATCCTTATCCCGCAAAGTTAATCAATACCTGAAAAACTGTTATTAATTTTATTTAATGGATGAGATTATTGATCAAAACTTATAAGTTCCCGAAGCTCAAAAATTTAAACAATAACCAAACGCCTCAATCTTAATATTTATCAAATGGCATTAAATTAAGAGAGCAAATAGCGAAATGCTATTTGCTCTCCTTTTATTACGTCAGCAATTATTAACCTCCGGTATAACCAGGGTTTTGAACGAGCAAATTATTTGCATCTGTTTGCTGCTTTGGTATAGGAAACAATTTATAGGTAGCAGAGCTTACCGGCTTTTCCCACCAAGCTTCATTAAACTTACCAAATCTGATAAGATCTTGTCTGCGGGTCATTTCAGCATACATTTCTCTTCCACGTTCAGCAAATAACAGATCTGCTGTAAGTGGTCCTGCAAAAGGTGTAACTCCGGCACGTGTACGTATGTTATTAACCAGAATTAATGCTGACGCTGCATCTCCCAAGCGGAATTTAGCTTCAGCAAGGGACAGAATAATATCCGAAAGACGGAAAATTACGAAGTCATTGCTCATATTGTTTGTGCCACCTACTTCAAATGCATACTTACCGATACGTGCACCAGCCTGACGTAAACCTTGAGGGTATATCTCGTTAAGCTGTGGGGTGAAGGTAACAGGGGCACCATCAAAGTCTTTACCAGCTTCGAATCCAGCATCCAGTGTCCGCGATCCGTCCTGATTATACTGTGGCCCAACAATGAAGTTTGATAATCTTAAATCGATAGTACCGACATCATCAGAAATTCCATCCTTGGGGCTGGTGTCTTTAGTAAGTCCTTTCCATACAGGTCCTTGCGGGCCTGGGTTTTTCGCAGGATCAATGTAGGAATTGTAGAACTCTTCTACAGTCTGATACCCGTTCCATGGCTGGAAAGTTAAATTGTAAGTAGGCTGGCTGGCCACTGAAAGAGTCATCGCTACCCAGTTGAACCCACCGGCAAATACCTTATCATAAGGATAAACAAAAATGTTCTCTTTTGAACCAGCATTATTAACTGCAAAGTTTGATGCATAGTTATTCTCCAATGTATAACCGCCATTGTTGATGAGATCGTTAGCGGCATCAATTGCCTTTTGCCATTGTGGAGTTCCAGTGAATACTTCGGCATTCAGATAAAGTTTAGTCTGCATAGCCAAAACGGCCCACTTTGTCATTCTTCCATAAGTAGAAGCATCTTTCTTCGTTGGTAAAAGCGGTAACACTGCTTTTAGCTCAGACTCAATAAAGTCATATACCTCTTTACGGCTTTTGGTGGCAGGCTTTGATATATCTTTAAAGTCAACCACAAGGGGAACATTACCAAATGCATCAACCAACCAATAATACCACAATGCCCGCACTGCCCTGAGTTCAGCAATAAATGCGTCCGCAGCAGGAGTATTTAATTCTGTGAACTGCGCAATAAGGCGATTGCAGGTGTTGATACCTCCGTAACAGAAGCCCCATGCGCTGTTGAACAAACCATTACTGGCAACATAGTTATGCTGATGCATCTGAAGAAGAACACCGCCATCATACCAGTCACCGCCTTTAGTGCTGATTACAAGTTCATCTGATGCGAGCTCATTGATCGTCCACAGACTAAAGTGGTTACCAATACCTCCAAATGAGGAGTAAGCCTGCCCAAGGGCAGCAATGAATTCCTCATCCGTTTTGAAAAAGTTATCGGCAGTCACGTCACTGTACAATTCCTCATCAAGATTTGTACACGAAAAGGTGAAGAACACCATCCCCAGCCCCGTCATTAATATTCGTCTAAATACTGATTTTTTCATGTTGATTGTCATTTGTTTTATTAGAAGCCAATGTTTACACCGATTGTATAGGTCCTTGTGGTGAAATATGTGGAGCGTCTTTCAACACCGGGAGCCAGAGGATCCTGAGCACCAGGTCTAAATCCATTGTCACTATCCGCTACATCTGTATATCTTACCTCAGGATCTACCCCGGTATACTTGGTAATAGTAAACAGATTCTGTCCAGCAAGGTAGATTCTTAAATTGTTAACTGCTTTTCCAGAACCCAATTGAACGTTGTAACCAAGTGAAATATTATCCAACTTAACGAAGGTCGCTTTTTCAACGTGGCTGCTATTTACAACCGCTTTGGTAATGGATGGATCATAATACTTAGTATTAACAACGTTGTAATTATTGATAGTTGTTGGCTCAAGGTTCTCATAGAAACCACGGTAACTATTATATAGATCATGACCGATCGCACTTCTAAGGAAAAAGTTAAAATCAAAATTACCATAGGTAAAGGAGTTGTTCCATCCTACTGTCATCTTTGGCAAGCCGTTACCAACAATGGTTCTGTCAAGATCACAATTACAATAAGCACCACCACTTCCATCTATATCAGCAAAAATCGGTACTCCTTTGCTATCAATCCCTGTTTGAACCGGTCCCCAAAGCTGACCGAGGTTGTCGCCTTCTTTTACCCGCACCAGCGAGGTTGCATTCTGACCAGGTGATCCCATATTCGCTCTGTACAACACGCCACCTTCACCTGCTGCACTAAGTGTGCCTGACGACAAGCTAACCACTTTGGTTGAGTAAGTCGAAAAATTCGCACCGGTAGTCCAGGTAAATTTCGAAGTGTTAACAGCTGCATAATTAAGGGCTAATTCAAAACCCTGGTTCCTGAGTTCACCAATATTAACGAGTGTTTGATTGTACAAATTAGGAGGTACTGGCACGTTAACATTTAGAAGAAGGTCCTTGGTTGTTCTCTGATAAATATCAATAGTACCTGACAATTTATTATCAAGCATGGCAAAGTCCATTCCTAAATCAACCTCCGTTTTTGTTTCCCATTTAAGGTCTGGGTTGGCGTTACTGATAGGTCCGTAGCTGGGTCCATATTTACCGTTATAGAAAAAGTTTCCGGTCCTCCCAAAACGCTGCAGGGAAGCATATGAATCGCTGGGCTGGTTACCTGTTACACCATAACTGACACGTAATTTTAAACTATTCACGGTAGGAATATCAATCAGGTTACTCAGAGTAACACCGGCACTTGCTGCAGGGAAAAGACCCCATTTGTTATTAGTTCCAAAACGTGAAGATCCCTCATACCTTGCGCTGATAGAAGCAAAATAAGTGTTCTTGACGTTAACATTCGCTCTTCCAAAAAATGCAACAAGTTTATTTGAGTTGGCATAGCTACCCACTGAACCAAGCCCATTGGCAAAATCAAGGGATGCACCCATATTGTTATAGGTAAATGCATCCGTTAAAAAATTACCTCCCTGCGCTCCATAACCTGTATTAAAGAAGGTTTGATAGGAATAACCACCCAATAATGCAAGATCAACATCGTTGAAATCTTTTTGATAATTAACAGTAGTCTCAAAAAGTTCGGTTTTCCGTTGGTCAGTCTGTTGTGTGGCTAGTCCGTTTCGTCCATATCCTCTGAACTTTGAAGTCTTTTTATAATACTCCGCTCTGAAATCAGTCTCCCTTTGCGATGTATAAAACGCTCCAACATTTAAACCAGGGATAATATCACTGAAATCATAAACAGCATTTAAGCTTGCCAGTAATCGCGTATCAGTACCATCTGTCTTGTTTTGTTCTGCAATGGAGAGCGGATTGAAGTAATCAAAAATTCCTCTCTCAGCATAGCCTCCAAATAATCCTCCGGCTGTCGGGCTGGTCAGCGTGTTATCGTAAACTGGTAAAGTTGGGTTTGACAAAACAGCATATCGGAATGATTCTTTAAAGCCATATTTCGCATCTTTGTTAGACGTTGAAAGATTCATTGTTAAGGTAAGCTTGTCTTTTAAGGCTTTCTGGGTAAGGTTCAAACGACCGTTCAGCTGCTGAAATCCTGAATTGATTCCAATACCCTGAGCATTACGAACGTTAATGGAAGCCCTGTATGACGTTCCACCTATACCACCAGACATAGACAAATTGTGAACTTGAGAATGGGCTGTTTTGGTAACAACATCGAGCCAGTCTGTGCTGGCGCCCAGATCTACCATGCCCGGAACCTGCCTGTATTCGTCAGCATTCATCGTGCTTATCCTTCTTGCAATACTTTCAGTATTGGTAGAACCATTATAGGAAACCGAAAATTTTCCAGCCTTTCCGGTTTTGGTTGTAATGATGATTACACCGCTACCTCCCCTTGAACCATAAATGGCAGCTGCAGAAGCATCTTTCAACACATCCATGGAGGCAATATCGTTAGGGTCAACGGTGTTTAGCGAACCCCCGATAACACCATCAATTACAATCAGAGGCTCCGAATTGGCCCCAAAAGTAGCAATCCCCCGAAGACGTATCGTGGAGGTTCCATTAGGGTCTCCACCTGGACGTGCAATTGCAAGACCGGCAACTTTTCCTGATAGCAGTTGCATAGGATCGTTAACGGTACCTTTGTTAAATTCTGATGATTTTACACTGGTGATTGAACTGGTCAATTCTTTCTTTTCCTGCGTTCCATAACCTGTTACTACCACTTCACTAAGTGCCGTCACATCTGATTGTAAGGCGACATTAACACTGCTTTGTGATCCAACCGCAACTTCCTGCGTGCTGTAACCTACAAATGAGAATACCAGTGTTGTATTCTGGCTAACGTTAATACGAAACGCTCCATCAGAATCTGTTACAGTACCATTAGTGGTTCCTTTTTGAAGAACGTTAACACCCGGAATCCCGGAGCCGTCATCTGCTGACGTTACTTTGCCTGTCACTACTCTGTCCTGTGCGAAACTCATTATAGTTCCGAACACAAGAAGAACCGCGACATACCTGCGAACATACAGATACAATTTGGTCATAGTTTAATTGTTTAGGGTTTTAATTGTTGTTTTATTAAGTACTTTCAAAATCAAATTTGTTAATTGCATACCTCAACAAATAAAGATTTGGCTTCAATTATACCCTTAAAAAACTACTTGACAAACGGCATTTTTGTATTTATTCAACTAATTTTACTGGAAACGGATTCGCAAACGTTTGCGCTCTTTGGCCATTTAAAATTTTCCTACCTAAAACGATGAAATTTAATCAGGTTACAATTAAGGATATCGCCCGCGAACTGGGCATCTCCCCCTCTACAGTTTCACGCGCACTAAAAGACCACCCCGATATCAGTGTGCAAACAAAAAAGGCTGTAAATGAACTGGCTGAAAAACTAAACTACCAACCCAATATTGTTGCCCTCAATCTCAGACAAAAGAAGACAAATACCATAGGGGTCATTATCCCTGAAATTGTTCATTTCTTCTTCTCAACAGTAATTAGTGGTATCGAGGATGTTGCCTACACAGCAGGGTATAATGTCATCCTTGCTCAATCCAATGAGTCATATCAAAGGGAAATGACGGATATGAAAGCCCTTTTCAACAGCCGTGTTGATGGAATGTTGCTTTCTGTTTCGAGGGAAACAACCAATTTTGACCATATTGAATCAATCATCTCAAAAGGCGTCCCTATCGTATTTTATGATAGAATGTATAATAGTCCTACATCAAGCAAAGTGATAGTTGATGACTATGCCGGATCAAAGGAAGCAGTTAGCCACCTTATTGAACAGGGTTGTAAAAGAATAGCTCACCTGAACGGAGCACCAAACTTAATTATAAGCGTGGATCGCTTCCGCGGATACCAGGATGCACTCAAAGAAAACAATATGGATCTCCATGATGACCTGATTATTACGTGTCCTTCAGGCACATTTGAAGAGGGCAAAAAAGCCACTAAAAAACTTCTGGCATTACCCAATCCTCCCGATGCCATTTTTGCTAATAACGACCCTATGGCAATGGGCGCTATGATGACCATCAAAGAGAAAGGCCTTAAAATACCCCAAGATGTGGCCATTGTTGGTTTTAGTAATTGGTTCTTTGGTGAATTGATGGAGCCCTCTTTAACCACAGTAGATCAACCTGGTTTTGAAATGGGGCAAGAAGCTGCGCGATTATTAATTCGCCAGATTGAAACGAAAGAGAAAGATCAGTTCGAAATTCAGCCAGAAACCAAGATTCTCAAAACAAGATTGATTATCAGAGACTCTTCGCTCAAAAAGGGTAAGAAAAAGTAGCGCAATCGTTTTCTGATTTTTAGAAGTCACTTTGTTAGGTTAAGTGGTAGCAATTGAATTTAATTGAATCATTAAACCCGGACCTTTTCAATGACTTCTACATTCAAGCAATCAACCAGTAAAAGCCTGGGTAAATTTCTTTCGTTTAAAAAAATCAGCACTGGAATAGAAGCGGAAACTTCGTTTGGGAAATTTCAAATCATCCTTTACACAGAATCGATCATCAGAATAAGCGCCACACTGAATGAAAAATTTGAAGCCTTTTCATACTCAGTGGTCGCCACACCTGGCAAAATTCATTTTGAAATAATTGACTCCTCAGATCAACTGATTATTAAAACATCAGCGTGTCAGTTGGTGATCACAAAAGATCAGGTTCGCTTTTCATTTCAGGAATTAAATGGGAAAGTGATTAATGAAGATGATGCGTTTGGCATCTCCTGGATTGGCGATCAGGTTTCTACCTATAAGAAATTACAGCACGAAGAACGATTCATAGGGCTGGGAGAAAAGACAGGATCGCTAGATCGCAAAGGTTCCTCCTATCAAAACTGGAATACCGATGCCTATAGTTATCATTCTGGTTCCGATCCGCTTTATTGCTCCACTCCATTTTATATCGGCATTCACAGCCAGCTTGCTTACGGAATTTACTTTGACAATTCCCATAAGAGCTTCTTCAACTTTGGCGCTTCCAACAATCGCTTTTCAAGTTTCTCTGCTGATGCGGGTGAAATGAATTATTACTTCATTCATGGCAATTCCATTGTTGAAATCATTCAACGATATACACATCTCACTGGAAGAATGGAGATGCCTCCACGATGGAGTATTGCCTATCAACAATGTCGCTATAGCTATTATCCTGATAAAGAATTGCTCACTCTTGCGCAAACCTTTCGTGAAAAGGATATTCCTGCAGATGTTATCGTGCTCGACATTCATTACATGGACAAGTACAAGATATTTTCATGGGATAAAAAGAATTTCCCTGATCCGAAAGGGCTCGTGAGTGCCCTCGAAAAATTAGGTTTCCATGTGGTGATCATGTGCGACCCAGGCATCAAGGTGGAATCAGGCTATGACGCGTATGACGATGGAGTCAAGAAGGATGTATTTTTAAAATATCCCGATGGAGAATATTATCAGGGGCAAGTGTGGCCAGGCTGGTGTCACTTTCCGGACTTCACCAATCCGGTAACGCGGGAATGGTGGGCATCAAAATTTAAAGACTACGTAGATTTAGGCATTGATGGTTTCTGGAATGACATGAATGAAATTGCAACGTGGGGTCAATCCCTTCCGGAACATCTTGAGTTTAACTTTGAGGGGAATAAAGCCACCACCCGCAGAGGAAGAAATTTATATGGCTTTCAGATGGCTCGCAGTACTTATGAAGGAACAAAGAAATTACTGAAAGGAAGGCGGCCCTTTAATCTTACCCGATCCGGCTTCTCCGGAGTGCAACGCTACGCAGCTGTGTGGACAGGCGATAACGTCTCGTATGATGAACATATGTTATTAGGCGTGCGTCTCGTAAACAGCATGGGGCTAACAGGTATAGCCTTCGCTGGTTATGATTGCGGAGGGTTTGTGGGTGATGCTAATACCAAATTATTTGCCCGGTGGGTCTCCATTGCGGCCCTGTCTCCTTTCTTCCGTGCTCATACGATGATCAATACACGCGATAGTGAACCGTGGTCGTATGGAGAAGAAGCAGAACAAATTTGTAGAAACTATATCAAGTTCCGCTACCAGTTACTTCCTTATATCTACTCGTTGTTTTATGATGCTTCTCAAACTGGAATGCCTATACAAAGATCACTGGCAATCAACTATACCCATGATGCAAGAGTCTACAATGGATTGTATCACAATCAATACTTACTGGGCCCAAGTATTTTAGTAGCGCCTGTCGAGAGTAACAAAGAATTACTAAAAGTATTTTTACCTCCCGGTGAATGGTATGATTTGTATACCGGGAAATTCTTTGCGGGCGATCAGGAGTCAATTGTCGAATCGCCTATTCACAAATTACCGGTATTCGTAAAAGCAAGTAGCGTGTTACCCATGCAACGGGCCACCGCACACACAGGCATCAAACAAGATGAATGGATTCTACACATCTATTGCGGGAAAGATTCAAGTGAGTTTCTATACTATACAGACGATGGACAAACGTTCGATTATCAACAAGGAAATTCAATAAAGCGTTTGATTCAATTTCAAGCTTACGAAAGCAAGGTTTTAATCACCGCTGAAGAAGGCAGTTATCAAACTGATTTTAAAACCATAAAAATTGTATTGCATGGCGCTCATGCGCATGAAGTTTCATTCAATGACAGCAAGCGAGAACTAAGCAACCAGATAAACTCCTACTTCTCCCCATTCGAAAAATATGATCCGTTCAGCGATCCGGAATCCATGGGAGAAGAATATGTTAAAGTAGCTATATGTGACTATACAAAATCTTCAATTGAAATCACCTGGTGATACAAGACATACAAAAAAAATTCTCGAACACGTTCTATGGCATTCTAAGTTTGCCTGCTACCGCCATGGGTTTTGCTTTATGCGTGCAAATTTCTGCGCTGAGTTGGATCTTATCTTCGCAATATAAGTTAGATATTCATGAAGTAGGTATCGTTTGGGCCGCGGGTCCCATTGCTGGAATCATAGGTCAAGTATTGATTGGCATCATCAGTGATAAAGTGTGGTTCTGGGGAGGACGGAGAAGGCCTTTCATTTTAATTGGGGGAACCATTGCTGCCATTAGCTTGCTTGCTCTTACTAACCTGGGCAGCATTAGCCAATTCACCGGATTCAATCTTTTAGCCGTTGCCATCATGGTCGCCCTCACCCTTGACTTATCCATCAATATCAGTTTCAACCCAACACGCTCAATCATTGCCGATGTGACACCGGAGGGTGAAAAAAGAACGAAGGGCTATACCTGGATGCAGACTGTTTCGGGTATGTTTGGAGTATTAGCCTATGCCATTAGTGCATACTTCGGAAACTACACGTTAATTTATTTCGGAATTGCCCTGGTGTTTTTCTTTTCTATCATACCTACATTCTTTATCACTGAGCCTAAGGAATTAATCGTTACAAATGAAAGTTCAGCTACTGCTAAAAGTTCTCAACTGAACCAACTTTATCGAATCTACCTGGCTCATGGGTTTTGTTGGTTAGGTGTTCAGACTATGTTTGTGTATATGTTTTTCTATGTGAAAGAAAGTATGAACATTACTTCGGATGACAGTGCAGGACAGGTGGTCTCACTTTCTTTCCTGGTTTTGAATACAGTTGGATTTATTTTGCCTGCCACCGTGCTTGAGCCGTTATCAAAAAAAATCGGTAGAGTGAAAGTTCATGTACTTGCCATCGGCATGATGGCCATCGGATACTTTCTGATAACCTTATTCGGCTCAAGCATTCTGCTCATCTATATTTTTATGGGTATTGCAGGCATTGGTTGGGCGGCCACGGTAAGTTTACCTTTCGCCATCATGACTGAAAAAGTTGATAAATCTAAAATGGGATTATTCATGGGCATCTTCAATTTATCAGTAGTCATTCCTCAACTGATCGTGAGTCTTGGGTTTGGCACATTTATTCAGGACGCTGCTAACAAAAACATTATCTTTTTCATTTGCACTGTCTGTCTCGCTATTTCTACCGTGCTCTGGAGTTTTGTAAAAGACGAAAATGTTAACGAAGACAGCCGAAAAAATATACCACCTGGCACCTCTCACTAACTACCTATGAGCCAACACCAAACATTTAAACCTAAACTTAGCTTTTGGCAAATCTGGAATATGAGTTTTGGTTTCTTAGGAATCCAATTCGGGTTTGAACTTCAAAATTCAAATGTCAGTCGAATTTTTGAAACCCTTGGAGCGAATAAAGACGAAATTCCAATACTGTGGATTGCAGCTCCATTAACCGGATTACTTGTCCAGCCCATCATAGGGTATATTAGCGATAGAACCTGGCATCCCTACTGGGGCAGAAGAAGACCCTTCTTTTTTATCGGAGCTATTTTAGCAACAATTGCATTAGTAATTATGCCAAACTCACCAACTCTGTGGGTAGCTGGAGGAATGCTATGGATAATGGATGCATCCATAAATATTTCTATGGAGCCATTTCGCGCATTTGTTGGTGACAAACTTCCGCCATCTCAAAGAACCTCTGGCTTTGCCATGCAAAGTTTCTTCATAGGAACCGGATCGGTAATAGCAGCAATGCTCCCATGGATATTTAATAATTGGTTTGACGTGAGCAATACTGCTGAAAGTGGAAAAATACCTGATTCCGTTAAATGGTCGTTTTATGCAGGAGCATTCGCATTCTTAACAGCTGTGTTCTACACAGTATTTACAACGAAAGAATTTCCTCCTGAAAGCATTGAAAAACTAAAGGAAGATAATAGAAAAACAAAATTCATTGACGGATTAAAGGAATCGTACTTAGGTTTATTTAGTATGCCTAAAACAATGAAACAGTTAGCCTACGTTCAGTTCTTTACCTGGTTTGCACTTTTCTCCATGTGGATTTATTCAACCAATGCTATAACAAGCAACATTTATGATATGAAAGTGCCGGTGACGTTATATGAAAAACTAAAGAGTAATCTAATTAATCAAAATGAGAAAATTGATGCTAAAGAGTTCAATTCATTAATGGGTGATATAAATGAAATTGATAAATCTCAAAAAGGAGAGAGCAAAATTATTCTAACAATCAACTTAACAAATTATTCTTTGAAGTCGGCTGGATTGGTGACATCCGATCGAAATTTGTTAAGAAAGGTTCAGAAAGAATATAATGATGGAGCAGATTGGCTAGGGGTATGTTCATCTGTTAGAAATGGAGTGGCAGCAATATTTGCATTTATATTGCCACTCATTGCAATAAAACTTGGAAGGAGAAAAACGCATATGGTCTGTTTAATAATCGGTGGTGTAGGATTGATTTCACTTAACTTCATAGTTGAACCTAAAATGATAGCACTTTCTATGGCCCTGGTAGGTGTTGCATGGGCAAGTATATTATCCATGCCTTATGCCATATTATCCGGAGCATTGCCGGCAAATAAAATGGGTTATTATATGGGTGTATTTAATTTTTTTATTGTGATACCCCAAATATTGGCAGCTACCGTTTTAGGCTTCATCACAATAAATTTATTTAATGGTAATACCATGCTGTCCTTGTCACTCGGTGGTATTTTAATGATTATAGGTGGCTTATTGTCATTACGAGTAGACGATAAAGATTAAATCAAATGACAAAATACTTACTAATTGTTTTAGGTCTATTTATTTTATTGAACTGTAATTACGTTAGAGCACAAAATCCAAATTTTAAAACATTTAGTAGCATCTCTGAAAGACTGGAAAAGGAAGGCAATGCCTCTCCACTTTTCGATTCACTATCCCGAAAATCAAGAATTCCGTTTGTTGAAATCGACTCAGTAATCTTCCTTTACAACGGTGCAGCCAAATCAGTTGAATGGATGGGCGATTTCAATGGGTGGGGATTCCAAAAAGATTTTGTCAACAAGGGAAAACAAATTGAAGGCACCAACATCTGGATACTAAAATCATCTTTTCCTAAAGATTCCCGGCTTGACTATAAAATTCTTATTGATGGTAACGACTGGATTCTCGATCCTGAAAATAAATTTCAGCAATGGTCAGGAGTTGGTGGAGGAAGTCCCAACTCAGAGCTTCGTATGCCCGATTGGAAAGAAGATCCCATACAGGCAGAACGAAAAAATAATCATAAAGGAACCTTGATATCTGATATACTTCTTTACAGTAAAGTTCTAGGTTATCAAGTTACCTATACCGTCTATTTACCTTATGGATATTCCCAATCCGAAAAGTTTCCCTGCATTTATGTTACAGACGGTTATGAATATCTGCACCCCAAACTTGGTAACATGGGCATCGTGCTCGACAACCTCATTGAGGATAAAAAGATCAGGGCGGTCGTTGCCGTTTTCATCGATCATCGGGCACCGATCGATCGATCCAATAACCGCAGGATGCAGGAGTTAGCAATGAACACAAAGTACCTGGACTTTTTCACACAAGAATTAATACCTCACATTGATTCCGCATATTCAGTAATGAAAGATGCTCAACATCGGGCCATCATGGGAACATCCATGGGTGGCTTAACTGCCACGTATTTTGCATTTGCCAAGCCGGAGGTATTTGGCCTGGCGGGAATACAGTCACCCTCCTTTTACACAAGGCCCCAGATTTATTCGCTGTGTACTAATCCGGCAAACCCTAAAATGAAAATTTCGATGACATCTGGCAGGATCAACGACACCAGTGTTGAAAGCAGGAAAATGAAAGAAATACTTGAGGCAAACAGTTGCGTCTACAATTATCGGGAAGTAAATGAAGGACATTCGTGGGGAAATTGGCGAAGGCTAATTGATGATATTCTCATTGATCTTTTCGCACAAACTAACTAGTTTTAGTTAACTCTGTCAGATTACTAAATTAGGGCATTTATATTGTATAAGTATCGAACTATGAAAACATATTTATTCATTGGCATACTGTGCTACTTAATGCTTGACTCATGCTCATCGGGTAAGGTGGCACTTAAACAAGGTGATTACTATTCCGCAGTTTCGCAGGCCGTTGCCCGCCTTAGACAAAATCCGGACCATAAGAAATCTAAAGAAGTACTTGGCACCAGCTATAAATTGGCCATTGATTACCTGGAATCAGATGCACAAAATAAAATAACTTCGAATGCCAATTTCAAATGGAAAAATGCCGTCAATAATTATACACTGATCAATAATTTATACGAGGAAATCCGCACTTCGCCCGGAGCACTAAAAGTCATCCCAAATCCGATAAACAAATACGATGAATTAAATGATGTGAAAAACAAGGCCGCGGAAGAAACCTATGAAGCCGGGATTCAAGCCATGCTTATCAACACACGTGAAGATGCAAAACGCGCCTATTTTCTATTTTCGGAAGCCAATAATTTCAGCCCGGGATACCGGGAGTCGATTGAGATGATTGAACAATCTAAATTCAATGCAACACTCAAAGTGGTAGTGGAGCCCACCTTCCAAAATTATAATGATTGGAGTTTTGAGCCCGTTGTGTTTGGGGTAAGAAACAATCAATTTGTAAGATTCTATACGCCACGCGAAGCCCAGGATGCAAACCTCCAGCAAGTAGACCAATTCGTGAAAATCACCATCAATAACTATTCAGAAGGAAGACCAAACATAACAAAGCGAGTAGAAACTTTTAAGGATAGTGTAAAGGTCAGCGAGAAAACAGTAAACAATCAAAAAGTACCTGTCTACGAAAAAGTTACTGCATCGATGACCATATTTGAAAAATCGATTACTTCAAGAGGATCTATAACACTCTACATCAAAGACGCCAGAAGCAGTGCAGAACTTAGAAATTCTGATATCATAAGTGAAGAAAGGTGGTCCGACCGCTGGGCAACTTGCTCCGGTGATGCAAGGGCATTATCGGAATCATATAAGAGAATGTGTAGCACAAGAGAGCCCAATATGAATAGGGATTATCTTCGGAATCAAACGAAACGAGTGCTTGACAGCAGGCTAGCGAACTCTCTTTCCTCGTTTTACAGTCAGTACTAAAATTAAAATTGTAATGCGCAGGACAATTGTCGTTTTTAATAAAACCATTTGATTCATTATTTGGTTAAACAGATATGAAAAAGATTCCACTATTAATCCTGATTTGCTTTGCTTCCTTCTCACTTTTGGCGCAAACTACCAAACCGAAAAACATGAATACGGAATTACAAATTGCCACGTTAGGCTCTGGCTGCTTCTGGTGCACGGAAGCGTTCTTTTTAAAATTGAATGGCGTTGAATCAGTAGTTTCAGGCTATTCTGGTGGGAAAGTAAAAAATCCAACCTATCGTGAAGTGTGTACCGGCCTAACAGGTCATGCCGAAGTAATTCAGGTAAAATTCAATCCCAAAGTAATCTCCTTCGAAGAGATTCTTGAAGTGTTCTGGAACACACACGATCCAACCACATTAAACAAGCAAGGTGCGGATGAAGGCCCTCAGTATAGGTCAGCAGTTTTTTATCATAATGAAGAGCAGAAAAAAACAGCAGAGCAATATAAAGATCAGCTCACTAAATCAGGGATTTACAAAAACACTATTGTAACGGAAATAACCCCCTTCTCAGTATTCTATCCGGCAGAAGATTATCATCAGAACTATTATGCCCTTAACCAGAATCAGGGATACTGTCAATACGTTATTCGTCCGAAAGTGGAAAAATTCAATAAACAGTACGCAGCGAAATTGAAAAAATAGAATATTGTTAGAAAAACATTAAAACCAATAACACAAATGAAACCTATTCAACCTATACCCGTTAAGATAACCAGAGTAGTAAAAACTCTCATAGGTTTAGGTTTAGGTTACAAATAACCCCTCAGGCGGAGGGGTTTTTGTATTTATAGGCACTCTTCAAACATTAAACCGCGCGTTATGAAACTAATAAACATTTCCGTTATACTATTTGCCTTTTCTTTGATCGCCTGTGGCCAGGATAAATCAAAAAAAGATGTCTCCAAAAAGCAATACGCTGTAAATAAATCCGAAGCGGAATGGAAGAGCACACTATCCCCTATGCAATTTGAAGTCCTTCGTCAAAAAGGAACAGAACGTGCGTTTACGGGTGCCCTGTGGGATAATCATGAAAATGGGGTTTACTACTGTGCCGGCTGTAAGCAGGAGCTGTTCAATTCAGAAACCAAATTTGAATCAGGCAGCGGTTGGCCAAGTTTCTATCAACCGATTAAAGAAGGATCTGTTACTGTTGGAACCGACACGAGTTACGGAATGGTACGCGATGAAGTAGTCTGCAGCCGGTGTGGAGGTCACCTCGGGCACGTTTTTGATGACGGACCCAAACCCACTGGCCTTCGTTACTGTTTGAATTCTGCTGCCTTAACATTTGAAAAGAAAAGCAAAAAGTAAACTTAAAAGTGATTGGAAAACTTTGAGGACCTCCGGCAATAGCCTGAGGTCTTTTTATTTACTAACTTTTGTAAAAAAATACCTATGTGCAGACTCATGGCCTACAAAGGCACTTCCATCGTGATTGACAGCCTTCTCTATCAACCCAAAAATTCGTTAATCAATCAAAGCTTTAATGCGAAAGAAATAGAAGAACCATTAAATGGTGACGGATTTGGAATAGGTTGGTATGTGCCAGAGGTGGATAATGAACCTGTAACCTTTGTATCGGTAAATCCAGCATGGAGCAATCGTAATTTGAAAAACCTGGCCCCAAAAATCAAAACTGAATGTTTGATTGCGCATGTACGTGCTGCCAGTGTTGGAGAAGTGTCAGAATCAAATTGCCACCCCTTCCAGTATAAAAACATGTTGATGGCACACAACGGAGGTATTGAAGAATTCTCAAAAATCAAAAGACACCTGCGATCTCCCCTAAGTGACGAACTGTATAATTGGATTAAAGGTCAGACTGACTCAGAACATATTTTTGCTTCTCTTCTCAATCACCTGAAATCAAATCATGAATCGATCACTCCCGATACTGTGGCCGACTCATTCGAACATACATTTCGAAATATCAAACACCTGATGGTCAAATATGACATACGAGAGGCCGCCTATCTGAACATGGTATTTACTGATGGTAATTTCCTGGTAGCAACCCGATACGTTTCAGACGATCAGGAAGAACCATTGACATTATATCATTCCGAAGGAAGTCGTTACGTGGTAGAAGATGGAATTACCAGACTAGAGGCGCCAAACGATAACGACCATGCGGTTTTAGTAGTATCAGAAAAACTTTCGGATGACAAGGACTGGACGATGATACCTCCTAATCATTTTGTGATTGTGGAGCCCTCTTTAAATGTGCGTATTAAACCGATTAAAGATTAATCTTTTTTTGCACTTCTCTTCCTGAATCATAGCTTCGCGATAAAATTCCAACAGCGTGAATTACGATATCATTGTGGTGGGTGGCGGCATTGTAGGACTTGCCACGGCACTAAAAATAAAAACCTCCAATCCTTTTCTTAAAGTCTTGTTACTTGAAAAGGAAGCCGAATTAGCAAAACATCAAACCGGCAATAACAGTGGTGTCATTCACTCGGGACTTTACTATAAGCCAGGAAGTCTAAAGGCTACCAACTGTATTCATGGCTACCACCTCCTTATCGATTTCTGCAAAGAAAATAATGTTCCCTTCGAACTTTGCGGTAAAATCGTAGTCGCCACAGAAGAAAAAGAATTGCCCCTGCTTGAAAATTTGTTTGTGCGTGGTCAACAAAATGGTCTACAGAATCTCAAAAAATTGACCAAAGAAGAACTTAAAGAACATGAACCACATGTAGTTGGCCTGCAAGGAATCTTTGTTCCCCAGACAGGTATCGTAGACTACAAGAAAGTGGCTGAAAAATATAGTGAAGTTCTGCGATCAAAGGAGGTTGATATCAATCTAGGTGAGCAGGTGATCGATATTCAATTGAATTCTTCAAAAGTTGTCGTTGTAACACAGAAGCAAAGCTACTCTTCAAAACTGATTATAAACTGTGCCGGGCTTTATTCAGACAAGATAGCACGCATGACTGTAAAAGATTTGAATGTGAAGATCATTCCTTTCCGGGGTGAATATTATAAGCTGAGGCAGGATAAGGAATATCTTGTTAAAAATCTGATCTACCCGGTGCCAGATCCAAACTTTCCTTTCCTGGGTGTTCACTTCACCCGCATGGCCAAGGGTGGTGTTGAGGCCGGACCTAATGCAGTGCTGGCGTTTAAAAGAGAAGGCTACAAAAAGTCCGATATCAACCTTTCGGAATTAGCGGAGACATTAGCATGGCCAGGCTTTCAGAAAGTAGCATCAAAATACTGGCGTACTGGATTTGGAGAGATGTATCGATCGTTTTCAAAAGCAGCATTCACGAAGGCACTTCAAAAATTAATTCCAGAAATCCAGGAATCGGATTTAGTAGAAGGTGGAGCCGGAGTGCGGGCTCAGGCCTGTGATCGCGATGGCGGTTTAGTAGATGACTTTTTAATACTTGAAAACGATTATGTAATTAACGTTTGCAACGCACCATCCCCGGCAGCTACCTCATCACTTTCTATTGGAGAGACCGTTTCAATGCTTGCATTGAAACGCTTCAGTTAATTTTGAATAGTCGGTTTTGTTATAGACAAACGGAGTTTCTGGAACGAACTAGAAATCAGCAATGAGCCTTAATACAAAGTAAGCCACCATACAAAAGCCCATTACGACCACTAAAAAGCGCGCGTTTGAGGAGTTAAATTTGGTTACTTTCATGACATTGGTTTTTGAACGGACAATAAAGTTATCTGGAGCAATTGGACTTACTCACCCATTTCCGTTAAGTAGACTTAAAAGTGCATTAAACTGTTCGCTAAGGCGTGGAATTACCTGGATGCCTCTCCTGATAGGTCATAATCCTGGTATCCCGAAATGAATCAACCTGCCCTTGAGCATGAGTAAAACAAAACAAAGTAAAATAATGGGTATGTATTTTTGGCCAACCATTGAACGTGTTTTTTACTCCTTCATAGCGGATACTTCAATCTCTACTAAATAATCAGGATCAATTAATGCATTTACTTCCACCATACTGGTGACTGGTTTTATCTGTTTGAAAAATTCACCATGCGCTTTACCAACTGCTTCCCACTGGGTAATGTCCGTTACAAAGATCCTGGTTCTCACCACATCCTTTAACTCAAACCCTGCTTGCTTCAATACTTTTTCAATTTTTTCAATAATAAATTTTGACTGGCCGTAAAAATCACCTTTCGCAACTACGTTGTTGCCATCCGTTGCCACCGTTCCCGAAATCTCAAGATGATTACCAATTTGTACTGCCCTGCAATAGCCTACAATATCTTCCCATTTGGCACCTGTGGAATAGTTGGTTCGCATAATTCACCGATTAATTTTAGTAATGTAAATTACGAATTATGAACAATACTGTCGGTGATCTTTTTACAAAAGAAGTGTAAATCAGATACAACAATCAATTGCATCGAAAAGATTTGGCCAGGCAAATGGAAAATAAAATTCTCGAATATGATTGTGGGGGTCGGAGTTAAGTGGTTGATCCTATTCATTTGAATGCATACCGTAAATTATTCCTGATCAAACTCACGTTCAGAAATTTAAAGTCTGATCAATTATGCTGTATTTTGTGAACTTACAAGATCAACCCCATTGATACCATGAAAGAAGTTACCGTTAAAGAATTAAAAGCCCTGATGGACGCTGGTGCCGATTTTCAATTAATTGATGTACGAGAACCCCATGAGTATGACATTTGTAATCTTGGTGGTGAACTCATTCCACAGGGTGAGCTTCCAAATAGTGTTGAAAGGATATCTAAGGACAAACAGGTAATCCTTCAGTGCCGAAGTGGTGCCCGAAGTGGGAATATGGTGCAATGGTTGGAGACAAATCACGGATTTACCAACCTCTACAATCTTAAAGGCGGCATCCTAGCCTGGGCAAGAGAAATCGACCACACCGTTACAACATACTGATAATTAACATAATACAGTTTTAACGATTGATCGTTTGACGCGACCACTCAAAAAAAAGTAAATCCAAATAGAAGATATAATGGAATCCTTGAGATACATTTGTATACTTAATTTATAGGAATTATAGGTGTAGTGGATAGTTGAGGTTAGATGGTGACTACAATCACATTAATGATAGCACGATGAGCAAGCATAAATTGAATTACCTGGAGCAGCTGGAATCTGAAAGCATCCATATTTTAAGAGAAGTGGTAGCTCAGTTTGAGAGACCTGCTCTACTCTTCAGTGGAGGTAAAGATTCCATCACATTGATGCATCTGGCAAAGAAAGCATTCGCTCCTGCTAAAATCCCATTTCCATTACTGCACATAGATACCGGACATAATTTTCCAGAAGCCCTGGAATTTCGTGATTGGATGGCGCGTGAAGCCGGTGCTACGCTAATTGTTCGCAAAGTGGAAGATACTATTCAGAAGAAAAAACTTACAGAACCAAAAGGAAAATTTGCCAGTCGCAATTGGTTGCAGACCTACACCTTACTGGATGCCATTGAAGAATTTAAATTCGATGCTTGCATTGGTGGCGCAAGACGTGATGAAGAAAAAGCAAGAGCCAAGGAAAGAATTTTTTCAGTGAGAGATGAATTTGGTCAGTGGGATCCTAAACTGCAACGACCTGAGTTATGGAATATTTACAATGGCCGCATTCATAAAGGAGAAAATGTTCGCGTGTTCCCGATTAGTAATTGGACGGAGTTAGATGTGTGGAACTATATACGAACGGAAAGTATCCCATTGCCTTCGATCTACTTCTCGCACGAGCGCGATGTGATTGAACACGAAGGACAGTTGATTGCTGTTTCTCCTTTTATTCGCATTGATCAAACCGATGTGGTAACAAAAAAGAGAGTGCGCTACCGTACTGTAGGTGATATGACCTGCACGGCAGCAGTAGAATCGGTTGCGACCACATTAGATGAAGTAGTCAATGAAATTATTGCAACCAAAATAAGCGAGCGCGGTGAAACCCGGATTGACGACAAGGTAACCGAAGCCGCTATGGAGGACAGGAAAAAGAACGGATATTTTTAATCGCCCTTTATATGGACATTTTAAGATTTATTACCGCAGGCAGTGTAGATGATGGTAAGAGTACCTTGATTGGTCGCTTGCTGTACGATAGCAAAAACATATTAATTGACCAGCTAGAGGCCATTGAAAAAAGTACGAAAAACAAGGCCAATGGGCAAGTTGACCTGGCGCTTTTAACAGATGGTTTGCGGGCAGAACGCGAACAGGGTATTACCATTGATGTTGCCTATCGTTATTTTACCACACCTAAAAGAAAATTCATTATTGCAGACGCACCCGGTCATGTGCAATATACCCGTAACATGATAACCGGTGCCAGCAACGTTAACCTGATGATTGTCTTGGTGGATGCCCGACTTGGTGTGATTGAACAAACCAGGCGCCATTCCATCATCGCATCATTATTTAAAATACCGCATATCGTTGTCGCCATCAACAAGATGGATTTAGTGGATTATTCACAAGAGGTGTTCAATAACATCGTGATTGATTATTCCGCAATGGCAACATCACTTGGGTTGACTGAAATAAAATATATTCCAATCAGCGCCTTAGATGGCGATAACATTGTCGATAGAAGCACAAACCTGCCATGGTATGAGGGTGAGTGTTTATTGGATTGGTTGGAAACTGTTGAGGTACAGCAGGATATTAATCTGGAGCATGCCCGTTTTCCGGTGCAATTGGTTATCCGTCCGCAAACCGAAGAATTACATGACTACCGTGGTTATGCCGGAAAAATTACAAGTGGTATTTATAAAAAGGGCGACTCCGTTACCGTATTGCCAGTAGGAATTAGTAGTAAAATAAAAACAATCGAAAAGGACGGTGTTGAGGTGGAAGAGGCCTTCGCACCACAGAGTGTCGTGTTCAGCCTTGAAGACGATATAGATATCAGCCGCGGTGATATGATTGCCAAGTCAGATAATCTTCCCTTGGTGTCGAATGAATTTGAGGTGTTGTTGTGCTGGATGGACAACAAATCGTTGATCGCAGGCAACAAATATTTCTTACAGTTGAACAGCCGCCTGGTTAGGGTAATTGTAAAAGAGATCGAATATAAGATAGATGTAAACACGTTAGAGAAAAAATATAATCCAGCTGAACCAGGGCTAAATGATATTCTAAAGATAAAATTAAAAGCAGCAAGCCCGGTAGTCTACGAACCGTACTCAAAAATGTGTGGCAATGGTGGTGGTATTTTAATTGATGAGACAAGTAATGCAACCGTGGCAGCTTGTATGATCCTTTAACATACTTACCTCATTAAAAAAAGTGATTAAGAACGCTAAAGATATAATTGTATGACGGAGCATATGTCAGATAATACCATCGGAAAAGTAATCCTGGCAGGTGCTGGCCCGGGGGATTTGGATTTAATTACCCTTAAGCTATGTAAAGCACTGCAGAATGCCGAAGTCATTATAACCGACCGATTGGTGAACCCAGCCATCATAGAAGAATTTGCCAATGAAAATGCGTTGGTAATCGTTACAGGTAAGCAGGGACACCGTGATGCTTCCGTCACCATGAAAGAAATTAATGTGCTGGTAACAAAGCATGCACTGCAAGGCAAAACTGTATTGCGTTTAAAAGGAGGTGATGTAGCTTTTTTCAGCAATGTGTTGGATGAGTTACAAAGCTTAATCAAGCACAAAATCGCTTTTGAAATAATTCCAGGTATCACCGCAGCTTCTGGCGCTTCTGCCTATGCAGGCATTCCATTAACCGCCAGAGGATATGCACAAGGAGTGCAGTTTCATACCTATTATATTGAGGATCAATTCAGTCATTATAAATGGGAACAATTGGCAGCCTCCACGGATACACTTGTTTTTTACATGTCCGCCAGCCATGCTGTTGACATTGCCAATAAGCTAATACTTCACGGAGCAAAGGTGGATGTACCGTTGGCAATTATTGAACAGGCAACCACACCGCATCAGCAAGTTCATGTTACTTCTCTGGCACATTGTAAAAGAGATTTTATTGGAAAAGCATTTACTTCCCCATCCCTGATGATCATTGGAAAAGTGGTGCAGCTCCATGCCTCGTTCAATTGGGTTGGGAAGCTTGAGGTCGGAACCGTATTCAAACAACTTATATAATTCGAAAACGATGTTGGCAGAAGCGAGACTTCAACAATTGCATGAATTCGTCAGTACTTTTTCAAAAGAAGAATTAGTGTGGGTAAATGGTTATTTGACTGGACTACTCCGCAATGGTCATACCGCACAAAAGCAATTGGATCTAACGGAAGTTGCCATAAAAAAAATAACTATTCTGTATGGTACAGAGACGGGTAATGCAAAACGGCTGGGAAATAGTTTTGCGGCCACTGCAAAGAAAAAAGGCATCAGCGTGAAGTTGATGGGACTGGATCAATATCGGGTGACAGATTTGCCCAAAGAAGACTATCTCTTTGTGGTTATCAGTACGCAGGGGGAAGGTGAGCCTCCAGTTGCCGCTCGCAAATTCTATGATTTTATCCAGCAGGATAACATCACTCTGAACAATCTGAAATATGCCGTATTGGGTTTAGGGGATACCTCCTATCCCCTATTTTGCAAGGCAGCCGAAGATGTTGATGTACGGCTTGGCAAATTAGGAGCCAATCAGGTTCTCACTTTGCAAAAATGTGATGTAGACTACGAAGCTCCAGCAAGCGAGTGGCTGGAGGAAATATTTAATACCCTAAGTAAAACACCCACCAATAAAATCAAGAAACCAGGTAGTGTTGAGCGAAAAAGCACAACTAAAACCTATGAAGGAAAGATTGTCAGCCACATTAATTTAAACGACAACAACAGCAGCAAGGAAACTTACCACATTGAAATAAGCACCGAAGATCAACCTGTTTACCAGCCTGGAGATGCCATTGGCATTTATCCGCACAATAATGGTGAGGTAGTCGACAAGATTATTACACTCATCGGTATTGATCCCGCTCATAAAATATCAGCTAATACTATAACCGATTCTATCAAAGCGGTGCTAACCAAGCATGTCAACATTCAATATTTATCGGGTAACCTTGTGCAGAAATATGCAGGCATCGTGGGAACACAAATTCCTGACACTCGAATGGATTTACTGGATCTCCTGCGCATTTATCCCGTAAAAAATATTGAGCAGTTTGAAGAAGTAATTAAAATCCTTAATCCACCTTCACCCCGACTATATAGTATTGCCTCTTCCCCATCCACACATGCAAACGAAGTGCATTTAACAGTAGCGAAAAATAAATTTGAAGTGGCTGGAGAAGAAAGAATTGGATTGTGTAGTGATTTTCTCTGTCAATTGAAGGAAGACGATGCGGTGAGTTTTTATATTCATCGGAATCGTAACTTTAAACTACCGGCTGCGGATAAGGATATTATCATGATTGGGCCAGGAACGGGTATTGCTCCTTTCCGTTCTTTTATTGCTGAACGTGATTCAACAGGTGCTGCTGGTAAAAACTGGTTGTCCTTTGGTGATCGGAATTTCACTACGGATTTTTTATACCAAACTGAATGGCAGCAATACATGTCAACGGGTGTACTCACAAAAATAAACTTAGCCTGGAGCCGCGATAATGAAAAAAAACATTATGTGCAGCATGAACTGATGAAAGAATCCATAGAGTTACTCCAATGGATTGATGATGGAGCTTTTCTGTATATCTGCGGAAATAAAGATCCTATGAGTATTGATGTGGAGTCAACACTAGTAGAGATTTTATGTGAACAAAAAGGACTTTCACGAGAGGAAGCCATACAATTTCTGGAACAATTGAGCAGCCAGGGAAGGTACGTAAAGGATGTGTATTAAACTTTGTTAAATTAAAAAGTAGGTATTAAATAGAACCTGACGATGTCAAAAATAGAGTCCACCCCTTTATCACCTATAGAACGAATAAAACGCGAGAGTCGCGGATTAAGGGGTACTATCAATGAAAGTCTGGCAGATGCTATTACCGGACAAGCCAGGGAGGACGATACACAGATAATGAAATTTCACGGTATGTATCAGCAAGATGACCGTGATGTGCGCGAAGAACGTGCGAAGAAGAAGTTGGAAAACTTATACTCCTTCATGATACGCTTACGTCTTCCAGGGGGAGTTCTTTCCGCAGAGGAATGGATAGCCACATATCATATTGCAGGCGAACATTCAACTGGCGTTATTAAAATCACTACCCGACAAACTATTCAATTACACGGCATTCTCAAATCACATATTAAGCCTACTATACAGTCCTTTAATGCTGCTCATCTTGACAGTATTGCTACCTGTGGTGACATTAATCGCAATGTAACTTCCAACGCATTGCCGTCTCATTCACCTTTGCACCAGCAGATTCATGGATATGCCGATAAGATCAGTACTATGCTGATGCCCAAAACGAGGGCCTATTATGAGATCTGGCTGAGTGAAGAATTACTGGAAGAAAAAAAGGATGAAATAGATCCTTTATATGAAGATCGTTACCTGCCCCGAAAATTTAAAATTGGTATTGCCATTCCTCCCAACAATGATGTAGATGTTCTCACCAATGACGTTGGCCTGATTGCCATCATCGAAAATAACCAGTTAAAAGGTTTCAATATTGCCATTGGTGGTGGTTTATCTTTTACTCATGGCAATGATGCCACCTACCCTCGGTTGGCCACGGTAATTGGTTTTACAGACACTGAGGAAAAAACATTAAAGGCGGTGTATGAAATCATGACCGTGCAAAGAGACTTCGGTAATCGTAGCGACAGAAAGCAAGCACGCTTAAAATACACCGTAGACAAACTTGGAATAGAAGGATTTAAAAACGAAGTAGAAAAAAGGACTGGGTTTAAACTGGAAGACGCAAAGGCTTTTACTTTTACTCAGCGTAAAGACGATTTCGGGTGGAGCCAAAGTACCGATGAACGATGGCATTATACTGCCTTTGTGGAATGTGGCAGAATCACAGATGAAGGAAATACCCTTACAAAAACAGCGCTTTATGAAATTGCCAGCTTGAATATGTGCACATTCAGATTTACCTGCAATCAAAATGTAATTATAGCAGATGTCAAAGAAGCTGATAAAAATATAGTTGATACTTTATTAAACAAATATGGAGTCACACAATTTACTCAAACATCGTCCGCGCTTCGCCTCAGTAGTCTGGCATGCGTTGCATTTAATACGTGTCCGCTTGCGCTGGCAGAGGCGCAACGTTACATTCCTACCTTGATCACACGGATTGAGCCCCTCCTCGCCAAGTATAATTTATCACAAGATGACATTGTTTTGCGCATGACTGGTTGTCCTAATGGATGTGGAAGAAGCTCAGCCGCTGAAATCGGATTTGTGGGAACAGCTTATGGTTTGTACAACCTCCACATTGGTGGAGATCGACTTGGGTTACGTTTAAATAAAAAGTACAAGGAAAACGTAAACGAAGCACAAATACTTCAAACGCTGGACGAATTGTTCAGCATCTTCGCAAAAGAGAAAAAGAAGAATGAAACGTTTGGCGATTTCTCCTTTTATAAATGGGTGGCCGCCAACTAATGGACAACGATTTTAAAAATGATGATAACAACAACATGGTGAAACATAACAATCCCATCGAGCCAAAAACCGTAGGTACTGGCACAAACAACTTATATCCCATCTTTTTAAAGTTGGATGAATTGAATGCATTGGTAGTTGGTGGTGGAAATGTGGGTCTGGAAAAAGTAAATGCATTACTCTTCTCCTCGCCTGAGGCCCATGTAACCATTGTAGCCCCAGTTATTAAATCTGAATTAAAGGAAGCGATCAAACATCATTCAACCTACACGCTCCTTGAGCGCAAGTTTGAGGATCACGATTTGGAAGGAAAAGACATAGCTCTTCTTGCCACTGATGATACCGAATTGCATAAACATATTAAACAGTTAGCTAGAAAGAATAGCATTTTGTGCAACGTAGCAGACACACCAGAGCTGTGCGATTTCTATTTGAGCAGCGTTGTAAAGAAAGGGAATTTAAAAATAGCCATTAGTACCAACGGCAAATCGCCTACGGTTGCCAAAAGACTAAAAGAAGCTTTTCATCATGCTATCCCGGATGAAATAGATCAGGTGCTGGATAACATGCAGGGCATTCGAAATAAACTGAATGGAAACTTTGCCCAAAAAGTTAAAAAGTTAAATCGTATCAGTAAAGTGCTGGTAGAAAATGACCAGTCCGACAGAGAAAAACAAATTCGAAAAATAGCCACCTACTCTATTGTCGCCTTTGCATTGATGCTGATTGGCCATTTTATTTTCTCTTATGTTCCTTTCCAGCAAATAGCTGATGACTCAGTAGCATGGTATCAAACACTGGATGATAATTTTCATTGGATGTTACTCGCTGGATTCCTGGCACAGTTGGTAGATGGAGCTCTGGGTATGGGCTATGGGGTGACCAGTGCAACCATACTTTTATCATCCGGTGTGAGTCCCGTTGCAATCAGCGGAGCAATTCATACGGCTGAAACATTTGCTGCTGGCGTATCCGGATACAGTCATTACAAGTTCGGTAACGTAAATATAAAATTATTCAAGGCATTGGTCGTTCCCGGAGTGATCGGTGCTGTAGTCGGTGCTGTGTTCCTGGTTTTGCTTGGCGATAAATATGGTAATCAATTACGTCCGGTAATTGCGATCTATACGTTATTCCTGGGAATAAAATTTATCCTCAATGCATTCAGGACTGCAAAGGTTACTCAAAAATTTAAGCACTATAGTTTACTGGCTACCGTGGGTGGGTTCTTCGATTCCTTTGGCGGTGGCGGCTGGGGGCCGATCGTTACCTCCACCTTGATCAGTAATGGTCGCAACCACAGGTATGTTATTGGATCCGTAAGTCTTACTGAATTTTTTATTACGCTGGCCAGTGCCTTTACCTTTTTCACCATGATTGGTGCAAGCAATTGGCAAGTGATCATTGCGTTGATGGTAGGTGGAACCGTAGCAGCACCTATTGCTGCCAAACTTGCTGGTAAACTTCCTAAAAAGACAGCTTATCTATTATTAGGTGTGCTGGTTATCATTTGGAGCATAAGGATACTCGCCAAAGTATTCTAGTATCCTTAACTTACAGTCCACTATGAATTGCTATTACTGATAGCCTGTTCAATATCCTTGATGATGTCTTCTATGCTTTCAAGGCCAACAGAGACACGAATTAATCCTGGAGTTATTCCTACTGCTATTCTTTCTGCATCGGATAGCTTGGAATGAGTAGTAGACGCTGGATGGGTTGCTATCGAACGTGTATCACCCAGATTGGCAGAATGAGACAACATCTTGAGTGAGTTCAAAAATTTGCGCCCCCGATCAATTCCTCCGTTTATTTCGAATGTTACTACTCCGCCACCTAACCTCATTTGTTTTTTAGCAAGATCATATTGCGGATGTGATGGTAGGAATGGATACTTTACTTTCAACACTTCAGGATGCGCTTCCAGGTGATGAGCGAGTTGCAATGCATTCTGACAATGCCGTTCCATACGCACTGCAAGGGTCTCCAGACTTTTTGATAACACCCACGCATTAAATGGAGACATAGATGGGCCAGTATGACGTGCAAAGAACCTAACTTCTTTAATCAGCTCTTTATTTCCCAATACAGCACCGCCAATTACCCTCCCCTGCCCGTCAATAAACTTGGTCGCTGAATGAGTAACCAGGTGTGCACCCCATTTGGCTGGATTCTGTAAGTAAGGCGTAGCAAAACAATTATCCACGTTGAGAATGAGGTTATGCTTGTTGGCTAGTTTACCCAACCATTCCAGATCTACAATATCCAATGCCGGATTAGAAGGTGTTTCCACAAAAATCATTTTTGTGTTTGGCTGAATCCTACTTTCCCAAGAATATGGATCATCAAGATCAGCATAGGTATGCGAGATATTGACTTTAGGAAAAATAACATTCAGAATCTGGTGCGTTGAACCAAACACCGATCGCGATGCCAATACATGATCTCCTGATTTGAGAAGCGATGCCATGCTGATGTACATCGCTGCCATACCCGATGCGGTAGCAATGCCATCTTCTGTTCCTTCAAGTAAACATAGCTTTTGGATAAACTCGGTATTGTTCGGATTTGAAAAGCGAGTGTAAATATTTCCAGGTAGTTCATCTGCAAATAAGGCCCTTGCCTGCTCGGCATCCTCAAAGACAAAGCTGGAAGTGAGATAAAGGGGTACTGAATGCTCACGAAACGGAGTTCGTTCACTTTGTGTTCTTACTGCATCCGTTTCAAAATTTCTCTCTTCCATTATTATTGATTAACGATTTCAAAACTATAGGTAACCTTAGCTGTCTTTTCTAATGTTTTTGCCACCGAACAATACTTGTCCACGGCCAACTGAACGGCTCGCTGTGCTTTATCAGGATTAATATTGCCAAACAGGCGAAAGTGCGCGTGCACTTCTGTGTACAACGAAGGAACTACTCCTTTTTCACGTTCGCCCGTTACGGTAATTTTCAAATCATCAATTGGTTCGCGTTGCTTTCGTAAGATGTTAATCAAGTCAATTGCACTGCAGCCTCCAAAGGCTCCCAGTAATAACTGCATGGGGCGAAAGCCCAACTCATGACCACCATCAGCAGGACCAGCATCCATCTGAATTTTATTCCCTGCTTCATTTACCGCCTCCATATGAAAATCCTGATCGATGCGGTTGATTTCAACTTTTACCATGTCAAATTATTTATTCTTCCAAACTAAACTTCCAATAATCATTGCTATAATACTTACTAACAGGCCAGGAACGAGGCTGGGCCAACTGGTCTCCATGCTCTCAAAAATAAACCAGGCAAAAGTACCTAATACCATAGACAATAACGCACCTGTAGCGGTAGACCTTTTCCAATATAATCCGAAAACGAGAGGAGCAAATAATGAGACCAGGCTCAGTACTGAAGACTCACCCACCAATTCATAAATATTCGAACGAACGGTCGCCATGATGGTCGCTAAAATACTAAAGCCGAGGACGGAAATACGAGTTACCATCAGCAGTTGTTTGTCACTCAGTCTCCCTTTCGAGAGGGGCTTCACCAAATTTTCAGAAAAAATAGCAGCCGGGGCTAATATGGCGGAGCTGGTCGTGCTCATAATGGCAGATAGCAATGATCCAAAAAAGAGAATTTGCACAGGCATGGTAGCATGGCTGAGTACCATACTGGGTAAAGCGAGTTGTGAATCACCCAATGCAAATTCAGGGTACAAATGTTTTACACATAAACTTATGAATAACGGGAGCATGGCAATCGTTAAATACATGATCGCAGCGATGTAGCAAGAACGAACGGCTGTATTCACTGTACCCGATGACATTACGCGTTGAAATACATCCTGCGATGGTATCGAACCCAAACCCAGCACCGACCACGCTCCCAGGTAGATGACAACCTCCTTCAAGTTGCTCTCAGGAAGAAATCGAAATGTATCCGGGTGAGTTTCGCTCAGCACTGCAGCCACGCCACCCGCTTTAATGGTCAGGTTAATCGACAAAACAACCAGGCCTCCGATGATGATGACGCTTTGAATAAAATCGGTAATGGATATCGCCCACATGCCTCCAACATAGGTATAGAAGGTGACCACGAAAGCAGAAATTACAACACCTTGCCATACCGCCATCCCGGTAACTACATTCAGTATTAATCCCATGGCCAGAAGCTGGGCTGCGATATATCCTACGTAAGAAGGAACAATAAATACGCTGGCTACTAATTCAGTTCTTTTGCCAAAACGCACCTTAAAAAAATCACCCAGCGTAAGCAGGTTCATGGAATACAATTTGCGCGCAAAAAATAAACCGAACAAGATCAGGCACAACGCTGCGCCAAACGGATCTTCGATCACAGCAAAAAGACCACCTTTCAGGAATTCAGAAGAGGCACCAAAAACGGTTTCAGAGCCAAACCAGGTAGCAAACAAAGCAGATGAACTTAGTAATAAGGGGAGACTTCGGCCTGCCAACATAAAATCACCGGATGTCTTCACCCTGCGTGAGGCCCAATAGCCAACCACGACAGTGACGATCAGGTAAAGGATAATGGAAAAAAGAAGCAAGGCGGTTTAAGTAAAAACTAAACCTAAAAGTAAAAAAGAGAACGTTTAAATCACTACTTCTTGCGCTCTCTTTTCAACTGAAACGTGCGAGTAACATTAAATCCTAAGTGGATATTGCCATCAAAAAACTCTCCGGTAGTTTCAGTGATAAAGGCGCGCTCGGTAAGCCCACGCGTATTGGTGAGCACAATTTGAAAAACATGACCTCCGGTTTCAATATCAATTCCAAACCCAAGCGAGTTATGGTACGGATTGTTTTCTGGAACATTAAACCTATAATAATATTCTGAGGTAAGCGCTACACTTCGCGAAACTTTCAGCCTTCCGCCTATGCCTAAAGCAAATTGATCATTGTTCTCAATGGTTTTATCCACTGTGTTTTTATGAACAATCGAGGGCATCAGTTGAAGCGACAGAGCCGGGGTAAATTTTCGGGCGATCAAAAGTTGAGCCGTATAGGATGTACGATCCTCGATAGTAATATCATACCCTGCGTCTTCCGTTTTGGGTGAAGTCTTTACCGCTACATTTCCAAAAGCAGTAAGAGTAACAGGCATTCCGCCTTTAGCTTGTCGTAGTGCTTTATAGCGAAGAAATCCATCAACCGTTTTATCGACCGAGTTACGACCAATACCAACCCCTAACCGATCGGAGATTCCGTACTCAAGACCAATCCTAACATAGGCCTGATCCAACCCATACAATTCATACAGACCACCATTTACCGGACCAAACCGGTGAGCAAAAATAAATTCCAGCTCCCCTTTGTGTTTAGTTTCTATAGTTTGGCCGTTAATCAAACGGGTTCCTTTAAAAGTAGCAAGCGCATATTCTATTTCCTTTGGGGCTGAACTTTCCAGTTCTCCCAACAGATCTTCCTGGGCGATGGAACACATGGAGATACTTAGCAGGCAGATAAGCGTAACTAATTTCATAAGGGTTTGTACGTAAAGTCAATGGATACTTCAACTACTTCAGCAAGATTCTGCCACAACAATTGGGGAATTTCTATTTTGTAATCCGCCAGTTTAATATTGAATTTAGCCTTAGCAAGGATTTTTTTTTGTGCGAATTCCAACGTGCCCGAAACATCAATCTCCTGAGTAATTCCATGCATTGTTAATCTGCCTTGAGCCTGTACAGTTTGCTCACCCCCAATTTCGGGATTGAATCCTATAAATTTTCCTTGAAAAGTGGCCTTCGGATATTTTTCGGTTTCGAGATACTTCTCGTTGAAATGCTCTTTCATTAACCCTTTGTCAAACTCAAAGTCTTTGATTGGAATAGAAAAAGCTACTTCGCCTGTAGGTACATTAAAAATACTCACAGCTTTAACATTTTCCGCTTTGATATCTTCAACGGTAGCCTTAGAAAAAAAAGCTACGTGGGATTTTTCCGTTGTAAACTTTTGAGCGGGAGCTGTTAAGGAACAACATACCAATGACATCATACATAAACCAATTCTTTTCATGACAATTATTTTTTGCAGAACGAGATCTTCTCAAATTAATTATTCTTTGCCCCATCATCGACCCAACAAGCTATCTGACTAATTTGATTCTGAGTAAGGGTAAGCCCACCAATGGGCATCGTTTTATTTCCGGTGCGAATCTTGATTTGCGAAGAGCTCTGCTGAATGTTTTCAAACTTAGTCCAATCTCGCGACCCGGTGCCGGCACCATGGCAGCTCGACAAATTACAGTTAGTATCAAAAATTGGTTTTATCTCACTCGAAAAACTAATGCCCGTATCTCCACGGGGTACTGATACGACAATTACCTTCTGGCAGTCTTCTGAGTCCTTAACAACTACAGAATACGAGCCGTGTTTCAAGCTTGTAAAGGAGCTGTTGCTACTGAACCCTGTTGACCCAAGTTGAAAAAGATAGGGTGGCACACCCCCTTGTCCTGTAACATCAATCACTCCATTGTCGGTAAAACATTGATTGTCATTTTGGGTAGCTGCGGTTGCCGTTAGGTTGGAATCAGGCGAGATTATTTCTACAGTTACTTTTACGGTACACCCCCGCCTATCTTTAACCGTAACTTCATAGGAGCCAGGTGCCAACCCAACAAACTCGGGGTTGGTTTGAAAGGTACCTCCGTTCAAACTAAAATCATAGGCCGGATTGCCGCCACTCGCGGTAACGATTAAGCTCCCATTAATAGACTTGCAGGACGTGGCATCTATTTTACTTTCCATCGTAATCGTAAGATCTGAATCTTCACAGGAAATTCTATCGGCTAAATCGTTATACGCGCACGACCCCATAGAGATTGCTAACAATAAAAGAAGCGACCGATGTAAACTTTTCATCTGAACTTTATAACATTAAATATTGAAATTAACGATATTCTTCGGAAGAAAAAGGGCGAATCAGGAAAGATTACTTACTTCCTCTGATTATTATTTCGGGTAAAAAATTGAACTTGACTCTTTTCAATTATTTAACGCGCCATCATCAACCCAACAGGCAATAGCATCCAGTTTATCCTGCGATAGCTTGGTTCCATCTTTAGGCATTGTGCCATTCGCAGTCCTCGTTTTTATTCCACTGGCATTTGCTATGATGTTTGCTAATGATGTAAATACGGTTGCACTGCCACCGGTCACATGGCATCCACTTACGGCACAACTGGCATCAATGATGCTTTTTATCTCCACACTTAATTTGATACCACTCAGCACCCTCACTGTCTGCGTGACAGAGCACCCCGTATTGTCAATGGCTTTCACCGCATAGTTACCTGCCGATAAAGAACTAAATGTATTGGCAGCAGAAGCGGCACCATTATTTAGTTTATACGTATAAGGTCCTGTGCCACCGGTGGCATTGATTTCAATAGCTCCATTGCTGACTTTGCATCCGCTATTAGCCGTAGCACTCACGGTAGCAGTCAGCGTAGACCCAAATGGCGTTAGGGTAACACTGGTAGAACGCTCACAGCCATTTTTGTCTTTTACCTTCAATTGATATATGCCAGCGCCAAGACCAATAAAACTTGAATTTGTTCCGTAAGCTTGCGCATCAAGGGCATACTGATCGGGACCATCACCTCCGGTAGCAGTGGCGGTGATGGTTCCGTCATTAACGCTGCATGAAGAGGGATTTATAGATGTAAAACTTACTGCGAGAGTAGATGTAGCACAATCAACCGGTCCGGTTACGTCATTGTTAGAACAGCTCATGCAAAAAAGTAGCGATGAATAAAGAGCAAGCACAATTAAGCTCGTCCGACTAATAATTATCATAATTTTTGGTTAGTTGATTTTATATTTCAAACCCATAAAGACTCCGACACTCGATAGCGATACATCCCATTCACCAACACCGGTAAGCGGAGCTTTCAAAAATGGTTCTGCCTGCACATAGAATCGTGGAGAAATCCGATACTGTACACCAGCTGAAATGTTGAGCATCTTGAACCATTCATTATTTTGTCGCTCGATGTAAGAGGTGAAGTCCTTGCTCCCGGTCGGTGTATCAAACGTGTAGGTATAGTCTTCTTCCAGCATGACATAAGAAGAAAATCCTATGCCTGCATAAAAAGAAGTCCTTTGCTGTGGTCGAAAGTGATAATATATATTTATCGGGATATCCAGAATACGACATGCTCCGGCCATCCGATCAGCAGTGTATTTTCCATACGTAAATTTTTCATCCGTGGAATATTTCTTCTTCGACAAAATTCCACCGGTAGAAATCGACCAACGATTGGAAAGTTGATATTCTAAAAGCAACGCATAATTGCTGCCAGCTGAAGTCGGTGACGAAAAATTCATAGAGGAAAAATCGGGGGAGGCCAATAGGCGCACATAAAATGAACGAGCTACTGACTTTTCATTTTTAGATTTCTCTTCAATAACTGATTGGGTAGTGTCCTCTTTCACTTCAATCAGTTTGCTTTGCGAGGAGTCAGGTAAGTGGTCTGTTATCAAAACTTCATTGCCGTCAACATTCTGTTCTTCCCGCGATATGAAGGCGGTTTCATCGATCAAATGATCGTTGTCCGCAACTTTGATAACAGTACCACTTTCCATAAGGTGATCGATGCTCCGATTTGCTTTATATCCATTGCCCTCAGCTACTCTTTCCTGATTCTTAACAATCCGGCTTCCTTTTGCAGATGGACGTATGACAATATTTTGAGATTCAGATTGATTGTGTTGTTGATTTCGAAGCGGTGTTGCCCCTTGATTTTTATCGCTATCTGTAGAACTTGTCTGCTGTTCCTCCTGAGCTAGTGCTACATTATTATATTTTTTTTGCGTTGTCTTTGAGGCACGTTCATTAAGATAGGTACCTAACCAAATGCCGGAGGAAAAAATTACCAGACCTGCTAACGTAAAAGACATCCAACGCTTCCAGAAGACGGGCTTTGGTTGATACAATTTCGTCTTCATAGCTTCCCAGGAAGCCGGGTCAAAGGCCGGTTCTAAGCCATCGGCAGCATTCTTAAAAACCGAATCGAGCTCCTCGTCAGTTAACTTTTTCATGCGATATCCGATTCAATCCGTCCAACATTCTCTTCAAATTCTCCCGCGCTTTGAGCAAGTTGGATTTTGAAGTACCTGATGATATTTTTAATATCTTACCTATCTCCTCGTGGGTATATCCATCGATAACATGGAGATTGAAAACTGTGCGATACGCAGGGGATAGCTTTTGTACTAATCCAATCAGTTCTGCGTGCGATAGGTCAGTAATAGCCTGTGGTTGTATCACCGATGAAAAAACAGACGCTAGATTGTCATGCTGCTGATGTTTCAACTCTTTGCGATACTGATCAATTGATGTGTTGATCATAATTCTTCTTATCCAACCTTTAAAGGAGGACTCGGGCTTGTATTGATCAATTTTTCCAAACACTTTCATAAATCCATCATTCACCACTTCTTTTGCTTCCGATGTATTTCTGGAGTAGCGGGTACATACACTCAAGGCATACGAATAGTAGTGCTGATACAGCAGCCGCTGACTATCGCGATCTTTACGCTTGCAACCTAGTATAAGCAGGTGCATGAGTTACCCCAGGTTTATCGATTAATAGAATCTTGAACAGGACGGAATAAAAAAAGAAAGGGTTGCCTTTCCTTTATACAAGTTACCGAAAAAGGAGGAGCGGATAGGACTATAAAAGAAAATCCCCTGAAGTCCTTGACCTCAGGGGATAATCTCGTCTATAGTTGGCTTTAATCTGTTGCTAATGTAGCAAACTGAAAAAATAAAGCAAACTGACGAGCGATCTTTCTATAATTATTCTGCCTAAATGTCATTATTCACGCTTAATGGACTTCAGGGAATCTACTTTGGTTGTGTCGGGAGTTAGAAATTGTTTTTTTATTCGCTCCTTGAGCTGAGGTTTGGATCCTGGAAATGTGGTCCGTGAAGAAATATCATAGCTGGCATAAATAAGTAGTGCAAAGAAAATGATGGCTATGCCCAGGAATATCTTCTTCGATTTTCGCATGTGATAAAATTCAAAAGGGGGCCGAAACCCCCTTTTATTTTTTGGTCATTCCCGACTATTTCAACTTCTTGGCTACTGCTTCAAAAGCAGCAGGATGGTTCATCGCCAAATCAGCAAGAACTTTACGATTCAAATCGATACCTACTTTCTTGATCTTACCCATGAACTCAGAATAAGACATTCCATGAAGTCTTGCTCCTGCATTGATACGGGCGATCCAAAGTGTGCGGAAATCTCTCTTCTTGGCCTTTCTATCGCGATACGCATATACTAAACCTTTTTCAACTGCATTTTTTGCTACAGTCCATACATTTTTTCTACGACCAAAGTATCCTTTGGCCAACTCCCTAACGCGCTTGCGTCTGGCACGGGATGCTACACTGTTTACTGAACGTGGCATATTTTTTAATTTTTGGCGTTGGCGGTCTTTTGTTTCAAAACACTTATGTGCCAATTACCGGGTTAAACATATATCCGCCTACTTGACGGACAACCAATAAATCCGACTTGACGGATTAAACGAGATACGGAAGCATTGGCTTCACATTACCCTCGTCAACTTTCTTAACGGTGGTGGCGTGTCCTAGTCTTCTTTTCTGCTTAGTACCTTTTTTTGTCAGGATGTGTCTCTTATAAGCCCTCTTACGCTTGATCTTACCGGTTCCGGTAACTTTAAAGCGCTTCTTGGCTCCCGACTTTGTTTTTAACTTAGGCATTACTTATAAATTTAAATCAACTAACTATTTTTTTCCTTTCGGGGCAACCATCATATACATGCGCTTGCCTTCTAATTTTGGCAACTGCTCTACTTTACCTAATTCTTCGAGTGCCTGGGCAAACTTCAGTAACAGAATCTCACCTCTCTCTTTATATACAATCGAACGACCTGCGAAATGAACATATGCTTTCACTTTTGCTCCTTCCTTCAGGAAGTTTTCTGCATGCTTCACTTTAAAGTTGAAATCATGCTCATCTGTATTAGGGCCAAATCTGATTTCTTTCAAAATCGTTTTTTGAGCATTGGCCTTAATTTCCTTCTGCTTCTTCTTTTGCTCGTACTTGAACTTCGAGTAGTCGATTACTTTACAAACCGGAGGATCTGCATTGGGTGATATTTCCACCAAATCCAACCCCAGGTCCTGAGCCATTTTTATAGCCACCGAAGTAGGATAAACATCCACTTTAATGTTTTCACCTACTACCCTTACTCTGGGTACAAGAATGCGTTCATTTACGCGATAAGGTTCTTCTACTACTCTCCGCGGGCCTCTTACGAAAGGCTTTGGGCGGTTTCCACCTTGAAATATTGCCACTCTTTGGGTTTATGTACTTAAATTCTTTAAAATTTCAAGCCTGATTCTCAGACAAGGCTGCAAATATCGCTCTTTTTTCTTTTTTTCAAAATAAACCTATGAGGATGGAAGGGCGAAATCCTTTGCGAAAGTTGCCACAAAGTCGGTGAGATCCATTACGCCTTTGTCACCTTCACCGTGCTTTCTTACCGCCACCTTATTTTCCATCGATTCCTTCTCACCCACCAATAGCATAAATGGAACCTTTTTCATTTCAGCATCCCTGATTTTACGGCCAATTTTCTCGTTTCTGTCATCCAAAAAGCCCCTGATATCAGTCTGCTTAAGAATATCCAGCACTTTCTGGCCATATTCATTAAATCGCTCTGAAATTGGCAATATGGCAATCTGTTCCGGGGCGAGCCATAACGGGAAATTACCGGCACAATGCTCTATTAGAACCGCCACAAAACGTTCCAAAGAACCAAATGGCGCACGGTGAATCATTACTGGTGTGTGCTTTTGGTTATCCGATCCGATGTATTCCAGTTCAAAACGTACAGGAAGCTGGTAATCCACCTGGATTGTACCCAACTGCCAGCTGCGTCCTAACGCATCTTTTACCAAGAAATCCAGTTTAGGTCCATAGAAAGCAGCTTCGCCTTTTACCGCCACCGTTTTTAGGTTGCGTTCGTCTGCCGCCTCTTGAATTTCACGCTCTGCACGATCCCACAATTCATCATCACCAATGTACTTTGCCTTATTTTCAGGATCACGCAGAGATACCTGTGCCGTATAATTTTCAAATCCCAGTGACTTAAATACAAATAGCACCAGATCTATCACCTTGATAAATTCATCCTTCACCTGGTCAGGTCTGCAAAATATGTGAGCATCGTCTTGAGTAAAGCCTCTTACCCGGGTAAGCCCATGAAGTTCGCCACTTTGCTCATAACGATACACCGTTCCAAATTCCGCATAGCGGATCGGTAGGTCTTTATAAGATCGTGGCTTCACCTTATATATCTCGCAATGATGCGGACAGTTCATTGGCTTAAGTAAAAACTCTTCACTCTCATCCGGAGTGTGAATGGGCTGAAATGAATCCTTACCATATTTTTCATAGTGGCCGGATGTAACATACAATTGCTTGCTGCCAATATGTGGCGTTACCACCGGATCATATCCTGCACGTACCTGAGCTCTTCGCATGAACTGCTCGAGGCGTTCACGAAGGATAGTTCCTTTCGGTAGCCAGAGCGGAAGACCCATTCCCACTTTTTCAGAGAAGGCAAACAACTCAAGTTCTTTTCCAAGCTTTCTATGATCACGCTTCTTTGCTTCTTCCAGCAAATGGAGATACTCTTCCAATTCCTTTTGTTTGGGGAATGTGATGCCATAAATCCGCTTGAGCATTTTATTTTTTTCGTTGCCGCGCCAATAGGCACCAGCAACACTTAAAAGTTTTATTGCCTTGATGGGACCTGTAGAAGGAATGTGAGGTCCGCGACAGAGATCAACAAAATTTCCCTGCTGATAAAAAGTAATCGATCCATCGGCAAGGCCATCAATCAACTCCAGTTTGTATGGGTCACCCTTTTTGGTAAAATAATCTAATGCTTCCTGCTTGGATACATCGCTTCTGACAAACTGGTTATTGACTTTCGCCAGCTCCACCATTTTCTTTTCAACCGCTGCTAGTTCTTCATCCCCAAAAGGAATGTCCCCGAGATCCACATCATAATAAAAACCATTTTCAATGGGAGGACCTATTCCAAACTTAACTCCGGGATAGAGTGCTTCGAGCGCTTCTGCAAACAAGTGTGCCGATGAATGCCAGAAAGCATATTTGCCACCCTTATCATTCCATGTAAATATTTTTATTGCTGCATCTGCATTAATGGGCCTGCTTAAATCCCATATCTCACCATTCACCTCAATTGACAATGCATTGCGAGCCAACCCCTCACTAATACTTTGTGCTATTTCAATACCTTTTACGCCTATTGGATAGTCTCTGGATGATCCATCCGGCAGCGTTATTTTTACAACACTCATCATTAAGAATTTTGGAGTGCAAATATGGCGTTTTCCTAGCTTGTTTTAACCATCAAGCGTGGAAAAATAAGGGACTACAGTTGTATCTGGGCGGTAAAGAGAACGCCAAACTTCCGTGCCCTTTCATTATCGAGATATGACAAGCGGTGAACAAAATCAACGCGGAGAAACTTGAAAATATTTTCAACACCATATCCCACTTCAACATAGGGTTTACTATTGGTAAAATACCCTGCCTGCAAGGTTGGGGTTACGCCATCGGGCATTACGGGAGAAATTAAGTCCCGGTTGGCTTGCCTCAGTCCTCCGGTGATCACATTGGCCGTAGCTAATAATCTCCACTTTAGTTTATTCAGCAGCGGCACACGATTCAGGAGGAAACCCTCCAGGTACTGACGATACTGCACCGAAGCAAAATGGTCGCTCACAAATTCCCCGTAATTCATCAAGTTGTAGGTGAGCGAAGTATAGAGGAATGATTCGTTACCCAAATGAAGTGAGAGCAAGGGATAAGGCAGCGTATTGAAAACATATTCACCGGTTAACGTAATGTAACCTACCCCAAGTGGCCCTGTTTTAATTCTTTTGGTAAGATTTAAGCGAAGTTTATTATAATCAAAGTCACTGCCAAAAACACCTGAAACTCCGCGTGTATACTTCAATGTAATGATGGGCCATTTATTCGTTCCCATACTTACCCGCTCATTATCATCGATCAAAAAAACTTCATCCCGGGCATATCTCGATTCAATGATCACTTCCGAGGTTTCAAACGTACTTCGTATATCGGCAGGATCAGTTGGGTTAGTGTAGGCAAAATTAAATGTCGGATTAAAGGTCCAATTCCTGAACGCAATGCGCTGGGAATACCCCTTAAACAATTCACGCTGGAGGCTAACGCGGTATTCATCCGTGTAATAGCCTCTTCGGAAATAACCCCAACGTGTGGCCGCGATAAACAGAGGATTATCTGCCAGCGTTTCATCATCGATACCTATTCTGGCCAAATCTCTTCTTGCCCTGAACGAAATGGTAGTCCATCGGTTCCTGGAAAGAATGCGTTGGATTCCGGCCATGTACTTGAACTTCTCATCATCAAAACCATACGCTCCCTGCAAATGATACACCCACTTCTTGCTGTATTTATAGTTTGTTCTGAAGCCTGCCTGCAATCGTACTCCCTCGATATTGTTCCACGTGACCGTACTTAAGTATGGACCTACATCTATCTTTCCAACATCATAGTAGCCATCCACCAGCACCGTAAGAATATCCGTGTAGGTTTTAACTACAGGAATATTCACGAGCGTATCAATCATCCGGTAAACACTTTTCTCTGTTTCACTAAGGGGTTCATGGCGAAGTGTATCCCAGTATTTATCATCTTCAAACATTCGAAAGTCTTCTGCCGTTTCGATGGCGCGTTCATAAAACGCCTGGTCGTAAGGCTTATTGGTAACAATGTTCCTGTTGCTCGTATAGAATTTTGCCAGCAAGCCGGCATTCCTGGTGCCTAGTTCATTCACGTCAACCAATACACGGTTCTTAACTGGAATCCAGGGTCCTAATTCAGACTTTACTGACTCTTGTTGCAGCCTGAGTTTTTCTATGAAGTTAAGATTTGCCTGAACTCCCATAGTAGCATCAATCTGTTTTAGGGCATATTCCTTTTTCGTGATCCAAATCGTGCCCGTGAAGGCAAGGTCTTGCGGGCTTTTTGGAAAGAAATCCAACCGATAACAGAAATCATCGCCCAGGTAAAGACTGTCGGAGAGATCGTACTCATAATAAATACGCCAGCCATCGGCAAGGGGCGATACAAATTCTTTGGTAAGAATATTCAACCAGTTTTGATAGAAGTTATACTCCTGAAAAGAGGATCCCACCATCTGGGTTACCGTAGTTCCATCCTGCACTCCCACACCACTTACTTTAGTCTTTAAAATTTTCTCTTTCTTTAAAGAGGGGTTATCGCGGTAATAAATTTTTGAAATACTTTCTGTAATGAACAAAGGCAAAATCGGCTTGCCATCTTCACCGGCAATGCGCTCTACGCTATCCAATACCTGTGTTATTTTTTTAATAATTTTCTTCTCTCTGAATTTATCAGAGATGTTATCAACATCTACCTCCACTTTTGTATAGGTATCATATTCGTAGGCGGTGAGCTTTCTTTTGTCATTATTCTTTTTGTTGCGCACGACATTTCTCAGAATTTCAAATGCTGGATTCTCCCCTGCGTAAACGATGACCTCCTGAAGGCCGATCATCTCTTCGATTAACTGAAAATTAATGGTTTGTTTTGTTCCCCGTTTCACGACCTTGGTTCTGGGTTTATAACCCACATAGGAGGCTACTAATGAATCGGTGGCATTGAAGGAATGTAACGCAAAATTGCCATCGAAATCGGTTGTGGTACCAATCGTGGTTCCTTTAAAAAATACATTGACGAAAGGGAGTGGATCGCCTGAAGCGGCATCGGTAACTTTTCCTTGCACCACGGTTTCCTGCGCAAATAGCACACTGTTTATGATTAACAGCGCAGAACCAATGAATGCTTTAACAAAATAATGATTATGTGTACTCACAAAATAGGAACAATTACAAAATTAAGCATTTATACGGAGGAGGAATGAAAAGGTGGGCAACCTTGATTTTTTTATTTCCGATCAAATACTAAGTGGTTCTTTTTCACCTAAATGACGAGGTTCAGTACCTAAAACATAAAGATCAAGGATGGCTTTTGCTCGCGCAAAATATTCACGAACATAAACCTGTAGTGAAATTTCCTGTGTGGGTTCCTGCGCTACCAAGGCAACTGCATCCATATGGTAATAGTTACTGATAAATAAAGCACGATAACTATGAAACGGCTGCGTGATGATAATGATATTACTTTGCTCAAAAATTTCCTTACACCGAACAATAGAATCCAACGTGCGAAGGCCTGCGTTATCGAGCGTGATGGCCGATGCTGGAACACCCAGATTCATCAACGCTTTTTTCATTTCCATTGGCTCGTTATAATAGCGGGTGCGGTTATCTCCACTCAAGATAAAATGAACGACCTTACCATTTTTGTATAGGTCAGCAGCAGTGGCAATTCGATTGGCAAAAAATGGATTGGGTACACCGCTTATCATTCGATGACTGGTTCCCAACACCAATGCCACTCCACCTTCTCTCAGTAGTTTTTGGTCGTCTAATACTTTTGATCGCGTACTTAATACGACCCACAGATTAGAAGCAACAACAAAAAGTATTAAGATGGACAACCCAATCACTGCACCCTTCAAGATTCGTTTCCAGAAATTCATCAACTGCCAGATTAAAGCAAGGTAAAGTTACGGAATAGATTTCAGAAATTCCCTCTCCATGATTTCAGCATTCCTCACCATCTTTCTTAGCCATTGCAACCGAATATCTCCCTTTTCTGCTTCTGACAGTTGCCAGTTAACTTCCGAATTTCGAAGTGATGGAACCAATGCGTTGAGACAAATGGCTGCACTTACAGAAATGTTCAGACTTTCCGTAAAGCCATACATGGGAATTCGCACCTTCATATCAGCATGGTCAAGTGCGTAGGATGACGTGCCGTGTAATTCGTTACCCATTACAATAGCAATTTTATCATTCACAGAAATATCATGAATCGAGATTCCTTCCGGTGAAGGATCAGTGGCCGCTATCCGGTAGCCACTCGCACGTAATCGCTCAAAACAGGTCGCTGTATTGTTTGCCTGCTTGCTTTTGTATCGGATTAAGTCAACCCACTTGTAAGATCCCTTCAGCACTTTTCTGTTAACCATGTATTTGCTATCATTTTCTATAATGTGCACGTCCTGTATGCCCATGCACTCACAGGTGCGAATAACCGCGCTGGCGTTCTGAGATTGGTAAATGTCTTCCAATACCATCGTAATATGACGTGTGCGCTCATCCAATACTTTTTCTACAAAGTTCTTCTTATGATCGCTGACGAAGCGCGAAAGATACTCACTCAGCAATTTGTTTTTAACGTTTTCCTCCATGACAATTGAGAAGCACCATTTGTTAGAAACCGAAAGTAAGCAAAGATGTGTGACTCATAAAAAATAGTTGATCTCGACCAGTGTATAGAATAGATAAGTGCAAGACGGTTAAGCTAGAGATAGTCTGAGCATCACCTTATCATTCCAGTTTGCAAGGAGTGACGTATCAGAATCTCAAACACTATTTCAGCCGATATCAACAAAGATGAATCGGAATCTTAATGAGTAAACTGAACTGGTTGATATTTTCCAGGACTTGACCAACCTCAAATTATTCAGTTGATTATTAATGATAGAGTCCTGTCTCCATACAATGGCTATTAAATGCTCCCCTTTGGAGGTATGAACATCTCACTACATATTCCGAAATTTGCGTACCTTTGGGGTTGATATAATTTGAAATGTCAAAGATTGCATTGTTTTTGGTCCTTTTCTGTCTTTCCGTAGCCCTCTACGGCCAAAATGATGGCCTTTTATTACCTCAGGCACCTTATAGCGAGCACCAAACAGAAATAATTACAGGTTTAATAAAGAGTTTTATTTCAGAAGAACCTATAATAAAAACCCCAGAACCAGAAGAGTCCTGGAAAACCTGGACCATCGTTGAAAATTTTTCCTTTGGCAAAGACCGTGGCAACCTGCCTATGATTGCCGACCTCGATGCGCTTCACCCCTATTTCAGGGATAAGATTCAAGCGCTAATTACTCTTTGCAAAGCCAAAGGAATTGAGTTGGCTATTGTAGAAACCTATCGCACTTATGCCAAGCAAAATGAATATAAGGCGATGGAGAAAAATTATACCCGATCGGTTGGCGGAAAGTCGAAACATCAATACGGCCTCGCCATTGACATTGTGCCGGTTATTGACTCCGTTGTTCAATGGAACAATCCTAAACTTTGGCGCAAAGTAGGAATCCTTGGAGAGCAACTTGGATTGCGCTGGGGCGGAAGATGGAAAAGTCTCTATGACCCAGGACATTTTGAATGGACCGGTGGCCTAAGCAGTTATCATCTTTCGAAAGGGCTGTGGCCAAGTATTCCAAAAGCAAATCACTATCCTTGCCTTGAAGAAGAACTTATTCAACTTACGGAATATTGGAAGGCTTGGGAAACGGAACAATCTTCCATCACCCGAAATGAAACACGCTCGTCTAAAATGAATTAATGATCGGGTTCGATTTATGCTGAGCCCGAAACATCACTAATCCTTCAATACTCTCATCTCTACTCTTCGGTTTTTTGCCCTTGCTTCTTCTGTGTTTTCTTTAGCGATTGCCTGGGATCCTCCAAAAGCTTTTGTCTTAATCCTATTCTTACTTACCCCTCGTGTGGTAATGTATTTCTTCACGGCATCCACTCGCGCCTGCGAGAGCTTCAGATTGGCCTGAGGATTTCCAACATTGTCGGTATGACCTTCCAGTTGTATTTCAATCTTCGGACTGTCCTTCATCATGGCAACCAGTTCATCGAGTTCCTGAAATGACTTAGGGTTAATCACTGCTTTGCCTTGTTCAAAGATGAGGTGATTCAACACCACAGTTTCTCCTTTTGAGGTTAGGGTGATGTCGCGAGTGATTATGTTATTAACAGACTCTTTTGGATCAACAATTACAGTGCGAGGAATGTAGCCTTCTGATTCAGCGGTGATCTGATATTTGGCGGATCCAAAAATAGAGAAGGAATAGGTACTGTCATTAAATGACCCTGAAATGCCTCCGGTTGGATAGCTATGATACGAAATCTTTGATTTCAGAAGTTTTCCCCTAATGGCATCTTTCACATCTCCCTTCACGGTAATAGTTTGAGCCAGCCCTGGATGTGCCATCAATACTAAAAAATAGATAAGTAGTTTTTTCATAATGCAAAACAGCTAAAAAGAATAGGAAGAATCAACCTGAAGTCGATGAATGACGATTATTACTATGGATTGCTTAACTCATCACGTACATTTAGCACGCTGACTATAAGCTAACCGTTCATCAGGAAACCATTGAATTTGTTTGAGATTATTTGCAGATTTATAGAGATTAAAAAATACCCGTTCTTCCATCCTTCAACTTTAAATTTACTTTTATGAAATATACCTATGTATTCCTCTTTACACTGATCGGTGCTCAAACCTTATTCGCACAAAATGCACCGATTCCATCCGCTGAAATCCAAATTAAAGGAGCCGTGCTCGCAGCCCCTGAAGATAAACGTGCTGATGCAACAGTGTATGGCTATGGTGCCAAAGGCGAATTTGTTGTTCTGAGAAAAGGTACCAATGAATTGATTTGTCTTGCCGATAATCCCAATCAAAAAGGATTTAGCGTATCCTGTTATCACAAAGACCTCGAACCTTTTATGGCGCGTGGGAGAGAGTTGAAAGCGGCAGGTAAAACTACACAGGAGACATTTGACATCCGCGAAGCCGAAGCAAAGTCAGGAAAAATGATGATGCCAAAACAAGCAAGCAACCTACAAGTATTTTCGGCACCCGATGAGGCGTATAATGCAACTACCGGAGAGGTAACAAAAGGAAGTTTCCGCTACGTGGTGTATATCCCTTGGGCAACCGCTGCCAGCACTGGCCTCCCAACAAAACCAGAGGCCCCTGGCATGCCATGGATCATGAATCCTGGAACACACCGGGCACATATTATGATTGATCCGATTTCGAAGGATTAATTGAGAATAATATTTTTCTTCATTTGGATGATCTATCTCCTTCGGCAATTTCAGCTATTTAGAAATGCTGGAGTAAATCGATATAATGTCCTCATCACGCAACGCTAAATTCATGCGCTTACTATTCTTCTTATGTTTGCTTCCACTCCTTAGTGTTTCACAAAATCTGAAATCAGGTGGAAAACTAAAACCGGAACAGGCCATCATGGACATCCGGCATTATACCATCAGCCTGGACGTTGATCCGGAAAAAAAATACATTAAAGGCTTCACCGAAATTGATTTGTTGCTCACACAACCAACCGAAATACTGCTGTTCGATTTCTGGCATGGCCTCCAAGTGAAGAAGGTCTTTGTCAATGGCAAAGAAAAACCCTTTCAGCATGGCGAAGATGATCTCATCCGCATTGCGCAGCACTTACCTACTGGCAAAGCGCATGTAAAGATTGATTATGAAGGAACTCCCGGTGTTTCGTTGCACGCACCGTGGACCGGTGGATTTCAATGGGAAAAAGACAGTCAGGGAAATCCCTGGGTAGCCATTACCTGCCAGGGTGAAGGCGGCAAAATATTTTTCCCCTGCAAGGATCACCCCAGTGATGAACCGAATGAAGGCGCTGATTTATTCATTACTGTACCCAAAGGATTGGTGGCCGCGGGGCCGGGCATGCTGGTGAAACAAAAAACCAGCAAGGACAAAACCATCTTTCACTGGAAGACGAATTATCCCATCAGCAACTATTGCCTGGTGTTTAACATTGGCAAATACAAAAAGGTAAGCCGCAACTATACCACCATCAACGGCACCGTTGTGCCAATGGACTTTTACGTGCTCGAAGAAAGTGAAAACAAAGCCATGTATGAACTCGATCTGCTGGCGAATGCCACACGTATTCTTGAAAAATATTTTGGCGAATATCCATGGGCGAAGGAAAAGATAGGCTTATGTGAAACGCCTCACCTGGGCATGGAACATCAGACGTTGATTGCTTATGGAAACAAATTCAAGTACACGAAAGTTGGCACCCAGGATTTTGACTGGCTGCTGGTGCATGAGTTTGGTCATGAGTGGTGGGCGAACAAAGTTACGAACCGCGACTGGGCGGACATGTGGATACACGAAGGCATCTGTACGTTTGCCGATGCCCTTCATATACTTGAAATTGGTGGTGAACAGGAATACCTGAAAAGGATGCAGCGCACGGCACGCGATACTCAAAACAAAATACCCATTGTGCAAGGCGAAGAGATCGACACCGATCAGACCTATCACGGAGATATTTATGGCAAGGGTGCCTTCTTCATGCATACACTTCGCTACATCATGGGCGATGACGTCTTCTTCCCCACTTTGAAAAAACTGGCCACTGAGCAGCAATATGTGTATGACAATACAGTGACCACTAATATGGTGGAGCAACTGTTTAGCAGCGCGCATGGCAAAAGTTTAAAAGCGGTGTTTGATCTATATTTGCGCACTACCAACAAACTTGAAATCTCGTTGAAGCAAACGGGGGATGATAAGTACAAGGTGCAGTTGTTAAACCTGGATTATGAAATTCCCATGGAGGTTGTAACCAACAGTGGCAAGCAGAAAATTTCCATCAGCAAAACACCGGTTACCATCACCAGTACTACTTTTCCCATTCTCGATCAGGATGTGTATTACCTGAGGAAAATCATCGTTGAGTGATCATGACTGTTTTCGAAGGAGATCCTTCTCCACGCGCTGTTAATCTAATGTTTGGTTTTTTGAAACCTAAGCCAAAAAGGAATTGCATTAAAATTTAATATTCACGAGATTGTTGAGTATCAATAGTTATGAAAAACAACAAGAATACTCTATTTAACAATTTTAAAATCCTTGTTGTTTTCAAAGTACTTCATCACGACAAAGACTTGTTTCAGAGTTTGATGTACCAAAAGAAGCCCGACTACTAAACAATGTAGATATCAAAGCAAGCAGAATTGAAGAACCGTTTGATCGAGTGAGAAGACCCTATGGAATTCCGGATGCTGTTTTATCTGAAAAGGACATCAATACGGGCTACCCTAATTTATTATACTCATTGACTGGAAAAGTTTCGGGTATGGTTGTCAATCCAGCCACCAATTTTATTGGCTTTACAAGAGCTATGGGAATGTCCGTCAACGCGCAAGGTGGGCCCCTCGTTACCATCGATGAAGTACCGACTGCCGGGGAGGCGGGTCAAACTCTTGCTCAGATAAATCCTGCTAGCATTGAATCGATTTCCATAACAAAAAGAATAAATGTATTGTATGGATCACAGGGCGCTAACGGTGTAATATCCATCTATTTAAAGAAAGGTCTCCTCGCCACCCAGATTACCCCTAACTTCCAAAGCCTAAAAGTGGCCGGGTATTCAACATTCAGACCGTATCGATCTCCCGATTATGATGATCATAACATCGATGTCACTGTAGCTGATTATCGTTCAACCATTTTTTGGGCACCCGAAGTCATTACAAATACATTAACGGGGCGTTCGGAAGTTTCTTTTTTCGCGGCCGATCTTTCCGGTCAATATCGGGTGGTCGTAGAAGGATTGAATTCGGATGGCAATCCGGTTAGGGCAGTCTCATTCATTAAGATTGACGATTTGTAAATCTATTTAACGGTCAAACCTATTCACCAGAGTAGGAGATAAGTTTTATCAGCTGGAGTTTTTTTGTTATACCCATAATTCAATCCGGCAATTCCTCCACATTCAAGGTTTACGATTTGCAAAAATTGCAATTTTATAGAGCCTCACCTTACCTATTTAAGGTATTTGATTAAAAAATGCCATAACTATCCGAAAGTCGCGATTATAAAGTAGCGGAAAAAGTTCAAACCTTTGAGGTATCTGAAATCTTAAAAGAATGAGCCTCTTCCGCAGAAAC